>JBEKUJ010000004.1:0-240080 GCA_049515135.1 Spirochaetia bacterium
CGAGCAGTTCGTCGCCGCCCACAACAAGAGAGCAAAGCCGTTCGTCTGGGTCGCTACGGCAGACTCGATCCTTGCGAAGATCGAACGCCTATGTGGGCGAATTTCGGGGACGGGACACTAGCACATCTCGCGTGTCCTGTCTCATGACAACCTGCTGAATTGGAGTCGGCTGAGTTTTCAGGTAAAGGCGGCGCCATTGCTTTTTGCTCCAAGAGTCGTCAATTTTCAGGCTGTCTTAGCAATTTGTCTTCTTTTTGGGCAGATGGAGCAGTCCCTGCATGCCCTGCTGCAGCGGGCATGGCCGGCTGTCGAGCAGAAGGCTGCACAGCAGTACCTGTACGCCCAGCAGGAGACGCTGCCGGCTGTCGGACTGAAGGCTGCATCGCAGTCCCTGCGTGACCCGTAGACGGCGCAGTGGGCTGTCGAGCAGAAGGCTCGAAGCACAGGGCTCGGAGATGGGTTTCCCTTTGCTTGCGTCTGAGGTGAGACAGATGGTTGTCCGACACTCTTTCTCGGAGTTACGACAGTGACCGGCGAGCGAGCAGCGGGAGCTGATCGACTCAGGTTGGACAACGTTCCCGCATCAAGAGGCTGACCAGGATGGGCGGCAAGGGCCTGCTGACGCGCTGCAAAGGGGATGGTCTGAGGTGGCGGAGTCAGCCGCGCCACCACCGGCCGAGACATTATCGAGGCAGGAGGCTGGGCAACTCTGCCGCGAGTTGAGTTGGAGCTACCAAGGAGGCTCTCTTTCTGCGGAACCAGGGGCGATACAGCCCCACGCACCGGAGCTTTCCCAAGCTCATCGTTGGACAGTTTGAGCGCGGCTTTCCCCGCCGGCTGGCCGCGGACAAAAGTTTCGTTCGGAACGACCGTCACTGCGCCAGGAACATTGCGGTTCACGTAGTTGAAATGCTCGACGTCAATATTGTGCAGACGCGTGTTGTCGCTACGGTAGGGGGCAATATAGGGCTCATGCGGGCCAAGAGGAAACCATCCGACGCTCTCCCCAGGGGCCTGATTGGGGCGCCACCCCGCTCCTCCAACAAATGTCACGAGCGCAGGCGCATAGACCGGGTGACCAATATGAGCCCCTGGCACCCACACCCAGGCGTTGTTGCGATATGCCCACCGGCCATAGTGGAAAGGGGCGAATCCCCAGGGAGCATCATCGATCCAGGTCCAGCCCCAGGGGTCAACCCAGGCCCAGTGCCCGAAGCGATATGGCGCCCATCCCGCAACTATCACCTTCGGCGCCCAGACGGGCCCCAGGTTCGGATCAACACTCCAGTTTCCGTACTGATCAAGGTCTGCGACTCCATCAAGATCACCAGGGACGTATTGAGCTGAGGCGATGTGGTCTTCTTTCTGATCCCGTGCCTGACACCACAGGTCCCAATTATCTAGTGGGGCAGCGCTTGCAACTTGGTGCGCGGGAGAATCGGCACCAGTGATTGTAGCCATTTGCTGCTGGGGCAAGGGGAATACAGAGTTACCAGCAGTCACTTCAATCTCCCCAGAGCGCACCGTGACAGTGGTGTCTCCACTTTGCTGAACATCGATTCGATAGGTGCCAGAGCGAAGAAGTGAAAGGCTTGCGTTGGGGGTATCCACCTCGATTTGCTCAGTCGCGCCCAATTGACGAAGTCGCAGGTTCACTGACCCTGTTGAGAGTCGAATCTGGATTGTCTGGTCGTCTAAGTTCAGGAAGGAAATCTCTGTGCTCGCGGCAAGACGGACAGCGGTTGATCCCGCGTGGACTTCGGCCTGCCCATCCTGGTCCGTCCACAGATTGTCTCCGATGGTCAAGGGATAGTTCATGGTCGCAGGGGCCCAATCCTCGACGCTTTCCGGGTGAAACGAAACGGTACCGCTGATGTAGTTCAGGCGGCCCACTCGATTGGGAGGATCGCCCCATAGCGTGGAGATGCCTGCAAACGTCCACGCGCAGAAAGCAATAAGACAAAGCCTGATTGAGATTGACTTCATAATTATCCCTCCTGTGGACGATGCGACAGCTCGTCGGCTTCCTAAGTCGCTCCCTAATGCACCGCGCGTTTACCTCGGTTATCTCTACCCTCATGATAGTACTCATCATTTCCATTTTCTATAGATGGTGGGTTAATAAAGGATAAATATGGGTTATTTCGGTCACGAATGACTCATTTGAAATGTAACTTCTCCCTCCTTTTTGTCTGCGTATGCTTTGTTCTGGGGCAGTCTTTACAGCGTATTGCGACTAACTTGGAGACTTGGAGCACAAACGCGCAGGCATACGGCGGCAAGACGACCTCCGACGGCGCGCTATCCAGACCGTCTCCGGGTTTCCCTGGCCCGACGGCCACTTTGTACTTCCTTCTCGTCGACTCCTTGCCCCAGGCGAAAACAAGGTCCTCTTCGACAGGGACGCCGTTGAGCGCGAGTCGGGAAGAGCGGATGCCGCCGACAGGTTCGATGATGTACCGCTTCCTGATCGAGCCAGCGACGATGATCAGCGAATGGGTGTCACGAAGGCTCACGAGGAGGAGACAATGGGTCCGTGATCTCTTCGTGGAGGAATGATGGTACGCCCGGATCTTCCCGTCCGATCTTTCTACCGAAGCGCCTTGAACACCCTGTTTCCCATCAACCTTTTCCAGAGAAAGCTCGCATAGTAGTCGGGCCTTGGCGCGAAGCTGTTCTGGTCGAGGAGCCCGTAGTCCGAGCCCACAAGCGATTGACGAAACACGCGAGAGACCACCTCGCGGGCAAGGAGCCCAAGCTGGTCGAGCCACCAAATCGAGGAGAGGTGCGGTGTCGGAAACCCCTGGTTCACCGCCGTAGAGGGCGTGGCCTGTCTCTGTTATCCAGATTTGCCGCCCTCGAGCATTTTTTCACAATCCTTCGTGCCTGCTTTCGGACGCTGTCGAGATGCCGCGGCTCCAGAAGCGTTCTCTCGGATGCGCGCCGCCGCTCAGCGGTGCTTCGCAAAGGATTTCGCTCGCTAGGACTTCATAGGCCCGTCTGTGCGGGCATCCGGATCCCATTCAAATACGGAATGGCGTGGAGGTCGGATGTTGGAGTTATCTCCGGGGTGCCCCAACTGTTCGATGTCGCTATTAGTTGTGGACTCTGTCTCTCTTCATCCACACCCCTTTTATGGCGGCAGGACAAGGGTCGATGTGACGGGCCTTGCTGCTGGTGATCGTCACGAGCCCTGGGAGCACACTCGCCCGTTGGATGAAATGAAGGCAGCAATGACAGGGAAGCCCCGCTTGTGCTATTATGCGCCAAAGGCACTCAGAGTGAAAATCAGAACCAAAATCATCGCGCTTGTGCTGCCGCTTCTCATTGCGGGGCTCGTCATCGGAGGGATCGCAGCCTCCTCTCTTGCGCGCAATGCCGTCACGCGCGTCATTGTCACCTTCCTGAACTTCAAGACGGACCAGCTCTCTCAGTACATGGAAGGCCAGTGGCGGATACTCGTCGAAAACAGTCTGAGCGGACGGCAGGACATGGTCCAGGCGGCGCAGGCCGGCGTGGAGGCATACGCGCGGACGCTCCTGCTCAGCGACAGCGAGCTGGTCTTCGCCCTTGATCAAGGCGGGAACGTGGCCATGGCAACGGCCAAGGTGTCCCCGACTGACGCGGAAAAGCGCGCTCTCATGACGCCCGTCATCCCCGGGGACCGCTCGCTCCTGAATGTGACAATCGGCGGTGTCCCCCGCGTGGCCACCCGCTTCGCCTTCCAGCCGTTCGGCTGGACAGTGTTCACCACGGAGGTCCGATCCGCCTTCTACAGCGACGTATCGCGCATCACCTGGCAGACCATCATCCTCATCCTGGGCTCCTGCCTCGTGGCGGTGGTGCTGGTCTTCCTCTTCGTGCGGCATCTCACCGGCCCCCTGGCTCGGACGGCCGGCACCATGAAGGATATCATCAGCTCCAACGACCTGAGCGCGCGCGTTCAGGTGGACTACAGTGACGAGATCGGAGAGATGTCCCAGACGTTCAACGTAATGGTCGGAGAGCTGGAGAAGGCATACCAGCGCATCAAAAGCTACGCATTTCAGGCCGTCGTCTCCCAGAAGAAGGAGACGAAGATCCGCCACATCTTCCAGAAGTACGTGCCCCAGGAGCTCATCGACAGACTGTTCACAAACCCGGAGTCGATGCTGGTGGGAGAGAACCGCGTGCTGTCCGTGCTCTTCTCTGACATACGCAGCTTCACCACCATCTCGGAAGGGATGGATCCTGGCCTCCTGGTGGCAGGGCTGAACCGCTACTTCTCCGTGATGGTTGATATCATCATGAATCGCGGGGGGATCATCGACAAGTACATCGGAGATGCAATCATGGCTTTCTTCGGCGCGCCGGTGCCGCATGAGGATGACGCGCTCCAGTCGGTGCTGTCAGGGATCGAGATGCTGGATTCCCTGGAGACGTTCAACCAGGGACAGAGGTCTCTTGGCGAGCCGGAGTTCCGCATCGGCGTCGGCATCAACTACGGGACGGTCACCGTGGGCAACATCGGAACAGAGAGAAAAATGGATTACACGGTGATCGGAGACATGGTCAATGTGGCCTCACGGCTGGAAGGGCTGACAAAACGCTATCATCAGCCGCTCCTGATCACCGAAATGCTGAAGGAGAAAGTTGACGGGGCCGTTGCCAGCCGGACCGTGGACTCGGTGGCGGTCAAAGGCAGGCACGGCGGCATCCGAATCCATTCCGTCCGCAAGGACCCCTCAGAACGGGAGGAGCGCGCCATACGGCTGCACAACGAATCCATGGAGCTGTACTACGCGCGCAGCTTCGCGGAGGCGGCCCGCGGGTTCAGGGAGGTGCGCACCCTGTTGCCGGACGACTTCCTGGCAGGCATGTTCATCGAGCGCTGCGAGCGCTTGGCCGCCTCCCCGCCTCCTCCCGACTGGGACGGCGTCGAAATCATGGATACCAAATAGCGCAGCCGCCATGAGACGACGGATCATCCCGGTCATCCTGCTTGCAATTCTTCCCGCAGTCGTCTTTGCGGCGGACCAGGCCCGCACGGCTGCCCTCTTCATTTCACCGTTGTCAGCGGGGGTCGCCGAGCCCCTTGTGGAAGACATCCTCGCCACAGGGCTGACAACCACGCTGCAGAACGCGGGCATCACCGTGGCTCCCGGTCGGCTTGCCCTCACCGTCGGCACCGGAGCTCCGAACCTTCCGCAGGAGCAGCGCATCTCTTACCTTCTGCGTGGCTTGAATGCGGCAGGCGCCAACGTCGTGGTAGCCGCGTTCTACCTGGTGCAGGGCGACGCTCTGGTCATCCAGTTCGCGCTGTACGATCCGGCGGTCCATACGATGCTCGGGGGGGTTCTTGCAAATGCGCGCAAGGGCCTGACGCTCTTTGACAGCGTATCGGAAGCAGTCAAGCAGTTCGAACCGGCCATCCAGCGCTATGTCCAGGGCGGCTACCAGACCGAGCCTCCCACGGGGATCGTGGAGCGCATCGAGGTGAGCGGCCCGCCTGAGGGAAGCAGCGTCGTGCTGCTTGACCGCGAGGCAGGGACCGTGGAAGGCGGCGTGCTTGTGGTTCCCTATACGCAGTTCGAGATCGGCTCCATCATCCCCGTGCGCGTGCATAAGAATGGGTATCATTCATACGCCGGTACGTACAAGCTCGACTCACCCCAGGTAAGCCTTCACCTTCCCCCGCTGCGACGCGAGACGCGTTTCGACGCCGGTCTTTCCTGGAGCTTCGGGGAGGCAATGGGCATCGGAATTGGCGGCAGGATCCACATCATCCCGGATTCCCTGTTTGTCGGCGTCGAGCACTACAGATCGCTGGACGTTGACAGTCTCTCGAGCACCGTGGTCAGGCATTACGACACGAACGTCCAGCTCGGGTCGTATATCATCTTTCCCTACACCTCCATTTTCCGGCTCCATATTTCCCTGGGAGCCGGGCTCATTGTGACGAATGTCGCAGGCCTCGGAGGCCGGGACTACCTGGACTGGTACATTCTGGCGGGCGACCCTACCGCGGAGCTTGCCCTGGGGCCGGTGAAGGTTTTCTTCCGTCCCGAGCTGCATTACGCCCTGGGTGTCGATTACAACCTCCTGGGAAGGGAGTGGATCCGCACGCCCTACGGGCTCCCGCCCCTGACAATCGGAGTCCGCACCTCATGGTGAGCAGGCACGCGGCGCTGTATTTTCTTCTGCTCCCCCTGGTTCTCCTGGCCGGCTGCGGGCTGTTCACCGTCAGCCCGTTTCCCGGATTCGTCGACAAGACCGACATTTCCATAGACCTGGGCAGCCGCATCGACGCCATAACCTCAGGCGCCTCCCCGGTCAACTACGACCTGAACATCGTTGACCAGGCAGGGCTGTCGCCGCGCGTGCTGCTCCTGGTGGAGCCGCCCTCCAGCGACCCGACTCTGGGATTCAACTACAAGGGAAAGCTCATTTTCATGGACCAGGACTTGAACGTCCTCGGAGAGGCAGCCACCCCGTCCTCACTGGACTACTTCGCCAAGCCGTACGCGTACGCGCATGACGGGAACATCCTGGCCGGTTACATCGTTCTCAATCCGGTCGGCGGCACAACGTCCATCGGCTCGCTGAACCCCGCCCCTCCCCTGGGAGGCTTCGCCTTTACCAAGCCCACGGGACCCGGAGCCCCCTTCACGTATGTCTTCGCAACCCCGGCAGGCCAGTACGCGAGCTTCGATCTTACGTTTGTCGGATACAACAATTCCACGTGGACCATCGGAGTCCCCCAAGGCACACTTGCCATCATCCCCCAGTCCGCCAGGCCCGACCCCTCCAGCCCCAACTATGTGAACCTGGGGTATCAGCTGGTGGGCCTCGCGTACGACAGCTCTACGGATGAAATCACCTTCGTCTTTTCCGAGCCCGCCCAGGGGCGGATCCTCGGAGCGCGGATCGGGCTTGCCGCAGCCACCTCCGGTTCCGGGGTGCTGCTTCCAGCCGTTACCGGATGGCCTGTCGGCGCGGACGCGTGGCCTGTCGCGCTGAACCAGGACAGGCCGGAGCTGCACGCGGATGCAGGAGGGATCTTCATGGTGCAGCGCGATGGATGGATGACGCGATACGCCTGGACGTCCCCTGACCAGCCGCTTGCCTGGCTTGGAAGCTCCACGCAGATAATCGGTGACCGTTCGCTGAGCAGGCGCTACGCCTTTCTCGTCCCCCAGACCCCGGGGCTGCCGCAGTACATGTATCGCTTCGATCCCAGCTCCCGCATCCTCACGCGATACAAGAGGTGGTGGTAGTGAGGCACCTTCGCCCATTCATCTCACTGTTCCTGCTCTGTGTGTGCGCGGCGGCCGCAGGCGCACAGCAAGCCCAGGACCAGACCTCCGCCACGTTTGGCAGGCCGCGATTCATGATCTACCTTTTCCAGGCGGAGCAGGACACGCTCTCGTCAACAGAGAGGTTTGTCCTGTACAACTCCATTCTGGCCGCCGCCACGGAGGCAAACCCTGACGTCGTCCTCCTGGAATCCCCTGACCAGACGGTGCCGGATACCCGCCAGGGCAGGGAGGAGCTGGCGCGGCGCATCAACGCCGACTGCTGGCTCTCCGTTTCCGCAAGCGGAGGGTTCGGGAATCTCACCATCCAGGCGGAGACCTTCGACATCCTGCGGCAGCAGACATTCGGCCAGGAGATCATCCGCCCCGGTTTTGTGGTGGACTACCGCACCATCTCCCGTGGGTTCTGGGACAAGATCGTTGAAGCGATCAAGACCTCGTACAGCCGGATCGTCGACGTGACCACGTTCACTGTCCACGGCGTGCCTGGCACCGAGCTGACAGGAGTGCCCGGCGGGCCTTACCGCCTCGACAAGAGCGGCACACTGGAGAAGAAGATCCCCTACCCCTCTTCATTCATCATGAAAGCCCGGGCCAGCGGATACTACGACCTGGAAGAGCCTTTGTTCCTGGGCATCGAGCCGCTCGCCGTCACCCTCAACCAGGTGAGGAAGCCCCGGTTCGGAGCCGAGGTTCGCCTGAGCAGCTTCCAGTTCCCCGGGGTGCGCTTCTGGTGGTACGTTGTGCCCGCGCAGATCTTCGTGCGCCTCGGCGCGACAACACAGCTTTTCGGGTTGTATCCCATCGACAACTCGCCAAGCGTCGTGGTGGTGGGCTCGCCGCTGAGCCAGGTGGGGCTGGACGCGGGTCTGTACGTGCTTCCGGCGGAGAGCCTGCTGCGCTTTTACGTGGGCGTGGGAGGGTATCTGCGGTTCTCCCATCCCCCCGCGCCGAGCTTCACAATCGATACACAGGCCGCGCCCGGGGCCATCACGCTGAGCCTCGGGGCAGAGTACTCACCGTCACGTCGCCTGCGGTTTGTTGCGGACTACGAGCCGGCGTTCATCCTTGCGTCGAATCCGCAGCAGTTCATCAACCTGTCCTTCGTGGCCAACAGCTTCCCCAGCGGGCAGGTGCCGGGGTACGTCATACTGCCGTGGGGGCTCTTCGACCTGCGCAACTTGTACCTGGGACTCCGGTTGGACTTGTAGGAATGGGGCCGAAGCTCCGCACAGCCCCACCGCTCTGTGGCCTCTACTGACCGGCGCCCTGCGCCTTTGTCAGCACGTCATCAATTGCGGTCAGGATTGACACCAGACGATCGTTGCCCTTCGCGTTCTGGATCTCGAACTGAAGCTCCTGCCTGCTTGCCTTGACCGTGGGCTGCTTGGCAACGTTCGAAATGATATCCGCCGCCTCGGCCAGGGCCGCGGAGGAGCCGGCGTTCTGCGTGACGGAGTACAGCGAGCTGACTCTGTCAGCCACGTCGGAGAAAAGCACGCGCACGGGTTGTGCGCGGAGGAACTTGTTGAGCTCCTGCCTGGATGCCGTTGACGGGTCCTGCGGGTTTGCAGCACGCGCGGTCTTTTCCTGGGTCACGTACGAGGTATACGCGGCGCGGGCGGCGTTCACCTCTCCCTCGAAGGAGAGAAGGGCATCAAGCCGGTTCATGAGGTCCTGCCGGGTCGTCTTCACCCGCGCGGCAATGGCGTCTATCTCCGCCGTGTGCTGGGCGTCCGCCTGCGTCCGCTGCGCCTCCAGTTGGCTGATGCGCGACTGCGCGTCTGCTATCTGGCTTCGAAGCTTCTGCTCCTGCGCCGCCGCGGCAGCGGTGACCTGCTGGTCTGCAGCCGCATGAGCGCTTGCCTCCTGCTGGCTGAGCGGGCCGGCGGGGTTATTGATGAATGCGGCGCGCTCCGCTTCCAGGTCGATGCCCGCCTGCGCGGCCAGCGCATCCGTGCCGGAAGCCTTGTTGCCCGTCCTGGTGTAGTCCGACATGCGGTATCCCAGGACCAGGAGATCGGTGAGCAGCCGCGATGCATCCGGCGCGACGGCGGGGGATGCGCTGAGCGCCGCCTTGTACTGGTCCAGGGCCCCCGCATAGTCCCCTGTTTCCATGAGCCGGACAGCAGCCTCCATGCTCTTCTGAGTCTGCTCACGCAGTTTTTTTTGAAGGTCGTCCGCGGCCTGCGTGGCGGCCGCGTTCACGAGGGCCGCCATTGCGCTCTGCACCTCCGGCAGAGAGGCAGCAAGCTGGCGGTACAGATCCAGCTGGGCTGGACCGGAGGCGGCTGCCGCCTGCTGGGAGAGACTGCGTATCCTGCTGAGCTGCTCAAGCTGGTTGGCAAGCGACTGGCCGGTGGACGCGGCCTGGGCGCTCATGCGGTCCTGCAGGAAGGTGCCAAGCTGCTCCAACAGCAGGGACTCGGACCTTATCCTGTCGGCAAGCTGCGGGACCGAGCGAACGCTCCGATGCCGAAGGTAGTCCTGGAGGGCGCGGACCTCGGCGAGCGCGCTGTCAGAGTTGCCCGCGGCCAGGTCCTTGTTGATACGCCCGATCTGGCCGTCGATCTGGTTCTCCACTGTCTGGACGTTTTCCTGTTTCTGCCCCAGCTGCTCCAGCTCGCGTTGCGCGGCTTCCAGATTGACATTGCTCTGAGAGCGCAGCCGATCCAGCACCTGGGTCTTCTGCTCCAGCTGGACGCGAAGGGCAGCCTCGCGCTGCTGGTAGTCCGTCACAATCTGACGTCGCTCCTTCTCCAGCTGATCAAGCCGCGCTGAGTACTCTGCGCGCAGGCGGTTGATGTCCGCCGCAAGCTGCGCTCTCTCAGCGTCCAGGCTCTTTCTGTACTCGGCGAGCTGCTTCTCGTAATACGCCTTGCGCTCGGCCTCGAACTTCGCCATGCGCTTCTCAAGGTCGTCGGTAGCCACCCCCTGGGAAACAAGGCGCGCGCGCTCCGCGGACACGTCCTGCGCCTGTTTCTGGCGCAGCTCCTCTTCTTTTGCCTTCAGCTTCTGGGCGTAGGTCTCCGCCAGGGTCTTCTGCTGCTCCTCGAGCTGACGCAGTTTGTTCCTGACATCCTCGATCTCCTTCTCTTTCATGGTCAGCTGTTCCGTGGACTGCTGGCGGAGCTCGCGGATGAGCTTGCCCTCAATGCTCGCGTACTGCGTGGCCTGGGTTTGCATGCGGGTCTCATCCTTGCGGAACACCAGGCTCAGCACGAGTATCACCCCGAGTATTACGACGGCAGCGCTGACGTTCACAATGAGCGGAAGGAAGAGTCCCCGGCGGGCGCCGGTGAGAGAGAACTGAGCCGCTTCAACGGGGATGCGGTTCTCCGTGGCAACCTTTTCGATGGTCGTGCGTATCTCGTCACGCTCAACGGGAGTGATGCCCGCCTCGTTCTCCAGTGCGGGAAAATCCGCCTGATTGTCGGCCATATCCCCCTCTTCCCCCCTCTGGATATGTTGTACAGGAATCGGCTCTGAGAGTCAAACTGAGCCGCCGGTTGCGAAAAAAAAATCGAAAGGATACACTGCCGCAAATGAAACGTGCTGCACTGACCGCCCTTGCCCTCCTCGGGACCTGTGTAAGCCTCTTTGCGCAGTACGGGGCTATCCTGCACACGGCAGCAGGGGAGGACAGACTCACCGTTGGGAGCTCCATTCTGCTGGTCGGCGCGGCAGCCGGGAGCCTTCGGCCCGAGACCGGAGCGGCAGAGGCCCGCTCCACTCTCCAGAAGCTCGGAATACGGCTGCCTGCGGCCCCTGACGACTCGCCCATCACCTACGGCGGCTACGCGTTCCTTCTTGCCCAGCTCTTCGACCTCCCCGGCAGCGCGGCGTACGTTTTAATCCCCGGGCCACTTTCCGCGTTCGACGAGCTGCAGTCCCGGGGCCTGATCCCGTACACGGAGCGGTCCGGCCATCCCGTACGCGGGACAGACGCTCTCCTGCTCCTCCGACGCGTCATTGAGCAGAGAGGTCCATCCCGGTGAGCGCGGGGCTGTTCCGCAGGAGTTGCCTGTCCCTCTCCGCTCTGCTCCTTGTCCTGGCAACGGCTGTTACGCACGCCCAGGCGCCGCTGACGTTCGGCTGGGGCGCATCGCTTCAGACCATCGGCACCATCGCCGGCACGGGGGCCGGGCCAGCCGTCGATTCGCAGGACGCGCTTTCCCTGAGCTTCGAGCTGACCCATGGCGCCGGGCAGGGGCTCCTGGGCCTGAACCTGAGCGGCCAGATGCTTTACGCACCGCAGCAGATTGCCCCTGGCGCGCCGCCGGCATCCGCCCTGACCGGGTACCCGACGGTGAGCGCGGTCGTCTTCGAGCCTCCGCCGCCCCGGCTCGTCGGGTTGTGGCTTCGCGCCAGCGCGGGCCGGCTTGTGCTGGATGAGCCCACTGGTCTTCTTCTTGACAATCCGACCGCCCTCTACCCGAGCCAGCTCGCCGACGGTCTGCTCTTCGAAGCCCGGCTCAAGGGCTTCTACGGCTCAGTTGGAGCCGGGTATCTTGGGCTCCTGGACAAGAGGCTGAACCGCATCCGCTTCACCGCGCAGGACGACGCAGAGCTTGCGAACAGCTCGGTCTACTTCGCTCCTCCGCGGGGAATAGCGGTGCTGCGCCTGGAGGCGGATGATCTGTTCGCTGGCCAGAGGGTCGGGCTGTTTGGAATCGGCCAGAAGGATTTCCGCAGCGGTTCGACCTTCGACAGCTGGTACATCGGATTGCTGGCAAGCGGGCCAATAGCCTCCGGCTTCCGGCAGGAGAGCGCGTTGGTGACTGCCGTCGTGGTGCCTTCGGATGGAACAACCGGCCTCGGCCTCCTGGTCCGTGGGCTGGTTGCCTGGCGCATCCCCGTCCGTTACCTCCACGAGGCGTGGTTCTCTGCGCTCTGGGCCAGCAGCCCGGGCGGCTCCCTGGCCGGATTCCCCGCGCTTGCGGGACCTCCCGTGAGCGATGCTTTCTCTGCCCCCCTCACCGACGTTGTCCGCCTGGAGCTTGGCGTGGACGCAGCCTTGCCCGCCGCGCCTGCCGGCGCGGTCCTTGTCCCCGGGTTCACCACTCGGCTGATCCTGCGCCCCAGCGGGTCGCAGGCTCCGGGATACACCTTTTCACTGGCCGGGCCGTATGCCGGCACGGAGCTCGAGATTTCAGCCGGGCTCTCGCCGCTGGACGGCATTCGCATCCTGGGCCGCGGAGGAACCCTCATTGCAGCCGGAACCATCCTCCCGTATGTGCGGCTGGAAGCCGGGATAGGGTTGTGAAGAAACTGGCAATCATCATCTCGGCCCTTCTGTCTGCCGCTTCATGTCTGAACGCGCAGGAACAGGTCCTCGAAGTCCAGCAGACAAGCGGGTTCGCCGAGGCGCTCCTGGAAAACCTGGGATGGCGTCAGGCAGTCATCGGACGGCAGCTGCCCGCCGGCTCGGCGGTGACCTCCTGGCTCGACGCGGAGGCGAAGCTGGGCTACCGGGACAGTATCGTCACCGTGGAGCAGCTCTCCCACATTACCGTGGTCGACATCTCAGCAGACCTCGTCCGGTTGTCCCTGGAAGCCGGCGGGGTCAGGGTTGACTCCGCGGCAATTACATACGAGGTCCGGTTCCACGGCATGGTGATCCGGATAGAGAAAGGCACTGCCGTTCTCAGCGACGGAGTCCTGAAGGCGGAGGCCGGGACCGTTACAGTCAGCGGCGCTCAGGATGGGCCCATGGTCATCCACGCCGGCTCGTCGGTCAACCTCCTCGCGCCGGCCCATGGTCCTGTGTTCCCGGCTCTCCCTGACTAGCGCGGCCTAACGCTCCCCATCTCCGGTATCCCTCAGGAAGACTGCAATTTCATCCGCTATCCTGTCCGGATACTGGAACATGACGCCGTGGCCTCCATCGGGGATGCGCACCAGGCGGGAGCCGTGGATGCCGTCGGCAAGCAGAGTGGAGTTCTGCGTAGGGAAAACCACATCAGCGTCGCCCGTGATGATCAGCGTGGGAGACTCTATCTGATCCAGCCGCGAGCAGGACCCTGCCCAGTCCATGATGGCGCGCAGCTGCCGTGAGGTATGCTCCAGAGGGTTCATGGATGCATGGATGGGAAAGTAGGTCCAGAATGGATGAGTCGACAGCCAGTCCTGAGGAAACAACAGCCGGATCACTCTCAGCCCCCGCATCAGGGAGCCCCCTGAACTGTCGGCAAGCTGCCGCATGACATCGGGGCTCGGCGCTATCTGCTCCCTGCCCCCGGGCGCGCCTGAGATGAGGATCAGCTTGCTCACCCTCTGCGGATGCGAGATGGCCAGCTCAAGCGCCGTCTCCGCGCCCATGGACCAGCCAAGGATTGTCGCCCTGTCGATACCGAGGGCATCCATGAAGCCCAGCGTGTCCTGAGCGAACAAGGGGATCGAATACTCCGTTTCTGATGAAGTGGAGCCTCCCATGCCGCGGTTGTCGAAAAGAAAAAGATGATACGAGGCCGAGAGAAGCTGGAGCAGACGCGGGCTCCACAGGTCCATTGATCCGCCGTATCCCATGATCATGACCAGCGGATCTCCCGCGCCAAGCTCCTTCCAGGCAATGTCGATCTCGCCGACATGAACTTTTTTGAGGGCCGGCGCGCCGTTGTCACCGGCCTGCACCAGGGCGGGCGACACGGCGCTGAGGCAGAGCAGCAGAACAGTTGCGATGAGAAGCGGTGTACGCATGCGTCCCTAGAAGAGAGAGTAGCCCCCCAGGATGGCAAAGCTGAAAACTCCGAGCGGAACAGGGTTGCCACTGGTGCCGGTGGATGAGTAGAACCGGAGGAGTCCCCTGCCCTGAACAAAGAAGCTGCTGAGATGAAAGGTGGCTGCCAGGCCCGTCTGCGCAGCGACTCCGTCGACCCTGTTCTCGTAGTCCTGAAAGCCAATAACCCCGATCAGCGTGGCAAGGTCCGCTGGGCCGATCCGGGGGAAGTGAAATGACAGGTCGGTGCCGAAGAAAAGCTCCGGACCGGCTGAGAGCCCTTTGCTGGTGTAAGAGGCAGTGGAGAAGGGCGCGCTGCCGATGAACAGGTCGATCCCGAATGTCTCCCATGAATCGACATGATAGACGCTCTCCACAAAGACCAGCGGAACCACGGGGGACAGCGGATTGTTGCCGGATTCATAGGCGGCTCCCCCGCCCAGATTGATTTCGGCGTCTGCCATGGCGGCCGCCAGAACAAGGACCACAAAGAATGCGGCAGACCTTGCTTTCATGGTTTTTTCTCCCCGGTCCTGAAAGACATGGAGAAATCAAGCGGCGTGTCAAGCAGGAGCAGACGCAGAAGCGGGATTTTGAACATCACAGCCCCGTCGCTCAACGTGCCTCCTGTTTGAGACTCGATCTGCCCTTCCGGCCGGATGGTAACAACGATGGAAGATTTTTTCACCAGCGCCGGCGCCTCGTCCCCAATGGAAAACCGTACCATCTCCAGGTAGTCGTTCTCAGTCGCCTTCTGGTCGACCTGCGGGCCCAGGCTCTTGAGAACCGGGTCTTCGAGCATGGGGAAAAAGACGGCGATCTGACGATAGTTCCCGCGGTCCAGATGAATCTTCAACGTCTCCAGGCCGCCCGACTGAAGAAGAGAAACGACGTTCGCGCTCTGAAGGCCGGCCCGGCCGGCAAACAGGTCCATCAGGGACGCGAACGCGATATCGACATCCAGCGAGCGCGGATCAGCGACCGAAACATTCCGGACCGTGATGCCCGGCTGGGCCTCGAAGCCTTTGCGGATGGCTGCGAGATCGAAAAGCGCATCTGCCCGTGGGGCACGCGGTTCCCCGGACACTTCTGCCAGCCCGATCACATAGTCCCTCAGGAGCTTTGATACTTCGAGGTGCAGCGTCATTGTGCCCGAGCCATCTTCGTTGAGGACAACGGAATGCGTGGCATTGCAGCCCCCCGTAAGCAGGAAGGCGGCTGCGGCGAGAATCAGCGCGATGGGGCGCATGGCGCGCGGCATGACGGAAACGCTACTGAATACACCCGGCCGCGTCAATTGCGCCGGAGGAGGGCGCTCGGCGGACGGGCACGCGCGGCCCCAGCCCTTGTTCGGTGCCGGGAAAACCCATAGTATCGCCTCGATGCCCACCATAAGAGTCGAGCCTCTTGGCCGGACTTTCACGACGGAGAAAGGCGCCGTCCTGCGCGACGTTCTTCGCGGCGCGGGAATCCTCCTGGACTATCCCTGCGGAGGCAAGGGCAGCTGCCGCCAGTGTCGCGTGGCGGTGGTCCCGCCCCCTTCCAGGGGGAAAGGGAAGCTGAGCCCTGAACAATCGGCTGGCGGCGTGCGCCTGGCATGCCAGCTCGCGATAGAGGAAGACTGCACCGTCACGCTCTCCCAGGAACAGCTGTCCGCCCAGGTCTGGAAGCAGGGAATGCGGGACGACGACATTCGCGGCGCAGTGGAGTGCTCTGTCAGGCGTATCCGGCTTTCGCTGCAGCAACCCAGCCTGGAGGACCAGAGGTCCGACTGGGAAAGGCTCGCGCAGGCGCTTGCGGGCCGGGGAATCGACGTCGCCCAGCCCGGTTCGCGTCTGCTGGAGCGTGCCTCGGAGGTCCTTCGCGCGCACCACTGGTCTGCCAGCGCTGTGTGCGAGGAGAAAGAGCTCCTGTGGGTTGACGATGCAGCAGGCCGGGCAACGGGGTTTGCAGTCGATCTGGGCACCACGACGGTGGACCTTGCGCTCCTGGACCTGGAGACCGGACGGCTCCTTGGCCGCAGCGCTTTTCTCAACAGGCAGGTCGCATTCGGCGCGGATGTCATCTCCCGCGCCCAGAGCTTCCACGATGAGCGGGGTCCGGTCCGCAATGCGGTCCTTGAAACGATCGACGAAGGCGCCCGGCAGATCCTTGCGGAAGCAGGGGAGAGCCCGGCGAGCGTGCTGAAGACGGTCGTTGTCGGCAACCCGATCATGATGCACATCCTTCACGGAATCGATCCCCTGCAGCTCACGCGCCTTCCGTACGTCGCGGTGACTTCCCTGGCTCTGCGCCGCGATCCGCGGGAGCTGGGGCTGGCTTTCCAGCAGCGCGGCTACGTCGAGACTCTTCCGCTGGTCTCGGCGTACGTCGGCGCAGACACCGTGGGGATGATGGTTGCCCTTGGCCTGGACAGGGAAAAGGTCACGTCGCTTTCCGTCGACATCGGGACAAACGGGGAAATGGTCCTTGCTCGCGGCGGGAGCCTGCTGGCAACATCCACCGCGGCCGGACCGGCTTTCGAAGGGGCGCAGATCTCCTGCGGCATGAGGGCCCTGCCCGGAGCGGTTGTTGCCCTCTCCATCGGGCTCGGAGGGTCGGTCCAGCTCCAGACCGTGGGCGGAGCCGAGCCGAAGGGAATCTGCGGAACCGGCCTTGTGTCAGCGGTTGCGCAGCTCCTGGAGCGGGAGGTCATAGACTCGACCGGCAGACTGTTCGACCAGGCCGAGATATCCATCCCCGCACTCCGGCAAAGGGTGTTTTCCCTGGACGGAGAGAGGGCTTTCGCATTGTCGGAGGACGGGCGTGTGCGTATCACCCAGAAGGACATTCGCACTCTGCAGCTCGCAAAGGGCGCTGTGCGCACCGGCATCGACACGCTGCTTTCCATGACCGGCATCGAAGCGGACGGGCTGGATGTGCTCCGCCTGGCGGGCAACTTCGGCGCCGGCCTCGACGCCCGCGCGGCCATGCGGATCGGCCTCATTCCACCGATGGACCTGGCGAAGGTGGAGGTGGTTGGCAACGCCGCCCTGCGGGGGGCGGTCATGGCTCTTCTTTCGCGGGAGCACGCCAACCGATGCGACAGCGCGGCCCGGTCCGCGCGCTTTATTGAGCTGGGCGGGAAACCTGAGTTTCAGGCCCGTTTCATGGAAGCTATGCTTTTTTGAAAGACTCCCCTGGGCTGACAGACAAACCAGTGACCGGAAATCTTTCGCGCCTTCTCCGCCAGGGTCTGGTCGATGAAGGCGGCAAACTCCTCCACGCCTGCCGCCGATGACTGGAATCCGTTTACGACGATCTCTGAGCCGCCGTCGCCAAAGCTCGCCATCAGAGAAGAGGCAAACCCGCGAAACCCTTCCCGCATGGCGGCCTGGACGGCCGTGTCGGACCCTGCTGAGGGGAAACTGACCAGGGCAAGAAGCCCGCGCTTTCTCTGCGGGAAATAGGAGAGGATCTCCCTGGCCAGGAACACGGGCCCCTTGGCCTCATCGAACGAACGCTCGATCTCGGCGCTTGCAGCCTCGGGGAGCGCATTTGCAGACGGGCACGGCGCCTCGAGGATGAACACTTCGTCAAGCGCATCAAAGGCGTTCAGCGATGAGAGGAGGACATTCCTGGCGGAAAGGGGAGACCTGCGGATCCACGGGACAACGCGCACTGCGTCGTCCGTCCCCAGGGGGCGCTGCTCGGCGGCTTCACCGCCGGCGGGCGTGGTTGTCGCAACGGAGAAGCCCTTGGCGCGGAACAGGCGCACAAGAGCTGCACCGAGCGGAGTGTCTCCCTCCGTAACGAGAACTGCCTTCCCCATCGGGGCCCATGATACCCCGGGCTGGCGGGCAGGTCAATCGAAGGCGGGTGCGCGCAGGAGCCGCGGCAGGGCTCAGGCCCGGTCGGCCTGTCATTGCCGTGCCCCCCCTTCCCTGATAGATTCTCCCTATGAAGATCGCGTGCGGGCAGATCAACCCGACGATCGGGGATTTCCATGGCAACCTCGAGAAGGTGCTTTCTTTTTCCCGCCGGGCCAGAGAGGCGGGATGCTCGCTTGCCGTGTTCCCCGAGATGTGCCTTTGCGGCTACCCTCCCATGGACCTTCTGGAGCAGGACAGCTTCGTGGAGGAAAACCTGAAAACGCTTCGCCGGGTCCAGAGTGATGCTCCCACCGGCATCGGGATCGTCGTGGGGTATGTGGACCGCAACAGGGGCCGGCCGGGCAAAGGACTCCTCAACGTTGCATCCCTGATTTCGGACGGCAAGGTCATCCACACGCAGGCAAAGACCCTCCTCCCCACCTACGACGTGTTCGACGAGGCGCGCTGGTTCGAGCCCGCGGACCGAAGGTCCGTGGTCGGCTTCGGCGGCGAGCGCATCGGGATTGCCATCTGCGAGGACCTGTGGTGGGAAGGAGAGGTGGCGCCCGGCCTGCGTTATCCGGTGGATCCGATTGCCGAGCTCCTGGACGCCGGCGCGACCCTCCTTGTCGCCCCCACCGCTTCCCCGTTCCACGCGGGGAAGCCGCAAACGCGGCTTGGTCTCTTCTCACGGGTCGGCAAGGCCTCCGGGGTACCGGTTGTGTACGTGAACATCGTGGGCGGCAACGACAACCTCATCTTCGACGGCCAGTCAATGGTCACATCAGACGAGGGGAAGCTGGTGCACCTGGGCGCGGCGTTCGAAGAAGAGCTTGCATTCGTCGATACATCCGCAGCCTGCCCTGAAGTTCCCCTGCCAGAGGACACGTGGGCCCAGATCGAAGGCGCCCTTGTGCTCGGGATCAGGGACTACGTCCGCAAGTGCGGGTTCAAACGCGTGCACCTCGGGCTCTCCGGGGGCATCGATTCGGCGCTCGTCGCGGCCCTTGCCGTGGAAGCGCTGGGTCCGGACAAGGTCGCCGTGTTCGGCCTGCCTTCCCGCTATTCCTCGGAAGGCAGTGTGAACGATGCCAGGGAGCTGGCGCAAAACCTCGGGCTCACGCTGAAGGTGCTTTCCATAGAAGACATCTTCGGCGCATACCTTGGAACCCTTGCCCCGGTGTTCGAGGGCCGGGCCCCTGACATTGCGGAAGAGAACATCCAGGCCCGCATCCGCGGCACCCTGCTCATGGCATATTCCAACAAGTTCAACTCCCTGTTGCTCACCACCGGCAACAAGTCCGAGCTTGCTGTCGGATACTGCACTCTGTACGGAGACATGAGCGGAGGGCTTGCAGTGATCGGCGACCTTCTGAAGGGCCAGGTATACGCGCTGGCGCGATCCATGAATGCCCGCAAGCCAATCATCCCGGACGCCATCTTTACCAAGGCCCCTTCCGCGGAGCTGCGTCCTGATCAGAAGGACCAGGACAGCCTTCCCCCGTACGAGACCCTGGACGCCATCCTTGAGGAATACCTCGTGAAGAACAAGTCTGCCGAGGGAATAGCGGGGAATGGGTTTGATCCGGCTCTCGTGCGCTCGGTGCTCCGAATGGTGGACACGGCGGAGTACAAGCGCCGCCAGGCCCCGCCGGTCCTCAAGGTTTCCCCGAAGGCTTTCGGGACCGGACGCCGCGTCCCGATTGCCCGGAAGGTTTAGGAGCGGCTCGACGGGGGCCGTGCGCCGGAACGCGCTCGGCGAGAAGGCCGTACAACAGCTCATTTGCAAACCTGCGCGAGTCAACGGGGCCGATCCTTCCCGTCTCCGGCTCCCGGCCCATTTCGTCCCAGCGTGTGTGCTGGAAAAATGCGGTTCCTGCGGCAGCGCCGCGCCCGCCGGCCCGGCAGAGGCGCGAAAGGCTTTCCAGGAGGGATTTCTGCTCGCGGCCGCCGGCCAGCCCAGCCAGACCCTGCAGGAGATAGGCGGTTTCATTGCCGGCAAAGAGAAGCCGCTGGCGAGCGAAGGAATCCACCAGCGTGCCGTCAAGCAATGGCTTCTCCTGCCCCGGCGCATCATCCCCGTGAATGCGTATCCAGGGCAGAAGAAGTGAAGCAAACAGCCTGACGCTCTGCGCTGAATGCGAGCTTGCGGAAGCCTTGCCACCCGGCGGCTCCGCCGGCCTGTATCCCCGCCTGCGCAGCTCGATGAACATCCGCGCGACAAGAAGGGACGAAGCGGAATCAGGGTCTCGCCCGGCGCGGGACGACGGCGGTCGGAAAATGTCCCACGGCGCAGCGGCAAATCGCGCCGCTATGACGCCCAGGGCCTTCTTGTACCTGTCCCTGCCCAGATGATCCAAGATACGGGCAAGAGGAAAAAGGATGGTCCATCCGCCGATGTCTCCGACGTCCGGCTTTGAGCCGCGCACGGGCTGCGGGCCCCTGCGGTCAGGGTCGCTGAATGCAGGCGGCTGACCGGGCGCCCACAGGCTCCCCGGCACGGCGCACCGCCCCCTTTCGTCCACGAAAAGGTCCACGAACCTCTGTCCCGCAAGGAGGTACTTCTCGAAGGGAAGGCCTTCGTTCTCCAATTCTTCCGCGAGCATGAGAAGAAGGTCGGCTATCCGTGCGGAGTGGGGAATGGAAAGCGACGTCCGGGCCGGCTGGCCCTTCACGCCGCGCCATTCCCCTTGGTGGAAACTTTCATAGAAAAGACCCGAGGGGAGCTGTCCCTTGAGGGAGAAGTCCGCGAGCCGCAGCGCAGTCTCCCTGAGGCGTTCATCCTCCGGGAAGAGTCTTCGCAGGCAGATGGCCAGCGCAAGGCCCGCGGCGGAGGAGAGCCACAGGCTCCCCGGCACTTCGCGCAGCCCCGCCACGGGTCCGTCCTCCACCAGGTGGGTGGAGAGGATCTCCTGAGCAGCGCGTGAAAGCACGGCGAGCTGCGGGGCGGATTTTGCCTTGGACTTCCTGTCCAGCCCTGCCGGGAGCCTCGTCATGACCGCGGCCGGCGCTGTCTCCAGGATCTGATCCCGCGGCGCGAAGGCAAGAAACAGCTCATGGGTCCTCTCGAGGTGTCCCGAGCACTGGATGGCGGGGTCCCCGGGCGGCGCGATGTCTTCCGGCCTGGGCCCGGTCCGGGAAGCGGGCTCTTCCAACCCGGGGAACCTGACCTCGACGCGCAATCGAGCCGACTCCTCTTCCCTGTCCGTCCGGCTGATGCCGATGCTGGCGGCATCTTCACCGCTGCGCGCGGACCCGGAGAAAACTGCCGCAGCGTTGTCTCCCAGGCCGACGATCAGAGCGGCCGGGTAGCTCGTTCTTTCCCCGAGGAACGAAACGGGTGACGTTGGCAGACCGCGGGAGACGTGGACACCTGGGAAAAGGCAGACGGGTTCGTCGCGCGCATCGAACTCGACATCCAGAAAGATCTTCACTGAGCCGGGGGTCATGACGTTCCAGTTCCTGCTGATGACGATTCCCCCGGAGCCGGCCGTGATCCTGTCTCTCACCATGCCAAAGAGGAAGAAGGCCTTCACTTCCGCCGCGACCCTTGGCCCCGGGCCGGTGGTCTCCAGGACAACGCTCGCGGGCTCCCGGTCGTGTCCCTCCCAGGAAACGCGGTAGGGGAGGAAAAAGCTCATGCCGCTGTCCGTCACAACCTTGATGGTGCGTGAATCCGGCTGCGTGATCTTCATGTGCGGGAGTTCCCGCGCACACTATAGCCGGGGAGGATGCCTTGCGCAACGCGTCTCCCGTCCCTATCCTCGGGGAATGCGCCCCAAGACACTGTTCGAATGCACCGGATGCGGCCACCAGGAGCCCAAGTGGCTGGGACGATGCCCGTCATGCGGCAAGTGGAACGGCTTTTCAGAGGTCGCCCAGGCAGCAGCCCCGGCGCGCGGCTCCGCGGACCGTTCGAACGGAAAGGGGCTGGCAATCCCGCTCTCCTCCATCGAGACCCGGGAGGGCATGCGGCTTGACACCGGGATCGCGGAAATGAACAGAGTGCTGGGAGGCGGGCTGATGCGCGGGTCCTCCGTGCTCATGGGAGGAGAGCCGGGGATCGGCAAGTCAACGCTCATGCTCCAGCTTGCCTCCCGGCTTGACGTCCGAGGGCGAAGCCTGTACGTGTCAGGCGAGGAATCGCCGGGACAGCTTCGCATGCGAGCTGACAGGATACGGGTCTCGTCGGAGCGCATCGAGGTGGTCTCGGAGACCGAGCTGACGGCGATCATGCAGGTGCTGGAGCAGGTCAAGCCGGTCCTGATCATCGTGGATTCAATCCAGACCCTCTATACCCGCGAGGTCAACGCGCTGCCGGGAACGGTCAACCAGATCAAGGTCTGTACACAGGAGCTAGTGGACTGGGCGCGCTCCCGGGGCGCCGCCCTTATCCTGGTGGCGCACGTGACAAAGGAAGGCACAATCGCCGGACCGAAGCTGATCGAGCACCTCGTGGATACCGTCGTGTCCTTCGAGCAGGCCAGCGCGGAGATCAGGACCCTCCAGGCAGTCAAGAACAGGTTCGGTTCAGTTGACGAGATCGGCTTCTTCCGCATGACGGAGGCAGGCCTGGCGGAAGTGGATGACGCCTCCAGCCTTTTCCTCACCCGGCGCGAGGGTGGCAACCCTCCCGGGGTGGCCGTGGCGCCCGTGTTCGAGGGCTCCCGGGTCCTCCTGGTGGAAATCCAGAGCCTCACGGTCCCCGCCAAGAGCGGGATCAGCAGGATCTACTCGGACAGGATAGACGCCGGACGGGTGGCGCGCGTGGCTGCCGTTCTTGAAAAGCATCTCGGGCTGCACCTGGCGGAGCATGACCTCTACGTCAACGTCGCGGGCGGCATCCGCATCTCCGAAGTGGCCGTGGAGCTGCCCCTTGCCCTTGCCCTGTACTCCGCGCGCACGGGGGTGGCTCTCCCCGCGGTCACTGCCGTGACCGGAGAGGTCAGTCTCACCGGTGAGGTGAGGCCTGTGCCAGGGATGGAAAAACGGGCCCGAGCCTGCCACGACATGGGATTCGAAGCCCTCATTGGTCCGGGAGGAGCAGGCGCCGAAAGGCCCGAGACAGGCCGGTTCAGCCCGGTGGAAATGGTGCGCGACGCAGTCCGCCTGGCTTTCGCGTCCGGCTCAAAGGATTGACCAATCCTGCCCGCGCTCTAGGATGAGGGCACCTGGACTGCATTCCCGTCGCCGGCCAGCAGCTTCTCGAAATCCGCGGCAGGCACGGGCGGGCTGAAGAGGAAGCCCTGCATCAAGTCGCAGGGAAGGGAGCGCGTCAGACCGGCCTGGTCAGGGGAGGAAACCCCTTCCATCACCACCATCTTCTTCCTGATCTTGATGATCTCCACGAGAGAACGGATGAACTGGCGCTCTTCCTCCTGATGGTCGATGTGCTGGATGAAGGATTTGTCGATCTTCAACGCAGTAGCCGGAAGCTCCTTCAGGTAGCTGAGTGAGGAGTGGCCGGTCCCGAAATCATCTATGAAAACGTCCAGCCCTATGTTCTGCAGCTCGCGCATCCGGCCGATGGTGGCCTCAGGATCGACCATGCTCTCGGTCTCGGTGATCTCCAGGCGGATCCGATCCGGCGGGAGGTCACCCGCGCGCTTCATTGCCCTTTCAAGGTTTTCCACCAGGTGCGCGCCGCGAAACTCGCTGGCCGAAAGGTTGATTGACACGAACATGTCACGCAGGCCCATCCAATGCCTGGCCTGCTCGCAGGCGTTGAAGACAACCCACCTGCCGATCTTGTCGATCTGGCCTGAACGCGTCGCGAAGGGGATGAAGTCCATGGGCATTATGACCCCGCGCGTGGGATGGCGCCAGCGGACCAGAGCTTCCGCCCCCACGATGTGTCCGGCCCGGGTGACCATTGGCTGGTACTCCAGGAAGAACTCATTGCCGCGGAACGCGTTTGAAAGCTCGCCCTGGAGCCGCAGCTGGCGATTGGCGGTTTCGTGGAGCTTCTCGTCGAAGATCAGATACGGCTCCCCACGCCGACGCGCTTCCATCATGGCTGTCAGCGCGTTGCGGGTGACCGTCTCCCCTTCTTCAGCGTCATCGGGGTACAGGGAGATCCCCATGCTGCAGGAAATCGTGATGTCCATGTCATGGAACCGGTAGGGGGTGCTCACCTCGGTGTAGATAGCATGTGCCAGCGAAGCCAGGGCCGCCTTGTCGGGAATGTCGGTCAGGACAGCGGCAAACTCGTTGCCGTCGAATCGAAAAGCGTAGTCGTTCGGCTGCAAGGCCTTGCGGAACCGGATCCCCGTGTTCTCGAGGAGCAGGTCCGATATTTCGTAGCCATGGAGCTGCGTCACGGCATCCATGTCATGCAATCCCATGACCAGAACAGCCCGGGGGTCCATGCTTTGCGACAGCTTTGCCTTCTCGATTTCTTTTTCCAGTATCACCCCGAGGGAACGCCGGTTGAATAGACCAGTTACGGGGTCCCGGTATTCATAATTCGTGAGCTTCGACTCTATTTCCCCGATGTGGGTGATGTCGTGGGAGAATACCAGGACATGAGTGATTTCTCCCCCCTCCCTGTAGGGAAAATAGGTGACGTGCATGTACTTCATGAAGGGACCGAACTTGAAATTATCGATGTTGTTCACTTCCTCGCCGGCAAAACAGCGGTCAAGGAAGCCCTTGATGGGCGCGCGGAACCTTTCTTCCCCCCAGACCTGGGCAACAGTGCGGCCGACTATCTGTTCGCGCGCCTTCTGCACCTCCCGGCAGTATGCGTCGTTCGCCAGGATATATCGGTAGCTGCGATCGATGAGTGTTATGAAGTCGTTGGACAAATTGACAATGGTTTCAAAAATGCTAACCTTGTCTATATCCGACATGCTTCTAGGCCTATGTTCCTAATATAACCGGCTGAGGAAGCAGTTTCCAATAAAAAGAATATCCAGACCCCCGTGCGCGCGGGGCGAAACGTCGCCCGAATCATTGTATCTTAGTCCCATGATCAACAGAACTCTCGGGTCAACGGGACTGACAGTATCAGTGGTAGGGCTTGGGACTTGGCAGCTTGGCGGCGAATGGGGGAAGCAGTTCACGCCGAAGGAAGTCTCCGAGATCTTCGACGCTGCGCGCCGCAACGGCATTACCCTGATCGACACGGCCGAGTGCTATGGAGACCATCTGTCGGAGAAGCTCGTAGGGCAGGCGATCAAGGCCGACCGCGGGCGGTGGACCGTTGCCACCAAGTTTGGCCATCGCTACACCACGCCGTTCGAACGGGCCCAGCTCTGGAGCGCCGCCGACGTGCAGGCGCAGCTGGAGGGCTCTCTGTCTGCTCTGGGCATCGAAACGATCGACCTCTACCAGTTTCACTCCGGAACCATCACGGCGTTCGAGAATGATGAGCTGTGGTCGATGCTCGACAGGCAGAAGAAGGCCGGCAAGCTCCGTCACGTCGGTATTTCCGTGGCCAGCTCGATCTCTCACGAGGATCAGGTCCACCAGGCCCGGCGTGCGCGGGAGGTGGGGGCGGAAACCCTCCAGGTAGTGTACAACAGGCTGCAGCGGTGGCCCGAGGAGGAGATTTTCCCCATATGCCGGCAGTACGATCTCGGGGTGCTGGCCCGGGTCCCACTGGCAAGCGGCTTTCTCAGCGGGAAATACCCAGAGGGCACCCGTTTCGAGTCCGATGACTTTCGATCCCGCAAGACCGCTCAGGAGCTGGACGCGATGGCGGCTGATGCCAGAAAGATTCTGGCTGAAGAAGTCCCCCAGGGGGTCGCCATGGCGGCATGGGCCCTGTCATGGTGTCTCAGGAACCCGGCGGTGACGGCAGTCATCCCGGGGTGCAAGAATGCCGAGCAAGTGGCGCAGAACGCGAAGGCGGTTGAGCTCTTGCGCGTGGAGGGAAGGTAGAAAAAAGAGCCCGCTTTCGCCGCGGGCTCTCATGGAAATCCACAGAAAAGACGCTTAGAAGATGATGTATTTCACCCCAATCATCCCCGTCAGAGACCACAAGCTGTCTGCGTAGGTGCTGCCGTTGGCAAACGTGTAGTTCGTCTGGCTGAATGCGAGGGGGGGAAAACCGGTTGTGTTCGTGAGTCCCATGTTGAAAATGATCGAAGGGGAGAGGAAAAGATTCCCGCCCAACCCGATGTCCACTCCGCCTGAGAAATGAAGACCAAGCAATGTCCCCGGTGTATTGCTGGAGTCAAGCTTGGACGATGTCGGACCGCCGGTCGGAACGCTGTAGGTGATGTTGGTCGCCTGCCCTCCCATAAAGTTCCCCAAGAAACCGCCTGCCCGCAGGCTCACGTCGAGGCTGGGAGAAAGCTTTATCCTCGACGTTATCACAAACGGAACGACGAGATAGACATAGTTGTTGTCAGAATCGACTACCAGTGGTCCGGGATACGTCACCGTGCCATGGACAGTAAAGTTTGAATACTCCAGCCCGGTTGACACCCCCAGGTCGACGGGCCCTACGCTGTACAGGAACAGATCCGCCTCGATTCCGCCCTGCAGAGCGGCGCGGGGAGACCCCGTCTCGCTGGGGTTGTTGGTCGATCCGAGCCCCAAGCCTCCACCCGCGTTGGCTTCGACATCCAGGCCAAAGGCGCTCACCGACAATGGGAGTGCAATTGCAACCAGCGCGGCCAAGGCAAGAGTGAACCAGAAATTCCGCATTTTCCACCTCCACCCAGTAATGCTTAGATCGCCGTTGCATAGGCCATCTATGCAACGGCAGCCTATACTATCGTGGAGGAATGGATCGGTGTCAACCTCTGCCCTCAAGCGCCCCGGGCCAGGTGGTAGTAAGCCGCGTTCCACCGCAGTTCTTTCTTGAAGTCCGAAATAGTCGTGTCCTTCCCGATCAGGACGAACTCCATGCCTGCCATATCGGCAAAGTCCTCCAGATGCCGGGCGGTCACTGAGTGGCTGAAGCCCGTGTGGTGGGCCCCCCCTGCCAGGATCCAGGCTGCGGCCGCCACTTTCAGGTCCGGCCTCGGGACCCAGAGGGCCCTGGCCACGGGAAGCTTGGGAAGAGGCTGGACCGGGGCAACCACGTCCACCTCGTTGACGATCATACGGAACCTGTCCCCCATGTCCACGATGGTGGCGTTCACCGCCGGACCGGTCTTTGCCGTGAAAACAAGTCGAGCCGGGTCTTCTTTACCGCCGATGGACAGCGGATGCATCTCAAGCGACGGCTTCCCGTCTGAGATCGATTCGCACACCTCGAGCATGTGAGCGCCCAGGACCTTCATGCCGCTGGGATCGAAATGGTAGGTATAGTCCTCCATGAAGGAAGTCCCGCCGGGCAGTCCCGTTGCCATCACCTTCATGGATCGTACAAGCGCCGCGGTCTTCCAGTCCCCTTCCCCCCCGAACCCGTATCCGTCCGCCATCAGCCTCTGCACCGCGATGCCGGGCAGCTGCGGAAGGCCGTGCAGGTCCTGGAAGTTCGTAGTGAAAGCGTGAAAACCCCCGTCTTCCAGGAATCCCCGCATTCCCAGCTCTATGCGCGCGGATTCCCGCAGTTCCTGGCGCTTGCTGCCCCCCTGCTTCAGGTCCTTCTCAACCGCATAGCGCTGCTCGTACTCGGAAAGGAGCTTGTCGATCTGCGCATCAGAGACCGCCCCCACCCGCTCCACCAGGTCTCCGACGCCGAAGCCGTCGACCGAATACCCCAGGCGCATCTGCGCCTCCACCTTGTCGCCTTCGGTCACCGCCACATCGCGCATGTTGTCGCCGAAGCGCGCCACCTTGAGACTCTGCGCGTCGTGCCAGGCTGCCGCTGCTCTCATCCAGACGGCCAGCTCTGCAAGGGTCTCGCTGTCACGCCAGTGTCCGACAACGACCTTGCGGGAAATGCGCATCCTGCTGACCATGAACCCGAACTCCCGGTCCCCGTGGGCCGACTGGTTTGTGTTCATGAAGTTCATGTCGATGCTTGACCAGGGTATGTCCCGGTTGAACTGGGTGTGGAGGTGCACGAACGGCTTTTGCAGGGCAGCCAGCCCGGCGATCCACATCTTTGCCGGGGAGAAGGTGTGCATCCAGGTGATGATCCCGACGCAGCTCGGAGAGGAGTTCGCCTCCCGGACCAGGCGAAGGATCGAGTCCGAATCCGTGGAGACAGGCTTGAACACGACGGTCAGCGGTATGGCCGGTGAGCCCGACAGGGACCGCGCAATCTCCTGGGAATGCTGCGCAACGGTGTCCAGGACTTCCTTGCCGTACAGGACCTGGCTTCCTGTGACAAACCATGCTTCGAGCTTCTTGAGATCGATCATCGAACGCCTCCCTCGTGTGAATTGACTTCAGTATAGTGGCCGCGGCCTTTCCGCGCAATCGAGGCGCCACCCGTCACCTTACTCGGTGAACTCCTTTCGCAGCGCGGCAAAAGACGCCTCAAGCTGCCCGCGGAGAAGCCCGTCCGTGTAGTCCCGTCCGAGCTTCGGGCCGGGGAGCTCCAGGTACCCGGTGACGTCATCAGTCGGGAAACGCGCGGCATTCCTTTCAAGAAGCGCTTTGAGCCGCCTGAGGTCCACGATGCCGCGCGCCCTTTCCTCAGGACCGAAGCCGAAAGTGGAGTTGAAGATGGCGTCCGTGTTCTTGAAATGAAACTCCCACATCCAGGGGATCTCGATCTCGAACATCTCCCAGTTGCCGTGCAGAACGCGCATCTTCTCATCGGCAACACCATGAGAGATGTCTGCGCAGAGATACACCGGCACGGTCTTTTGCGGGTCCGCAGCGTGCTCGGAGTCGAAAACCGCGGTCATCTCCCGAAGCTGGCCGGGAGTGGACGGATACTCCCAGAGGGAGGACATGGGCTCGATCGTGATGGCTCGAAGGCCTTCTCGCCGGGCAAGCCGCATCAGGTCCTTCGTGTGCCTGAAGAAGATCTCCCGGCTCCGCTCACCCAGCTCGGGCTGATCGCGCAGGAGGCTCCCTGCGTTGGAGCCTGCGCTGTCGGCCCCCACAAGCGCCGCGACACGGACCATCCGCTCCCACCCCCATCGGGCGGTTGCCTCCAGGGAGGCGTCCCCGCTGGCATATCCTCCCAGCTCGCGATGGGATGTAAACACGCTCGCGATCCTGATCCCTTTTTTTTCCGCGCCTTCCCGCAGCTTCCTGAAATAGCCCTCGTCCGCCGTGAAAGTGGTAAAGGAGCTTCCCATCTGAAGACGGCTGACGTGAAAATCCGCCATGATCCCGAAAAGCCAGTCGAAGCTGTAGCGGCCCTCGATGGGATCGCTCTTGACGCCGAGGCGGAACGTCATGGAATGAACACCACCTTGTTGAAAGGTTCTGTCCGCGCTGCCAGCCGGCGGAAGACCTCCGCCCCCTCGGCAAGCCTCGGCATGTGGCTGATGAGGCGCGCAACCTCGATGCCATGGCCAAGGGAGGAGAGGACAGTTGTCCACTCGTTCCTGCCTTCGGGAACCACGCGGGAGTTCCACGTTCCCCTGACGGTGAGCTCGCGCCGCAGGATGGATGAGAAGTCCTTCTCCCCGATCTGGAAGCTCCCCCGGATGTTGCCCAGGAACACCACCTCGCCGAAGCGCGCAGCCGCCATGACTGCCTGAAGGAAGGTCTGGGGCAATCCGACCGCCTCGACCACCCTGTCAATTCCGTAACCCCCGGTCATGGACGCCATCTGGGCCACGGCATCTCCTTCCCGAGAGTCAACGGGGGTGAAGCCCATGGCAGACGCAAGCGACAGCTTCTGCTGGTCGATATCGACCAGGAACACGCGGGAACAGCCCCGCAGACGCATCCATTGGGCGGCCATGTTACCTATCGGGCCCCCCCCGAACACGGCTCCCGTGTCGCCTGGCCTGATTGAGAGCTTGCCGACGCCATGCAGCGCAACGGCGCAGGGCTCGGTCAGGGCCGCTTCCCGCATCTCCACCTCGTCGGGAACGGTTAGGAGGTTGGCGTCAGGCGTCCACACCATGTCGGCGAACGCACCGTCCCTCCGCGAGCCCAGGTAGTCATAGTCCATGCACTGCGCGTAGTCGCCTGTCTGGCAGGGTACGCAGCGCCGGCAGGGAATCAACGGGAACACGACCACACGGGAGCCGCGCGGAAACCTCCCCTGTTGCGCAGGCTCCTCCACCGTCCCCGAGAACTCGTGGCCCATGATCAACGGGTAGCGGTAGGAAGCCCCCTCAAAGCCCCGGTGAATGTCGGAATTGCAGATGCCGGAAAACTGGACTTTGACCAGGGCCCAACCGGGCCCGGGCCTGCCTGGGTCAGGAACTTCCTTGTACTCCAGCGTCTTGTCGCGCACGAGCACGAGTGCTTTCATCGGCGTCACGTTATACAACAAGTCGGTGACGATCAAGTGTCTTGTGATCGATTCTGAGTCATATTGAACTGAGTTGCTTGAAAGTAGCTCGATTCTGAGTACAATAGTTCTCACCGGAAGGAGCTCTGATGAAGGCCGCCGTTCTTGAGCAGCTGGAAAAAGTTGTCGTCAAGGATGTCCATGAACCCGCCTGCGGAGAAAATGAGGCAATTCTCAAGGTAAACGCCTGCGCGGTCTGCGGCTCCGACATCCGCATCTTCCACTACGGCAACGAAAGGGTAAAGCCGCCCACGGTCATAGGCCACGAAATCGCCGGAGAAATCGTTCGGGTGGGCAAGGGTGTTGCTAATCTCAAGGAAGGGGATCGGATAGCGCTGGGCGCCGATGTTCCCTGCGGGACGTGCTACTGGTGCACGAACGGGATGGGCACCAACTGCCGTATCAACTATGCAATCGGCTACCAGTTTCCGGGCGGTTTCCAGCAGCTCATGGTGCTGAACGAGACCACTCTCAAATACGGACCAGTGACGCCAATTCCGCCAGGGCTCAGCTTTGCAGAGGCGGCCATCGCGGAGCCCCTGGCCTGCGCCGTGAACGGCCTGGAGCTGGCGCAGTTCGGACTGGGAAAGAGCATCTGCATCATCGGCCTCGGGCCCATCGGGTGCATGATGCTGGAGCTGTCGAAGGTTTTTGGCGCCTCCCGGGTGTTCGCAGCGCAGCGGTCCAGGGCGCGAATGGAAATGGCGCGCCAGTTCCTGCCGTCTGCCCGCTTCATTGCAACAGAGGAGGAGGACCTGGTGGGTGTCGTGATGCGGGAGACCGATGGGGAGGGCGTGGATCTTGCCATCACGACGGCCGGCACCGTCCAGGCCCACGAGGATGCCATCCGCATGGTGCGTCACCGCGGATTCGTGAACCTCTTCGGCGGGCTGAAGAACCAGCCCAGGCTGGCCCTTGATTCCAACCTCATCCACTACAAGGAATGCTTCGTCATGGGCAGCCACGGCGCGCTCCCCCGACACCACCGCACTGCGGTGGGCCTGATAGCGGCAGGGTCGGTGCAGGCCGCAAAGTACATTTCCCGGATCTTTCCCCTTGCCCAGACGCCGGAGGCTTTTGCCTTTCATGAATCGCGGGCGGGTTTGAAGGTCGTGGTTGCGCCGAACGGAGAAGAGGCGGCCTGGTCATGAAAAGGGTGAAGATTGCCCCCTCCCTGATGTGCGCGGACTTCATCTCCCTGGGCCCGGAGCTGGACATCATGAAGGAAATGGATGTCGACTATCTTCACATCGACATCATGGACGGCCGGTATGTGCCCAACTTCACACTGGGCCCGGACTTCTGCCGGAGGCTCGTGTCCTACTCCCCCATTCCCCTGGACATCCACCTCATGATCGAAGACCCCGATGCCCATCTGCGGAAGTTTGCGGCATTCCCTGGGGCCGTCGTCTCCTTTCATCCCGAGACCTCTCGTCATCCCTTGCGGACAATCGACCTGATCAGGAGCCTGGGGGCCAGGGCCGGCATTGCGGTGGACCCGGCCATGCCGGCTTCCTGGCTGTCCGAGATGCTCCCCTCCGTGAGCCTTGTCTGCGTCATGACAGTCAACCCGGGGTATGCCGGGCAGACGCTCATCCCCGAAATGCTCGACAAGGTCCGACGGATCGCGGACATGACGGCGGCCGCCGGCCAACCCGTCGAGATCGAAGTGGACGGGAACGTGAGCTGGGAGAACATCCCGCAATTGGTGGAGGCGGGCGGCGATGTGCTGGTGACCGGGACCTCCTCTCTTTATGACGGCAAGGCCGGCCTTGCGCAGAACATCGAGCGCCTCCGCTCGCTCATCGGCCGGCCTGCAACCGACGCCGGAAGGCACGGGTGATCAGGTGCTTTCCGCAGAGCGTCACCAGGTGATCCTTCGCCTCCTGCGCCGCGGCCGGTTCGCCGCTGTTTCCGAGATCTCGGAGGCAGCTCGATCTTCTGCCGCAACGGTCCGACGGGACCTGGCGCGCCTGGAGGAGGCTGGGCTCATTCGACGGGTGAGGGGGGGCGCGGAGCTGATCGGTGAGGCAGGGGGCAGGACAACGCAGGGCGCAGACGAGCTAACCCTGGAGTACCGAAAAGGCATTCTCCTCGAAAAGAAGAGGCTCATCGCAAAAGCGGCGGCTGCGACGTGCGAGGACGGCGAGACAATCATGATTGACGGCGGCTCCACCACTTTCCAGATGGCTGAGTTCCTCATGGACAGGGAGATCAGGATCATCACGAACTCATTCGCCATCGCCGGCGCCCTGGTGCCCCGCTCGCGATGCACGCTGATACTCAACGGCGGTGTGGTCCGCATGGACTCCCAGCTGGTCCTGGATCCCTTTGGCGGGGACATCTTTGCAAACTACAGCGCTTCAAAGCTCTTCATGGGCGCCTACGGGCTCGATGAGACCGGCGCTACAAACAACGATGCGCTCCTGATCAAGACCGAGCGGTCGATGATCGACCGTGCTCGCCATCTCATTGTGCTTGCGGACTCCACCAAGTTCGCCAGGCGGGGGAGCCTGTTCCTCTGCGGGTTTGAGAGAATCCACGCGATCATCACGGACAGCGGTATCTCGGATGATCACCGCGCCATGATCGCCTCCCGCGGAGTGCGCCTAATCATCGCATGATCGGAGATGAGTCCAGGAACCGCGTGCCCGCCGCTCGTCCCGCGGCGAATGCCCTTCCCAGGGCGCCGTCCTCCGCGAAAAGGTAGTCGACTCCCATGGTTTTCAGGTCGATCTCGGGCTGGATAAAGGAAATCCGGGCAGCTTTCCATTCAGGGGGCAGGACCTCGCGCTGGTACAGATCACGATAGAATGGGCCTGTTTCCGGCGATATTGCAACGACGCGGTCGTATCCAAGCTCGGCCATTTCGATGGCAGGGCACGAGCACGTGTAGGAGGCATCCACGTAGGGTAATCCGTCGATCCACCCCGCCGCCTTCCACGCGTGCATCATTCGCGTGGTGGCGTAGAGCGCATCGGCAAGGTTCTCCGCGGTCAAGGGCCTGGTCGGGGGCCGGGGTTGAGTATCGAAAAGGTGGGTCACAAGATTGGCGTCAGCCCAGGTGCCGTCCTTCTTTCTGGCAAGGGCCAGCTGATCCAGACCTGCTCGCCTGGCCTGCAACCCCTGGCATTTCTCGGCGGCGTCGGCGCTCTTCACGTGGCTGGCAGCAAGGATGAACCGCCTGGCGTCGGGCAAAAAAAGACTCTCCCGGAGAATCGGGACAAACTGCGCAATGACCCAGGCGATCGAATCACTCACGTCCTTGCGCTCCTTGAAAGCGTCCGCGGTCCTCTGCCAGTACGCAGGCCCTGCCAGGGCATCCAACCGTCCCGCCGCCGCGAACGCGGCCGGGATTGTCGATGAGGAAGACGCAGCGAACGCATCGACAGCAAGTCCCTGCCGGATGAGGGCGTCGATGACGCCGTGCACAAAAACCCCTTTCGCAGACCCCGAGGCGCAAGCGATTGCTGTCTTCACGGTATCTTCTCCACGATGACGGACGCTGCTCTCCTGTTCAGGACGGACAGCAGTCCGAAGGACCCCAGGGAAAAAATCACGGCCAATGCGGCGCCTGCGGGCTGCGCCGCGCGGGGGAAGCCCAGCGGGGAGGCCATCAGAGCCCCGATCCCGTACCCGCCGAAGAGAAATGCAAGGGGCACGAGGAAAAGAAGGATCGCCGCTGCCAGGGGAGGCATCCCCCTGGTCTCGATCCGAACCCTGTCCCCCGGCGACACTCCGAGCCGATCCACGGCGCGGGCAATCATGTGGTCCCCGGTCTCGGAGAGAGCACAGAGGGTGCAACCCTGGCATGCCTCTGAGCGTTCGATCCGCACCCGCGCCATGCCGCCGGCGCAGTCTATGACGATGCCTCTTTCTTCCATGCTGACGGTCTTCAGCGTGATGTCTGGTGGACAAGTGAATCCAGCATTGTGTCTCCGTCGAACACGAAGAAGCCGCTGAACCCTCTGCCCTGCAGGAGCAGGGGAAGCCAGAGCGAATCGTCCGCCCACATGCGCTGATACGGGATCCGGTCCACCGGGGTCCATAGGGGAGCGGCCTCCCTGGTCTCGCACAACTGGCCCTCGAAGCCGGTCGCCGTGAAGACGCTCCCATGCAAGGAGTAGCCGTCGATGAACTGGAAGGACAGCTCGCCCGCCGGGCGCACGCCGGTAGGCGTCACGCACAGCTCCTCCTGGACCTCCCGGATGGCGCCCTGCATCGGAGTCTCTCCTGGGTCGATGCGGCCGCCCGGTCCGTTTATCTTGCCGGCTCCCAGCCCCGTTTTCTTGTTAATGAGGAGAATGTGGCTGTTCTGGAGAACGAAAAGCAGCGTTGCGCGTTCGGTCGGGGTCCAGTTCTGCCAGTCGATCTGGCTCACCAGACGCGGTACGGATCCCATCCCTGCATCGGACATCGATAGCAAAGGTACTATGCCCGGGGTGCATGATCAATGCGGTGAGCCAATCGTGGTAATATGCAGCATCATGCTTCGACCTCTTTCACATCTTCCGCTGGTCCTGGCCGTTTCCCTGGCAAGCGGCTGCGTGACCATGGCTGCCCCGGCTCGCACCATGGCGGCACAGGCTGGCTGGGCCGCTGGCGCCAGGGCCTTGGTGGCGGGTTCGACCTGGGGCTGGACGCAATGGGAGTCCAGCATGGAGACCAGGGCGCTATCGATCTCAAAATTGCAGGCCGCTACCATCTGAGCAGCCACGTGCGCCTCGAACTTGGGGTGGGCGGGGCTGACGACTCCACTGGAAAGAGCCTGAGCGCGGAGGTCGGACTGACCGCAGGGACGGACAGATCGGAAAGGTCCTGGAATTATTACGGCTCGTTGCGCCTGGCAGGCGCAAACGGCTACCCCGGGGACGTGTTCGGGAGCGGGGCCCACGGCGCCGCCTGCAGACATCATGGTCATTGGCGCGGGTGTTCTCTTTGACATCGGCGGAAAATAGCGTCTCTTTCTTTTTTTCTTGCATTCACTGCGGGCCGGACGTATAATGGCCGCGATGAATTTCATTCATCACTGAAGGGGATTGTGAGAAGCAGGGACCTCCCGACGGAGGATGATGGGCTCTCAAAGAGAGTCACCCTGACATGAGCCTCTCACATCCCCTTCCTTCTTTTCATGAAATCACGGTGAAGTCCCTCCTGCGCAGATTTCGAAGGATCGATTCATGGTTCATTGCCAAGGCAGGCCTGAACTTCTACCGGGGATGCGCCCATGACTGTGCGTATTGCGACGGTCGGGCTGAGAAATATGGGGTCTCGGGGGATTTCGGGGCCGACGTTTCTGTCAAGAGCAACGCCATTGAAATCCTTCGCGGCGAGCTTGGCGCCGCGGAAGCGTCCCAGGCCGAGCTGTGGCCGCAGAAACGGCCGTGGATTCGAGCGGACCTCGCCGGCGGGTTCGTCATGGTTGGCGGCGGAGTGGGAGACAGCTATCAGCCGGTCGAAGCCAAGGCCCTTGCAGCCAGGCGGGCGCTCGAGCTGTTCGAGGAGCTGAGCGTCCCCGTTCACATCCTGACAAAGTCAGCCCTTGTCCTGCGGGATGCGGATGTGATAGAGCGCATCAGCCGGAAGGCCGGCGCCCTGGTGAGCTTCAGCATCAGCTCCTCAGAGGATTCGATCGGCAGCGAGCTGGAGCCGGGGGCTTCCCTTCCATCCCGGAGGCTTTCCGCGCTCGCAGCGCTGCGGCGGCGCGGCATTGCAGGCGGCGTCTTTCTCCTGCCGGTGATCCCTTTCATCAGCGACTCGCCTGACAGCATCGAAAAATCGGTCGACGCAGCGGTTGCGGCCGGAGCCCAGTACCTGCTGTTCGGCGGGATGACATTGAAGCCAGGCAGACAAAGGGAGCACTTCCTGAGCGCCGTCGGGTCACGTCGCCCGGGACTTCCGGAGAAAATCGGCGCCATGTACCCGACAGACGGAAAAGACGCGAAATGGGGGAACGCCGCAAGCACCTACCATGCCCGCATCAGACGGATCTTCGGGGACTGCTCGCGCAGGCGTCTTGTTCCGCCTCGCATCCCAAGGCAGCTTTTCAGCGGAACTGTCGAAGGGATCGACCTGATCGTTGTTCTGCTGGACCAGATCCACGCCATGCTGGAGATGGAAGGCCGCTCCTCCCCGTTCGGGAGGGAGGCATCGCGCATTGCGCGGCTCCCGTCACCTCTGGACCCGGACCTGCTTGCAGGGTCGGCTGCTCCGCTGGTGCGGGAGATACTGACCACGGGGACCTGCAGCCTTTACGAGAGCCTCATGCCCCCCTGTCCTGTCACTTGAAGCCCTGGCCGATGGCCCTCAAGATCCCAGGCATGCCGCTGGGAGAAAAGATACGCACCCCCAGGATGGCCTGGACCACTGCGCAGGAGGCCGCGGCAAGGAGAAACAGGCTTCGAAGAACAGCATCGTTGAAACCGCGAAGGACAAGCCTGGACAGGAAAAAGGACGCCACGCCTGCCCCGACAGCCGCCATGCACAGGACCGCAATCCGCGCCGCCCCAGGGGCTCCCCATCGGAGATAGGCCTGCCAGCCTAAAAACAACGCCAGGAAGACAGAGACACCGACGGCGAAGCCTGTTCGAACGCGCTGGCTTCCATAGGCGGCGCTCATGAGGACCGCCAGGACGACAAGCAGGTCCAGTGACGGGGCAAGGAGGGATGTCAGTGGGGACGCCTGCGAGACGCCGGGCAGATTGATGAGGACGTCGAAAAGTACCATGCCGGCAAGCAGGCCCGGCGCAAGGCTGGCTCTGCTCACGTCTGGTGCACATCGCGCGAAGCGCGATTTCCGGTAGTAGTGTCTGTCGGCATCAGTCGTGCCATCGCCCGACAAGCCTCTATATCACCTTGAGATAGATGACCTTGGCATCCCCCGGAGCGTAGAAATCATCCAGCACGGCGACAGCGGTGTAGCCGCGCGCGATGTAGAACGCGCGCGTGGGCTCGTACAGCGGCCGCATGGAAGTCTCTATGTACACGCGGTTTCCGCCGAGGGCCTGGATGGCGCTCTCGCTGGCGTCCAGCAGCCTTGTGCCCAGCCCCTTGCCGCGGAAATCTCCGGCCACGACAATCCAGTACAGGTCGAAGCTCGTGCGGGTGCACGCAATGGGACCGTAGCTCGTGTACCCCACGGTCCGTCCGTCCTCCTCCGCAAACAGGAAGTGGTAGCCGCAGCGCGGCCCCTTGACCAGCCTGTCCTCGATGAGCTCGACGGCAGTGTCGACCTCCTCGGAATAAAAAAAACCCGTGGACTCCGTGATGGTGCGGATTCTCTCCACGTCGGCCTTTTCCACGGAGTTACGGATCGTGATCACCTGGGTGCCCATGTCTCTGGCTCCTTCTTCACGTTGGCATCGGCAAAGTCGGTCCGAAGACCGTGACATTCATTCACAATGCACCGAACCACATCTTCCGGTGACAGCCCCGCATTGCCGGCCGCGGCCATGAAACCTGCGTCCGGCGAGAGGCAGGGATTGGTATTCACTTCCAGCACCCACGGCCGGCCCTCCGCATCCACGCGGAAATCCACCCGCGCGTACCCGCGAAGGCCGAAAAGCCTCCAGCACGTCACGCTCAGGCCTTCCAACGCAGCCAGCAGCGCAGCATCGGTGCGTGGAAAGTCAAAGGAACGCGGCGTGCGACCGTATTCGAACGAGCCCTCCACCCACTTGGCCCGATACCCCACGAATCGCGGCTTTCCCTTCGGGAAACCCTCGAACAGGATCTCCGCGGGAGGGAGGGTGCGGGGAACGTCGACGTCCGCCTGCCCGCCCAGGAGCGCCAGGTTGAACTCCCGTCCTTCCACGTAGCGCTCGACAAACAGGTGCTCCGTGCCCTCCCGTGCAGACCGCCGGCGTATCTCGGCCTCCAGCTCGTCTTCGGAGGAGGCCACCGCGCTGTCCTCCATGCCGATGGAGGCATGCTCCCAGATCGACTTCACGATGAAAGGAGGCGGGAAAGGCGGCGCGGAGCGCAGGGCCGCGCCGGCTGACACCCACGGGGGCGTGTCCAGCCCCTCCGCGGCCAGCACCTTCTTTGCAAGCACTTTGTTGGAAGTGAGCAGAACGGCCTCGGCAGGAGAACCGGTGTACGGGATTCCCATGCTTGAAAGGAGGCTCGGAGCCAGGTGTATCAGGCTTCCCTTGCCTTCTATCGTCTCGGCGAGGTTGAAGGCCAGCACGGGCTGCATGGACCGAAGTCTCGCGGCCGCCTCTGAAAGGTCCAAGGTGAGCTCCACGTCTTCGGTGGTGTAGCCGAGTAAATGAAGGGCGCCGCGCACCGTCCGGACCTGGACCAGGACGTCTTTCTCATCTTCCGGCGCGTCTTCGTCAACCCGTCCATGCAGGAGCGCTATGGTTTGCTGGCCCATGAAGATCGGCGTGCGCCGCGCCGGACGTCCGGCGCGGCGCTCTGTCTCCTTATAGAGAAGGCTCGCAGGGATCAGGGTAGCGGAAATACAGGTCCTGGTAGTTCTTCAGGACCAGATCGTCACCGTCCCAACCCACCACATAGTCGGGCAGAAGGGGAATCTTCCCGCCGCCCTGCGGGGCATCGATCACGTAATTCGGCACGGCGTACCCCGAGGTGTGCCCCCGCAGGCCCTTGATGATCTCAAGGCCCGTGCGGACAGGCGTCCTGAAGTGCGCGGAGCCGATGATGGGGTCGCATTGGTACAGGTAATACGGCTTCACGCGCGCCATGAGGAGGCCGTGCATCAGGCGCTTCATCACCTCCACGCTGTCATTGATGCCCGCAAGCAGCACGGTCTGGCTTCCCAGCGGGATGCCGGCATCCGCCAGGCGCGCGCACGCCTCCCGCGTCTCCTCGGTCAGCTCATCCGGGTGCGTGAAATGAATGCTCATCCACAGGGGATGATAGCGCTTGAGCATCCGCGTGAGCGCCGGGGTGACCCTCTGGGGCATCACGACGGGCGCCTTGGTGCCAATCCGCAGGAACTCCACATGGGGAATCCGGCGAAGCCTGCTCAACAGCCAGTCAAGCTTCTCATCCGAAAGGGTCAGGGGATCTCCGCCGGACAGGAGCACGTCCCGCACCTCGCGGTGCTCCGTGATGTAGGCGATGGCCTGCTCCCATTGGGCCTGGAAGAAGATGCTGTTTGAATCCGGATTTTCCACGATGCGCGACCGCGTGCAGTAGCGGCAGTTTGAAGCGCACGTATTGGCCACCAGGAAAAGGACCCTGTCGGGGTAGCGATGAACGATGCAGGGCACGGGACTGTCCCTGTCCTCTCCCAGCGGGTCCTCGGCCTCACCCGTGGTGCGCAGGTATTCGTCCATGACGGGAATCATGGTGCGCCGCAGGGGCTGATTGGGATCATCAGCATCGATCAGGCTGAGATAGTACGGCGTGATGACAAACGGAAGGAATCCGGTCCGGCGGCTGATTGCCGTGCGCTCCTCATCCGCGAGCCGGAGGACCTTCTCCAGCGTCTCCAGCGTCCGGACGCGGTTCCTCATCTGCCAGCGCCAGTCGCACCACTCCGCGGCCGTGGCATACGGAAAGTACCGGGCGCGAAACTCTTCCGAGCGGCGCGAGACCGGAAACTTCGGCGATGGCGGCGAGGATCTCTTGAATGTTCGCTGGTAGGACTTGAAAGGCGGGATCGTAGCCCGGATACCGGCAAGCCCGGCAAGCTCCTGGACTACGGGCATGGTACCTGGAGGTTCTGCCTCCTCAGTGCTGAGCACCCTGGTTTCCATTTCTGTCAGGACTCCTTCATCTCATTGTTGCGGAAGGGCAAAAGCTCTTCCTCAGGCGGTAATCCGCCCCTCATGGGTTACGAGTCTTCCGTGCCCTGTCACGCTTTTTACGTCACGTGCGGTCCGCGGTTCCCCTCCCCCATGCTGTCAAAGTAATGCATACTACAACAAAAAAAAGAATGCAAGTGAGTTACCCGCCCTGAAAGTTTTTTTCCAGGACTTTTCGCCGAGACTCCCCCACTTCCGTGAAGTAGTACGTCCGCTCCAGCTACTGTATCGGCGCGCTGGGGAGAAATCTGATACACTCTGAAGCGTGCCGGGTGACAAGGCGATACTGGTCGGTGTGGAGCTGAAGGGCAGGAAAGGCTCCTGGACTATCCAGGACTCCCTGGAAGAGCTGGGCCGTCTGGCGCGGACGGCCGGGCTCTCCGTGGCCGGGCGCACGTGGCAGAAGCTCCCGCATCCTGACGCGTCGACATGGATCGGATCCGGCAAGGTGAAAGAGATTGCCGGGCTCATGGCCGCCGAAGACGCGAAATACGTTCTTTTCGATGACGAGCTGTCACCGGGGCAGCAGAGGAACCTGCAGGAGGCCCTGGGGGAAGAAGCGCAAGTCATCGACCGCACCCGGCTCATCCTCGACATTTTCAGCCTGCACGCCCGCTCGCGGGAGGGCAAAGTCCAGGTGGAGCTCGCCCAGTACCAGTACCTGCTGCCACGGCTGGCCGGGATGCGCCCGGGCCTGGCCCAGCAGGTGGGCGGATCGGGAGCCGGTCCGGTCGGACTTCGCGGTCCTGGGGAGACGCAGCTGGAGATGGACAGGCGGCAGGCGCGGCGGCGGATCACGGCGCTGCGACGCACCTTGGAAGAGGTTCGGACGCAGAGGCGCCAGCACCGCAGGCAGCGGCTCAGGGCGGGGCTCCCCGTCATCGCCCTCGTGGGCTACACGAACGCCGGAAAGAGCTCACTCCTCAATGCCCTGACAGGCGCCGGGGTGCTTGTGCAGGACAAGCTGTTCGCCACCCTGGACCCGACGACCCGCCGACTGACTCTCCCCGGCGGCAGGGAAGCCCTCCTTACCGACACCGTCGGGTTCATCCGAAAGCTGCCTCATGAGCTGGTGGCCGCCTTCCGGGCCACACTGGAGGGGATCGAGGAGGCTTCCCTGATCCTCCACGTCGCGGATGGCTCTCACCCTCACGCATCCGAGCAGGTCACTGCCGTTCAATCCGTACTGTCGTCGCTGCGCATTGCCGACACCCCGCTGCTCATGATCTGGAACAAGATGGACCTGCTTCCGGACCGCAGCGTGCCCCAGCTCCGAGGAACGGCAGGGAACGGTTCCCTGGCAATCAGCGCACTGACAGGAGAGAACATCCCGGCCCTGTTGGAAGAGATCGAGCGCGTCCTGGCGGGGGGCTTGGTAGAGATGCGCCTCCTCATCCCCTTCGAGCGCTACGACCTGGTCTCCCAGCTCTATGAGCAGGGAACGGTGCTGTCAAAGGAGGAGGCCGCCGGAGGGGTGCGCATCAGCGCAGCAGTTCCGCGCGCCCTGGAAGAAAAGCTGGCGCCATACAGCACCGCTCGAAGAAGAGCATCACGGCGGAAACGAACGTAAGAGCCTGCATTGAACGGCACCTTCACCCAGTTCACCACGGCGAAAAACCATGCCCCGGTTCCCAGGAACTCGTCCTTGGGAAGGCGCATGGCCGGCAGGTACACCATTATCACGGGGCCGGCAGCATTTGCCACCATGGTCGTGGCACCGGCCAGAGCCCCGGCAGGCCCGGTATGCCCGTCTTGCTGAGGCCGACAATGAACGCGCTGGCGGCCGCCAGCGCCGCCGGTGAGGGCGTAGACGCCCGTCACCCTGCCGATCTCCCTGCCCTCTGCCGGTATTCAGAGTAGGTTGTGAACGGGTCCGGAATGGACCGGTCCTTGGAGGAATCGAGGAACGCCACCGTGTTGCGGGACCTCTTGGCGAAGTACAGCGCCTTGTCGCTTTTCTCCACGGCCCGGGCAAGGTCGGTGACTCCCGTCACGTCGGCAACTCCGATGGAAAGGGTCCCGCACGGTGCACTGTGCGAGCCTTCCAGCTGATGAACGTCGCGCATCCCCTCATGGCTGCGGACCCACTGCTCCTGGACGTATCGCAGTCTCTCAGCAAGGATGATGCCTGTGTGCAGGTCCGAGGGAACGACAACAAGCAACTCCTCACCGCCGTAGCGCACCGCGAGGTCCCCCTCCCTGATGTTGTCCAGGATGAGCTCACCGGTGGATTTCAGCACTTCATCCCCCCGGGTATGCCCCAGCTCGTCATTCACCCACTTGAAGTGGTCGATGTCGATCATCATGAGAGTCAGCGGCTTGCCCTGGGCCCTGAGCTTCGAAAGCTTCCTGGGCAGCTCGTTCAGGAAGTATTCCTTGTTCCTGAGCCCTGTCAGGGAATCGACGTATCGTCCAGGGAACTCTTCCTTGAGAGTGGCTTGGAGCGTCTCAACGGAGGTCCTTCCCCGGGCGTTGCGCTCCCGCGACCATCTCTCCGCCTCTTCCGTGGATGCCACCAGGACCCCGTGCCCGGCAGCGGCAGCGAAGCTCTTGGGGTCGTTGAGAAGGTAGTTGTACATCTCGGCGATCCCCCGGAAAACGTCGATGAATCCCACCTGCGCCTTCTGGGGAATATCGAGGACGGAATCGTGGAACCTGGCTTCGATCCAGCGGCGGATCTGTCGCGTGACAGGCCTGTAGTCCGGAGATGAGGTCTGCGACCGGGCAATGTAGTCCACCAGTCGCCGGGAGGCCAGCTCCGCCGCCACCTTGCGGCGCACCGGGTCATCAGCCGCAAGCAGGTCCTGGTTGACCACCTGCCCCACGTCAGCAAGCATCTCGGCAAGCCTGGCGGCAAGCTCGTAGAGCTTCGGCCCCTCGTAGTGGTCCTGCTCCATGATCACGTGCCCGAAGTTCCTGATCACCCTGTTACGCAGCCGGTTGATCCTTTCCTCGATCCCGCGCGCCCGCTGGCTTTCTCGGAACATCTTCACGAACCGGGCGTCCCCTTCGATCTCACGGGTGAACTCCCGGATCTCATCGAGATAGGGATCGAACAGTCGCGCGTACGCTTCCGACCAAAGCCCGCGGAGCGTTATCAGCTCCCCCGCCAGCGTCTCCCGTCCCAGCGCTTTTTCAAGTGCATACGGCTCCACCGAAGAGAGAAGGTCATCGAGGATGGAGTGGAAGACCATGACCAGCCCGATGATGTCGGAGGAAGCCAGGTGCTCAAGGTCGGACAGCCGGGACTGGAAAAGGGTTGTGCGCGTGAACACCCTGTTCACGAAATACGGCAGGATGAACTCTGCCTGCTCCACCCGCTCCACGCCGCAATCCGGAAAAAGAGAGGCAAGAGTGGCGAGGGTCCCCTCGAATCTCGTGGAAAACTTCTCCGTCTTCTCCTGCTCCAGCCTCTCCAGCTCCTTCGCGCGCTGCTCGGCCAGGGCCTTTTCACGCTGCTCACGCGCCTTGCGCTGCCATCCTTCCCAGGTGAGGACCTGGTCCGCACGCAGCTCCAGGAACTCCAGCATCCGATCGAGCTTCTCGGGATCCGTGTCGTTCTCCTCGTAGAAAGAGGAAATCATCTTGAGGAGCGCGGGGTACAGCTCATGGCCGTATCTGCGGAGGTTCTGGTAGGCCGCGCGGAACAATCCCTCAGCCTCGGCAAGCGTGCTCGCTGCCTGCTCCCCCGGATGAAGGGCAAGGTTTGTCTCCCGCATAATGTCGTACAGGGTCTCCAGCTTGTCTCTCTCAACTGCCTCGGTGGCGACGATGAGGCGGCCGCCGTCCTTCACCACACGCGCGATTTCCGCCACACGCGAGCGGGTCCCCGAGGCCAGCTTCGCCTCCAGAAAACCAAGGCTCTTTCTCAGCACGTCGTACGGCTGCGTGAACTCGCCGAAAAACTCCAGGGCAAAGGGCTCACGGGAGCGCAGCGCCCTCACAACATCGTCCCCGGGAGCCTCGCCATCCGTCTCCTGGGCAGCTGCCGGCCCCAACGGGCCCCTGCCCATGAGGGTGCGCGCTGAGTCGCGAAGGGCATCCAGGTTGTCAATGAATGACAAAGCGAAGGGATTCCCTCCTCGATATCCTTTTTTCTCCGCAAGGAGCCGCATGAACGCAAAGCTCACCAGATCCTCCCTGCCCGGATCGAAGACGCTGAGAAGGTCCTCAACCCGCTCCAGGAGCCGGGTGATGAGAAACCCGTTGCGATAGGCATAGCGGTTGATGCGTCTGCGGAGCCAAGGAGGCACGGTGGGCAGCCAATCGATTGCCCGCTTCCCGGGTTCTGGAGCGATTTTCGCGTTCTCCGTCCCCGCGGTCTGCTCCCGCATCGAGGAGGGTCTGCGGGGCTGCGGAGAAGCCTCGGTGGAGCGCCGTTCCCGCACGGAGGACTGTGACTTCACACGTTCCAGGGCCGCCCGGGACCTCCTGCGGGCCTCCTCCTCACCGTAGCCCTTTTCCCGCAGGTCACGGTACACCCTCTCGATCTGGTCTTTCGAGACTCCCTGTCTGAGCAGATTCTCATAGAGGTTGTTCTTGTCTTTCTCATCAGAAGCCATGCTGTCCCGGCTCACTTCTTCCAGGAGTATAGCCACTTGGACGGTCGAAGTCGATTATTGCGAAGAAATCATGGCAGCGGCTGCCCGAATCTCTGCCGTCCTTCCTGAGAAAGCGCAGAGGGTTGTGCGCAGGAGGACCCGGCGACGGTCACGGGGGTCTGTTGAGGCTGAGACGCAGGAAATCTCTCCGCCTCGAGGCCGCTCCACCCGGGGGGACGCATGCGCGGCCGCCTCCGGCGCATCGAAGGACTTGACCACAAGCAGTCCGCGACCGTCGTCGCGCTCCTCAACGCAGACGATTCGGTCCCGCACCGAGGGCGCGCGCGGCTCAACGCTGGCGCCTTTGTTCGCCAGGACTTCGGCGCCCCAGGGTACCTGCGTAATGTTCCAGAGCCATACCGTTGGGGGGACCTCCCGTGAGACTTCCAGCGTCGTCTCCTCCGCATAGCCGGCCTGGCGCAGCCACCGCGTCCCCCACAGGTCGGAGATCTCTTGCTCCGCAAGGGACCGGATCCGGCGCTGGATCCGGAATCCCAGCATCCTGCTCGACTTCCAGGCATGGACCTCGCCCCTGTTCTCCATTGCGAAGCAGCCCTTCTCGGGCACTCCTTCGTACCTGCCGGGGTCCAGGGAGGGAGGCACAGTGTCTTGAGGAAAAAACTCCTCCTGCGGGCCAAGCCAGATGCGGTCCCCCCCGGGATTGAGCCATCCGTCGTCCTTGGCGCCGATCTCGAGCTGCCGCAGGAAATCAGGGTTCACCCACAGCGCGTTCTCTCCCCTCCAGTGCGGCCACACCCCGAGGACCCTGCCATATTCGGGCAGGATCAGGATTGCCCCGTCCGCGCCTGACTCCAGCACCGCGTAGCGTATGCCGAGCCGGTTCATGCTGACTACCAGCTCTTCAAGCGCCACCCGGCCCCCCTCCCCTGCGCGTCGGCGCCCGCCACGACGTCGTGGGACATCACCGTGATTGTGGTGCGCTCTTCCCACCCGATCCTCCGCCAGAACCGCTTGCCCTCCGCGTTGTCCGCCAAAACAAAGATGTGGCACTTTCGCATGCCCAGGTTGGCCAGCGCCGCGAGGGCCCTGTCCACGAGCGCGCTGCCGATCCCCTGCCTCCTGTGCGTCCCGGCCACGGCACAGTGGTAGAGGAAGCCGCGTCTGCCGTCGCAGCTTGCAAGCAGCGCGCCCACAAGGGACCCCTCCGCGGACTCGGCGACAAAGCTCAAGCCCCTGTTCTGCGACAGGAAGCTCTCCATGTTTTCCCGGGAGTCGGCTGCGCTGAGGCCAATTCCCTCGCTTGCCTGCCACAATGCGTACGACGCTTCATAGTCGCCCATGAGGAACTCTCTGATGCGGAATGCCTGGCTCATTTCCGCAAAGCTACCACGTTTGGCGGATTTTGGGGTATACCATGGCCATGGAAACAATCCTGCGCATCGTGAAGGAGTCCGGGCTTCTCGAACTGGACCAGGCCGGGCTTGATGCTTTCAAGGCGCGGGGCGCACAGAGGATCGCGGCCGCAGATGCCTGCATCTACCGCCAATCCCTTCATGCGACTGACGGGGTCCTGTATTTCATAGGCTCTGCGGCCGGCGAGAAGGGCCTCTGTCTGGTCAGTACAAAGGCGCTGCCGTCCGGCATGGAAGGAGCCAGCGCGCGCATCGGAGGCATTTCCATCCTGAAGGCTTCCCTTTCGCCCCTGAGCGCAAAGCGCCTCCGCGAGGTCTTCCCGTTCACGGCGCCTGTGTCCCTCCGGGAGAGGACGACGACCATTGGATGCGGAGACCGCCTGGGGCTTGCCACCCCAGGCCACGTCCGCGCGGCGGCGAGGTATGAGGTGGCGCCGGTGCTGGCCCAGCAGTCCATCCGCGAGCTGACGCTGACCGGACGCGATTTTCCCGGCGTCGTCGCAGACGCGACTTTCCTCGTCTTCCAGGAGGGTTATGAGCTTGGCTACGGGGCCGACGGAGACCACCTCAAGACGATTGCGGACATCGATACGGCTTTGGCAGCAGGAATGCCCATGATCACCCTTGACCTGAGCGACGTCATGTCTGCCGAGCCGGCGTTCTGGAGCACCGGGAAAGTGGATGAGGAGTTCGCAAGGCTCGGGGCCGACGTACAAGAGCATGTGTTGGAGGCGTACGCGGACAAGACCTTCCGGGCCGGAGGATCGTCGGTTCGGCTCAGCGCGCTGGAGGCAAAGCGCTGCGCCTTGATGTACCTGCGCGCGCTGGATTTCTCCAGGGAAGTGGACGCCCACATCAGGGCACGGCGCGGGGACAGCTATGATCTTGAGATAAGCATCGACGAGACCACTGCTCCGACGCTTCCCGAGCACCACCTTTTCATCGCGAAGGAGCTGGGCATCCGCGGCGTGATGGTCAGCTCCCTTGCTCCCCGGTTTGTCGGAGAGTTCCAGAAGGGAATCGATTACATCGGAAAGGTTGACGAGTTCGAGAGGCAGTTCGCAATCCACTGCGATATCGCGAAGGCCTCGGGCGGCTACAAGATCTCCATCCATTCGGGAAGCGACAAGTTTTCCGTCTATCCTGCCATCGGGAGGCATACCGGCATGCGGCTTCACTTGAAGACAGCGGGAACAAGCTGGCTCCAGGCCGTGCTTGTCATTGCCCGGGCCGATCCCGCGCTCTTCCGCCGCATGCTCACAAAGGCCAAGGCATCTTTCGAGGAGGCAACGAAGCTGTACCATATCACCGCGGATCCGGCTAACGTCCCGGACGAAAGCGGCCTCTCGGACGCGGAGCTCCCACGGCTGCTTTCCGCCCGGGACTCCCGCCAGCTCCTGCACATCACGTACGGCGGGCTGCTGAACGATCCAGGGATCAGGGCGGAAATCTTCCAGACACTGTCGGCAAACGAGGATCTCCACTATGCAGCGGTGGAGGAGCACATTGAGAAACATATCCGGCTGCTGGGAGCAGCGCGCCGGGCCTGAAGACCTTCAGTCAGGGCGTTTCATGGGGATTGCAAAGTATTGGACGGCGTTGTTGAAGCAGATGTCGCGGACAATCCCCCCAAGAAGGTCGTAATCTTTCGGCGCCTCGCCTCGCTGCACGGCACCGCCAAGCGCGCTGCAGAGGACACGGCGGAAACATTCGTGCCGGGGGTACGAGAGGAAGCTGCGCGAGTCGGTGACCATGCCGACAAAACGGGCAAGCAGCCCGATGTCGGAGAGCATCTGGATCTGCTGGCGCATCCCGTCGGGTTGATCGTTGAACCACCATGCGGGACCGAACTGCACTTTGCCCGGGACTTTCTCCTGGGGGAAATTGCCGGCCATGGCGGCCAGGACGGCGTTGTCGGACGGGTTCAGGCAATACAGGATTGTCCTGGGAAGAGTTCCCCGGGAATCCAGCCTGTCGAGGAACCTGGCAAGGGATGCGGCAATCGGCGTGTCCCCCACCGTGTCAAAGCCGGAGTTCGGTCCCAGGAGCCCGGAGAACCGGGAGTTGATGTCGCGCAGGGCGCCGATGTGCAACTGCTGCGCCCATCCCGCCTCGGCATCCATTCCGGCAAGCTCCGCCAGAACAGCGGACTTGAAAATCCGCGCCTGCGCAGGATCGGGTGCCCGGCCTTTTCGCGCGGCAAGGAAAATCGACTCAACCTCTGATTGCGTGAAGTCGGAAGCAAAGGGGACCTCGATCCCGTGGTCGGAGATCCTGCAGCCGTTCGCGTGGAAATACTGGTGACGCAGCTTAAGGGCGTCGACAAGGCCGGTCCAATCCTTGATGTCCACGTCTGCAGCCAAGCCCAGCCTGTCCACCCAGGAGTTGAATGCCGGGGGCACCTCGATCCCCATGACGGGGTCCGGCCGGAACGCCGGCACCACGGTCACGTCGAACGTCGTGTCCGCAGCGAGGCGCCGGTGGTACTCAAGGGAGTCGACGGGATCGTCCGTGGTGCACACCACCCGCACGGACATCCGCCTGAGAAGGCTCCGGACCGAGAAATCCTTCCGTGGGAGCAGCGTCGAGCAGTGGTCGTAGATTTCCTGCGCAGTCCCGGGCCCGAGGGGCTTGCCCGATATCCCGAAATAGCGCTTCAGCTCGAGATGGGTCCAAAGGTACAGGGGATTCGCGATTGTCGAGGGAACGACGTCGGCCCACGCTTTGAACTTCTCCTTGTCAGAGGCGTCCCCCGTGATGAGACGCTCCGGAATACCGCATGCCCGCATGGCACGCCATTTGTAGTGGTCTCCCCCAAGCCAGATCTGCGTGACCGTAGCGAACTGCCTGTCCTCCGCGATGTCCTTGACCGGCAGGTGGCAGTGGAAATCGAAAATCGGCATGCCCTCCGCGTGCTGGTGGTACAGCCGCCGGGCGGCCCGGCTGTCAAGGAGAAAGTCTTCGTCCAGGAACCGTCCCTTCATTGCCTCACTCCCGCGCGCTCAGGCAAGGGTCTGCACGAGGGCGCGCATGTATCCGACGGCATACGCCATGCCGGCGTGCCACGGCGCCAGACATTCCACCAGCGGCGTATGATCGGGAATGATGACGCCGCTGTAGCCGTTTCGCTTCAGGATGCGCATGATTCTGGGCACATCGATGTCCCCCTCGTCGATGAAGACCTCCTGGTAGCTGGGGATCCTGCCGCGCACGTTTCTCAGGTGCACATATGCGAGCTTGCCCTGGGCGCTGTAGCGGTCCGTTGCCTGGTAGACATCCCCCCCTGTCATCTCGGCAATCGTGCCCACGCAGAACTCCAGGGCATTGGACCGGCTGGGCCTGATGTCCAGCAGCCTCTGATACATGTCGGGCTGGTACACAAGGCGCGGCGTGCCCCGCACTGTCTCCGCCGGCGGATCATCGGGATGCGCAGCCAGGACCACTCCGGCCTCCTCGGCAACCGGCACCAGCTCCTCCAGAAACCGTGCAAGTCTCCTCCACAGCTCCTCATGGCTGATGGGAGCCAGGGTCCCGGGAGGCGCATTCCTGTCATAGGTCATGTTCCAAACCATGCCGGCAGGCACCGGTCTCTGGTCCACGCCGTCCACGCCAACCGACTCAGCCCCACCGCGCGCAAAAGGACCGGTCACCCGCCCGGCAACGCCGGCAATGCTGAAGTTGTACCCCATGACGGGGATCCCGGCTGCTCCAACGTTTCGTACCAACCGCTTGAGGTTCTCCATTTGCGCGGCGCGCCGCGGCCCGTCCAGAAGCACGTCATGCCAGTGGGCCGGATCGAAGTTCTCTACCGCCTCCAGCGTCAGCCCTTCGGCTTCGATCCCCCGGCGAATGCTCAGAAGCTCCTCTGCGGTCCAGAGCGCGTTCGGATCCCCGGCTGCTCCCCAGCCCCCGGCAGAGCGATCCATGGGCTGGTTATCCGCGCCGGCAGAGTAGTCGACGAGGTGAATCACGACGTGAGAGCAGCCGATCTGCCGCGCGAATTTGTAGTTCGGCGGCGTGAGCATGTGCCTGTACAGGCCTATTCCCAGCTTCATATCAGACGCAGTCCACGAGGAACCCGCCGTCCACCGGGATGCAGATGCCGGTGACGAAGCCGGATGCCTTGTCGCTTGAGAGGAACACGACCGCTCCCGCAAGATCGTCCGGCTCCCCGAACCGTGAGAACGGCGTCCTGGCAATGATATCCTTCCCGCGCTGCGTGAGCTGTCCGGTCTTCTCGTCCACCAGGAGCGCCTTGTTCTGCTTGCCAAGGAAAAAGCCGGGCGCAATGGCGTTCACACGGATCCCGTGCGGGGCGAACTCCTTTGCCGCCGCCATGGTGAGGTTCAAGACGGCTGCCTTGGCGGCATCGTATGCCCACACCCCGGAGAGCGGCACGTAGGAGGACATTGAGGCCATGTTGATGACCGATCCGCGTGCCTTCCTCCCGATCCAGTGCCGGCAGAGGACCTTTGTCGGGACCATGAACCCGGCAACCAGATTCAGCTTCAGGACCTCTTCGAACAGGGCGATGTCCGTGTCCAGGAAGGAGCTCTTCCCCCGGTTTCCGCCTACGGCGTTGATCAGCGCATCAATGCCACCGGATTTGTGAGCACAGGCGTGCGTGGCCTCCTCCACCGAAGGCTCGCTCTGCGCGTCGGCCACCAACCAGTCGATGCGATCCCCGGCATCCGCGGCCTTGCCAATTCGCCCGGCGGCCTCCTGAAGCGAGTCCGCATGTCTTCCCCAGAGGGACACCCGGGCTCCTGCGCGCAGCAAGGCTTCCGCCATTGAGCCGGCAAGGACCCCTGCTCCCCCCGTGATGACGATGGTACGTCCTTTCAGCCCGAACCTTTCCTCCAGGAATTCCGTGCTTTGCCCCATTGCGTCACCCCCTTTTCAGCACTGGTGCTCCAGCGTTCCGACATCAAAAAAACAGCCACCGGCGTGATTTTGCTTGACAGGAAAGTGCAGCGGGTCCACAATAATTGCCATACAAGCATGGTAGCATCCGAGGGGCTGCAGGTCGAGATCCTCGAAAAAGAAAAAAACCAGCCGATCCACCAATGGGTGTATCAGACATTGAGGAACAATATCATCAAGCTCATCCTCCGGCCCGCGCAGCAAATCAGCGAAAACGATGTTTCGGAGGCTCTGGGGGTCAGCCGGACTCCCGTCCGCGAAGCGTTCATCCGGCTGGCCGAAGACGGACTGGTCAACATCACTCCTCAAAAGCGCTCCATTGTTTCTCTGATAGATCTGGAACAAGCCAATGAAGCCAGGTTCGTTCGCCTGGCAGTGGAAAAAGCAGTGCTGCATGAGGCGTGCGGGAGCCTTTCGCCGGCAGACCTCGCAGTCCTGGAGGAGAACCTCCAGGCCCAGGAAAGCTGCCGCCAGGCCGGAGCTTTCGACCGGATGCTGGTTGTGGACAACGATTTCCACCGTCTCATCTTCCGCAGCTGCCGCAAGGAGAGGAGCTGGCTGTACCTCAAGAAGCTGGACTACAATTATGACAGGCTTCGCGTCATGGTCATGCCCTTTTCGATTGATCGAATCATTTCAGAGCATGGGCTGATCAGGGACCTCATCACAGAGGGAAAGACCGACCACGTGGAGGAGGTCCTGGACCGTCACCTCACGTGGGAGATCATCAACCGTGTCGTGCGGGACTACCCGCCGCACTATTTCACTCAGAACAGGAGGCGAACATGAAAAGGGTCCTTCGAACCGCGGGCATCGTGTGTGCGCTGGTCCTTGCGCCAGGGCTTCTCTTTTCCCAGGCCAGCTGGACAGGCAAGCCGGTGAAGCTCAGCATCATCGACGTGGCGGGAAACCTGCGACTCTCCAAGCCTGCAATAGAGGCGTTCAAAGCCGCCAACCCGAAGATGATCTCCGACATAGAGTACACGATCGCCACCGCCCCGGAGCTCGTGGCAAAGATCAAGGCCCAGCAAATGGCCGGCAATCTGGACACGACCATGGTCCTCACAGGGTATGACGGAATGGCTGCCGGCAAGGAACAGGGGGTATGGCTGCAGATCCTGCCCAAGTACAGGGAGGTCTTCCAGAAGACCGTTGATTCCTATCTCCCCGGCGCCCGGGCCGCCTTTAACCTGTTCGACGGCTATGGGATAGCGTACGTGTTCTGCCCGGGCGGGCCCATGTTCACGTACAATCCCGACAAAGTGAAAACCCCGCCAAAGACAGCCGTGGAGCTCCTGGCATGGGCCAAGGCGAACCCCGGCAAGTTCCTCTACGCCAGACCGGCGAACTCGGGTCCGGGCCGGGCATTCCTGCAGGGACTGCCGTACATCCTCGGTGACACCAATCCCAAGGATCCCGCAACGTGGACAAAGACCTGGGCATACCTGAAGGAGCTGGACCAGTACATCGACTACTACCCGTCGGGGACCGCCATAACGTTCAAGGAGCTGGCCGAAGGGACCCGGTGGATCCTCGCCAGCCATCTTGGTTGGGACATGAATATGCGCATCCTGGCCACCATCCCGGCGAACTTCCAGGCCTTCTTCCTGGACAAGACCACGTGGGTCAACGACACGCAGTTCATGGTTGTTCCCACGGGGCTGGATGCAGACCGGGAGAAAGCCACCGTCGCGCTCATGGAGTGGCTCATGCAGCCGGCGCAGCAGGCCGTCACGTACGACGACGGCTACTTCTATCCCGGCCCGGCCATCAGGGGCGTCCCCCTTTCCATGGCCCCAACGGCAAGCCAGGACCGCATCAAGCCTGCCATGCGCGCGGCGTACGACGAAGCAGCGGTAAAGTATCCCAACGCGTCGCAGCTGGACGCCAAACCGCTGGTCCAGGCGTTCGACATGTGGGATAAGCTGGTCGGCGCAAAGACAAAATAAGCCGGGATCAAGCCGACATGAAGGATTTCACGCGGTTTGACATCAGGGACGTGACGAAGGAGTTCGACGGCAAGACCGCGCTCTCGAGTTTTTCCCTTTCGATCTCACACGGGGAGTTCGTCACGTTCCTCGGCCCTTCGGGGTGCGGGAAGTCGACGGCGCTCAACTGCGTTGCCGGGCTGCTCCCCATAACACGCGGGGAGATCTCGATAGACGGGGAGCCCATCGATGACGGCAGGAGGAAGGTGCCACCGGAGAAGCGCGGGTTCGGACTCGTGTTCCAGAACTACGCGCTTTTCCCGCACCTCTCCGTCTTCGGGAACGTGGCTTTCGGGCTGCACATCCGAAAGCTGCCGAAGGCTGATGTGCTGGACAGGGTGCAGGCGGCGTTGAAGCTGGTGCACCTGGAAGGCCACGAGGGGAAGTATCCCGCCCAGCTGTCCGGCGGCGAGCAGCAGCGCGTTGCTATTGCCCGCTGCATTGTCCTTGAGCCCCGGCTCCTCATGCTTGACGAGCCGCTGTCCAACCTCGACGCAAAGCTCCGCGTGGAGATGCGCAACGAGCTGCTGGCCCTTCACACACGTCTGAAGGTGACCACCATCTACGTCACCCATGACCAGCAGGAGGCCCTGGCGCTTTCAGACCGCATTGTCGTGATGCGGCTGGGGCGCATCCAGCAGATCGGCACGCCCCAGCAGGTGTACTCGGACCCGGCCAACCTCTTTGTCGCGGACTTCATGGGGTTCAAGAACATCTGGGACGGGGATCTCGCATCCCTGCATGAGAGGGCTGACGGGCTGGACGCGGAGGTGGTGGTGGCGGGCACGCACCTGCGCGCCCGCCTTCCCTACGCCGAAGGGGACCCGCGCAGGGACGCGCTCCTTGCCGCATCCAGGACAGACAGGAAGGTGACCACCGCCATCCGTCCTGAAGACGTCTGCGTCGGGAAAAACCCTGACGGCTCCTGCATCCGCGCCAGGGTGATGCTCGTGGAGTACCAGGGACAGGCCAGCTTTGTGACTGCCCGCGGGGACAGCGGCACCACAATCGAGCTGCGGCCGCCGACGCCCGTGCGGATGGCAGACACCCTGGAGCTGCGCATAGCGCCCGAGAAAATGTTCGTGTTTGCGGGGAGCAGAGAGTAGCCCATGCAGCCGGGATTGCGGGGCGGCCGGTTCCTCCTTCTCCTTCCGGCGCTCCTGTTCGTGCTTCTCTTGTTCGTGTATCCCTTCCTGTATGGGCTGTTTCTCAGCTTCACCACCGCCTCCGGAGCCCCGACCCTTGCCAACTACGCGCGGTTCTTTCTGGATCCCTGGGAATCCCGCACCATCTGGGTCACCCTCTGGATTTCCGTCCCCGCCACCCTTATCAACGTGGCTCTGGCAATTCCGTTCGCCGTCTTCATGCGCCATGGGATCCGGGGTGAGAAGATCGTCACCTTCTTCCTGATCGTCCCCCTCACGCTGGGGACGGTGCTCGTCTCCGAGGGGATGCTCACCTACCTGGGGCCCAACGGGTGGCTCAACCAGCTCTTGCAAGGCATCGGCATCGTGACCAAGCCTGTCCGCTTTACACACAACTACACCGGCGTGCTGCTCTCCCTTGTCATCCAGGGCTTCCCGTTCGCCTTTCTCATGATCCTGGGGTATGTCTCGGGCATCAACCCTGACCTGGAAAAGGCAAGCCGGATGCTCGGCGCCTCGCGCCTTGCCACCTTTGCCCGGGTCCTGTTCCCTCTCATGGTGCCGGGCATCGCGATCTGCTTCTGCCTGAACTTCGTCATGGCGTTCTCCGTGTTCCCCTCCGCCATGCTCCTTGGCGAGCCGTCGGGACCCACGCGCGTCATTGCCATTGCGGCCTGGCAGTGGGCCTTCGAGAAGTTCGACTTCAACACTGCCTCCGCCATTTCCATGGTCATGGCGCTGATCGAGCTGATCGTCATCTCGGCGGTCCTTGTATGGCGGAACAGGATGTACAGGGGCGCTTCGATGGTGGGAAAGGGATAGCGGGATGCAGGCCAGGAAGCTCACGACGGGCGCCGTATTCTTCTTCCTTGCAATGGTCGTCTACGTGGGGAACGTCCTCGGGATCCTGTTCACCGTCATCCTCAACTCCGCCTCCAAAGGCTGGTATTCCGGGGTCCTCCCGAAGATCCTGACAGGGGAGTGGTACGCATATGTGGCTTCCGACCACAACATCCCGTACCTGCTGTTCATCACCTTCGTGGTCGCCGTGACCGTGGTGGCCGCGGCCATCCTCATCGGCTTCCCCGCGGCGTACGTGCTCAGCCGCTCTGAGTTTCGCGGCAAGGCCGCGCTCCTCACCCTCTTTCTTCTGCCCATGATCGTGCCTCCCATGACCTATGGGATCCCTCTTGCCATGGTGCTGTACAAGTTCCACCTGGCCGCGCGGGTCATCGGGGTGATCCTTGCGAACCTCGTGCCCATTGTGCCGTTCGTGATCCTCATCCTGATGCCGTTCATAGAGCAGGTGGGGGCGAACCTCGAATCAGCGGCACAAATGCTCGGCGCCCGCCGCTGGACCGTTTTCCGCAGGGTGCTGGTCCCTCTCACCCTGCCCGGGATCCTCACGGCGGGAATTCTTTCCATAGTGAAAACGATATCGATGTTCGAGCTGACCTATCTGGTGGCCGGGGCCAAGTCCCAGACCATTGTGGTCGCCTTGTACGCGGATGCATATGCGGCCGGCGCCCGGCCTCCTCAGGCAGTGGATGCGCTGGCGGTCATTTATTTCCTTACGACCATGGTCTGTCTGGTGATCGCCCTGCGCTTCGTCAGCCCCACGCAGATGGTCTTCAAGATCAAGTAGGCGCTCAGACCCGGGGCTTGCCCGCGCTGTGACACCCGATCATCCCCGCGAGTATCGTCCTGGATGCGACATCCCGGTAGCCGAGAGACGCCAGGACACTGGAAAGCTCCTCCGCCGAGTAGAACATCGCAAGAGTGCTGATGAAGTAGCGCTTGCACTCCAGGGCGGCCGGACCGCTGCGGAAAAGGAAGCCGGTGAACGCAAGGGACATGCGCAGGTAGACAAAATACAGCTTTTCCAGGACGGGATGTCCGGGGCGCAACATGTCACAGTGGTGAAAGCGCCCGCCCGGTTTGAGCACCCGCAGGATCTCGCTGAACACCCGGTCCACCCTCAGGTGGCGCGATGCGTACTGGAGCGTGACGACGTCGAAATGGTTGTCGGGGTACGGCAGGCTGTGCGCATCGCCGACAGTTCCCGTGATGGAAAAGCCGAGCGCCCGCGCCCGGGCCCGGCCCACCTCCTGCATTTCAGCGCTTCTGTCGATGGCATGCACCTCGAGGGTCGGCTCCCTCGTGAGGAGCGCAATCCCGACGGCGTTGGTGCCTGCGCATACGTCCAGGACGCGCTGCCGGGGGCGCACATCGATTGTCGACATGAAGACGTCCAGAAACCGTCTCCAGAGCCCGAGGCTGGCCACGTTGTTGGCCCGGTCGTAATACGGGGCAACATCGGCAAACACGGCATCCAGCTGCTGGTTCCAGACTGCGCGGAACCTCTCCTCGCGCAACTGCTCACGAACGGCAAGGGGTGGTGGACTCATAGAATTGGGCGACTCCCACAAAAGGGTAGAGTCGAAACGGCACGAAGTCAAATTTCCGTGGTATACATGCAGCATGAGCAACGGTTCGGGGCTTCGCGCGCTTCCCAAGGTGGAGCTGCACCGTCACCTGGACGGGAGCGTGCGCGTGCAGACCATCTGGGAGATAGCCGCTGAAACGGGCATAGACCTTGGCGTGCGGTCCCTGGAGGAATTGCGGGAGACCGCGGTCATCCGGGAGCCGGTCACCTCGCTTTCCCAGGCTCTGGCGAGGTTTGAGACTCAGAAGAAAGTGCTTTGCTCCTTCCACGCAATCAGCCGCGTTACCAGGGAGAACATTGAGGACGCCGTCAACGACGGGGTGAAGCTTCTGGAGCTGCGGTTTGCACCCGCCTTCATCGCCGAAGGCACTGCGCTCTCGAACGACGAGATCATAGCAGGCGTCCTTGACGGCCTTTCGCAAGGCATGGCGAGACATCCGATCGAGGTCGGCCTCATCGGGATCCTTCCGCGCGGTTTCCCCGCGTCAGCCAACGAACGCGCGCTGGAGGATCTGCTCAGGTGGAAAAGGGGAAATGCGGCGGGGGCGGACAGGATATGCGGCCTGGACCTTGCGGCCGTTGAGGCCGGGATCGATCCCCTGCCCCTTGTGCCGCTGGTGGACAAGGCGCGGGAGGCCGGTCTGGGAATCACCATCCACAGCGGAGAGGACACGGACGCCGCCCACATCGCCAGGACTCTCCAGCTGTTCAGGCCGGACCGCATCGGCCACGGGATCCGCGCCTGGGGCAGCACTGCGGTCATGAACCGGCTCATTGCGGAAGACGTGTTGCTGGAGGTATGCCCCACATCCAACTGGCTCACCGGCTCCGTCCCTTCCCTTGACCGGCATCCCCTTCCTCATCTGTACAGAGCCGGAGTCCCGGTCTCCATCAACTCGGATGACCCCAACCTCATGGGGATCGACCTGGTCCACGAATACGAGGTGTGCGCCAGGCACTACGGGTTCAGCAGGGAGGATTTCCTTTCCCTCAACGAAGCCGCGCTGAGGCATTCGTTCCTGCCCCGGGAAACGCTGGATCGGGTGAAGATCCGCTAAACCTGAAGAAGGACCTTGCCCGTGGACAGCCTCCCTTCGAGATACGTGTGAGCGCTTGCCGCGTCAGCCAGCCGGAAGACTTTGTCGATGCGAAGCTCTATCTCCCCGCGGACAATCCAGCGCAGGACATCTGCGGAGCGCTGCAGAAGCTCGCCGCGGTCAGAGATATAGTTCGCCAGGGTGGGCCGGGTCAGGAACAACGATCCTTTTCTGTTCAGAAGGAGAGGGTCGAATGGCGCCACCGGACCGCTTGACTGGCCAAAGAGCACCATCATCCCGCGCGGGCGAATAGGATCACTTTCTTCGCCCATCATTATACAACCCGGGACCCGGCTATTCTCCTGCGGAGCCAACCATGTTATAAGGTGCCATGCATCGCACTGGCAGGGCAGACCTGATGGTCGCCCTCTCGATCTGCTTGATTCTCTGGGCATCCGCGTTCGCCGGAATCCGCCTGGGCCTGCGCGGCTTCGGACCGGGAGAGCTGGCTCTCCTTCGGTTCATCATCGCTTCCGCGTCCCTGCTGGTGTACGCGCTCATTACCCGGCTCCCCATGCCAAAGCTTCAGGATCTCCCCATGCTGTTTCTGATGGGCTTCCTGGGCTTCACGGTCTACCACGTCGGTCTCAACGCCGGAGAGGTTGCGGTGCCCGCGGGGGCCGCGAGCTTCATCATCGCTTCCGTCCCGGTCTTTTCCACGCTTCTTGCCGTGATATTCCTTCAGGAGCGCCTGACGGTCCTGGGCTGGACGGGGGCTGCCATCAGCTTCCTGGGCGTAGCCGTGATCTCCGTGGGAACGGGCACGGGGCTGAAGTTCGAGCCGGCCGCTCTATACATCGTCCTTGCCGCCCTTGGTGAGAGCCTCTTCTTCGTTCTTCAGAAGCCTTTTCTCTCCCGCTATTCGGGCCTCCAGCTCACCACATATACCATCTGGACCGGCACCGTCTTCATGATGGTCTACCTGCCCGGGCTGATCAGCCAGCTCGGCCGGGCGTCGGCGGCTTCAACGCTGGCGGTTGCCTACCTCGGCATCTTCCCGGCCGCCATCGGCTACGTCCTGTGGTCCATCGCGCTTTCCCGGGCGGACGTCTCACGTGTGACGAGCACGCTGAACCTTTCCCCCATCCTGTCTCTCATCATCGCTTTCCTGGTACTCGGCGAGGTCCCCACCGTGCTGTCAGTGGTTGGCGGCGCCATCACGGTGGCAGGCGTCATCATCCTCAACACGCTGGGAAAGGCCACACGGCCGTCGGTTTCCCGCAGGGCGCGCGTGGAGTGAAGCCGCCCGCCACTCTCCGCCGAGCCCTCTTGTACGAACCTGTGGAGCTGCAGTTCGGGACAAGCGGCCTGCGGGGGCTCGTGAAGGACATTACTGACCTGGAGGCGTATGTAGCCGCTCGATCGTTCCTGGTTTTCCTCCGGGAAGCGGGGGACGCGAGAGCGGGCGGGACCGTGTACGTTGCCGGGGACCTTCGCCCCAGCACGGACGGCATCCTGGTTCCCGTCTGCCGCGCCGCAGCGGACGCTGGTCTTTCGCCGGTCCTGCTGGGCCGCGTACCCTCGCCGGCGCTGCTCCTCTACGCAACGAGGCGGAAGGCGCCGAGCATCATGGTCACCGGCAGCCACATCCCCTTTGACCGCAATGGCATCAAGCTGAACAGGAGCGACGGCGAGGTCCGCAAGGCCGATGAGCAGCCCATCCGCGCAGCGCAGAAGCGCCTGCGCCAGGCGGAGTATGACGCGCCGTTTTCCAAGAGCATGTTCGACGAAAGGGGTGCGCTGCGGCCGGCTTTTCGCAAACCTCTGCCCGCAGAGGTCCCGGGTGCGGCCTCCGAGTACGCGCGCCGTTACACCGATGCCTTCCCCCGAGAGATCCTTGGCGGAAGGAGGATCCTGGTCTACCAGCACTCCGCGGTAGGCCGGGACCTGCTGGTGGATGTTTTGAAAAACCTTGGAGCTCATGTAGTAGCCGCTGGACGAAGCGACACGTTCGTTCCCGTGGACACGGAGGCAGTCAACGAGGAAATGCTTCGGGAAATCCAGGAACTGGTGGACGCCAACGGCGGGGCCTCCCTGGAGGCCGTGGTCTCCACTGACGGGGACAGCGACAGGCCGCTCGTCCTTGGCGTGGAGAACGGCAGGGTCTCCTTCTATCCCGGAGACATCCTGGGCATCGTGACTGCGGAGTACATCGGCGCGCGGGACATCGCGGTCCCCATCAGCGTCAACGATGCAGTGGATGCGCATTTTGCTTCCCGGGGAGTCATGCCTGTAAAAACCAGGATCGGCTCTCCGTATGTGATAGATGCGATGAAACAAGTGGGGTGGGAGGCCAACGGCGGGTTCCTCACCGCAGCACAGGTCTCTATTCCTGGCGGCGGGGTCATGGGTGCGCTTCCCACGCGGGACGCGCTGTTGCCCATCCTTGCTGCGCTCTGCGCCTCCCTGGGGGCAGGCAAGAGCCTCCGTTCTCTTTTTGCAGGGCTACCGCGGCGCTTTGGGAAATCAGGGCTGCTTCGTGAGTTCCCGCGGGAGAAAGCGCTTGCAATCGTTCAGATGCTCTCCCCTCAGGACTCGTCGGTTCTCGAGGCCAGGATAGACCCTGCCCGGGGTGGACAGTGGACTCTGGTGCGCAAGGACGGGACCTGCGTCATGCCGGACCAGGCGGATCCTCTTGTTCAGTCTCTCGACGGCATTCGCCGGGAGGTTCAACGGCATTTCACACCCCGAGATGGCTTTGCGGATGTGGAAAAGATGAACTGGCTCGACGGCGTTCGGATCGGCTTTGAGAACACCGACATCGCGCACATCAGGCCTTCCGGAAACGCGCCGGAGCTGCGCCTGTACGCGAATGCGGGAACACCTCAGAGGGCCGACGCGATAGTCAGGGTTGGAACAGCGGACAACGGAATCCTCCGGCGGCTCGCCGCAGCTGTGGAGGAGCGCCAGGCAATCGAGCTGTTCCGTGCGTCTCCTGGCGTTGTCCGGCTGGCGTGCGCCGTGCAGCATTACGCGTGGGGGGGATTCCAGTTCATCCCTTCGCTCCTGGGGCAGGACAATGCTGAGCGGACACCCTGCGCCGAGCTGTGGATCGGCGCGCATCTCCTTGCGCCATCCCGCGCTGTTGTGGAGGGAAAAGAGGTCCGCCTTGATCGGCTCCTCGAATCAGCCCCGACGGAAGTCCTTGGACCGCAGGTTGCAGCCCGCTACGCCGGCAGGCTTCCGTTCCTTTTGAAGGTACTGGATGTTCGCGCCATGCTTTCCATCCAGGCTCACCCCACGCTGGAGCAGGCTGCCGCAGGCTTTGCCCGCGAGAATGCGGCAGGAGTTCCTCTGGATGCGCCGCAACGGATGTACAGGGATGACAACCACAAGCCGGAAGCGCACGTTGCGCTCACCGAGTTCTGGTTGCTGCACGGGTTCCGCGCTTTGGAAGAGATCGGGGTCACGCTCGAGGCGGTCCCCGAGCTTGGCCAGGTCATGCCGGATTTCACCGTGCGTCTGCGCGCAACTGGGGCCCAGCCGACAGCTCGGGAAAAGCTCCTTCGCGACCTGTATGTCACCGTCATGACCATGCCGCAAGACCGCGTGGACCAGGTTCTCTTTCCGCTTGTCGCCCGGCTTTCAGAGCTGGACCGCTCACGGACGCTGGACAAGGACACCCCTGATTTCTGGGCCTTGCGGGCGGCTCGCGACATGCCGCTTCCCGACGGCCGCATTGACAGGGGGATCTTCTCCATCTACCTGCTGAATCTGCTCCACCTGCATCCGGGAGAGGGCACATACCAGCCTGCAGGGACCCTCCATGCGTACCTGGAGGGAACGAACGTGGAGCTGATGGCGAACTCGGACAACGTGCTGCGGGGTGGTCTCACGCCCAAGAGCGTGGATACCGGGGAGCTTCTTCGGATCGTCTCATACACCGACGGCCATCCCTCCGTTCTGAGGGGCCGGGAGGTCGATCACGGGGAGCGCGTCTACGAGACGCCTGCAGAGGAGTTTGTCCTGGAGCGCCTGGAGCTGGGGCCCAACGGTTCCCTGCGCGCAGGCGCCGGGCACGGCGTGGAATGCCTCATCACTATAGAGGGATCTGCGCGCCTGGTGTCAGGGGAGCGCCAGCTAGGGCTGGACAGGGGAAGGGCGGTGCTGGCTCCTGCGGGGATCCCGTACGAGCTGAGGACGGAAGCATCACGCACACTCGTGTTCAGAGCAGGTATCCCGCGCCCGTAGCCTGGGTGGCAGAGATGAGGCCTTCTACTGCTGGTTCCCTAGAATTTTTAGTTGGCATTCCGGAATGCCGATTTCCGCGCTCTGTGGATTTCACGAAACGAAGCCGGCGGAGAGGCTGCTCCTCATATCATGCCCTCTGAGTGGAAATGAGGGGCAGGATCAAAATCGCCTGGACCAAAGGCTTAGGCTCAACAGCATCGACTTCAGAAGCCGGTTTCTGAATACACTGAAAACGCGTGGCGCTCTTTCTGGTGCGCAGATTGCGGCGGTTTTAGGCGTGACGCGCCAGGCCGCGCATCGCCATCTAGTTCGCGAACCGCGGCACCGGAACCATTCCGTAAAAAATATCAAATTGATAGCCTGATGGAGGACGCCGTGTTCGCGGACGTCGCCCAGCGCCTCGCTCTCGGACGTTCCGTGTCTAAGGCTGCATATCAGATTTTCCAGTATTCTTTTACCGAAATGTTGAACAATGCCATCGTCGCAGCGTAATGAGATCGTCGCTCCGGCGCGGTATTATCTATGGCATGATAAGGCAATCGTTGCAGGACGCGTCGCTAAAGGCTGAGATCAAGTCACAGAACTCCAGGGGTCACGATTTTCGGGAGGCCCTTATCGGGAGGCTTCAAACAACCCATGCGATTGCTTCGCAGAGGGAACAAAGACGAATACGCAGCATGATTCGGTGGCTAATGCGGAAGGACGCCCAACGGTGTCATTTATAATACGATCCTGACGTTTTTTTGACGGCTAGATGAGAAAGCACCTATAGGTGATGCCCCAGGCTATCAGGCCGGGCGACATCAGAACCGAGAGAACGCGCCGCCTCCATTCACAAGGGCAGCAAAGCGGCCTTGGCTAGAACGCGGTCGACGATCTCTATCGCGTCCTGGAGGCCCCGCTGGCGTCCCGCGCTCCATTCCTCACCGTACTGGCGACGAACACTCTGAGCGTGCTCCAGGGCCTCCAGCAGAAGCTTTCTGACTTGATTCAGCTCTTTCATGACCCCTCCCGATGGTGCATAGGCACCTAGGTGGGGTTAGTATAGCCCAATCCGGCTTTTCCGATAACACGAGTTTTGTCTACTTCCGCGTCAAGCATGGCTATCGGTAGTCGATGATCTCAGAGTCGGCCTTTCGCAGCGAGGCCGAGGACACCGCGTCAGCCTTTTGTGCCGCGTTCCCGATCTTCAGGATCGCGACGCCGAGATAGCCGGCCGGAATCCCGACGGAGTCCTTATACTTCGTGTTTAGGTTCGCGATCGGCCCCGTATAGATGTGCGAACCCAGGCCCAGGGATTGGGCGGCCAAGTACATGTCCTCGGTCGCCAAGGCGCAGTCGAAGGCGACAGCCGCGGCGCGGTCGGCCTGATCCAGGCCGGAAATGATGATAAGGATGTTCCCCTTCAACGCATCGGGGATGATCCTTTTCATAGTCTCCAAGTCCTTGATCACCGTGAAATGCCAAGGCTGACTGTTCCTTGCACTGGGAGCCCGCACGCCACATCGCAAAATCAATTCAAGGTCCTTTGGGTCGACGGGAGCGGTCGTGAAGGCCTTGTTTGAGTACGCGGACGATATGAAGTTGGCGATGTCGGTGCTCTGGGACTGGCTGAAAATCACGGCAGGGCCGATAAGCAACAGCAGAACAACGACAGACAGCGCTTTGCGAGCCATATTTCCTCCCTCACCTTCCGTGCTCGTTCCGCGAGTGGATAGAAGGTGATAGGAATAGTATTCACGACCCTTGGCAATGACGGCAAGGGAGGACCTGCAGATAACAGGGGGGAACTTACCGCCGCCGGCCTTGGATGATTGGCGCTCGACTCACGATCCATCCCCTCGCCCATAATCAATTGCAGCTATCACGCCATTTTGATCATTTCAGACAAACCGGCTGCCGAACTTCTCCGCAATAAGGGCCTGGAGCTTCTTGACGTCTTCCGCCTTGTCACGGCGGCATACCAGCGTGGCGTCAGGCGTGTGGATCACCACCAGGTCGTCGCAGCCGAGCGCAGCCACCAGGTGCTGAGGGTCGCTGGACGCCACGAGGGTTCCCCGGGTGTCCACAATGACGCTCGCATCGGCAGCGACGGCGTTCCCCGCCTCGTCCGACTTGCAGGTCTCCGCGAAGGCCGGCCACGAGCCCACGTCCAGCCAGGAAAGATCCATCGGGATGGCAGCAACCCTGACCAGAGGGTCGCGCGAAGCTTTCTCCATCACGGCGAAGTCCACGCTGATTTTTCGAAGCGACGGGTACGCCGAGCCGATGACCCCGGGAAATTGCCGGGTACCCCACGCATCGGCAATCCGGGAGAGGACCGCAGAAGTTTCCGGCTCATAGCGGCGGATGCAGTCCAGGAAGACAGAGGCCCTCCAGACGAACATTCCGCTGTTCCAGAGAAACCGCGAAGGGCCCTCGGAAACCCATTTCTCCGCTGTCGCGCGGTCCGGCTTCTCCCGAAACTCCACTACGATCCTGGCGTTGCGGCCCACCTCCGTCCCCAGGCTGAGGTAGCCGTAGCTGGTGGCGGCGTGCCGGGGAGTGACGCCGAAGGTGACAAGGATGCCTTTCTCTCTCTCGGCCAGCTCGTAGCCGTCTGCCACGATGTCGCGGAACTTCTCGACCGGCTCGATGATGTGGTCTGCCGTGAAGACGCCGATCGTGGCGTCCGGGTCCCGGCGGGCAACGACCGCGGCAGTGTAGCCGAGCGCCGCAAGCGTATCACGCCCCGCGGGCTCTCCCAGGAACTGTTGGGGTGAAAGGCCGGCGAGGCTCTTCGTGATGAGGTCCTTCTGACTCTCCGCGGCGCACACTAAGCGTCGGTCCACTTCAACAAGCCCTTCAAGGCGCTCCCAGGAATGTGCCAGGAGGCTCTTTCCGCGGATGAAGGGCAGCAGCTGCTTCGGCATCGAAGCCCTGCTCATGGGCCACAGCCGGGTTCCGGATCCGCCGGCAAGAATCACAGCGTAGCGCATCACACCTCTCCCTGTTCGGCGTGTCACCATACAACGAGACGGAGCCGGCGTTCTACGGGGCCATAGACATCCCGATGATCGACGTTGGATACTGGCAACCGCCTGAGGAGGAACATATGCAGCGCATCATCAATGATCCGAACAGGGTCGTCGAGGATATGCTCAAGGGTTTTGTCCTGGCGCACCCCCAACGAATCGCAACAACCAGGAACCCCCGGGTGCTGAAATATGCTGGCGCTCCCCTTGCGGGCAAGGTTGGGATCGTCACAGGGGGCGGATCAGGTCACAAGCCCGCGTTCATCGGCTACATCGGGCGCAACATGGTGGACGCTGTGGCCGTTGGAGAGATATTCACCTCTCCCTCGGCGGATGCGTTCTATGAGGCTTTCAAGGCCGCGGATGCGGGCAAGGGGGTTGCCTGCCTTTACGGGAATTACGCCGGCGACAACATGAACGTGAAGATGGCCATCCAGCTGGCGAAAGACGACGGGATCACGGTGAAGACGGTTGTCGCGAATGACGACGTGCCTTCCGCTCCCCTCGCAGAGCGGGCCAAGAGGCGGGGCGTTGCCGGTGAGGTCATCATGTGGAAGGCGGGGGGCGCAAAAGCGGCGCTGGGGGGAAGCCTGGATGATGTGATAGCGGCCGCGCAGAAAGCCATCGACAACACCCGCAGCATCGGGATCGGCCTCACGCCCTGCACCATCCCGGCAGTTGGAAAGCCCAACTTCACCATCGAGCCTGGGAAGATGGAGGTGGGAATCGGGCACCACGGAGAGCCGGGGATCCGCGTGGACAGGATCCGGCCCGCCTCCGAGATGGCCGAGATGATGCTGGACGTGATCCTTCCTGACCTTCCGTTCACCTCCGGCAATGAGGTGGTGGTGCTGGTCTCGGGGCTGGGGGCCACGCCGGTGATGGAGCTGTACATCCTCTATGGGCACGTTGCCGAGCTCCTGCAAAAGCGCGGAATCAGAATTACCCGCCAGTACGTGGGGAACTACTTCACCTCCCTGGAGATGATGGGTGTCACGCTCACTCTCACCAGGCTGGATGACGAGTTGAAGCGCCTTGTGGACCTGGAGGCCGACTCCATGGGGCTGACCCAGTTCGGCCCGAGGGCCGGGACAGCGCCATGAAGGAGGGATTCGCCAATCAGGAAGGAGAGCCCGTCGTCCGCGCCATGATCCAGGCCATTCAGGAAAACGCCGCCATGCTGAGCCAGGTGGATGGCGCCATCGGCGACGGGGACCATGGCATCAACATGAACAAGGGGTTCACGATCTGCGCCCAGCGCCTCATGGAGAGCCCCGGCAGCTTTTCGGACGGCCTCAAGACCCTGGGCCGGGTGCTCCTGTCGGAGATCGGCGGCGCTATGGGGCCTCTCTACGGGACGTTCTTCCTGGAGATGTCGCGGGCATCGGCAGGCAAAGAAAGAATCGACGCCGCAGTATTCCTGGGAATGCTGGAGCAGGCAACCGAAGGCGTGGTTTCCCTGGGAAACGCAAAGCTCGGCGACAAGAGCATGGTGGACGCGCTGGTCCCTGCCCTGGAAGCGTTCAGGAAGGCGTGTCAGGACAGGAAAGCCTTTCCCGATGCTCTCTCCGCAATGGCGGAGGCAGCAGAGAAAGGCAAGGAATCCACGCGCGGCCTGGTGGCCAGGATCGGCCGCGCAAGCAGGCTCGGGGAGCGCTCCCGGGGAAATCTTGATCCCGGGGCAACCTCGTGTGCGCTGCTCCTGGGAGCCATGGCGCGTTCCATGACCGCCCTTCTGGCAGAGCCGGGGGACGCCCGCGCACCGGCCGGCGTCCGCGAGTGCTGATCCCGCGTTGCAATTAGCGGATGCGCACCAGCTTTCCGCCCACAGACTGAGTTATGGCAGCCTGCGGCAGAGGTATGAGTATCCCGTTCTTCCAATAGCAGGGGGCCTGGGAGCTGGCGGATGAGACATCCCCGATGATGAAAAGGTCCCCGCCGGCATCCACAGCCATGCCGTTCGCGTAGCCGTAGTTGCCGGCAGCGCCTGTCGGAAGAAAGCTCAGGGCGCCGTTTTTCCAGAAGCAGGGCACCAGCGTTGAAGCCCCGCCGCCGACTGCCCCGGCAATCAGGATGTTCCCTGAGCCGTCAAGAACAACGCCATTGGCAGTCCCGATCGTGTATCCCGTGCCCATGGACAGAACGGTCAAGGTGCCATTTTCCCAATAGCAGGGCACCAGGGCCGCGCTCGATGTTCCGACCGCTCCGGAAATGAAAACGTCCCCTGTACCGTCCACCGTCACGCCCGTCACCAGCCCGTACGAGTTTCCCGGTCCAACCGGGAGGATGGTCAGGGCTCCACCTTGCCAGGAAGCGGGCAAAAGGGCGGCCCCGGACGGGCCCACGTCACCGGCGAAGTAGAGATTTCCTTTTGTGTCGAGGGCCACCGCGACACCCTGGCCGTAGGAGTTGCCGGTGCCAGCGGGCAGCAGCGTCTGAGCACCGTCCGTCCAGTAACAAGAAGCAAGGGACGAGATCGATGCTCCCACTCCTCCGGCAACGTAGATGGTCAGGCCGTTTGCGGCAGCACCGAGAGCCGCTCCGGCCGCGTTTCCCGTGCCCACGGGGAGATAGGAAAGGGCGCCATTCTCCCAGTAGCAGGGAACCAGCGAACCGGCGGTCTGTCCCGTCGCTCCCGCGACAAAGAAGTTACCGGAAGTGTCGACCGTGCCCCAGCCGATGGTGAAGGAAAAGTTGCCGGGGCCTACGGGCATGGTCGTGACAAGGGAGCCGTTTTCCCAGTAGGCAGGCAATTGCGAGCTGGAAGTCCCCGTCACCCCTGCGATGAGGATATTCCCCGAGCCGTTCAGCACAATGTCAACGGCATCTCCCAAGGGAGATGTCGTCAAGGGGGGCTGGTAAGAGCTGGTTGTCGTCGTCACGCTGCATCCCTCGACAATCCCAAGCAGAGATGCGAGCAGAAGCATTCTTGAAATCTTCATAGACCCACCCGTTAAATATACCCAACAGCGGGACGTTCCGTTTCAGGAGGACACATCACCCTAGAAGAATACCTTCACATCGAGAGTCACGGCAACAGTGGAGAGCGCGTTGCCGAACTCGGTGTCGGGTCCGCCGTTGGCCCACGTCGCGGTGAGATCCACCTCGGAGTCCTTGACGAAAGTCGTAGTGACGCCGCCGGTAGCAAAGAACGACGCGTCGGTAAGGCTCAGGAGGCAGGAGGCCAGAAGCCCGATCTTGTCGAACACGAGGTTCCCGTCATCCGTCAGGGTCGGCTGCGTCACTGACACAAAGAGATAGTCGGATCCCTGGCGGGCCGGCCTCCGCGCAAGCTCCGCATACCACTGCGGCAGGGAGCCCGCCCGCAAGCCCTGGTAGACTCCCGCAAGCTCGCCGGCTGAGAGGCCCTCCGAGAGGTGATAGTACTCAGTGAGGAGCACGGTGCGTATTTCCGGCATGGTTGCCGTGCCCCCTGTCAGGAAGCTGTAGCCCGGTCCAGCGGGCGGGCTCGGCGTCACGGAGAGATAACGCGCCTTGTCATAAACACAGCCTTCGAACCAGATCTGGAGCGTGTCCCAGCCCGGGATCTCATACAGGGGAGCCACTGACGCGTTCAGCGCCGCAGTCCACGACTCGCTCTGGCTCCAATACGCCGAGAGTGCAAGGTCGGTGTTGGGGATGAGGGGTGTGGAAAGACGAGTTCCGAGGCCGGTCTGGCCAAGGGCATCAAACAGGACCCCGAAGGTCATCAAAGACACGGGCTTCGTTATCAGCTCCAGCTTTAGCGCGGTGACGCCCTCACGCACTGCCCGAAGTGACGTGGGGTCCTTGGGCGGGTTGACCGGGTCCGACGGGTTGTAGATGAAGCCCGCGCCCCACTTCAGCCTCTGCTTGCCAAGCCGCAGATACAGAAGGTCGCCGTAGTTCAGGTCAGCGTACAGCTCGTTCACAAGCAGGGAGAGACTCTCGATCTTGGCTCCGTTGTGGTAGTCCAGGACGTTGTTCTCCTGGAAGGTGAAATCGAAGAGACCGAGGGTCGTATAGTGTCTTGAGAACACCAGCTTCCCGTCGATCAGTCCAGCCGCCGTGACCTCGGAGAACGGCGTGATTCCCTGAAAAGCCGACGAGCTGTTCAACGCGCTGGAGACCGCCTGCGCATCCACGTCACCGGTGAGCTTGAAGGAGGGTTGGTCCTGCGCCGAGACAAGCCCCGCACACAGAAACGCCGCGGCAATGACGCACAGTGATTGCTTCATTCTCAGAACTCGTACGGGTAAAGCCGCCCCGATTCCAGGTATTCCCGGGTGAAGAACTGCTCCGGTACGCTGGAGAGAGCCGTGATCTCGAAGAGGCGAAGCCGGCTGGTGTCCTGCGGCTTCAGCGCGTCGACGTACAGCATTTCCATCTCTGCCACGTGGTCCCCTTTCATCACGGCCTTCGTCACCGTGTAGTATTTCAGGACCTTTTCCGAGACGGCAAAGAACGCCTTCTTCACCGGTATTCGCGTCGACTTCTCCACCCAGAGGTTGACGAGGCTGTAGGCCAGCTTCCGGTTTTTGGCTCGCAGCTCGAAGCGATAGCACGCTTTTCCGTCCACATCGTCCTCACCGAGGTATTTCACCGCGTAGTCGAGGTTCGTGTTGAACCGGGTGAGGTCGAGGTTCGATGTCTCTCCGCCGCGGGAGTTCGCGGTGGCGGAGGTCTTCACCACTTTGTTCGTGGCCGCGAACCTCTGCCAGAAGACGTCCTGGTCACGAAGAAGCGCGAAGTTCTTCTGCGATGCCGGCGCGGTGGCAACCCAGACGACGCGATTGTCCTTGCGGATGAAAAAGCCGTCTGAGGCCCGGTCATCCCCGCTGGAGAAGGTGTCCTGCACCGCCATGCGCGCCTTGCAGTTCACGGGAAGCACCACCGCGTCCACGCCGTCGATATATGCCGCCACGTCCCCTTCGGGGAAGCTCTGCGCCATGAGGGGCAGGGCCGCGGACAGGCCAATTGCCAGAACAAGGATCCTTTTCATTTCTCCTCCGGTCTATCGATTGGCCATCTGGGTGACAGCCTGCTTTTCCGTTTCCCGCGAGACCGTTCGGAACGTCGTGGCAAAGAGCACGAGAAAGAGCAGCAGGAACGGCAGCGTGATGCTTGCAGCGTTCATCGTCAGGGCCATCCGTGTCATGCCGAACATGTACTGCAGCATCAAGAGCGGCGGTCGTACGATACGCGCTGCGAACCACACGTTGATGAGAGCCACCGCGCCGACTCCCAGGAGATAGCCCAGGAGCAGCGATGCAAGCGACTCGCCGAAGAAGAGGTTGCGGACCGTGCCCCGGGGGAATCCCAGCGCCCGAAGCGTCCCGATCTCATCCCGTCGGTCGAAGATGTTGGTGAGGATGACGGATCGGATGCCGATGAGCAGGGCCAGGAAAATGATCATGGCCATGAAGCCGAACAGGAGCGTATTCGTGGTGCCAAGGGAAAGAAGGAAACGGACAAAGTCGTCATCCCGATATCCCTTGACGGAAAAGTCCTTCACCACGGCCTTGAGGTCCTTGACCATGGCTGGGATCTTGCTCTCTTCCTTCACGTACGCCTTGTAGAAAGGAAACGCGTCTCCCAGGTCCGTCATGGTGATGAAGTCCTGCGCCCGAATGGCGATCTCCTCGTCATACCACGGGGCCGAGGCGCGGCTGATGCCGGTGATGATGAAGTCCATGGCGTTTCGCTGTCCGAAGGCGGTAGGGATGAAGGCTGTGATGCTATTGCCCACCGTGAGGTGGTACTTCTCCGCGAGCACGGTCGTGACAAGTACGCCGTACTCGTCATCCGGACCGGGCAGCCCACCCGCCACCAGCTCCGTGTGCGACGCGAACTGCTGGTCCTTTCGGAAATCCGTTGCGGCGAACATCACGTAGGCTCGTGAAGTCCCCGCCTGGATCTCCGTGGCGCCCACGTACCACGGGACAACAACGGCGGTATTGGGGTTGTTCTCGAGATAGCCGCGCACCGCTGACGCCTGCTTCTGGTAGCTGGCCAGCTGTTCTTCCTTGAACTCGAACACCTCGGGCCGGGAGACCCACAGGTGGCCAGTCCACTTTGCAATCGTGTCCGAGCGGACGTGCTCTGTGGTGTATGCCCCGAGGGCAAACGTGAACACGAGGACCACGGCGCTGAGGAAACCGGCCACCACCACGAAAAGCGCCCGCAGGGGCCTTCGGAGAATGTTGCTCACCATGTATCGAAGAAGCTCCATGTCGCTACCTCCTCTCCAGGGTCTTCAGGATGGAAAGCCGCGAGCCTTGCGCGGCCGGGAGGAGCGGAGCCAGGACGGCAACGGCCAGGAAGATTGCCGAAACCGTCACAATCTTGTCCGCGTGGAAGCCAGGGGAAAAGCCGTTTCCTATGACCCAGGCAAAAAATGTCGTCTTATTATGAATGCCGGCGATATGGAAACCGCCAATGACCGCCGAGCCCAGGAGGAAACCGATGAGAGCGCCCGCCGCGATGATGAGAAACCCTTCGAGGGCGAACTGGAACGCGATATCCGCGCGGCTGAAGCCGAGCGCGCGCATGGTGCCGATCTCGCTGTAGCGTTCAATGATGGAGAACGTCGTGAGCTTGATCACCAGGAGAATGCAGATTGCGATAAGGATGCCTTCGATGGCCCGCATGGCCACGTCGAACCCGAGCACGATCTCCGCGAAGATCGGCGCATATTCCCGCCAGGAGACGACCTTCAGCCGGGGATTGTGCTCCTGCAGGTAGGCGTCGATCCGAGGCAGCACCTTGTTCGCCATGCGCGCGTCGCGAAGGAACCCGACAACCTCGGAGGCCAGGGGCTTTTCATACCCGACCAGGGAGCGGAACCCGTCCAAGTCGAAGAACATGTTGCCCACTCCCATGGTGTCCTTGGGCATGCTGTGGTAGTCGATTCCGCCCGCCACCGTCACGAAGCGGTCCACGAACTCTCCCTCGCGGTTCGGGAGAAGGAACACGTAGCGTTTTCCGATCTCCACGATCTTGTTCTTGTCATACTCGGCCCAGGAGGCCGCACAGGTCTGCGCCTCACCGCGCCTCACCGGAATGCCTTTTGCATAGTAAAGGTCGGTGAGCTCCTTGTTGTAGGCGCCCATGTCCATGGCAACGCCCCGGAAGCCTTTCTCCGCATCGTCTTTCCCGTAGAGGAGTCCGGTGAAAACGATCCGCTCCTGCGATCCGCTCACTTCGGGCATTCCCGCGAGGAATTGCTTGACGGAGGCAATTTCTTCGGGCTGCAGCATTTCCTCCGGCTCGTAGTAATAGAAGCCGAAGGTGTTCTTTGTCTCGATGCCCTTGGCGAGGATCCGAAAATGCCCGGCGAACGATCGGCCGAACATGTCGGACTGCTTGATGGAAACGTCCTCCAGCATGTTCTCGGAGACGAAGGTCAGGAATGACCCGAACAGGGCGATCAGCAGGATGATGCGCGTCCGCCACCCGTGGCGCGCGAGGTTCCGGAGGCACAGTTGGATGCGCTCTTTCATGCGGCCTGGACCTCGCCGTCGTGCAGTCTGATGACGCGCGCGGCCCTCTCCATGATGCCAGGGTCATGCGAGGAAAAGATGAACGTGGTTCCCCGTTCCCTGTTGATCCGCTCCATGAGGTCCAGCACCTCGTTTCCCGTCACGGAGTCCAGGTTGGCCGTGGGCTCATCCGCCAGGACAATCAGGGGGTGCGTGACCAGAGCCCGCGCAATGGCAACCCTCTGGCGCTGGCCGCCGGAAAGCTCGAAAGGCTTGTGCCGGATGTGCTCCTCCAGCCCCACGGCCCGGACCAGCTCCATCACCCTCTCGTGCTTCTCCTCGCGTGAGATTTCGCCATGGAGAATGAGGGGAAGATGGATGTTTTCGAACACGTCCAGGACGGGAAGGAGATTGAAGGATTGAAAGATGAATCCCAGGGTCCTGCTGCGATAACGCGTGCGTGACTTCTCGGAAAGGGTCTGGATATCTTCTCCGGCAATCCGAACGCTTCCGCCAGTGGGAGTGTCGATCAGTCCGATCATGTTGAGGAGCGTCGTTTTTCCGCTCCCCGACGGTCCCGCCACGCAGGCAAACGACCCGCTTTTGATGTCCAGGTCGATTCCCTTGAGTGCCCTGACCACGGTCTTTCCGAGGTGGTAATCCTTGCGAAGGCCCTTGATTGTTATGCCGTTCATGCCACTCTCCCCTTGAGCTTTCGTTGTGTTGATTATCTAACGCTGAAGTGGCTGAAAAATGTTACTGCAGGCGGATCACGAGGAGCTGCGCTGCCGTGCTGCCAGCTCACGGACCAGCTCCACCAGCCCTGTCACGTCCCGCATCGTCGTTGCAGGGCTCATGAAAGCCAGGCGCAGATATCGCTTTCCGTTGAGCTCGGCGGTGGACAGGTAGTGGCTTCCGCGGGAGATCAAAGCGTTGCGAATGGAGAGCTGCAGGTCATCGCTGCCGACAATCCGGAAGCAGAGGATATTCGCCTGCGGCTCGACCGGGCACTCGAAACCAGGCTGGCCGGATACGTAGCGGTACGCCTGGGCCGCCAGGGCAAACTGCCGCTCAACGTAGTCGGCAAGGCCGCGCTCTCCCAGCGCCGCAAGGATCAAGGAAAAAAAATGACGACCTCGTCTTCAAGGCGCTCGGGGACGCCCGGCGGCGTCAGATGCTGGACCTGCTGAAGGACCAGGCCAGGACCACGGGGGAAATCTGCCAACGTTTCAGGACAATGGACCGTTGCACCGTGATGCAGCACCTCGGAGTGCTGGAAAAGGCCGACCTCATCATCGTGAGGCGGGAAGGCCGCAGGCGGTGGAACTATTTCAATCCGCTCCCCATCAGGGAGCTGCACAACCGCTGGATCAGCCGCTATGCCGAAGGGGCCGTCGACCTGCTGGCCAGGATGAAGCGGGAGATCGAGAAATGAGCGCTACGCGAACCACTGGCGCCCGGCGCTCATGCCCTCCACGCGGGCCTGCGCAATCTCTCTTCGAGCGTCGATCTCCATCTGGTACGCCGCGGCGGCGATCTGCCGCAGGGCGGGGGAAGAAGCAGCCGTGGAGGCAATCTGGAGGAGCATCTCGGCCCGCATGATCGTGGCCTGGGAGGAAAGGATGGAAAGGCCGGAGGTTGAAAGCCGGGCAGTGCTGCGTGGTTCGGTCTGGACAGGCTCAGGGGCTGCCGCAGGAGCGCGTGAACTACCCTCGGTACGGCGGACCGCCTGAAGCGATGCGCGCACCCCTGGAAGGAGAGCTTCTGTGCCGCTGAGAGGACTCATTGGATTCCTCCCTCCCCAACCTCCAGGTCTTCTCTCGTCTCAGTATACACCCTGCAGGAGCATCGAAGGCAATCCCTGAGGGCAGCCCCGTCCGCGCTCAGGGCGCGGCCCGCAGCGACCATTCCAGGGAATCGTTGTCCCGTCTGATGATGAAGAGGTTCCCGTCGGTTGTCCGCACTTTGAAGTAATTGGCAGAAGGAAGCGTGGGATCTCTGCCGGCCTGGTACCAGCGATCAACGATCTGTTCGATGACAAAGCTGTGCCCCTGCCATGAAAACCCGCGCGGGTCTTCGTCCGCCTTGTAGCCGGAGTACGTCTGAACCTGCACCGGGTCAAATGGAGCCGTCACAGGCTTACTCCGCCAAGCAGGCTGTGTGAGCGCTGGAGGCGATCTCAGCCCCCGCAGCCGCCGCCTCCGCACCCCCCGCCGCCGCAGCCGCCGCCTCCGGTATCCGCCAAGCCCTCCGGGCTGTTTGCCCGCCGTATTCCGATGAGGATGACCCCTCCGAGGAGGCCCGCGGCAGCCACGCCGATGAAGATAAAGATGTTGCGGTCGCGGCGATACAAGGATTCCATCGAGGTAAGAGGGGCCACGGGGAAAGCCGCGCTCTTGAACCGAACGCTGAACCTTGTTTCACGCACGGCGACCTGGGCTGCGGTCACAACCCACCCGCGGTCGGAGGGCAGGATGAAATACGATGAGGGCTGCACTGAGCCCAGCGTCGGTTTCTCCGATCCTGGAACGATAAGCTCGTAGACGGCATTCTCGACGGGAACTCGAAAAACTCCTGCCCAATCTGCGTCGAAAAACACGAAGCCTTCGATGCTGCGCAGATAGTCGAGCAGGCGAAACTGCACGCGCACCTTCCGATCCCCCTGGCTGGTGGCCGGGAAAAGCCAGTCCAGCCGGGTCCCCTTTTGCGAGGCCACTCGTGATGCAAGGACGTCCCCTTTCTCGTCGGTGCAGCGCAGATCCGCCACCTGTCCGTCTCCGACATACTTGAACCCGTCGGACTTCGTGATGTTTCCGATGGAATAGGTGATCCAGAGTGTGACACGCACGTCAGGCGATCCCTCGATCAGCTCGAATGAGGCACGATAGGAGGAGAGGTGATAGCCGAGGTCTTGCGCCGGCACCCCCATGGCTGCCAGGAACAGGAAAAGAAGCACGATGAGACGTTTCATGGCTTTGCCGCCTCCGTCTGCTCGTCCACGACCCGGATGGCGTCCATGGTCCGGGTGAAAAGCTCGATGAGCTCGTCTCCCGACGCCTTGCGGCGACCGGACTTCAGCTCGAGCACCGCATTCACGAATTGAGCGGAGATGCCGAGCTCGCGCACCGCAGCGTCCATGATCGCCCCCCGCGCGGGGGACACGTTCACGTGGCGCAGCCACAGGAGCGCCCTGGCCAGATACGCGATGGAAGTAAAGCGCTCCAGGAGCACCCGCTTCATCTCGACGGGCCGGTCGCAGGTGCGCCAGAACTGCTGCTTGATCCGCATCCGCATGCGCTTGATCTCGTGCGCCAGTTGCCAGTGCATCTCGCGCGGTTCCAGCACGATCTGCGACAGGAGGTCCTCGCCCCAGAGGACAACATGGGCCTCCTTCATCGAAAGCATGTCGATGGGGAAGTACCGATACGAGCTCTGCAGATTTCGCCGGGAGAGAAATCGCGGCGCGAACTGACGCCGTGAAAGCCAGCGGCGCGACAGGTCCGCCACCCGACGCAGATCCGCGATGTTGAGCTCGGAATAGACCACGAGAAGGTTGATGTCGGAGCTTGCTTCCACATAGTCTCCCGTCACGCAGCTTCCGAACGCGATGATCGAAATGAGGTCCTTGCCGTAGAAATCGACCACCTGCTCGAGGAACCGGCGCAGGTCCTCATGCACCGCCGTACCGATTCGCAATTGCTCGAGATTGGAAAGCCCTGAAACTTCAGTCATAATTCAGTCCCTCCTGAAAACTCTATTGGAACGCGCGGCCTCGCCGCGCTCACGTGCCTCGCGCGCCAGGGAGCACTGCGGATCAGCGCGAAAGGGGTCGCCCCCGCGGGCATAGGCCAGGCAGCGAAGCCCGCCGCCGCAGGATGCGCGCCACGCGCAATCCTCGCAGCCCGCGGCCACTCTCCCCTCTGCCCGAAGGGTTCGAAGAAAAGGCGCTTCCCGATATACTTCCTCCAGCGAATCTCTGCCAAAGAAGCCCACGGTGACCGGCATTCTGCGGCAGGGGAGGATGCGTCCATCCGGCATGAGGGAGAGAAGGCCGCGGCCCGCGTTGCATCTGTAGGGGATAACGTTCTTGACGCCGCGGCTGATCAAGGTCCGAAACTGAAGCGCGCGGTGCATGCGAACGCGCGTCGGGCAACGCTGGCGGTTGCGCAATTCCTCGGCGCTTCGGAACATCGTCTCGAAAAACCGATCAACCTCCTGGGCGGTGAGCAGGTTCTCGGTCATTTCCGCGCCGCGGCCAAGGGGGAGAAGCCTGTCGGACCAGACGACGTTCGCTCCCTCCTCACAGGCCATGCGGACCACGTCCGGAAAGTCATGCCAGTTCACGCGCGAGACGGTGAAAGACATCATCGTGGGGATTCCATGCCGACGCAGCGTTCCGAGCGCCCGCCGGCAGGCATTAAAGGTGCCGGGGCCGCGCAGCGCATCGTGCGTTTCAGGCCCGCCGTCCACCGAGATCTGCACGAACCTGCATCCGGTCCGCCGAAGAAGACGGGCACAGGGCCCATCGATCATGGTCCCGTTGGAAAGGATCGCGTAGGAAACCGTTTCGTGATGGCGTCGGACTTCGCGCAGCAGCTCGGGAAGATCGTCTCGAAGGAACGGCTCGCCGCCGGTGAAGTTGATGTGTCCCGTGATGCCATTTGCATCGAGAAATCGAATGTACTGGCGAAGAAAGGCGACAAGCTGTTCGAGGGGAAGCTCGGGTTTGGGCTGGCCAGCCTCGTCATAACAGTGACGGCAGCTCAGGTTGCAGGAATCGGTTAGATGCCACTGCAGCAGGAATCTTCGAGGAAGGGCATCTTCCGCCATCCTGCGCCCCCTTGCCGCTAGTCCGACCTCGTCCCCCCCAGTCTCCACGCGCGGATGCGGCCGATATTGCGCGCCTCCACCGGTTCCATCTCCGTTAAGGCTGCCTGCGATGTCTCGGGGAGAGCCCTGTAGAGCGTGTTGCTGACCACGATGTCGCCGGCCTCGGCCGCGGAGGTCAATCGCGCCGCGAGGTTCACCGATTCCGCGATGATGCCCATATGAGCCCTGCCGAAGGGACGCAGCGACATCACGTTGATGTCGCCGAGAGCCATGCCGATGTGCGCGCCGCCCGAGCTCTCGACATGATCGATGGACCGCTGCCACTCCAGGGAAACCGAGTTGCCGATGTCGATGAGCCTCCGCGCGCATTCGAGCGCGTTCTGCTCGAAGCCCTGGCGGCCGTCGGGAATGCCGAAAAGCCCGATGAGCCCGTCGCCGAGGAACTGATACATCATTCCTCCGCAGTTGAGCACTTCATTGCGCGCTTTCGAATAGAAGGAGGTGAGAACGTGCCGGATGACCGCATCGTCGCGGGTGTCGCGCACGAAACTGGAAAAAGAGCTGAGATCCGCGAACAGCACGACTGCCGCGCGGTAGAGACCGGGCGGGAGGATGTCGCGCGCCGACATACCCCTCGCCTCCCTGAGCTGTTTCAGCTTCCAGAAGCCGAAGTGCCACAGGAGGGCGGTTTGCAGAGGCTCGTTGCGGAAGGCATCCCCGAAGGCATACAGTCCCTTTGCCCTGTCCACCGCTGCCCTGATATCCAGTATGTCCTTGGACGTAAACGAGTCGATCTGGAGACTCAACTGCTCTCGGACGAGCGAGAGCAGCTTCGCTTCGTTCCATATCTCGAGGGCCAGCCCGTGGTGAACATCGCGGCTTAGCTCGGTTTCAATGGCGGCCAGCTCATCCGGGCTTCGCGCGTCGAGGACAAGCACCAGCCGAGAAGCATCCCGCGTCACCGCGCTCTCGCAGCCGTACTTTCGGCGCATGTGGGCGACGACCATCTCGCTCGGGTATCCGTATTTCACCTCGACGAAGTACGGCGGGGCCTCCGGCGGCTTTACGCGTATGTCGGCAAAGGCGCCAGGAATGCCGAGAGACACTTCCTGGTTGATGCTGATCCGTTCAGGTGAAACGTGGTCATTTTGCGCGTGGTAGAACCTGAGGAGATTGCAGCAAATCTCTTCGATGAACAAGCGCTGTTCGCGGACATCCTCCGACATGCAGCGGACCTCCGTGTACCGATGGAAGGCGCTGGCGACCTCAATCGAGTATATACCCAACCCACAAAAACACAAGGAAGGAATTGCCATGACCTTCCTGCCGCATCCTTTGCGTACCCCGGGTTTGTTTGTATCTTTGCTGTGAAATGCGAGACATAATGGAGGATGTCCAGCGCTGGCTCGACTCGGGCGAGCAGCACATTGTTCTTGCCACGGTCATAAAGACCTACAGCTCTGCCCCGCGGCCTGCGGGTTCGAAAATGGCCATCCGCGCAGATGGAAGAATCACCGGTTCCATCAGCGGCGGATGTGTTGAATCGGCTGTCATCGAGGAAGGCCTGCGGATGGCCGCACACCAGGCGCCCAAGATCCTTCACTTCGACACGGCCGACGAGAGAGCCTGGGAGGTTGGGCTTCCCTGCGGTGGAAGCATCGACGTTCTGGTCGAGCAGCTGAACCAGCAGCACTTCCAGTTCCTGCGGGACAAGTTGCTTCTGAACGAGCGAGCCGTTGCAGCGACCATAATCCGGGGTCCCAAAGAGCTTCTCGGGGAGAAGATCGCATTTTCCCGGTCAGGGGAGCCACGTGGCGCGGCCCAGACGACGCTTTTCGAGCGGCTTATGCGCGCCGCTTCCCATCAGACCAGCTCTGCGACAGTCGACATCGGGGAAGGTTTGGAGGCCTTCGTGGACGTTTTCCCGCCCGCCACGACACTGGTCGTTGTCGGCGGGGTCCATGTCGGTGTGGCGCTGGCGCGGATGGCCAAAATCGTCGGATACCTGACAGTCGTAATCGACCCCCGAAAGACCTTTGGAAACGCCGAGCGCTTTCCCGAAGTCGACCGACTCCTGCAGGTTTGGCCGGATGAGGCCTACGCAATGATGGAGCTGACGCCCGAGACCGCCGTAGCAGTCCTCACGCATGATCCCAAGCTCGACGACCCCGCGCTCGCGGGAGCGCTGCGAAGCCCGGCGTTCTATGTGGGTGCGCTGGGAAGCGCCCGTGCCCAGGCACAGAGGCACAAGAGACTCCAGCTGTTGGGCTTCTCAGAGGCTGAGCTTGCCCGCATTCACGGTCCGATCGGACTTGATCTTCGCGCGGCGACGCCGGAAGAAATCGGCCTCTCCATCCTCTCCGAGATCGTTGCCCTCACGCGAGGGGCAGATGCGGTTCAACGCGCGCGGCGACGAAACTCCATCAGCACCATTTCTTGATCGATTGGCAGTCGATCGACGCGTACCCCTACTGCGTTGTAGAGGGCATTCGTGATCGCTGGGCAGGTCGGGATTGAGACAATCTCTCCAACCCCCTTGGCCCCGAAAGGCCCGGTGGAAACCGGATGCTCCACCACAATCGAAACGATTTCGGGAATGTCACTGATGGACGGAATGCGATAGCGGGCAAGACGATCGGTGATCACATTGCCGCCCTCGACGATGAAGCGCTCCGTCAGGGCGTGCCCCATCCCCATTATCGCCCCTCCTTCGATTTGTGCACGCAGCCCGAGCGGGTTGATGACCGCCCCAACGTCGTTTGCGCTGACGATTCTCGTTACCCGCACCTCCCCCGTCCGTGTGTTGACCTCAACTTCGGCGGCCTGCGCGGCAAATGAAAAGGCAAAATGCATGTCACCCTCTTCCCCAAGGGGCCGCGTAGAAGGCGCGCTGTAGCGTGCCGAAGCACGGGGCGTTTGTCCGCTGGCGATCATGTGTTCCGCCACCTCGGAAAGGGTGAAAGCCTGACCGCCGGCGAGAACCGTCCCCTCGGAGAAGCGTATGTTTTCGGCGGGGACAGCACAGCGACGCGACAGCTCGCCGGTAATCAGTGCGCGAAGGGCCGCGGCGCTCTGTCGGACCGAGTTTCCTGTGACATACGTCTGGCGCGACGCGGTGGTCGGTCCGCCGTCCGGCGTCAGGTCTGTATCGGAAAGAAGCACACGCACATGTTCGGGCGGAACGCAGAGCTCTTCGGCAGCGATGAGCTGGAGCACTGTTGGAAGCCCCTGTCCGAGCTCTGCCGACGAGCAGCGGACTTCGAAGCTGCCGTCACTAGAGAGCTCCACTTCTGAAGTAGCGCCGTCAGGCGCGCCTCCGCCCAGGCCGGTGTTCTTGTAGGCAACGGCAAAACCCCAGGCTCGGCGCATATGGGGCATCCCGGGGAGCTCCTTTGCAACGAAAGGATGTGGACCTGAAAGGCGCATCATTTCGGCCTGCACTCGATCGATGCACTCTTGCAAACCGACACTCTCACGGAGAAGCTGGCCGGTATTGGTCACGCTTCCTGCGCGCAGCGCGTTGATGCGTCGTATCTCCACGGGATCAAGGCTGAGCCGTTCGGCCAGCATGTCCATGGCGCTCTCAATGGCAAATGCCGATTGGAGGACGCCGAAGCCGCGAAAAGCGCCGGCTGGGGGGTTGTTCGTGAACATGGCGAAGCAATCGGCTTTGACGTTCGGGACCGCATAAGGACCGGATGAGTGAGTGGTGGCGCGCGTCATCACTTTCTCTCCCAGAGAGGCGTAGGCTCCGGTGTCGCCGTACAGCTCGGTTTCACATGCCGTCAGCTTTCCGTCTCGAGTTGAACCGACCTTGACCCGGATTTGTGTTGCGTGCCGCTTGGGATGCACAAGCAGGCTTTCGCGTCGGTCGAAAAGGAGCTTTACCGGCCTCAGCGTGGCACTGGCAAGCAGGGCCGCGTGTATTTGCCCGGCGATGTCCTCTTTGCCGCCGAAACCTCCCCCTATCAGCTGGCCGACAATACGCACCTGACTCTCTGGAACTCCGAGGGCGGCCGCAACCTGTCTGCGATCGTCGTACGGGATTTGAGATCCGACGTACACCTCCATGCGTCCCTCGGGAGTAGGACGGGCAATACTGCATTCCGGTTCCAGAAAAGCATGATCATAGGCAGGGGTGTGGAAGGTGTGCTCGAGAATCACGTCGGCGTCCGCAAAACCAAGCTCCACGTCCCCCTTTCGCACCTCGATGTGCTTGAGCAGGTTCCCTTGCGGATGGATGACGGGGGAAGAGGATTGAAGCGCCTCCAGTGGACCACCGACGACGGGCAATAGGTCGAGCTCGACATCGATCAATTCGAGTGCCCGGTTGGCTATGTCTCGCGTTTCCGCAGCCACCAGTGCCAGGGCGTCACCGACGGTGCGAACCTTCTCGCCGACTCCCACGAGGATCGGCCAGTCTTGCACGATGATGCCATGGTTGTGGTCCCCCGGAATGTCGGAGGCTATGAGCACGGCTGCGACACCGGGAAGCGCTTTGGCTCGGCTGACATCAATGCTGCGCACGAGAGCCGAAGGCGCCATTGCCCGTTTCACCCGGGCGTGAAGCATTCCCGGGAAGGCAAGATCATCGCTATAGAGCGCCTTACCGGTGACCTTGTCGATCCCATCCATGCGGGGTACGAGCTTTCCCACCGAACGGTGCGGAATCCGGGAGGGCGGTACATCACGAGGCATCTCAACCGGCACGCCGCTCTTGATGGAACGAGCCGCCGCCTGGATGGCGCGAACCATCCCCGCGTAGCTTCCGCATCGGCAGAGTGTGTCCTTGAGCGCGACCTTGATGTCCTCTTCACTGGGATCGGGATTCTCGCGAAGCAAAGCATACGCAGTCATGAGCTGCCCGGGACTGCAAAAGCCGCATTGAACCGCGCCGTACTTCACGAACGCATCCTGAAGCGGATGCACGCCGGAGGAGGGCTGCATCTTCGCAAGACCCTCGATCGTGATCACCTCTTTTCCGGGAGCCTTTGTCGCGGGATAGCTGCACGACAGAACAGGCCGCCCGTCGACGAGCACCGTACAGGCGCCGCACTCAAGCTCGTTGCAGCCTATTTTCGTGCCCGTGAGTTGAAGCCTGGAGCGGAGCAGATCCGCGAGCATTTCCCCGGGCTGCTCGTCAATCACGACCGCGGCGCCGTTGACCGTGAGCTTGATCGTGCCCGCCATCATGCCGCCATTTCGACCGTCCCGGCATGCTCCCAGGCCCGCGCGACGATGTCTCGCAACAGGACCTCGCTCATCAGATAGCGGTAGTCGGCGGTTGCCCGTTGGGGGCTGGTGCGCAGTCGCAGAGAGGTCCTTATCAACCGAAGCATCGCTTCTGCGTTTCTGTCGTTGAAGCTTTTCCCCCGAAGGGCGTCCTCCAGCTCGAGGGCACGGACGGGAACGGGTCCCGAAGGGCCCACGGCTATGCGAATATCGTGAATGTATTCTCCCCGTCGCTCGAGCCAGACCGCAGCATTCAGAATAGGGAGCGCCACACCCTGCGGCCTCATGATCCGGTCAAAGTCCGAAGACTGCCCGGGACGGCGCGCCGGGATGTGGAAGCCGACCAGGATCTCGCGGCCGGCAGCCAGGGTGGATTCACCCGGTCCGCGATACAGATCGAGAAGCGGCACAAGGCGGCGGCCCTGGGAGTCGGCAATCTCTGCTTCAGCTCCCATCGCAACCAGCGCCGTTGTTCCGTCCGCGGCCGGCAGCGCGCGTGCTACGTTGCCGCCAAGCGTGGCCGAGGTCCGCACCTGGGGCCCGCCCATCATGTCGCAGGCCTTCTCAACTGCTCGCGCGTGTACGCCGACGAGCGGGTGTGCGTGAACTTCGCGCACCGGGACCGCAGCTCCTATGAAAAGGAACGCACCGCGCATTTCGATGCTCCGGAGCTCGGGGATGGCGGAGATATCGACAAGTGTATGTACGGGAGGGTGAAGTCCCTGCTGCAGCTCCAGGAGGAGATCAGTCCCGCCTGCAATAGGGCAGGCTGGACCGTCAGCCTCACGCATGACCAGAAGTGCAGCGTCAACGGAGCTTGCGGGGATGTAACGTGACCAAAGGCTCATATCGGTGGACCTCCTTCCAGAGGATGGCGGCACTTTTCGACGGATTTTTTTGATCCGACGCCGGCACGGATTTCCGTGACGACCACCGATACTGAGAACTACTATTACTAACAATACTACTTTAGTCAGGAATTAGCAATCAGATGATGCTCTGGACCGTGTCCCTGGCCGGGTCAAATCCGATGAACCGCTTGAATGACGTGAGGAACATGAACGGCAGGCCGACCACGATGGTCACCGCGAAACATGCGCCCATGAGGAACGCAATCGGAATGAACTCTGCCAGCACGCCCGCAAGGGCGAATGCCACGGGCGTCAGCCCTTGCGTCACCATCCCCATGAGGGAAAAAACCTTGCCGCGCATGTCCTGTGGAACGGCAAGCTGCATGACGGACATGATGAACACGTTCAGAACAGCGTTCGCAAAGCCCGAGACAGCCAGAAGAGAGACGGCAAGGGGGAAGCTTCCGATGAACGGGAAGACCATCATGCACGCAAATGAAGTGATGCCGCAGACCTGGAACAGGAAAAAACGCAGGGAGGGGGGAATCTTCACCACCGCAGTGAGGGCCATGCCGAGGAACATCCCTCCGGTGAACAAGGCCATTGCGATCCCGTACTTGACCGGCCCGAGGGCCGGGTTCTTCTGATAAAACGGCAGGAAGAGCATAAAGGCCATGTTGGCAAAGAAATTGATCACGGCGGCAATCAGGATGAGATACCGGAGGCCGCGGATCTTCCACACGAAGGACAGGCCGTTTTTCAGATCAGTCCAGAAGTGCGCTTTTTTCTGCGCGTGATGGATCACGGGGAACCTGGCAAAAAGCAGGTTCGCGGCGGAGAACAGGTATGACACGCCGTTGAAGAGGAAAAGGAACGGTGCGCCCAGAAGCTGGAAAAGCACCCCTCCCGCAGTGTTTCCAATGATGTTCCCCCCGGTCTGCAGCATGCTGAAGACGGAATTGGCCTGGACCACCTTTGAGGGTGATGTGATATCGGGGATCACGGATCCGACGGCAGGAGCGAAGAACGCGCCGCACAAGCCCAGGATGATGCCTGTTGCGAAAACCATCCACACCTGGAGAAGCCCCGCAATAGCAGCGATGCCCACTGCGACAACAGCCGCGCCGCGCACCGCGTCCATCCAGATCATGAGCATCCGGCGGTCGGCCCTGTCGATGACAACGCCTGCCACCGGCGCGGCCAGGATGCGCGGAAGGGTGGAGGCGGCCAGCAACCCTCCCATCAGCGCCGTGGAACCGGTGACCGCAAGAACCCAGAACCCCAGGGCGATCGCATACACTACGTCCCCCAGGACCGAGACGAGCTGGCCCTGCCAGAGGAGGAAGAAGTTCACGGTCCAGAGAGGCTCGCCTCCCGGCGCTTTCACCTTCGAGAGACCCGCAGTGTCCGCCACGATGCAACCGCCTGTCAGCCCGTTTTTGTCGAAAGCAGCGCTCGCACCTGGTCCCTTTTGTTCCAGAGTGCGCAGCCGGAGGACGTCTCAGCAAACAGGGCATGGTTGGACCGCATGAGCGCCAGGAATCGGGACTTGAGCGCTTCCCTGAGAGGAACGCGCTTCAGGCTCACATCAGAGTATGGCGCAAAGGGGCAGGGCTCCAGGTCTCCCGTTGCGCTTATATGCACGAACCCCCTCCCCGCCGCCAGGCAGCCGCCCTGCTCCTCTTCATCCCACGGAACAGCAATGAACACGGCCTTGAACCGGCTGCGGAAGGACGCCACCAGGCCTTTCATCTCGTCCCGCTGCTCGTCCGTGATGACCCATTCTTCCGTGCCTTCTCTGATGGGCGTGTATTCCAGGAGGAGGAAAAGCCGGCAGCCCTGACGGATGGCGTTCTCGATGAAGTCAGGATCCGTGACGACTGAGAAATTGTTCCGGGTGATCGTGAATGAGAGGCTGAAGAAGATGCCCGCGCGCCTCAGCGCCTCCATCCTGCGCTGCAGGCGCTCATGGACCCCGGCACCCCTGCGGCCATCCGTTTCGGCTTCGTTTCCTTCAATGCTCAGCACCGGCACGGTGTTCGGCTGATCCCTGAGACGCGCAACAAGCCCATCGTCCAGCAGGAGGCCGTTCGTCACCAGAAGAAAGATCACCCGCCGGAAATCCCGCGTTATGTCGACGATCTCGGGCCGCACCAGGGGCTCTCCACCGGCTATCACAAAGAACGACACTCCCAGCTCCTCTGCCTGGGCCACGACACCTCGGAGGGACTCGGCGGACAACTCCTCGGGAGCCTCTCCACGGATCGCCTGCGCATAGCATCCCTTGCACCTCAGGTTGCACCTATTGGTGATGCTGAAAATGGCGATGGGAGGGACGTGCAGGCCTTCGCGGGCGGCGGCGGCTCGGCGGCGCGCCGCCCTGCCCTGCCAGACAACTGTCTTTGCAAAGAATGCAGCCTGACGCGGTCTGCGCAGGCTGACGCGGACGAACTCGGAGAAGAAGATGCGGATGCCCAGATTGAGCTTCGAGGTCGCGGACTTTTGGATAGCCATCGTGTCGTGGTTCTCCTGCGGTAGGGTTTGGGGGACGCGTCGAGCATAGCACGGGCGGAGCCCTCGTGAAAATGGAACACCGAAAAGAGGCCTTCATGCCACCCGCCTTGCGAGGGTCGGAAAATGCACCTGCAGCCCGGGTGGCACCGATGCCGACTTGACGCCGAGGGAATGTCGATCTACGGTTGAAGAGGACTGCTGGGCGGTCATTTCCTGATGGCCACACGTATTACTCTCGCCTTGCTAATCGATCAACTTGTCTCAGGCTATGCACGGCTGATCATAGAAGGCATGGAACGGGGCTGCCGCGCCGCGGGAGCGAACCTCATTGTGTTCACGGGAAGAGTCCTTGGAAGCACGCGCGGACATGAATACCAGTACAATGTCATTTACGACTACATCCGCAAGGGGTCGGTGGACGCGCTCGTGATGGCGACGGGCACGCAGGGGACCTTCCTGCCCCTCACGAGGATACGCGACTATGCGCGCCGATTCGGCGGTCTCCCCTTTGTCAGCATAGGCGCGGGCCTGGATGGCGCGCCGAACATCCGGGCGGAGAACCGCACCGGTATCCTCGAGGCGGTCGACCACCTTGTCGGCCATCACGGGGCTCGGAGAGTCGCTTTTCTGAAGGGCCCGGAGAGCAACATCGACGCAGCGGCGCGGCTCGCGGCTTTCCGGGAGGCAATCCGCGACAGGGGTCTCGAAGATGACCCCGCGCTCCTGATTCCCGGCGACTTCACCCGTGCGGGGGCCCGGGGCGCGGTCACTCGCTTCCTTGACAGTCATGCAGCTTTTGACGCCCTCCTTGCGGCGAACGACGAGATGGCAATGGCGTGTCTCGAGGTTTTGCGGGAGCACGGCGTGGCGGTGCCGGGGGAGGTGGCCCTGATCGGGTTCGACAATATCGCGGACGCGCAGTTCCTCGTTCCCTCGCTCACGACGGTGGAGCAGCATCTCCTGGGACAGGGTGAGAGGGCCGCAGCCATGGCGGTGGGTCTGGCGCATGGGGAGAAGGAGACTGCCGAGGTTGTTCTCCCGACCAGGCTCGTACTCAGGACATCCTGCGGCTGCCTCCCTCGCGCAGTACTGGCTCTCGACATTGTGCTGCCTCGCGACGCAAAAGGATCCGAAGGCGGTTCGAGCGCGGGTAAGATCGCAGATCGATGCCTGGCCGGCATTGCAGGCGACTGGCCGGTCGATTTCAATCCGAGAAGCACGATCATCAAGCTTGTTGCGGAAGTGGAAACAAAAGCGTTCCTGGAAACCTTCCAGGCCGTCCTGTACGATCTCGTTTCGCGCGGCTTGGACATAACCCCGTGGCAATACCTCCTTGCGCTTCTCCAAGGAGAGCTCATCCGCCAGGCACCCTCGCCAGACCGCGCGCTGGCCATCCGCGCCTCGTTCGAAAAAGCGCTGATGTTGCTGGGAAATGTGCTGAGGATCGAGCAAGGCAGGAAGCTGGCCGGTCTTCAGGATCACTTCTCGCAGCTGCGGCGCGTCATGGAAAGGCTCATCTCAGTCTCTTCCCTGGAGGAGCTCATGAACGACGTGGCCGGCGAGCTCTCGCGCCTGGACATCGAGACCTGCTTCATTGCCCGCTACGCGGAGGAGGTGCGCCATCACCGCGGTGAACCGTGGTCGATCCCCGCCAGAGCAGAGGCCATGCTCGTGCGCGTGGACGGGAAGGTGCTCCGGTCGGCGGAGGATAGCACACATTTCGGGCCTGGAGAGAGTTTTCTTCCCCCGGTATTCTTGGACTCCGACCATCCCCGCACCCTTGTAGCGATCGCAACCTTCTTTCGTGAAGACCAGATCGGATACATCGTTTTCGAACCCGGGACCCGGGATTGGGCGATCTACGAGGCCTTCTGCGTCCAGCTGGGCAGCCTCCTCAAGGGCTCGCTCCTCTTCGCCGCGCGGCAGCGGATGATCGACGCGCTCCTGCGGCTCGCCGCCCTGGTTGAGTCTTCACGGGACGCAATCTTCGGCGTAGATCTCCAGGATTTGGTGACGAGCTGGAACCGGGGCGCCGAGGGTGTCTTCGGCTTCACCGCAGGCGAGATGGTCGGCCAGCCGGTCTCCGCCCTGTTCACCCCGGAGTCTCTGGTGCAGACCCGCTCGCGCTGGAAGGATATTCGCGAGGGACGGCCAGTGTGCTCGTTCGAGACGGCCTGCCTGCGGAAGAACGGCTCCTCGATCCCGACTTCTCTCACCCTCTCGCCTATCGTGAACGAAGGGGGGACAGTCGCGGGGGTAGCCGTCATTGCGAGGGACGTGACCGAGGAAAAGGCTCTCCAGTCCCGTTTTATTCAAGCCCAGCGTCTCGAAAGTCTCGAGACCCTCGCCGCGGGCGTCGCCCACCAGTTCAACAATATCGCCATGATCGTCACGGGGAATCTCGATGCCCTCATGGAAACAGGCGGCGTTTCTCCCAAGGGAAAGTTGCTCGCGGGGGAGGCAATGAAGGGGGCCGCGCGGTTTGTGGAGATAGCCGAGCGCTTCCAGGGACTCACAGGATCGGTCGCCGCAAGCGGGGAGAGCTGCAACCTCCCGGCGCTTGTCCGTTCGCACGTCGGCCTCTACGAGCAGAAACTGGAAAAAATGCATGCACGGCTCTTCCTGGACCTGCGCGAGGTCCCGCCGGTACGGATGGACCCGTATCGGGTCGCCTTCATTCTCTCCTCACTCCTGGACAACGCCCTCGACGCGCTGGCGGACCGCCCGGAGAGGAGCGTGACCGTCCGCACGGGACTCGAGGCGGCGACCGCTTTTCTGGAGGTCAGCGACACCGGGTGCGGCATCCGGCGGGATGACCTGCCACGGCTTTTCACCCCGTTCTACACAACGAAGGGCGAATGGGCGGAGCCGGGTTCGTCCCAGGCCAAGGTGAAGGGCGTGGGTTTGAGCCTCTCGGTCTGCCGGAGCACAGTGGCCGCGTCGGGAGGGAAGATTCTCGTCGAAAGCGAGCATGCGAGGGGTGCCACCTTCCGGGTGCAGCTTCCCGTCGCAGAGTGAACAACAGAAGCTTTGCCCGCTGCCGTTGCTTGCCATGGCACTGGCCATCTCTGTTTGCGCGACTGATCAGGCCGCTATGGCGGCTGTCGCACCGGTCCAGACGGCCCGAGTTCTTTTTTCTTGCCTTAAACTACTATCCGTAGTAGTTTCTCGTTGTTGAGAACAATTAGAACAAAGGGAGCAAACATGCGACTTCATCGATTCTTGATTCCTCTCGCCGCCACAACCGCGGTGGTTGCCCGGGCGACGTCTGCAGCACCCGCCACGCAATTCCTGCAAACTGGGGAGGGCTCACTGGCGTATGACGACAGTGGGGGCAGAGGTCCGGTGGTGGTATGCATTCCCGGCATGGGAGATCTCCGGGCCTCATATCGGTTCCTGGCACCGCAATTGACTGCAGCGGGATACCGCGTGATCACCATGGATGTCCGCGGGCATGGAGAGTCCTCCGTCGACTGGAAGTCATGGGACGCCGCCGCAGTGGGTCAGGACGTCCTCCACCTGATGGACGTCCTCGGAGTGCAGAAAGCGCATCTTGTCGGCAACTCTTTCGCTGCCGGGAGCGTGTACTGGACCACCGTTCAGGCTCCTGAACGCGTGATGAGCCTCACGCTTCTTGACCCAGCCATGCGCGACGGCAGGCCAAAACCAGTGATAAACCTTATCCTGAACGCGGGACTCTCCGGATTCTGGGGCCCCGGCTTCTGGCTGGCATACTGGGACGGGCTCTTTCCCGTGAAAAAACCCCGGGACTTCGCGGCCTACAGAGCCGCACTCAAATCAAACCTCTCGGAGCCCGGAAGGCTCGCAGCCCTGAAGAGGATGGCTTTTGCGTCCAAGGCGCCAATCGAGGCAATTCTCGGCAAGGCAAAGGTTCCCATACTTTTGATCATGGGATCGAAGGACAAGGACTTTGCGGATCCGCCCGCAGAGGCAGCACTACTCGCAGCCCGGACGGGCGCACAGGTCCAGATTCTGGAGGCGGGTCACTATCCTCAGGTCGAGCAGCCTGAGCAAACGGCCCAGCTCATCCTGGCCTTCCTGGGTGCGCGGTAGTGCCTCGCGCAGGTCTGGACGCGGACCGGGTGACGCGGGAAGCCCTTCGCTTTGTCGATGAAGCCGGCTTGGGCGCCCTTTCCGTTGCTTCTCTTGCCGCGCGCTTGGGAGTCAAGAGGCCCAGTCTCTACAACCACATCCGCAGCATGCAAGGGCTGCGCGATTCTCTCAGGGCGCTTGTCTTTGCTGAAGTCGCCGCTATGGCAGAGGAAGTCACCCCTCGTCACGGCCGTGAGGGGCTTCTGGCCATGGCGCGGGCCCTCCGACAGTATATCCTGCGCCATCCCCGGCGCATCGACCTTCTGCTGGAGAATGCAGAGGATGCAACCGGCCCGCTCCGCGATGCCTCCCAGAGCCTGCTGAGGCGGATGACCGAGCTCCTTCGCAGTCTCGGCATATCAGGAGCGCAGGCGATCCACGCGGCACGCCTGCTTCGGGCCCTCTGGATTGGATTCGCGCTGATCGAGTCGAGAGGGGGGTACGCGATGGACATCCCCATCGAGGATAGCTTCACCTTTGCCCTGGAAGCGCTGCACCGCGCCTTTGCGCCAAAATCAGAGGGGGTTGATGGGTGATAGCCTCAGCGCTCGCATCCTTCAGCCGCCAGGAGTTTCGGCGCTTGTCACGATGGCCGCGGCTGCCTGCGTTCCGATGCGGCCGGCGCCCGCGGCCACCATTGCGAGGGCATCCTTGCAGGTGCGCACTCCGCCGCTCGCCTTGATGCCGAGGTCCTTCCCGACAATCCTGCGCATCAGCAGCAGGTCTTCCACAGTCGCCCCGCCTCCCAGGAAGCCCGTGGAGGTGGAGACGAAATCCGCCCCTGCCTTCCTGGAAAGCTCGCACGCTATGACCTTCTCCTCCGGGGTGAGGAAAACCGTCTTGATGATCACTTTGAGGACGGTCACCGGGCGCGTTGCCCTGCGCACCGCTCTGATGTCCTGCTCCACGCCGCGAAAATCCCCCGACCTGAGGAGCCCCACGTTGATCACCATGTCGATTTCCGAGGCGCCGTCGGAGACGGCCTCACGGGTCTCGAAAGCCTTGGACCGGCTGGTGGCCGCCCCCAGGGGAAAGCCCACCACCGAGCATACCCTGACTGCCGAGCCCTGCAGCCTGCGCGCCACCATGGCAACCCGGCCGGAGTTGACGCAGACGCTGAAAGCGCCGATCTGGACCGCTTCCTGGCAAAGTCTCTCCAGGGCTGCCGAGCTTGCCTCGGGGCGCAGCATCGTGGAATCCAAAAGGCCGGCCAACTCTGCCTGCCCCAGCGCCATGGACTCCGAAGCGCCATGACTGGGAGGCTGCGGCGAGCCGGTTCTCCCGATGCGAGCCGACACCTCCGCCACGATCTGTTCAACCAGCTGCTTGTGGTCCATTCGAGAACCCAGAGTCCCACGAACGCGGCCGTGCGGTCAATCCGGGGGTATTCTCTCTTCAGCCTGTAATCGCGCCTTTGCTCGCTGATGAGACCAGTCTGGCATACTTGGCCAGGGCGCCCGTTGAATAGGCGCTTTTCCTCGGCTTCCAGGCCTTTCGCCGCTTTTCAATCTCTTCTTGTGACACGTCTGCCGAAAGATTTCCCTTCTTTGCGTCTATTGTGATCTGGTCGCCGTCGTGCAGGAAGGCAATCAGCCCTCCGTCGCTTGCCTCGGGACAGACGTGGCCCACCAGCATGCCATGGCTGCCGCCGGAGAACCTTCCGTCCGTTATGAGCGCGACATCCGAAAGCATTCCCGCCCCCGCCAGCGCCGACGTGGGGGCCAGCATCTCGCGCATTCCCGGGCCGCCGCGCGGGCCTTCGTTTCGGATCACCACGGTGTCGCCCTTGCGGATGGCCTTCGAGAGGATGGCCTTCAGGGCGTCCTCCTCGCTCTCGAACACCCGCGCGGGTCCGCGATGGACGAACTCGCCGATCCCGGCTGTCTTCAACACCGCGCCTTCCTCCGCAAGGTTCCCGCGAAGGATGCTGATGGGCCCCCGGGGGTCAACGGGGTTCGAAAAGGCGTGGATCACATCCTGGCCGTCCAGGTCGGTGGACACAGCGGACAGGTTTTCCCGCACGGTGCGGCCGCTCACCGTCATGCAGTCCCCGTGCAGCAGTCCCTCATCCAGGAGAAGCCTCATCACCTTCTGCACTCCCCCTGCGTGGTAGAGGTCGTTCATGACGTAGCGGCCGCCTGGCTTCATGTCGCACAGCGTGGGAGTGCTCTGATAGAAGCGATTGAACTCGAAGATGTCCAGCGGAACCTGCGCTTCGGCGGCCAGCGCCAGGAGGTGCAGCACCGCGTTTGTGGAGCCGCCTACCGCCATGACCACCCGGATGGCGTTCTCGAAAGCCTCACGGGTCATGATGTCCCGCGGGGTGAGGCCGCGCCGCACCAGCTCCATGAGCGATGAGCCGGCGCGCTTCATGTCCTCTTTCTTGCCTGGCTCCACCGCGGGGACGGAGCAGCTCCCCGGAAGGCTCATCCCGATGGCTTCCATTGCAGAGGCCATGGTGTTGGCGGTGTACATGCCGCCGCATGCTCCGGGACCCGGGCAGGCTGTGCATTCGATGCCGTGCCTTTCTTCCTCCGTGATGGCCCCTGCGGAGAACCTGCCCACAGCCTCGAAGGCGCTCACAATGTCCACGGGAGTTCCCCGGTAGTCACCGGCCTTGATGGAGCCCCCGTACACGAACAGCGAGGGGAGATTGAGCCTGGCCATGGCCATGACCGTGCCGGGGATGGTCTTGTCGCATCCGCCGATGCCGAGGATTGCGTCCATCTGGTGGCCCCTGACCACGAGCTCTATGGCATCAGCTATGGTATCCCTGCTCACGAGGGAGCATTTCATGCCCTCATGTCCCATGGCTTCGCCGTCCGTCACCACAAACGTATTGAACTTCATGGGGGCGCCGCCCGCTTCTTTCACGGCCGCCTTGGAGATGGCGGCCAGGTCGTCCAGGTGGACATTGCACGGCGTCACCTCGCTCCCGGCGGATGCAATGGCGACTATCGGTTTTTCGAAATCCTCGTCCTGGAACCCGACTGCCCGCAGCATTGCCCTGTTGGGCATCCGGGCCACCCCCTCGGTCATTGCACGGCTGTGCCGGTTGAGGGGCTGGCTCGCTTTTTCAGCGTGCGTCTTTTCGGTGCGTGCTTTTTCAGCCACGGCCGGCTCCGCGCGCAGCCGCAAAGCCGTTCAGGTAGGGAATGCGCGAGGCGGCGGCCCGTATGGCTTCCCTGTTGGAAAGCAGCATGGCCGTGGTGTCCCAGGTCCCCGACACCAGGCTCTTCCTGTCGGAGTCCGGCATGGTGAAAGTCACTCTCTGGCCACCTGCTGTCACCGTGAGCGATTCCAGGTCGATGGAGAGCTCGAGGCCCGGGTCTGCGTCCACCAGGGCCTGGAGCTTCAACGCGTCCTCGTGGGAGACCCTGGAAGCCGGCAGGCCAAGGGCGGTGCAGTTGCCCGAGAATATCTCCGCAAACGACTCTCCAACGAACGCCCGGATGCCCATGCGCATCAGCGACTGGGGAGCATGCTCCCGCGATGACCCGCAGCCGAAGTTGCGGTTCACAAGGAGAATGGTTCCGCCGGCAAACCTGCTGTCGTTCAGGGGATGCTTCTTCGGTTTTCCGTTGTCATCGAAGCGCTCGTCAAAGAACGCGTACTTGCCCAGCTCCTCGAATGTGATCAGGCGAAGGTAGCGGGCCGGGATGATCCTGTCCGTGTCGATGTCGTCCCCCGGCACCACGATGCCCCTGCCCCTGATGAGCTTCCTGACGCCCTCACCCCCAGCCATCATGACCTCCCGTTTCCGCTGCCGGCCGGCAGAACCTGGCGCGCATCCACAACTTCACCTGCAAGAGCGGCAGCCGCCGCCATGGCGGGGCTCATGAGGAGCGTCCGCCCGTGCGGGGACCCCTGCCGGCCGATGAAGTTCCTGTTGGAAGAGCTTGCGCACACCTGGCGGCCGGTGAGCTTGTCTGGGTTCATTGCAAGGCACATGGAGCAGCCCGCATCCCGCCACTCGAACCCTGCCTCGCGGAAAATCTCGGGGAGCCCTTCCTCATTCGCCTGGCGCAGCACGGCGCGGGATCCGGGAACAACCAGGGCCTTCACGCCCGCAGACACCTTCCTGCCTTTGACCACCCGGGCGGCTTCGCGAAGGTCGCTGATCCTCCCGTTCGTGCAGGACCCGATGAACGCCACATCCACCGGCAGTCCCTGGATGGGCTGGCCCTCAGTGAATCCCGTGTGGTCGTACGCCTTTCTCAGGGCGTCCTGGTCTGCGGGGCGCGCTTCGGAAACACGGGGAAGTCTGCCCGACACCCCGATGGCCTGTCCCGGGTTGATCCCCCAGGAAACCATGGGCTCCAGGGAATTGCCGTCAAGCGTGAACGTGTCCGCGTAGTCTGCGCCGGGGTCGGATGCCATGCTCTTCCAGAACTGCACGGCCTTGTCGAAATCCTGGCCTGCGGGCACGAACCGTCTGCCCTTCAGGTAATCGAATGTCACCTCGTCGGGGTTGATGTAGCCCGCGCGGGCGCCGCCTTCGATGCTCATGTTGCACATGGTGAGGCGCGCCTCCATGGGCAGCGCAGCAACGGCACGGCCCCCGTACTCATATGCAAAGCCGATTCCGCCATTGACGCCGAGCTCCGCGATGATGCGGATGATGAGGTCTTTTGCGTGCACCCCGGGGCGCAGCGATCCGCTCACCTCGATCCTGCGCACCCTGGGCCGGGAGAGCGCCAGGGTCTGCGTGGCCAGGATGTCCCGGATCTGGGAAGTCCCGACCCCGAATGCAATGGAGCCCAGGGCGCCGTGAGTGGAGGTGTGCGAATCCCCGCAGGCAATCGTCATGCCCGGCTGCGTGAGGCCGAGCTCCGGGCCGATGATGTGAACGATTCCCTGGTCGTCCGTGTTGCCGAAGAACTGGATGCCGTGGGCGCGCGCATTCTTCTCGATGACCCGCATCATCTGCTCTGCAAGCTCGTCCGCGAAGGGCCGGCGCTGGCCGTCGGTGGGCACGATGTGGTCCACCGTGGCGAAGGTGCGTTCTGGAAAGAGCACGTTCAGCCCCCGGTCCTCAAGGGCCTGGAAGGCCTGGGGTGAGGTTACCTCGTGAACGAGATGCAGCCCGATGAACAGCTGATCCTGCCCCGAGGGCAGCGTTGCGACCTTGTGCAGGTCCCACACCTTGTCGAGCAGCGTCCTTCCCATGATGTCAGGTAACCTCCTCGCCGCGGGCCATCAGCACCTTGCCCGTGCGCACCATCTCAATGACTCCGTAGCCGCCCAGCATCCTGTGCAGGGCGTCCAGCTTTTCCGTGTTTCCCGTGATCTGAGCGGTCAGCGCGTTCTCCGAAAGATCCAGCACGTGGCCCTTGAATGTGTGCACCACGTCCAGCACCTCGGTGCGCTTCTCCGGAGGGCAGCGCACCTTGACAAGAGCCAGCTCCCGCTGGATCACGTCTCTGCCCGTGTTGTCGATGGCATGCACGACATCCACCAGCTTGGTCAGCTGCAGGATGATGTGGCCGATGGTCCTCTCGTCTCCCGTGGCCACGATGTTCATGTGGGAGAACGCCGGGTCATGGGCCTCCGAGACGACGAGACTGTCGATGTTGAAGCCCCTGCGGGCGAACACCAGCGCAATCCGGTTCAGCACGCCGAACTTGTTGGCCACGTAGAGGCTCACCAGGTGCTTGCGGACGTTCCCGGGCGTCGCCATCAGGAACGTCCCTTCGCAGGCTCGGGGCCGAGGATCATGTCCTTCATGGAAGCGCCGGCGGGGATCATGGGGAAAACGTTATCCTCTTTTGCCACCTCGGCGTCAATGACCACCGGACCGTCCGTGTACGCGAGGGCCTTCTCCAGCACGGGCGTCACGTCCCTGTTCCTCCGGATGCGGAAGGCCTTGCATCCGTAGCTCTCGGCAAGCTTCACGAAGTCCGGGTTTCCCACCAGGTCCACCCCCGAGAGGCGGTTCTCCCAGAAGAGGTTCTGCCACTGGCGAACCATCCCTAGATAATGATTGTTGACAATGAGTATTTTGATTGGAAGCTTCAAGTTGGCCGCCGTGGAAAGCTCATACATCGTCATTTGGAATCCGCCATCGCCGACGATCGCGCAGACAAGCTCTTTCGGACGCGCCAGCTGGGCCCCGATGGCCGCGGGAAAGCCGAACCCCATGGTGCCCGCGCCGCCGGAGGATATCCATTTGAATCTCTCCTCGGTCAGGTAGAACTGGGCAGCCCACATCTGGTGCTGGCCCACGTCCGTGGTGACGATGGCCTTGCCCTGCGTGAGCCGGTACAGCTCGTCGATCGCATACTGGGCCTCGAAGGTTCCCTTCTTGTGGTAGCGCAGCGGATAGGTCTTCTTCCACCCGTCTATGCGCTGGCGCCACTCCTGCGTGTCCCCGGGAACGAGCTGCCTGTTCAGCTGCGCAAGCACGGCGCGCGCGTCCCCGACGATGGCGCAGTCCATGGCGTACAGCTTGTTGAGCTCTGCAGGGTCGATGTCCACGTGGATCTTTCGCGCATCGGGGCAGAAGGTATCCGGGGTACCGGTGATCCTGTCGTCCCAGCGCGACCCCACCGACATGATCAGATCGCAGTCCACCACCGCCTTGTTGGCGTACGCCGTACCGTGCATTCCGAGCATCCCCATGCTCAGCGGGTGCGTCTCCGGAAACGCCCCCTTGCCCAGGAGGGTGTTGGTGACGGGGATCTGCATTTTTTCGGCCAGCACGCGCAACTCCTGCTCCGCTCCCGAGATCACCGCCCCGTGCCCAACCAGGAGCACGGGCCGCTTTGCCTGGTGGAGCAGCTGCGCCGCGCAGGCAATCTGCTCGGGGTCGCCTTCTTCGGGAACGTGGTAGCCGGGGAGGTGGAAATCTTCATCCATGCGCAGCTCGATTGTCATGTTGGAGCAGTTGCGGGGAATGTCCACCAGCACGGGCCCGGGCCGGCCGGAGCTGGCCAGGTAGAATGCCTCACGGAGCACGCGCGGTATTTCGGCCGCATCCTTGATGAGATAGGAGTGCTTGACCACAGGCAGGGAAATCCCTGTGACATCAGCCTCCTGGAAAGCATCCATTCCCAGGTCTTTCACGCTGGCCTGGCCGGTGAGCACGACCATGGGGACGGAGTCCATCTTTGCCGTCAGGATTCCCGTGATCGTATTTGTGGCGCCCGGTCCGGACGTGACCAGGACCACCCCCGGCTGCCCGGATGCGCGCGCAAACCCGTCCGCCATGTGCGTGGCGCCCTGCTCGTGCCGGGTCAGTATCAGCTGGATGGAGGAGTCCACGAGGGCGTCGAACAGAGGAATGGCAGCGCCGCCGGGAAGGCCGAAAACGTATTTCACTCCCTGCTGCTGCAGTACATGCACCACTGCCTGGGCGCCCGTGAAAGAGCGCTTCGCCTTCGCATCTCCCATTGGTAGAGTCCCCATCCTTTCCGATGTTCTAGGGTTCTAAAGTACTGTCCAGCACCGGCGAAAAACAAGCGGATTCTCGCCTCCCTCCCGGCATCAATCCTTGACTCCCCCCTGGCAAAGCGATATGACGGTAGGACTTATGAGCCCGGTGACGTACAAGGAATGGCCGTTCGTGGAGGCGCAGAGGATCCTGTCCCGTCTCTCGCGAGCTGGGAAAAGCAGCGTTGTGGCGGAGACAGGCTACGGTCCGTCAGGGCTCCCGCATATCGGAACCTTCGGCGAGGTGGCCCGGACGTCATTCGTGCTCCAGGCCCTCGGCGCCATTTCGCCCCAGGTCAGCGCGTCCATCGTTGCGTTTTCCGACGACATGGACGGCCTGCGCGAGGTGCCCAAGAATCTTCCCAACGCCCAGATGCTGCAGGAGCATCTGGGCAAACCGCTCACCTCCATCCCTGACCCCTTCGGGGAGGAGAGATCCTTCGCGCACTACATGAACAAGAAGCTGCGCGAGTTCCTGGATTCCTTCGGGTTCCGCTACCAGTTCGCATCTTCGACGGACAAGTACGCCTCCGGTGCATTCGATGATGGTCTGCGCAGGGTCATGGAGCACTACGAGGAAGTCAGCGACCTGTTTCGGGCAACCATCGCCGAGGAGAAGAGGGCCGCGTGGAGCCCGTTCTTCCCCATCTGCGAGAGGTGCAGCCGCATCTACTCCACGCGCGTCACCGGCTACGATCCAAAGGCATGCACAATTTCCTACGTATGCGACGTCGACTCCCCCGGCAAATATTCCGCGTGCGGCCACTCAGCCACAACGAGCATCCTGGGGGGAAAGTGCAAGGTGGGCTGGAAGGTGGACTGGGCCCTGCGCTGGTACTGCCTGGGTGTTGACTACGAGATGCACGGGGAAGACCTGCTGGAGTCGGCGCGCCTGTCCTCGCGGATCGTGAAGGTCCTGGGAGGAGAGCCTCCAGAGCTCTTCAAGTACGAGCTGTTTCTGGATGAGAACGGAAAGAAGATCTCGAAGAAGATCGGCAACGGGGTGTCCCTGGAACAGTGGCTCCGCTATGCTCCCGTTGACTCCCTCCTGTATTTCATGTACCTCAAGCCTCAGCAAGCCAAGAGGATGGGGCTTCCGCTCCTGCCCGAGATCATCGACCAGTATCTTGAGCTGGTGGAATCATGGGACGGGTCCGAGGACTCCCCCGTTCCGTTCATTTCCCGGCTTTCCAGCAAGGGTCACGCGGGGAAGCTGTCCGGCAAGAAGGTCGTCACCTACTCCCTCATCCTTGAGCTGATCCTGGCGCTCAACCAGGATGATCCCCGCATCGTTCGCGACTACCTCCTGAAGTACCAGCCAGACATCGCCGGTAACGTCGCATACTACGAGCACCTGATCGAAGATGCGCTTGCCTACTATCGCGATGTCATGCTCCCCGGCCGCAAGAGCGAAGAGGCAGGCCACGACCTGGACGAAGCCCTTGGCGCGCTTCGAGACCTCCTTGTGCAGCTGCGGGACACTGGCGCCGTCCCAGACGCGGACTCCCTCCAGACTCAGGCATTCCAGGTATCCAAGGACCGGGAGCTCACGATGAAGGACTGGTTCCGGACCCTCTACCGCGTATTCCTGGGTCAGTCCCAGGGCCCGAGGATCGGCAGCTTCATTGCGCTTCTGGGATTCGACAAGACAATCGAGCGCCTGAACGCGCACCTGGGGGTTGGAGGATAGGAGCGTCAGGGCGATGACACGACTCGCGCCGGCGGACACGGGTGCCGAGGAGGAACATGGCGGAAAAAAGCGGTGACGTGAAAACGCTTGAAGCGGCCCGGAGCGTCCTTGCGGGGGAAAAGAAAAGGGGCCTGGTAAGGCGGATCCTCCCTTTCCTCGGCCCTGCCTTCATCGCCTGCGTTGCGTATATCGACCCCGGCAATTTCGCCACGAATGTGCAGGGAGGCTCGGAGTTCGGGCTTATGCTGCTGTGGGTTATCCTGGCCGCGAATCTCATGGCAATGCTTTTGCAGACCCTTTCCGCAAAGCTGGGGATTGCAACGGGAAAGAACCTGGCCGAGCATTGCCGCGAGCGCCTGCCCCGGTGGCTGGTCGTGGTGATGTGGATCGTGGCAGAAATCGCGGCCATGGCGACCGACCTTGCAGAGTTCCTGGGGGCCACCCTGGGGTTTTCCCTCCTGTTCGGGATTCCGCTATGGCTCGGGGTCATTCTCACCGCCATCGCAACACTCATCATTCTCAGCCTTGAGCGCTTCGGCTTCCGTCCGCTGGAGGCGGTCATCACAGCCCTCGTCGGGGTCATTGCCGTGTCCTACGTGATCGAGATGGTGCTGGTGCGCCCGCCCCTGGGCCAGGTCCTCGTACACTCCGTCGTCCCGCAGCTTGCCGGCACCGAGAGCGTCCTCCTGGCCGTGGGAATCATCGGGGCCACCGTGATGCCTCACGTCATCTTCCTTCACTCCTCTCTCACCCAGAGCCGCATCGTGGTCAAGGAGCCCCGAAAGCTGCAGCGGCTCCTCAGGTTCGAGATTGCCGACGTCGGCATCGCCATGGGCCTTGCCGGAATCATCAACATGGCAATGTTGATCATGGCAGCGCAGACCTTCCACGTGCACGGGATGACGAACATCGCAACCATCGAGGACGCCCATAAGACGCTTGTGCCTCTCCTGGGCGCCGCTGCAAGCTGGGTGTTCGCTATTTCGCTCCTCGCCTCCGGGCTGTCCTCTTCCTCCGTCGGCACCATGGCGGGCCAGGTGATCATGCAGGGCTTCATCCATCGGCAGATCCCGGCGTGGATCCGAAGGCTCGTGACAATGGTGCCGTCCGTCCTGGTGATTGTCCTGGGCATCGACCCGACCCGCGCTCTCGTGCTGAGCCAGGTTGTTCTCAGCTTCGCCCTGCCCTTTCCCGTCATCCCCCTGATCTTTTTCACACGAAGGAAAGACCTGATGGGCGTCCTGGTGAACAAGCCCCTGACGACAATCGCCGGTGGTCTGGCGGCGGCTGTGATCCTGGGGCTGAATGTGTATCTTCTTTACCAGACCTTCGCAGGAGGGTAATGCGATGTTCAAGCACATCCTCGTCCCTCTGGACGGATCTCGCCTGGCGGAATCGGCGCTCGGGATGGCAGCGTCGCTTGCGAAGAAGTTCGACGCCTCCCTCACTCTCATCCACGTGATCGAAAGGGACGCTCCGTCGGAAATCCACAGTGAAAGACACCTGGTCTCCGCCGATGAGGCATCCGCGTATCTGGATGAGGTGGCCCACCTGTCCTCTCTAGCCGGCGTGCGCGTGTCGACCCATGTGCACACCTCGCAGGTGATCGACGTCGCGGAAAGCGTCACAGAACACTCCACGGAGCTGGCCCCCGACCTCATTGTCATGAGCAGGCACGGGAGAGGGGGGGCACGGCGCCTTCTCTTCGGGGACATCGCGCAGCAGATCATTGCGCGAGGAAAGACCCCGGTCCTGGTTGTCCGCCCCACGACGGACGTGAGGGGGGAAAGCTCCAGCGCGGACTGGCGCACCATCCTTGCGCCCATTGACGGTGACCCATCCCATGAAAAGGGCCTGCCCGTTGCCTCCGATCTGGCCCTTGCCTTCCGGTGCCGGCTTCATCTTCTGATGGTTGTGCCGACCATCGGGAAACTTGGCGGGTTCCAGGCCGCGCTCTCGCTCCTGCTCCCCGGCACCACCCGGGTAAAGCTGGAAATGGACAGCGCGAGCGCTCGGGACTACCTGAGCGCCCGGGAGAAAGAGCTCCAGGGCGCAGGGGTTCACGCCGGCAGCGAGACCTCGCGAGGTGACCCCGCGCGGGCTATCATCAGAGCAGCCCGCCGCCTCACGGCGGACCTCGTTGTCATGGGCACCCATGGAAGGGCAGGCACGGACGCGTTCTGGGCAGGAAGCGTGGCCGCGCAGGTGGTTGCGCGCGCCAGCGTCCCGCTCCTCCTGGTGCCCCTCAAGGAGAAGTAGAGGGAACCTGGACAGGCTGGCCCCGGGAGGGAGGGGAAAGAGGCTGCGCGGCAGGGTCCGTTTGTGGTTCCGGGCCCGCGGGAGCGGGCGCAGCGGCCTGGCCTGCTACGCCCGCTGCGCCTGCTTCCCCTGCGACGCCCTCCGGCGTCCCTGACATATTCAGGTACTTCTGCATCGTATCAACCAGGGACTTCTCGGATTCTGTCCTGATCAGGCCCGTGAGGCTGAACAAACCTTCTTTGCAGTGAACGACGCCCGGCCACGTGCTGCGTGCGCTTGTGAAGCCCGCCTCCCTGGCGGCAGCCACCACCCTCGCGTCGTACTGGCCGAACGGATATGCAAGGGACGTCACGGAGACGCCGGTGCGGGCCTCTATGATCTGCTTGGCGCCGGCGATCTCCCTCTTCAGGGTCTCATCCTTCTGGATGCGCGTGAGGTAAGGATGCGTGTACGTATGGCAGCCCAGCCGCATGCCGGCCCTTGCCAGGTCTCTGATCTCGTCCCACGTCATGTGGTTCTTCATCCCCACCACGACGACCCAGATATAGAAGGTCGCTGAGAAGTCATATTTCTTGAGAAGCGGAAAGGCGTAGCGGTACTGGCTTTGCCAGTCGTCGTCGAAGGATATGATGACTGACCGTGGCGGGAGCGCGGCTCCGTTGTTGATGTGATTGGCCAGGTCATCGAAGCTGATGGACACATACCCGTTCTGCTTCAGCCAGGCCAGCTCCTCATCCAGGGCCTGCGGCGTGGCGATATACCGGCGCACGGCAGGTGTGTCGCTTTCGACATACGGCCTGATGGCGTGGTAAATGAGGATCGGGACAACCGTGGTGGCCGTTCCTTCACCGTCGCGCGGCTCAGGGGGGATGAGCGGGGCGCGCCGGGTCTGCGGCTGCGCAGCCTGGGCAAACCCCAGGGCATGAATGCAAAGAGCCAAAACTACGAGAGCCCAGAGTTTCATCGCGACAGCTGTATGTCACGGAATGGGGACCAAGGTCAAGCGGGACTGGAGTTTCCTGGGCCGCTCAGTGGCGGGGGAGGACCTACCGTGCCGCTCCAGCCGCCTGTTCCAGCGCGTCTTTTGCCTTCGGCACGGTCTCCTCGGGCTTCACGCCGTACCATGCGCGCAGAACCACGCCCTTCTCGTCGATCAGGAACGATGAGCGGATGATGCCCATCGACTTCTTTCCGTACGACGTCTTCTCCCCCCACACGCCATAGGCGTCCGCCGTCGCATGCTCCATGTCGGAGAGCAGCGGAAACCCGAGGGAGAACTTGACGTCGAACTTCTTCTGGTCCTCCGGAGAATCAGGGCTGATGCCGAGCGTGGCAACGGAAAGCTTGCGGAAATCCTGCCGCGCATCGCGCACCGCGCAGGATTGCGTGGTGCATCCCGGCGTGTCGGCCTTGGGGTAGAAGTACAGGAGCACTTTACGGCCCTGAAAGTCGGACAACTTCACCGTTTTCGAATCCTGGTCCCGCAGGGAGAACTCGGGAGCCCTGACGCCTTCGATGAGCTTCTGTTCCATGACCAGAAGGTACAGGAGCGGGATTTGCATCGTCAAACCGCCGCGGCGTATATTTGGCAGATGGTGCACAGGATCGGAGACAAGGCGCCGATCATCGATGCCACGGCTTTTATCGCGTGGAACGCGGAAGTGGCAGGGGACGTGCGGCTGGGGGCGGCAACCAGCGTATGGTTCAGCGCCACGCTGCGGGGGGACCTGGCGGGGATCACGGTGGGCGAAGGATCGAACGTCCAGGACGGGGCCACACTGCACGTCGACACCAGTCTGCCGCTTGTAATCGGGGAAAGGGTCACGATAGGTCACAACGCGGTGCTGCACGGGTGCACCGTGGGGGACGACTGCCTCATCGGCATGGGCGCCGTTGTTCTGAGCGGCGCGGTGATCGGCAGGGAAAGTATTGTCGGTGCCGGGGCCCTGGTCACCGAGGGCAAATCCTTTCCCCCGCGATCCGTCATCCTGGGAAGCCCGGCAAAGGCGGTGCGCAGCGTGGACGATGCGACGCTGGACAGGATCAGGGAGAATGGCCGCGCCTACCGGACGCTTGCCCTGCAGGCTTCGCGGGACTACCAGCAGCAGGACGGCATGCCAGCGGGGCGGACCTGATCCGCGTTGGGCCTGGATCGCCGCCGTGAAGCTCGCATGAGCGCTCCTCCAGAAGCTCCCCGACATGCCAGGGCAGCCGGCCTCCCGGTCAAAGGACTGCTGGACGCAATCGATTCCGCCATCCTGATCATCGACAGGCACGAGGTCCTCATCGCTCTCATCCCTGAAGAGGTTCCCCATAAACCGCCTGAAGATAGACAGGTCCTTCATCCGGGACATCCCCAGGGACGCAAACAGCGTGGAGATCGCATCGGCGATCATTGGAATGGGCCGCAGCCTCAGCCTGGAAGTGGTGGCGGAGGGGGAGCAGACGGAAGAACAGGTGGCGCTGCTTCGCGATCACGGCTGCGACTTCTTCCAGGGCCGTTTCTTCTGCGAGCCGCTGCCGGCGGACGGGAGCCGCGCTGCTCCTAAAGGGAGGGTTCAAGGCGCCGCACGAGCATGGGCAGCTCGTGCTCGAACATCGGCGTGAGCGAGCCGGTCCCGACGAGCGCGGAGACCTCCCGCAGGGAAAAGAAGCGCACATCGGCTATTTCCTCAGGATCAGGGGCGAACTTTCCCGAGTGGCTGAGCAGGAAACACCGGGCGTACTCCGTCTCGAATGAGTTGCTGTAGAGATACCCATAGAGGAACCGGGCGCCTGCGGCGTCGAATCCCAGCTCCTCCCCGGCCTCGCGTCGGAGGGCTTCATTGACGTCCTCTCCCGCCCGCACATGTCCGCCCACGGACGTGTCCCAAAGACCGGGATTTGTGTCCTTGCTCAGCGCTCTCTTCTGCAGCAGAAGCCTTCCGGCCGGATCCAGGACATGCAGGTGCACAACAAGGTGGATCAAAAGGGGATTCCCGTGACATTCCTCCCGTGTGGCCTGGCCGGCGGGGTTTCCCTCCCGGTCCACCAGCTGGAACATCTCCATCAGCGGCTTCCCCGGCGCGCGGACGCCGCCATCAGCGGCCGCCCTGTTTCTTCAGGTTGTACGACACGAAGGTGTCCAGGGACGTGATGGCTGAGCGTATGTCCGAGAACACCGGCAGTCCTCCCTCTTCAAGCGCAGCCACGAAGTCCTGATAGTAGCGGCCCGCGTTCACGGAAACCACCATTGGTTTCCTGTGCCGGGAGGCTATCTGGACCAGCCGGCAGGCAAGGCCATCGGCATCGCGGCAGGTTTCAGGGACCGTCTTGAGGGAGACGGCATGGGGGACGATGGCAACGAACACGCAGTCCACCGCATCGTCCTCGATCACCGCTTCCGCGAACTGCGCGTACATTGCGTCATCAGCCATGGGCGTGATGTCGAGGAAAGGCGATGAGACATCCACCAGCCCGTGCCTGTTGATCTGCGTGAGCTTCTCAATGGTACGGGCGCCGAGCTTTGCCTGCGTGAGGCCCTGCAGCTCATCCGCTCCCACGGTAGACTCGAACCCCGCGTTCACCACTCCCGCCACCCTGTTTCCCCGCGGAGGCCGGGAGGCAAGAAGGGAGAACGTCTTCATGAGATCGTAGTATTCCTCTATCGTCTCAGCAAGGATCACGCCCGCCTGCTGGCACGCGGCGCGGAAGACGCTGTAGTTCCCGGACATCGACGCGGTATGGGAGGCCGCGGACCGGGCGCCGGCTTCCGTGCGGCCGCCCTTGTAGGCAAGGATGGGCTTGGCCGACTCCCGTGCCCTGTCGAAGAAGGCGCGGCCTTCGCCGGAGTCCAGCCCTTCAAGGTAGACAGCCATCACATCCACGGACGTGTCGGTCTCGAAATAGGAGAGGAGGTCACCGACGCGCACGTCGAGCTTGTTCCCGAAGCTCACGACGCAGTGCAGGGGCCGGCAGTTGCGCAGCTTGTCGATCACCGTGACCGCCAGGGCGCCGCTCTGGGTGAGGAGGGCGGTGTTGGCCCGGTCCGATGAACGGACCTCCAGCCTCTTTTCGTTGATGAAAAGGGTATTCAACCCGGGAACCCCTGGACCTGCGGCATGATAGACGCCCATGCAGTTGGGGCCCATGATCCGGATGCCGGGAGGCAGCGCTTCCAGCAGCTCGCGCGCGTAGTCAGCGTAGGGAGTGGATGCGGGCACGCCCGGGATGAGGACAACGGCGCGCACGCTCCTTCCGGAAAGAGTGCGCAGGAACTCGGGGGCCGCCTGGGCCGGAGCCGCGTACACGGCAAGCTCCACGGGAGACGGCAGCTCCCTGAGGTCCCGGTGCAGCGGGTACTCCTTGTCCCCGAACCTCAGGGTGCCGCCCCGCGGGTTGACCAGGAACAGGTCCCCGTGGCGAAGCTCATGCAGAAGCTCAGCAATGTCGCGGGCAAGGTTGTACTTCGACAGATCGGAGGACACCCCAATGACGGCTATCCCGCGAGGATGGAAGAACGCGTCGAGGTTGGACTGGTTCACCCGGGTGCTCCAGTTGCGCAGGTCTGTGCCGGAGACAAACTCCGCTAACCCGTCGATTGCCACGAACCGGCCGTCCGAGGAAATGGCAAACGGATTGACCTCGAACGCGGTGAAGGCAAAACGGGGCTGGGCGGCCATTGGCGAGTATGCAAGGGCAAGGCTGCTGAATCCGGCCATGGCCAGCGCCATCTGCTCCAGGTATTCCGGATGGCCGATCTGGTCGAACTTGTAGCGGATATGAAGGCTGCGGGTGAAAGCCAGGGCCTGAGGGTACTCCATGGGAGGCAGGAACAGGTTGGCCGGGTCATAGTGGGCGGCGAAGAACTCCGCGTCGTCCCCGCCCTTGCTGACGGTGAGCACGGGCCCGAATGCGGGGTCTTCACGGAAGCCGATGAGGACCTCGTAGCCGATGGCCTGCGTGTGAGGGATGTACTCCACCAGGAGAAAGCCCGTGATCCGGGGGGCTTCGTCCGGTGCAAAGTGCGAGAGAACCTCTTCCCGCATCCGTGACAGCACAAACTGCACGTACAGGGGGTCAGCGGCGGAAACTTTTTTCACCCCGCCGAGCTTCTGCTTGTGAGGGATATCGGGGGAGACGACCTTGACGATGAGGGAGTGGCCGAACGCGCGGAGGCTCTGTTCGCTCACTTCGCCGAGGTCCTTCACGAACAGGAACCTCGGCACCGTGAGGCCAAGCGCGGAAAGGATCCCGTAGACCTCATGCTCGAAGAGGGACTTCCTTCGCTCCAGCGCGGCGCATTCGAGGATCCCGTCGATCTTCGATAATGCTGCCGATGTCAGTCCGTGCATGGCGGTCCCCCCGTTGTGTGTGCTCGCAGGCAGAGTACCATGATTGGAGCTTTCGCGACATACCTCGCCTGCGGCCGCAGGCTCCAGGAGCCGGACAATGGAATCCAGGCGGAAGGTGCGCTCCTCCCCCCGCAGCCGGCAGAGCGCTCTGATGCTCACCGATCCGCCGATCACGGCGAACCCCAGGGGGCGGATATCCCGGACGGTGGTCTCCCCGCCGGCGCTCCTGTACTCGATCCGCACCTCGAGTCCCCCGCTCAAGGCCTCACCGAGCCTGAGGGCCGTTTCGACACAACGGGGGGTGTGACAGATGAAGTCCAGAGGCGGGCCGCTGGCCGCAGCTAGCTCCGACGGAGAGACATGCTCTCCCAGAGTTTCCCGGCAGCGCAAAAACAGCTCCCGGCATGCATGGGCGTCAGCGAGGGCTCTGTGCGTGCCCGCCTCCAGCTGCAGGTCTCTGGCCAGGTTCTTCAGGCTGTAGCTGGCTCTTGCCGGGAAGGCCCGACGGGCCAGACCCCGGGTATCCAGGACCGGGCCTGCGGGCGGGAACCCGTCCGTCCGATGGATGTCGGCTGCGAGGAATCCCACGTCGAACGTCGCATTGTGCGCCACGGGCGTGCCCTGGCCGAGGAAGCGGAGAAAAGCCGGCAGCGCGTCCGCGATTGGCGGCGCGTCTTTTACCATCAAGTCCGTGATTCCGTTGACACGGGAGGCGGCTTCGGGGATCGGAAGGCCGGGGTCTATGAACTGCTGGAAACACTCCAGCACCACGGGACCCTCGAATGCCACTGCGGCCAGCTCGATGATGCGGTCCACGCCGGGCACAAGACCCGTTGTTTCAACGTCGAATGCTACGTAGCGAATAGAGGACTCCTAGCCATGGATGCGTAGCACGGCTTCCGCGCTTCCCTGGGGTTGCACGGTGTTGGGAGGCGGAAGGCGCGGCCAGATCCTTAGAAGTTGGAATCGTACTCCGCCCGGCGTTTTTCCCTGGTGTCAGCGACCCACTTCTGGTCCGCATAATCCACTTTGCAGAGGTTGTCTTTGAAGGAAATCCCGACGTACGTGCGTTCCAGCTTCCAGCGTGAATACGAATCACCGGAATCGTACGGCGCACCGTACTTGTCCGTCAGCGCGTTCAGGATCTCGTTGTAGGTCCTCATGTCCTCTTCGTCATCGAACCTGTACTGGGCGATGACCAGCTTGTCGTCCTGGAAGATGTAGTTGAGCAGACCGCTATGGCCCGTCACATCAACGCGGGTGCTCAGCATCGTGTTCGCGGTCCCGTTCATCCTGGAGAATTGCAGTCCGCTCTCAGCGCTGATCACCTCTTCCGGCGACATCCCCCAGGTGACCTTGCGGAAATCCTGAGCAGATGCGGACAGGGCCGCGAGGAAAAGGAAAGCGGCCACCAGGAAACGATGGTATTTCATCCCTCGCCTTTCAGTTTCTCCGGGGTGGCTTCTCCTAAGAGCAGCTTGCAGATGTTCTTGTACCCCACCCTGCGCCATGTGCGCAGGACGTCCGCGAACTGCTCGTACGCCTGTGGCTGCTCTCCCTTGAGCCTTTCCAGGCGCGCAAGAACCTCACGCAGGTCGTCCAGGGAAGCAAGTGCCGGCATTCCTTCCTCCGTTTCCCTTCAGACGGTTGCCTTCGGACCGCCGTGAAGGATCCATGGCCGCGTTTAAGATATGGCCCCCTCCGGAGACTTGTCAAGGCGAACGGAAAGCGGATACTCCGTATCCGTGACAGAGAAGCTGTATTATGACCACCCGCCCCTTCTGGAGTTCGACGCCTCCATTGTGAAAGACGAGACAAACGGCGCGCTGCATGAGGTTGTGCTTGATCGCACGTGCTTCTTCCCGGGAGGCGGAGGACAGCCCCCGGACAGGGGACTCCTGGGCATCGCGCGCGTCGTGGATGTGAAAGACCGTGACGGAGAGATCGTGCACGTGCTGGATTCAGCGCCGATCGGCCCGGGCACAGTGTCCGCGGCGGCGCTGGTTCACGGCGTCGTGGACGCAGCCAGGCGCCTGGACTTCATGGCACAGCACTCCGGACAGCACGTGCTCTCCCAGGCCCTGCTCAGCGTCGGCGGCCTGGCAACCGTGTCGGTCCACTTCGGAGAGGAAACCACCACCATAGAGCTGGAGACCCCCGTGGTGCCGGAGGAAGTCCTTCGGCGGGCTGAGCAGCTCGCCAACTCCATCATCAGGGAAAACCGGCAGATCCGGATTCACGAAGTCGACCCGTCGGAGGCATCCCGGTTTCCCCTTCGAAGAACGCCGCCCGAAGTTGGTCGCCTGCGAATCGTGGAGGTGGACGGGTTCGACTGGGCGGCGTGCAGCGGGCTTCACGTGGCCGCCACCGGGCAGATCATTCTGGTCAAAATCGTGGCCCAGGAAAAGATCAGGGGCCGGGCGCGGATCCTGGCGCTCATTGGCGCGCGCGCCATGGAAGATTACGGCAGAAAGGCGGTCCTCGTGCAGACCCTCATGCGCCTCCTCACCTGCGGGGAATCCGACATTGCCGCCCGCGTCGAGGAGCTGGCGCGAAGCCTCCGCGAAAGCGAGCGGGAGCTGGGGAGGATGCGCCAGGAGCGCGCCGTGGCGGACGCGGATTCCGCCGCGGCGCGGGCAAGAGCTCTGGGGGAAACGCTCCTGGTCCGCGCGGCGTTCGACGGCGCTGGTCCGGCGTACCTCAAGGCATTTGCCGAGAGAGCTGTCGCGTCTCCCGGCAGGGCGCTGATTGCGGTTGACCGGTCCGCCGACGCCTTCCAGTGGATCGTCGCGCACTCCCTTGGCGCCAGGATCGACCTTCCGTCAATCGTGACACCGCTCCTGGGCCCGGCCCATGCCAAGGGCGGCGGGCGCGGTGCGTGGATGCAGGGCGCCGGCCGGCCGGCGGATGCGGCCACGTCCTTCGGGGACGCCGTGGAGGAGGCTCTTTCCCGATCTCTTGGCTGACGGACGGATTCAGCCTTGCAGTCCCCTGCGACCTGCTCTACTATGCGCAAAAAGGGGGCCTCCCGATGAAGCTGCGGATCCGCTACAACTCTCCGGTCATCCTGTCCTTTGCCATCATCGCTGCGCTCGTCCTTCTCATAGACCAGATCTCCGGCGGGGTCTTCATTCGCACCTTCTTCACCCTGTACCCCGACTTCAGCCTCTCCTCTCCGCTTTCATGGCTGCGCCTGTTCAGCTACGTGATCGGCCATGCAAACTGGACCCACCTCATCGGAAACTTCTCATTCATTCTCCTCATTGGTCCTGTGCTGGAGGAGAAATACGGTTCTCTGCCCCTTCTGCTGATGATGCTGGTCACGGCGGTGGCCACGGCCATCCTGAACATCCTCGTCGTCAGAACCGGCCTTATCGGGGCAAGCGGGATCGTGTTCATGCTGATCCTGCTCAGCTCCTTCACGAACATCCGACAGGGGGAAGTGCCGCTCACCTTCATCCTCATCGTCGTGCTCTATCTGGTGAGAGAGTTCGTGAACGCCTTTACGCCCAGCACTGTATCCGAGCTGGCTCACATCGTGGGCGGGATAATCGGGGGGTTGTTCGGATTCATAATATCCCATTCCGAAACAACTCCGGCCATTCCCGCAGGCCGTCCTGAAACGAAGGAGTAGCACATGCTGAACAATCCGTGGTTCATCGCTTCCCTTGCACTGCTGGCTTCATGCGCCGTCCCGGTTGCCCTTGGGGCCCAGGAGGAGAAGGACGTCACTGTCCCCCTCACCAGGCTCGTGCTGTTCACAAGCGGCGTGGGATACTTCCAGCACGACGGGGCCGTGGACGGCAACGCCCGCATGGAGCTCACCTTTTCCGCCAGCCAGATCAACGACCTGCTGAAGAGTCTTGTTCTGCGCGACATGGACGGCGGCGCGATATCGAGCGTCACCTACTCCTCGCGGGATCCCATCACGCGCACCCTCAAGAGCTTCGCGCTGGACCTCACCGCAAACCCGTCTCTCTCTGCCCTTCTGGCCCAGGCTCGCGGGGAGCCGGTTGAAGCCACGCTCACAGGCGGAACAAAGGTGACCGGCGCAATCGTTGGAGTTGAAACACGCCAGGTTGCCACAGGCGCAAAAGAGCCAGTCCCCGCTGATTTCCTGACTGTCAACACCGCAACGGGGATGGCGAGCATTGCATTGTCCGAGGTCGGGGGAATCCGTTTCCTGCGCAAGGAGCTGCAGGATGACCTGGCGCAGGCGCTCCAGGTGCTGTCCTCCTCCCATGGCGTGGAAAAGAAAAAGTTGGTCCTCCATTTCAGCGGAACCGGCAGGCGCCGGGTGAGTGTGGGCTACATCCTCGAGTCCCCGGTCTGGAAGACGAGCTACCGCCTGGTGCTCGGCGACGCGGCATCACATCTGCTGCAGGGATGGGCCCTGGTGGAAAACACCACTGATGGGGACTGGAAGAACGTCGTGCTGAGCCTCGTTTCGGGGCGCCCCATCACGTTCACCATGGACCTGTACCAGCCCCTGTACATCCAGAGGCCTGAAGTGCAGCTGGAGCTGTACCAGTCTCTGACGCCCAGGACAAACGAGATGGCAATGGATGAGTCGCAGGCGCAGAAGGAGGAGGCCGCGCCAGAGGAAGCCCCGGCGCCCGCATCCCCCATGCGCTCGGCTGCCCCCATGGCCAAATCAGCGCAATCCCTCTCCGCGGGGGGAGCGGCTGCGCGCGGGGCCCCCGGCAACGAGTTCTCCATCTCCCAGGGAGTGGCTGCGGCCGCCCAGGGAGGACAGGTCGGCGACCTCTTCCAGTATTCCATTGAAAAACCCGTAACGCTTCCACGCCAACAGTCGGCCATGCTGCCCATTGTGAATCAGCAGGTGGGCGGGGAAAGGATTTCGCTATACAACGAGGCCACGCAGCCCAAGTACCCGCTGAACGCAGTACGATTGAAGAACTCGAGCAGCCTCCACCTCATGCAGGGACCGATCACCGTGTTCGACGGAGGCAGCTATGCCGGCGACGCAGAGATCAGCGACCTTCCCCCGGGCGGAACACAGATCATAACCTATGCCATGGACCTCGACACGGAAGTGGAGTCTGTGCCCGGGTCCGCGCCGGAGAGCCTTGTCTCAGTCAGGATCTCAAAGGGCGTGTTCTTCTATACGAACAGGCAGCAGACAGAGCAGATCTACAACGTGAAAAACCGCGGCACGAAAGACCGCACGGTGCTCATCGAGCATTCCTACCAGCCCGAGTGGACGCTGGTCAGCCCCAAGGAGCCGACAGAGCGCACCAGGGACGTCTACCGCTTCAGCCTCCCCGTTGCGGCGGGCAAGACAGGCAAGCTCTCCGTGGTGGAGACGCGCACAGTGGACCAGAGCGTTTCGCTCTCAAGCCTGTCGGGCGATCAGGTGGCGTTCTACCTCAGGAGCTCCGTAGTCAGCCCGTCCGTGAAAGCCGCCCTGCAGAAGCTTTCCGCCATCATGCAGAAGCTCTCCGACACGACGTCCCAGCGGACGCGCAGGGAAGCTCGGGTAAATGAGATCTCGCAGGACCAGGGGCGCATCCGGGCCAACATGGAGCGGCTTTCCCAGACCTCCGACCTGTACAAGCGGTACGTCAAGACCCTGAACGACGAGGAAGACGAGCTTGCCAGGCTGGCGGACCAGATCGCAAAGCTGCGCGACCAGGAAGCCGCGCAGACAAAGGAGGCTGGCGACTTCATCCAGTCCGTTGACGCCCAATAACCGGGGGCCGCCGCTGCAGTCGGCCCTTCGGCCATCCCGGCCGCGCAACCCCACGGGGTACCGTGGGAGGCGCGGGCGGGCCGACCGCGTTCGCGCGGAACGCGTACCCGCGTACTTCGCCATCCCTGGCTACAGCACAGTCGCGCTCCGTCCGACAATGGGAGAGGTGACGGAGCACGGGAAAAGTGTCTGAAATTGCGCTGCATCCTGCCGGGCCGGGGTTTGCCGAACGCGCTGAGATCATCAGGCTCATTGGCGAGCTTCGCGACGTGTTCGAGAACAACTTCGACCGCACCTGGTTCAGCCTGATCCTTGACGGGATCCCCATCGACCTGCGCACGGTGCGCAACATCCGCGAGCTTGTCTCCCTCACCTCGGTCTACCCGGGTGAGGAATGGCAGATCCTGCGGGGCATCGAGGAGCTGGAGGCCTTCCACGCAGCGGTGAAGCGCTTCCTCCTGCCTGTGCTCAAGGAGAGGCTCGGCATCTCCTGGCTGCTGCCGCAGAAGAGGGTCAGGGACCCGCACCAGTACATCCTGCGAAAGTTCGTGGCATTCACGTTCCCCTACAACCTGGAGCGGCTGCGCCGGCTCACGCTGAGGCTGAAAGCGAAGCTCCTCCTGCACTATCCGTCTTTGTCCTGACTGTGGTACATTCCGGTTGATGGGTGACTCTGCCTCACCTGCCCGGCCCGCTCTGGATTTCGCGGCCTCCCACGCGCTGTCGCGCCGGCTGATAGAGGGGCTGGAAACGGTCATCCGGGGCAAGAGATCGGTCTTGGAATATCTGGTGACCTGTATTCTCGCCGGAGGGCACCTGCTCATAGAGGATGTGCCGGGCCTTGGCAAGACCACCCTGGCCAAGACGGTGGCCCGCCTGGTCTCCCGGTCCAGAAAAGGCAGCCACGTGATCTTCCGCCGCATCCAGTTCACTCCAGACCTTCTTCCCTATGACATCACCGGCGTCGACGTCTTTGACCCCTCCACCGGCACATTCGTGTTTTCTCCCGGCCCGGTCTTCACGAACGTGCTCCTGGCGGACGAGATCAACCGGACCACTCCCAAGGTGCAGTCCGCCCTCCTGGAGGTGATGGCGGAAGGTCAGGTGACAATCGGCAATAAGACGCATCGGATGGATCCCTTCTTCTTCGTGATGGCAACGCAGAACCCGGTGGAGGTCGAAGGAGTCTACCCCTTGCCCCTGGCCCAGATCGATCGGTTTCTCATGAAGCTTCGGGTCGGGTACCCTGCGCCCGACGTTGAGGTGGAGATCGTGCGGGACGACCCCTCGCGCACCGTGATGCCGGTCGTCCAGGCAGTGTGCGGCCGGGATGAGATCCTTGGCGCGCGGGATGCCGTGGGGCGGGTCTTCTGCGACGAGAAGCTGATCCGGGCGGCTGTTGGAGTATCTGGTGCCACGCGCAGCCATCCCGGCATTGCCCTGGGATCCTCCCCCCGCGGGAGCCTTATGCTTGTGCGGGCGGCGCGGGCGTTGGCGCTGGTCCGGGATCGCGAGTACGTCATAGACCAGGATCTCATCGACCTCGCGCCGCTTGTCATTTCCCACCGACTGCGGTTGAAGGACGCGCGGATGGACCCTGAGGCAGTGGCCCGGGAGATCACCATGTCCCAGCTTTCCCACATTCAGTATTGAAGTCAGCCAACATGAAACCCAGGAACACGACGAACCCCGCAGCCGCGCTGCTGCGGGTTTCCGGCGCGGTTTTTCCCTTCTCGGTCCGAGGACTGCTCCTCTTCCTGCTGGCCGCCGGCATGCTGGCTGTGGGGCTTGCGCGCGCTGACCTGGCGTCCCTTTTCTGGGGGGCAAGCTTCCTCCTGTATGCCCTCTATGCCATCCTGGCGAGCCACGTCTCCCTTTTCCTGCTTTCGCGCAGGAAAAGAACGGAACCCGATTTCCTCACCGTGATCCTGCCGCAGTCCGGCATGAATCCCGGCGACAACGGCGACGCGTTCGTTTCAGCACGACTTCCCCGGGCGCTGCCTCCGGGTTTCATTGTCCGCTTTTCACTTCCCCTCTCCTGGCACGACAGATTGTTTGACTCCATCACCTGCGGACTCGGCGCCGGGGCAACGGAACGCCCCATACGCTTTCGCGCCGCAATACGCGGCGCCTACCGTTCCAGCGAAGCCATCCTGGAAGTCCGCGACCTCCTGGGCTTCACGGCAAACCGGATGAGCGTGCCGGTTGCGGCGGCCCTCACCGTTCACCCCGCGCTGACCCGGGAGCAGTCCTGGCGCATCCTGGCAGAGGGCGAGGCTCCCTCTGTCACCACCACCAGGCGGCGGCGCAGCGAAGAGCTTCTGGAGGTGCGCAAGTATTACCCCGGGGACGATGCGCGGCGCCTCAACTGGAAGGTGTTCGCTCACTCCCGGGAGCTGTTCCTCCGCGTGGGTGAGGAGACTCCGCCGCCTGAATCACGGATCCTGTTCGTCCTGGACACCAGCGAAAATCCTTTGATCCCGCGGCAGCTCAGGGACCAGTACCTGGACGCGCTGGTGGACTCATGCGCTTCGGCGATGGACGCGCTCCTGAACGACAGGACCGCGGTTCTTCTCTGCCGGCCCGGTGCCGGGGACTGCCGTCAGTACGGCCAGGAGAAGCGGACCGAGCTCCTTGCAGCACTGGCAGACCAGTGGTGGGCGGGCCAGCCGTGGCAACTGCCCCTCCCCGCCCTCCCACGGCTTCATGCGGCGGTCTTTTCTTCTCCCGGCTCACCGGGCCTCGGATCCATCCTTTCCCAGATCAGGGACAGGGGATGGAGCACAAGCCTCTTCATGAAAGCCCCTCCCGTACCTGCCCGCGCGCCCCTGCTCCATCTTCGGGACCTTCTCTTCCTGCCGGCCGGCACGTCGAAGCCTGATTCCCCCGCCGCGCTGGCGCGAGCGCGGGTTATGTTGAACAATGCCCTGAGCCGGGACCTGGCCACATACGGCGGCGCGGATTGGAAGGTGCGCCATGCGCTGGAAGTCTGATTCAGCCCGCAGGCTTTCTCTCCATCTCCTCAGGAACCTGATCCTGTTCTACCTGCTTATCAACTCCTTTCTGCAGCTCCGCGATCAGCTAGACCTGGTCTTCCTGAGCACAGCCCTTCTCATGGGGATCTGCGCAGGTCTCCTGATGGAACGCGCGCGGCTTCGCTTTCTCCCGTCCCTGGTCCTTGCCATTGCCCTCCCTGTCGCCCTGCGCGCCCTTTTCTTCCTTGTGTTCAGGCTTCAAAGGGCCATTGCGTCCGCACCGGCAACTGATTTTCTCTTCTTCTTCTTTGACAAGGACTTTTTCCCCGCGCTTGCCGGCTACGTTGTTGCCTGGCTTTTCAATTTCCTTGCGCTCCGCAACCCGCGGTTCCCTGTCATCGAAGTGGCACTGAACTCCGGCCTTCTTGCGGCTGTGTTCTGGTCGCAGGCGGGCTACCGGCTCACCCTGTACCCGCACCCCCTCGGCTACGCGCTTGTGCTCTGTCTCTTCGTGATTGCGGAGTTCTTCGTGCTCCTCCTGTCGGGGAACCTGACAGGGATTGACCCGCGCGCGCTCCGAAGAGGAGCGTTGCAGGGCGCGGAAAACGCGCCAGACGCCGGGCCCGACTCCGGCGCCGGCTTCGGCCGACGCGCCGCCCTGAGCTTTGCGTGGATCGTGATCCCGCTGCTCCTGGTCTTTCTTTTCCTCCTCCTGGGCCGGTACAGCGAAAGCGCCGTAAAGGCTGGCGGGGGGCTGATGAGGCCAACGCTCTTCCGCTTCGACTTTGCCCCCTACGTCAGGCTGGAAAGCGAGATACGCACATCCAACGATACGGTCATGCTCTTTCGCACGGAGGGCAAGGCTGAGCGATTCCTCCTGAGACGGTTCGTCCTGGGCAGCTACGATTCCCAGCGGGGGTTCTTCATGGAGCCCGGCCATGGCGCTGATGAGTCCTCAACAGTGGTGCCGGATTCTCCGGAAACTTACCCTGATCCCGGCTTCCGAGACCGCGAGCGCATCACCCAGGAATACTATTTTCTCACTCTCGATCCCTCCTCGCTGATTGCCCTGAACTACCCGGTGCGCGTGGCGCCGCTTTCCAACTGGAAATCCTCCTCATTCCTGCGCGTCTACCGGGTGGAATCAAAGATGATGCGATCGTCCGCCGCCCCTCAGAACGTGACGGTCCTTCCTTCCCTGCCCGCCGGCGCCCTGTCCTACTACACCCGCTGGGGCGATGACCCCCTCATCAAGGGCCTGGCGGAGCAGATAACGGCAAACCAGCAGGGATATTATGCGAAGGTCGCCGCGATCGAAGAGCACCTGAGGACCCATTACCTCTACTCCCTGAAGCCGGGCATCGCGGCAGACGGCAATCAGCTCCATCACTTCCTCTTCGAAGCGAAGAAGGGCTACTGCTCCTATTTCGCGTTTGCCATGGCGCTGATGTGCCGGAGCCTGGGCATCCCGGCCCGCGTGTCGGTAGGCTTCTATGTTGATCCCCGATCCGAAATACTCAACTTCTACGAGGTCAAGGCGTTCCAGGCCCATGCATGGGTGGAGGTCTGGTTCGGCAATATCGGGTGGGTGGAGTTCGACCCCACCTCGGATCAGCTGGCCCCGGGGGAGCAGTTCTCGCCGTACATGGGGCCCGACAAGGACAGGATGGCAAAGCTCATTGCCGAGATACTCAAGAACCAGTCCGGCATGACGGAGGAAAGAACGCCTCCGGTATCGGTGGCGGGGTCGGTGAGGCACCTGGGGGCAGCCTTCGCCCGGATTGCCCTTTTTGCTGCGCGCCTGTGGTACCTGACCCTTCCCACGCTGTATGCCCTGTTCCTCCTCATCGTGAAGCTGCTGCCTTCGCTGCCCGAGCTGTTCTCCGCAAGCCGGCGCCGCAGGGTCAAGGGAGCTTACCGGCTCTGCCTGGTGAGCCTTGCCGGTGTCGGGCTTTCACGGCGGCCCGGGGAGTCCCTCCTCGAGCATGCGTGGAGGGTCGAACGTGAGCACGGGGTTTGTCTCTCCACGATGACGGACCAGCTGATGAAAGCCGCCTTTTCCAGTCTGTTCGACAGCGAGGACGAACGGACGGCCCGGGCCGCATCCAGCGCGTTTCGCGCGGCGTTTCGGGCAGGCACGCCGCTTCCGCGCCGGCTGCTCGGTCTGGTCAACCCCGCCGGCTCCCTCGCAAGGATGATCTGAAGTGCACCTCCCCCGAGCAGCCATCCCGCCTCTGGTAGTGCTTTTGCTCCTTCCTCCTGCCGCCCTCCCGGCCCAGCAGCCGGGGCGGGATGAGACCCTGAACGAGATGTACGGGCAGGCGCGCCAGGCGATATCCCAGGATGCCTACGAGACCGCCGTCAAAATCCTGACAAAGGCGAAGGAGCGTTTTCCCGCGGCGCCCAAGGTCAACCTTGCCCTGGCCGACCTGTACTACGACAAGGAGCTGTACAACCTCGCGCTGGAGGAATACCAGGCAGCGGAGAAGAAGGGTGCCACGGACATCACCACCCTCACCCAGATCTCGCGCAGTTTCGGGAAACTCAACCAGGAAAAAAAGTCGATCGACTATCTCACGCGCATCCTCTCCACCTGGCCGGACAGCGCCGACACGGTGGACGACCTGGGCTGGATGTACTTCAAGACGCACCAGCTGGAAAAGGGCGAGGCGGTTGTGCGCAAGGGCCTTGCGCGGCTGGGGATGCAGCGCGGGCTGGCAATGACCCTGGGCACGATCTACTCCGGGTTGAACCGCTACGACAGCTCGCGGGAGTTCTACCAGAAGGCAATCGACGAGGCGCTTCGGGTCGGAGACCGCAGCTTCGCCGCCATCGCCTACTACAACCTGTCCCTCCTGGAGCACAACTTCTTCCACTACAACTCGGCGCTGCGGGATACCGACGACTCCATCGCCATGGACGACCGCCCTTCGGGCCATCTTGCCCGCGGGGAGCTTTTCGAGTCGCGGCTGGATTTCTCCACTGCCCAGGCGGAGTACCAGAGCGCATACGCAAAAGATACCACGCCGCTGTCCAAGGTGAACATCGCCATCCTGCTGCAGAAGTCCGGGCAGCTTGAGCTTGCGCGGCGCTACGGAGAGGAGGTGCTGTCCTCCCGGGACCTCGCGTGGATCGTGTACTACGGAACGGACGTCATGAGGCACTTCAAGGACGTGCACGAGCTGCTGAAGGACGTCTACGCCGGGCTTGCCCGGCTGGAAGCTGACAAGCCGACCGGCGGGGTCCTTGCGCGCATTTCAGCGTTGGCTGCTGCGGCCAGAGATCGGATCCTTTCCTGGTACCACCGCCAGCGGTTCCGCATGTACTCCATCATCGTGGGAAGACAGTACCTGGCCGAAGGGTCGTATGAGGACGCCTGGTGGGAGTTCTATCGAGGCAACGAAGGCTATCGCGAGGTCGCGCTGAAATACCTGGACATGGCGAGGCGCCTGGAGACCGCGCGTTCGCCGCACGCGGAGTATTTCTACCTCCAGGAGCAGGGGAAGCTCACGCGATCACCCGAACTGCTGCGCGGGTCCATCGAGGGTCTGGATCCGTTCTGGGAAAAGGAAGCGATGGCGGATTCCCTTGTCGCGCTTGCACCCCTGCTTCACGGAGAGCCGCGTCGGGAGGTCATTGCCCAGCTCTACCAGCTCAACCCTGGCGCGCTTCCCCAGGCCGGGCTCGGTCTGCCAATGACGGTGGAGTTCCGGGGAACCGTTTTTCACCCGCGGGAAAAGAGGCTGATTCTGCGGTATCTTAGTAGAGCGGGCTCCGAGTGCATGGAAGGACCCGCTGGCGGAATGCGATATTCACTGAGCCTCTCCAGCCAGCCTGACGCCACGGTCCGCTGGTCGGTGATGGATTCCCGATCAGGGACAACGATAGGCAGCGGGGATCCCACGCTTGTCGGACGGCCACCGGTTCGATGCGCGGCCCTGGTGCAGTCAATCCTTGAAGAGTTGTATGCGGTTCACTAAACTATGAGTAAGAGGGGAAAAAGGGAGTTTCTGTGCCAAAGCTTGTTCTGAGAGTCGCGGAAGGCGTTCCTGAGCTTCCCGCTGTTGTACAAAACGACAAGAGCCTTCATGTCAAACGGGTGAAGCGCATGCCGGCGAACGCGCCGGACAACGGGGATCTGGTTGCCTGGCTCGTGGACAGCAGTTTCCTGGAAAAGAACGGCGCGGCACTGTGCCAGGAGAACTCGGAAGCGGGCTCAATCCTTTTGTGGAACCCCGGCGGCAAGGCCCCTGCCCCCGAAGGCGTCCTCCCCGACACGCTGCTCTACGAGGAGGTCTTCTCTTTCTCCCGGCCCCAGGAGCTTCAGCGCACGCTCAGGAACCTCTTCCGCAGGCTCCACCTGGAACGGGAGCTTGCTGAAAAAGACCGGCTCCTGAAGGCCAAGGAGTCCGAGAACTCCGAGCTGCTCAAGGTGGGGATCCAGCTCACCGCGGAAAAAGACAACGACAAGCTTCTTGCATACATTCTGCGGCAACTGCGCCAGATCACGCGCGCGGATGCTGGGACGCTCTATCTGGTGGAGATCGACGAAGCACAAGGGACGCTGCAGCTTCGATTCAAGATCGCCCAGAACGACTCCAATCCCCAGGACTACACCGAAAGGGTGTTCCCGCTGAACAAAAAAGCCATTTCAGGCTACGTGGCCTCCACCGGGGCGGTGCTCAACATCCCCGACGCGTACAGTATACCGGCAGACCGCGAGTACGGCTTCAACGTGAGCTATGACAAGTCCACCGGCTATCGTTCCAAGAGCATGCTGACAGTGCCCATGCAGGACCACAAGGGAGAAATCATCGGGGTGGTCCAGCTCATCAACAGGAAGACCGACTTCAATCTGAAGATAGCAACCCCGGAAGATGCGGACCGGATGGTCGTTCCCTTTCCGCAAGATATCGAGCAGCTGGTGCTCTCCCTCGCCTCCCAGGCAGCGGTGTCCCTGGAGAACAACAGGCTCTACCAGGAGATAGAGACGCTGTTCGAGGGATTCGTGAAGGCCTCCGTAACCGCAATCGAGTCGCGAGATCCCACCACCTCAGGCCATTCCACCAGGGTCGCAGACTACACCGTGGGGCTTGCCAAGGCGGTGACGCGGGTGGATACAGGCGCCTATCGGGGCGTCAGCTTCACCCCCGAGCACATGAAGGAGATCCGCTACGCCAGCCTCCTGCACGATTTCGGCAAAGTCGGGGTGCGGGAACACGTGCTGATCAAAGCGAAGAAGCTCTATCCCGAGCAGTTCGAGCTGGTGAAGATGCGCCTCTCCTACATTCGCAAGGCAAAGCTCTACGAGCTGCTGAAAGAAAGGTTCGCCGCGGTCCTCAGGGAAGGCAACGAGGGGTACCTGAGGCTCAAGGAAGAGATCGATCGGAGGGAAATCGAATCCATCGAGGAGATCGACCGTTACCTGCAGACCATCGCGACTGCGAACGAGCCCAGCGTGCTGGCAAAAGCCCCCATGGGTATTCTGGATGAGATCCAGGTCAAGACCTTCATCGACGGCGAGAGCACGATTCAATTTCTCACCAAAGACGAGCACAAAAAGCTCAGGATCCTGAAGGGCAGCTTGGACGACGAGGAACGTGAGCAGATCAACAGCCACGTTTCGCATACGTACAAGTTTCTCCAGACAATCCCCTGGACCAAGGAAATGCGCAATATCCCGGTCATCGCCTGGGGGCACCATGAAAAGCTGGATGGGTCCGGCTACCCCCAGAAGATCCACGGTGAGGAGATCTGCGTACAGACCAGGATGATGACGGTTTCCGACATCTATGACGCCCTGACCGCGAGCGACCGCCCCTATAAGCCTGCCGTCAAGCCCGAAAAGGCCCTGGACATCCTCAACGCCGGAGTAAAGGACAAGGAACTCGATCCCGACCTCGTGAGTATCTTCATCGAGGCGAAAATTTGGGACATGAAGCACTAGTCCTTTCCCAGCTTGATGATCTCATCACGCTCTGAGAACGTCAGCGGGACGCGTACGTCGTCTTTCTCCAGCCACACGCCGTTGCCGGCATCCGTGATCACGCCGATGACCGCAGCGGGGATCCGTCCCTCCGCAAGCCTGGCGCACGCCGTTTCCGCCACCGCTGGCGGGGCCGTGAACAGGAAGACACCCGAGCTCAACAGGCCAAGGGGGTCCATCCCGAATCGCCGGCAGAGCAGGCGGGTCTCCTCCCTCACGCAGATTGCCGCCTGACGGACGCGGGCGCCGACGCCGCTCGCCCGGCAGATCTCGTGGATCCCCATGGCCAACCCGCCTTCCGTGGGGTCGTGGCCGCTTGTCAGGGTCAGGCCCTCAAGGAGGCGGCCTTCCGGGACAATCGAAATCCCCGGTTCGTCCAGCCACCCCAGCACGGCCTGATGGCGCTCTTCCCCCAGCACGTCGCGCGCCGCATCGGGCCGTTCCCTGGCAATTGTGGTTGACCCCTCCAGGCCGGCCCATTTTGTCATGCACAGGGAATCCCCGGGCCGCGCGCCCGCAGTGGAAAGCGGCGGCCCCGAGAGGAAACCCACGGCCTGGCCGCACACCACTGTGCGCGTCACGGCCGCGGTCACCTCCGTGTGCCCGCCGACCCAGAGCAGACCGTTCCTGCTGCAGGCATCCTCGATGTCCGCGAAGATCCTCTCCAGCTCCTCTTCTTCTGTTCCCGGCGACAGAAGCACTGTTGTGGTGAGATAGACAGGCTTGCCTCCCATGGCGACGATGTCGTTTGCATTCACGGCTGCTACGTATGCACCGAGGCGCGCACCGGTGAGCGTGACCGGGTCCGCTGTCAGCACAATCGTCTCTGCGCCGGAGGCAACCGCCGCATCCTCCCCCGGGCCTGCGCCGATCTTGAGCAGGGGGGAGCGCGAGGTGTGCCGCAGAAGCCGTTCCAGGAGACCGAGGGGCAGTTTTCCTGCAGCAAGTGGCGGATTCATGTCCGGCCAGAATCGGCCGAAAGTTGGCCCTCGTCAAGGACCGCGCGGAGACGCTTGCGCTTCAGGGACGCTTGCACACCCCCGACCGCGGGGCTACAATAGGGAAATGGCAAAATCGCGGCTCCAGGATTATATCGAAAAGTTTGCGGATAAATCCGTCCGGATCACACCCTATGCTCTGAAAAAGACGGGCCTGGTTCAGTCCCAGGTCTTCCTCAATATCCAGGGCTACCTCCTGATCTGCGCCCCCTTCCAGCTGTCCATGAAGGGGGGCATATTCCTGGTGGTCCTGAGCCTGCAGGAAATCTCCTTCTTCCAGCAATTCCAGAAGAAGCTATGCTCCATCAACCTGACGTTCCAGCAGACCGGCAGCAAGAAGCCGTTGACACTCCTTCTTCGCGGCACCTTGGACAGGATCGGGCCCGTGAAGGGGAAACAGAACGTCTGCATGATGGACGCGACGTTCCGCTCATGCCCCAACGACCTTGTGGAGATAATCGGGGACTACCTCTACTCCTACGAGGGCCTCAAGAGCCAGTTCGAAAACTTCGCCGGCAAATCCATCCCCCTGGATGAGACGGCCGCCCGGCTCATGCGCTACAACAACTACGTGGAGCTTGTCATGGGCGCGACGAAGGCCAGGGCCACCCTGATCTCTCTTGCTGCCAACAGCCTGTCGCTGCGGTTTCCGGACCGTCCCGCGGGCCTGGAAGAAGGGGCGGCCTGCTCGGCGCGGCTGTATTTCCAGGTCTACCAGTTCACGGCGAACGGGAAGGTGACATCGGTGCAGCGCATGGACGGGGAGCAGATCCTTGTCGATGTCTGCCTGGAGTTCACACCTGAATTGATCGAAATCGTCGACGACTACTTCTTCCGCCAGAGCATCCAGGCGCACGGCAAAGCAGTTCAGCCTACGGCATAACCGGACATTCTTGATCTCCCTGTTACACTCCCGTGACCTCCCGGATGCATATTTAAGGGGAGGAGGATATGTCTGGTGAAAACAAGAGCTCTGATGAAGGAAGTGCAGAAGAACGTCAGCGGCGACAATGAGGGTCACTACCCCGGCGTTGCGCTCGTTGAGTGGTTCGGAAGAGCAAAAGATGCGGACCTGTGGAGAATCAATCCGTCGGTGATCGCCGCGCAGCTCACCGCAGACCGCAGCAGGCTCCTGGCTACGTTCATCCGCCTGGTGCGGGAGGGCGTGCTGGACCTCAACTGGGATTTCCACTGCACGGAGTGCAACGCGGTTGCGGGGAGCCACAGGCACCTGCAGGAAGCCACGTCGGGCAACCACTGTCCCCTATGCAACGTGGACTTCCGCAACGACCTGGCGCGAAACGTGGAGGTGACCTTTACACCGAACGCCAAGCTCTACGCGGTGGATCGCTCGTTCATCGACGAGCAGACCCGGCTGACCGTGCAGATGCACAAGGAGAAGAGGATCAGGCTGCCCGACACGTATGTGACCGGTCTGGATTGCCTGCATATCCCGCTTTTTCGGGAAATGTTCGAGACGGAAACACTCTCCCTGCGGGAGAGTCTGAGCATCAGCCAGGTGTGCATCATGTTCACGGACATCAAAGGATCCACGGAGCTCTATGACAGGCTTGGAGATTCAGCCGCGTACGGGCTTGTCCGGGACCACTTCGACGTGTTGTTCCGCAAGGTGGAGCAGAACGACGGCGTGATCGTCAAGACCATCGGGGATTCCGTGATGGCATCGTTTCGCCGCCCCGTGGACGGGGTGGCCGCCGCGATTGCCATCCAGGCGGCATTCAACGAGTTCAACAAGAGGGAGAACCTGCGCAACGAAATCATCGTGAAAATCGGCCTGCATGCCGGCAGCACCATTATGGTGAACCTCAACAACAGGCTGGACTATTTCGGCCAGGTGGTGAACATGGCGGCGCGCATCCAGGGCACGGCGGACGGCGGGGACATCATCATCTCCAAAGAGATCAGGTCAGACCCAGCGGCTATCGAGCGGATGAAGGGGCGTGTGAGGGGCCTGACGCGGCGCGTGCAGACCCTGAAGGGGATATCAGGGGAGCAGGAAACTTTCCGCCTGGAGTTCAGCCCTGTCCTTTCGCCGGCCTGAATACGCTCACGGGCTTCGCGTTGTCCGTTGACAGCGTCATCCGTTGACCGAGACCAGGCGCGTGAAGCGGACCAGCTGAGCGGGCCTTCGCAGCAAGCCTGCTATCTTCACCTGTCCTGAGAGCAGCCCCGCGCGGAGCCCTCTTCCCTGGGGACCGAAGAGAAATGGGAGGCCCCCGACGATCTTCACGGCAGCAAGCCCCAGGAGAGCCTCTGCGGTGGCCGAAATCCTGATAGCCGGCGTTCCGTGGATGCCTCCATGGATGGTGAGGGAGCCGCGGGAAAATGCAAGGGTAACAGTCACCTCCGCGTCCCGGGCTTCCAGCGAGATGAGCGAATCGAGCCGGAGGAAGTCCCTCCACTTGCCGGGCTTCTGCTCGAGGTTCTGGCGGATGAGGTCGGCAAGCATCACGGCAAGACCCACCTCGCCTGCCCCCGCGGCCAGCGTCACTCGGGCCCCCGTGTCGCCGGTGTGGAGCGCCCCGCTCACACGGATCCTGCTGCCGGAGCGCCTGACCACGCTGCCGTGAGCACGCCGAGCACATCTCTGGGGTCGAGAACGGGCTTGGCGTTCTGCACGATTGCGCCGTCGGACAATGTCATCTCGGCGCAGGCGGCAAGATCGCTCTCCGGCACGCCGGCCTCCCGGAAGGTCAGGGGAAGCCCGACCTCCCGGACGAAGGCTGATACCGCCTCGGCCGCTTTGATGCCCGCCGCCTCGTCGCTCAAGCCGCGAACGTCCACGTCCATGGCCTCTGCAACCAGCCGGTGGCGATCCGGCACGACGTCATTGTTGAACCTGATCACGTGAGGCATTGCGATGGCATTTGCCAGGCCGTGATGCACGCCGTGGCGCGCGCCCACCACGTGAGCGATTGCATGGCACAGCCCAACCTGCGCGTTGGAGAACGCCGCTCCTGCAATCGTGGCGGCAACGAGCATCTGCCCGCGGGCGCCGATGTCCGGGCCGTTCTTCACGGCAATCGGCAGAAACTTCCGGATCAGCCGGATGGCGTGCAGCCCGAGCGCATCGGAGATGGGCTCGCGCAGGGCGGAGGTCAGCGCTTCATATCCATGGGAGAAGGCGTCCAGCCCCGTCGCGGCGGTGAGAACCGGCGGCAGGCCGACGGTCAGGGTGGGGTCCAGGATTGCCACATCCGGTATGATGTGGTAGTCACCGAAGCTCAGCTTGCGTTTTCTTTCATGGTCCTTGATGATCGCGAAGTATGTCACCTCGGAACCGGTCCCCGCGGTGGTGGGAACGCAGATGTGCGGGGTCTGCCGGCGCGTGAGGAGCTGGAAGCCCTGGTGATCGAGGAGCGAGCCGCCCTCGGTGAGAAGGATGGCAATCCCCTTGGCCGTGTCGATGACGCTCCCCCCGCCGATGCTCACGATCGAGTCCGCGCCGTTCGCCCGGCCGAGCTCCGCGCCGGCGTTGACCGTGTGCACGCCCGAGTCGGCGGGTACGTCAGAGAACACGACCGCGCATGCGGCCCCGAGTGATTTCACGACCTTTGCGACTATATCCGTCTTCTGCTCCAGGAACCTGTCCGTGACCACCAGCGCCCTGCGGCAGCCAAGAGCGCCCAGCTCCACGCCGACTTCCCCGGAGGAGCCGGCACCGTAGACCACCCGTGTCGGGTTCACGAACAGGAACGACAGGTCGGCCGGATAATCCATGACAGCTACTCGTCGAGGAACTTCGTGTCGAGCATCGCCGCGGAGTTCACCAGCTCCTGGGCGGCCGCAACGGCCCGCACGATTGTAGGAAGGTCTCCTTTGAGCTTGAGCTTGCCCTGCATCATACCCTTGACGGGCTCCAGCTCCTTTCTCAGCACCTGCTTCCAGCGCGCATACTCCCCGGTGATGCAGAACGGGGCTTTGGCCGCCTCCTCCACTTTCACCAGCTTTGCGTCGCGGCATACGCCCCTGTCCAGGTCCAGCCAGATCCCGACGTCCTGGGGGAAGGCAGATGGCTGCGCTTTGCAGACCAGGGCGACGACGCCGTAGGTCCAGTCAGCGGCCGCAGTCTTGTACGCGGGATTTCCGTTGATTGCTGCCTTGTATGCAACAATCCACTCTTCGCTGAAAAACGGAATGCCCATGCTAACCCCCTTCTTCTTCAATCGTTCATGATATAATCGTACCAGAACTTCTTCGACCTCTCGAGCGCGAGGTCCACGTGGATATGCTTGACCTGGGTGTATTCCAGGAGGCCGTGGGGGCCCATCTCCCGGCCCACGCCTGACTGCTTGTATCCCCCGAACGGCGCCCTGGCATTCAGAAGGTGGAAGTCGTTGATCCACACCGTGCCTGTCCGGATCCGCTTTGCGATGGCGATTGCCTTGGGGATGTCGCGGGAAAAGACGGCCCCCCCCAGACCGTAGATGCTGTCGTTCGCCATGGAGATGGCGTCGTCGAGGTTCTCGTAGCGGATGACGGAGAGAACCGGGCCGAAGATCTCCTCCTGGGCGATCGTTGCGTTGTTGGGGACATTCTCGAAGATCGTCGGCTGCACGTACCAGCCTTTCTTCATATGGGCGGGTCTGTCCCCGCCGCACACAAGGCGCGCGCCTTCCTTCCGTCCCGTCTCTATGTAGCCGAGCACGCGCGTGAGCTGTGCCTTGGAGACAAGCGGTCCCAGCGCGGTCTGGAAATCACCGGGGTCTCCAACGGTGACGTGGCTGACCCTGTCCCGTGCGCGCTCCATGAACTCGTCATAGATTGACGATGGGACAAAACACCGCGTCCCCGACTCGCATGCCTGTCCTGCAAAGAAAAACGTGCCGAACAGCGCTCCGTCCACAGCCACGGAAAGGTCGGCGTCATCGCAGATGATGGTGGGGCTCTTTCCACCCAGCTCCAGGGTGACCTTCTTCACCGTGTCCGCGGCAAGCTTCATGACGCGCCGGCCCGTCTCCGTGGAGCCGGTGAAGGCCACCTTGTCCACCATTGGGTTCGAGCACAGCTCCTCCCCCACCTCGGGGCCCGAGCCGACGACGACGTTCAGGACACCCGGCGGGAGATCGCATTCCGCCGCAGCCTTGGCCAGCTCCAGTGCGGTCAAGGGAGTATCACTTGCAGGCTTGAGGACCATCGAGTTGCCCATGATGAGGGCAGGCGCAACTTTCCAGACGGCGATCATGAACGGGAGGTTCCACGGGACAATCCCTGCGCAGACCCCGATGGGCTCGCGGTTGACGAAGTTCCACGAGACTGCCGGAACGTCGATCCAGGGCAGCGGTTCGTAGGTCGGGACGCGCTCACCGAGCTCCACGAGGGTCTGGAAATGCTCTATTCCAAAAGGAATCTCCATGAACGAGGTCTGTCGGATGGTCGCGCCCGAGTCGGCGGACTCCAGGCGCGCAAGCTCGTCCTGGCGGCTCTTGAGCTTCTCCACAATCCGCATGAGGATCTTTGCCCGGTCCCGCACGTCCATGCCGCTCCAGGTGCTGGAGTCAAACGACGTGCGAGCCGCCGTGATGGCGCGCCGCGCGTCGGCCTTGGAGGCCACGGGGACGTGGGCAATAGGCTCCTCGGTTGCAGGATTGAACGTCGGTCTGCATTCACCCGACTCGGCGTCCACAAACTTGCCGTCGATGTACAGCTGGTACTTTTCCATGCGCGCCTCCCGACCGTCGTGGAAACCGACACGTCACTTCACAGACGGTCCATGATACCGGGCGGCTGGTGAGAACGCAACAGGGCCCCGCGCGGCTCCGCCATACGCGAGTACTCCGTCCATGTCTAGGGCAGCCTATTGAACCACAGCAGCGAAAACGCGCCGGCAATGAGCAGCAGGGCCGCCGCCGCAGCGACGAAAAGGGCCGTTATCTCTGTCTTTTCGCGCTCCACCATGAGGCGGGTGCTGAGATTCTCGTAGATTTTGTGCAGGTCGCTCTCACTTGAAGCCTTGAAGTACGTTCCGGCGGTCTTGCCCGCAATCGCCTTCAGTGTTGCCTCGTCAAGAATGACGCGGAAGGAGAATCCCTCGAACCCGATGACGGCCCCTTCCTTGGTGCCCACGCCCACGGTGAACACGCGCACACCGAGGTTTGCGGCCTTGTCCGCCACGTCCAGCGGATCCGGCCCCTGGTTGCTCTGCCCGTCGCTCATCAGCACGATGACAGCGCTCTTGTAGCTTCCCGGCGGTACAGGGGGCGGCTCCTGGTCAGGGGGAGGGGCGGAAGTCAAGGGATTGTTCGGATCCGGCGGAGGCGTGTCTGTCGTCGCCTGGTCCGTCTTTTCAAAAATGGCATCCAGGGCGGCCTGCAAGCCGCTGCCGATGGCGGTGTAGCGCTCCGGGTGGAGCCGGTTGACCGCGGCCATCAGCTGATCGTTGTCCGTTATCGGAGGCTGGATCAGCTCTGCAGTGCCGCTGAAAGCCACGATGCCGATGCGCACATTTCGTGGCCTCTTCTGGATGAAGATCCTGGCCGCTTCCTTTACGGCCTCCATGCGGCTTGGCTTGATGTCCGTAGCCCTCATGCTTCCCGACACATCCATGGAGAGGAGGACAGTGCCTTCCTCCGAGGGAAGGTCCACCGTTGCCGAGGGACGGGCCAGGGCGAATATGATCACAGTCAGACCGGCAAGGAAGAGGGCCGCCGGAATATGACGGCGGATCCCGGGTCCCTTGCCCAAGGCGTCCTTGACCAGGGAGAGGCTGGCGTAGCGAAGGGCATACTTCTGCCTGCGGCGCTGGGCCAGAACGTATGCTCCGACAAGGACGGGCACAAGCAGGAGCAGGAAAAGCATCCGTCCCCATATGAAGTTCATGACGGTTCCCTCATTTCGATGCAGGTTCTTTCAGATTGCCGTCAGCCTCCGCGGCCCCCGAAGGCGCACCAGGGGAGCGGGCTGAAGCAGTGGCGGACTTGCGCCGCTTGCGCAGGGTGGCAAACCGCACGATCTCCTCCACAAGATCCCCCTCGGTGGAAACCTCCATGGCGTCGGTGGCACAGCGCGCCAGTGAGGCGTGCAGGTCCGCTTCGCGCCTTCGCGCAGCCTCCTCGAAACGGACGCGAAAGCGGGCATCATGGGTGTCCAGGTGGAGCTGCTGACCCGACTCGGCATCTTCCATGACCACCATCCCGATATCGGGAAGGGAGTATTCCCGGGGGTCGAGCAGCCGCACGGCAACCGCCTCATGGCGTTGAGTGAGAATGGCAAGCGGGCGCTCCCAGCCCGGGGAGCTGATGAAGTCCGAGACAATGAACAGGAGCGAGGGCCGGCGTACGACGCGCTGGGCCGCTTCCAGGAGGGTGGCCAGCCTGGTCATGGGGGTGCGCGGCAGCCGGGGCTCCGAGAGCAGGCTGGCGATGAGCCTCAGCACCTGCATCCGTCCGGCCTCGGCGGGAATGACATGGATCGCGTTCCCGTTGAAAACCAGGGCGCCGACGCGGTTTCCGTGCCGGGTCAGGATGCGTGCAATGACGCCCACGCAATCAACCAGAATGTCGCTCTTGCGCTTGCGCGCAGTTCCAAAGTCCATGGAAGGGCTGAGATCAAGGAGGAACCAGGCGGTAAGGTCCCGGTCTTCCACCCGAAGGCGGATGTACGGCGTCTGCGTCCGAGCCGTGACATACCAGTCGATGGCCCTCACGTCGTCGTTGTACTGGTATTCGCGCAGCTCCGCGAGCTCAAGGCCGAACCCGCGGAACACGGTGCGATAGTTCCCCTGGAGCAGGCCGTCCAGACGGCGGATCACCGTCCAGTCCAGCCTCTGCAGGATCCGCTCAGGTGCTGTGGCTGGAGCCGGCATGACTGTAGACGGGCTGGGGCGCCGGGACGCATTCGAGCACACGCTGCAGGATGGCATCCGCGGAAACCCCGTCGGAGAGCGCCTCGTACGATGTCACCAGACGGTGTCGCATGACATCGAAGACGAGGTCGTCGACGTCCTGCGGCACGGCGTACGAGCGGCCCCTGATGAAGGCCAGGGCGCGAGCTCCGATGATCAGGTTGATGGGGGCCCGGGGGCTTGCCCCGTACACGATGTACTTGGCGATGTCACCGGCCCCGTGCTTCTCAGGGTCGCGTGTGGCTGCGGCAAGACGCACGGCGTGCTGAATCAAGAGTGGATCGACGAAGACATTCTGCGCAGCTCTGCGCAGCTCTATCAGCCGCTCACTGGAGGTCACTGGGCTGGCTGAGGGGAGGTCTCCGATCATCCTCTCAACGATGACGTACTCCTCGGTCTCCTCAGGGTAGTCCACGAGCACCTTCATCATGAAGCGGTCCACCTGCGCCTCGGGAAGGGGGTAGGTGCCGTCAGTCTCGATGGGGTTTTGCGTGGCCATGACGAGGAACGGGTCGGGGACCTTGTATGTCTCGCCGCCTATGGTGACCTGCCGCTCCTGCATCACTTCCAGGAGCGCGCTCTGCACCTTGGCCGGGGCCCGGTTGATCTCATCCGCAAGAAGCAGGTTGGCGAACACGGGCCCCAGGGAGGTGCTGAAGTCCCCAGTGCGCTGGTTGTAGATCCGCGTCCCCACCAGGTCTGCGGGAACCAGGTCAGGAGTGAACTGGACCCGCTTGAATGTCCCCCGGACGGTCTGCGCGAGGGTCTTGATGGTGAGCGTCTTGGCGAGCCCCGGCACCCCTTCAACCAGCAAGTGCCCCTGGCAGAGGATGGCCACGAGCACGCGCTCCAGGAGATGGTCCTGGCCAACGATGACCTTTTTCACCTCATAGAGGATCTGCTCCATGAGACGGGCCTCGTCGCCCTGGCCGTTTGCCATTCCAAGGGCTTCCTCTTCCATGCCGCCGGACCTGTACGCGTCGTTTATTTCCATTGATTCAAGCTCCTTTCAATAGGGAGGACCGCCGATCATCCCCGCTGCGGTCTCGATTGGGATCGCAAAGCCGATCCCGATGAAGACTTCTTCCGCAGTCGGGTTGAGCAGCGCCGTGACTATGCCCACCACCTCGCCGTTTCGGTTGACCAGCGGACCGCCTGAGTTGCCGGGGTTGACCGCGGCATCGAACTGGATGAGGTCTGTCAGCGTCGCGCCGGTCTCCTTCGACGTGAAGGACCGGCCCTTGCCGGAAACTATCCCAGCCGAGGCGGAGTTCAGCAGACCGAAGGGGTTGCCAACGGCGATCACCTCGTCTCCCAGGCTCAGGGTGGAGGAGGCAACCAGCGTGGCGGGCTTCAAGTCATCGGGGACGGTTGCGGCTCGCAGGACTGCAAGGTCGTTCTGCGGCTGGCGCATGACGACTTCCGCGTCCGACTCGGTTCCATCATAGGCGAAGATCACACGCACCCGGGCGGCATTCTTCACGACGTGAAGGCACGTGAGAATGATTCCCGTGTCCGCGATCACCACGCCGGTGCCGAGCGCCCCCCTGCCATCCTTGCCCGCGGTGTTGACGAAGATATCCACCAGGGAGGGTTGAATAGTCTGGTAGGCGACCTCCGCGTCGGAGGGCTTTGGAGGAAGCGCCTGGAGCGTCCGGCCCACCGCCAAGTCGATGTCCCTCTGCGTGAGCCTCTGCGGCTGCGGCTTGAGGGCATCGTACAGGAGGATGGCCGATGCGGTGAGGAGTACGTTGGCCGCGATGATGATGACCGGGCCAAACCGCGCATACGCGCGGCCGAGGAACCTCTTCACGAGCTGCCAGTCAGACGGCGGCTCTGCCGGGGGCTCCTCACGGCTTGTTTGAGGAAGGGATATCATCAAGCGCCTTCGGTCGCCTGCGTACCTGGTGGTTCTGCCAGGTGTCCGGGCGCTTTTCCCCTCTGTTCCAGGGAAGACCACGGTATAACTTACTGCCGGAACGCTCAAGGGTGAAATGGCAGCTCATTGCGCGTATGCGCCCATGTGGTAGAATCCCCCGCGCGGCGGCACATCTCCTCTATCGAAGGCGATGAGCCCACTTGCTCCGAAAAAATCAGCTCTTCCGTTTTCACGAGTCTAGTCGCGGTGGTCGGCTGCGAGGGCATTTTCAGCGGACCAATCCGTTCGCACCGCTCAAGTCGGCGCTCCGCACACGGCGGCGGCCGGGAGAGGGCCGCTGTCGGTGTACGGTAGCGCTCACGCGGCGCTGGGATTACGCTCGTCTGGCTTGACGGTCTTTACACCGATCACGAGCAAGTAGAGGACCATCAAGATTTCCGCGATTGCTGACGGGATGAGGGCGAAGGTGTGAATCTTTTGGCTGAAGTCGGGGACCAGGAACGCGGCGAGCAAGTCCACGAGGTAGCAGACGCCCCCCACAATGAGCACGATGCCCAACCACTTGGGAAACCACCCCGCTGATTTGTAGGCGAGATACCCCAACGGCACAAGCCAAAGGCCAAAGAAGACCTGCGCAATGAGGGTCCCATAGTGCTGGGTGTCGAGTAAGAGGAGCACCATAGCATTCGAACCCGCGGCGCCAAGGGCAGCGGCATAGGACCCGTCAGTTGCGACCCGCAAGCCCTCAAACTGGAAGACCGCATTGAGACAAATGATGCCGGTCGCAAGTGCGACGAGCACCAGCATTGCCCTCGCCACGCTCTTGTGCACGTGCTGGAGCAGGATATAGAGGGTCATGGCCAGGAAGACAAAGAATGTCCCATCCAACAGGTGAGCGACAACACCCATACGCACAAGTCCGGAGTTCGCGACAACGTTCCCAGCCGTGGCCGCCGCGTTGCCGGAAACATACATCTTGGGATCGACAAATCCTTCGGCAAAGCCGCCGAAGATGCCGACGAGAAGGTAGAGGACGCCGCCGATTCTCGCGAGGCGCTTCGGTGAGTTCATGATGGTCCCTCCTTCGGTGGGGTCGGCCACGAGCGAGCCGCGGTCCGAGGTCAACACGCGGAGTTCGCGCTGCCTTGGTATGTGCGCCACCGGGGATATTGTCAATAGTTATGGATGAGCTGAAGAATAAGATTCCCTCCTGACGTTCTTTAGGATATGCTCAGCCCGGGTGCATGGAAAATGTCGGAATCTGCCAATCTCTCTGATCCGCTCGTAGAGGCCGCGCGCACGCGCCTGGGAGTTTCCTACCTCTACCCCATCCAGCGCTTCGTGATCTCCAACACGCTGGAGGGCAAGTCGCAGATCGTCGTGCTGCCCACGGGGGCCGGCAAGTCCCTGTGCTTCCAGCTTCCTTCCCTGCTCCTCCCCGGCGCCACCCTGGTGCTTGTCCCCCTGCTCTCCCTCATGGCGGATCAGCTTCGCAAGCTCAGCGAGGCCGGGGTGCAGGCAGCGGTCCTGCGCGGCGGCATGACGGCAAACGAAAAAGAGCAGCTGTTTGCGGGAGTGCGCGCTGCGAAGATATCGATTGTGCTTGCCACCCCGGAGGCGTGCCTGGTGGAGTCCAACCTCCGGCAGCTTCGCGCGTGCGCTTTCAGTCACTTCGTTGTGGATGAAGCCCATTGCGTCTCAGAGTGGGGCCAAAGCTTCCGTCCCGCGTTCCGTGATGTAGGCGCCATTGCGCGATCACTCGGCATCCCGGTTCGCACCGCGTTCACAGCCACGGCATCGCAGCTTGTCATTGAGCGGATCCGGGAGCTGGTATTCGACGAGGGTGAAGTGAGGGTGGTGGCCGCGGCGCCAGACAGGCCGAATATCTTCTACAGTGTGAATCCTGTACTGGCGGTTGGGCATGCCCTGGAGGACCTGGTCCGCAGAGCGCCCCGCCCGTTGCTTGCATTCTTTCGCACGCGAAACGCAGCCGAGGTTGCATCTCGAGCCGTGCGCTCACGTCTGTCGGATACCCGCGTTCGCTTCTACCACGCGGGACTTGCCCGCGATGAGCGTGCCGAAGCGGAGCAGTGGTTCCTTGGCAGCGTTGACGGCGTTCTTTTCGCCACCTGCGCGTACGGAATGGGCGTGGACAAGCCGGACATCAGGACAGTGGTGCACGCCGGGGTGCCGGGATCGGTGGAAGCCTACCTGCAGGAGACAGGACGGGCGGGCAGAGACGGAACCCCATCGCACGCAATCATGCTTGTCTCCCGGGAGGACCGCGCATTCCTGTCCCGCTTGTCTGATGAGCTTGCAACGCAGCGCTACCAGAAGATGCTCGGCTATGCCTTTTCTCACGGGGTGTGCCGACGCCAGGGCCTGCTTGAGTTGATAGGGGCCGAGCCCGTGGCGTGCTCGGGCTGCGATGTCTGCGCTGGGACGGAATCAGAGAAATCGGAAGGGGAACAGGAGATTCTGGAGCTGATCCGCCACGCACCGCGCCGGTTCACCGCATCGCGAGCTGCCGAGATCCTGGTGGGCGCCCCGGGTCCGCGGGCAATCCGCAGCTTTCACGACTGCATCCCCGGCTACCGAGCCCTGGAATCCTGGGCACGAGAGGACGTGGAGGCGGCCATCGACGAGCTCATCGTTCAGGGCAAAGTGGCAACCGTACGGCGCGGTCCATGGAAACGCAGGCTCACCCGCGCCCGGGCAAGTTGAAGCCGGCATCGGCCGCATTCAGGCGGGATCGAGGGCGCTCTCGTTTCGGACCGGGTTCCGTGCGCCCCGTATGAGGAGCCAAAGAAGGAACGGGATCTCACCGATGGCCGAGAGCGCGTTCATGACCGGGGAGAGCATTACCCTGACGCCGGGGAAAAGAATAGCCATGAGGCAGTCCAGAACATAGCTCGCACAATTGATTACGAGCAGCACCCCCAGGATCCTGGGGAAGTAGCCCGACTTGAAGACCAGGAGCCCGAGAGGAAGAAGCCAAAGGCCCCAGAAAACCTCGACGATAAGTGTCCCGTACTTTTGCAGCTCGATAAACAGCATCGCGAGCGCCTGCAGTTGGGCCGGCGGGAAGGCCTTCAGGGAACCGGAACCTCCCAAGAGGATGATGGGAGCGAACTTGTTCAGCATGTTCAGAAAGGCGATGGGGACCCCGGCGACGACGAGCGCGACCATCAATCTCGCCTGTTCCTTGTCCACGGATTCAAACAGCCTATAGAAAGCAAGCCCCACGAATATGAAACATGCCTGGCCTGCGAGATTGCTCGCGATGCCGAGACGGAACAGCCATTCACCAGCCAGGATACTGTTGGCCGTCGCCGCGGCATCCCCCGGCACGTAGAACCTGGAGTCGACAAGCAAAATGCCGAACACACTGAATACAGTGAGAAGCGCATACCATATTCCCGCGACTCTGGCGGACTTGCGCGGCGATATCTCGACAGCGTGGTTGATCACTGCATACCTCCATGAGCATTCGGATATCAGCGGCCGATATCAGAATCCTTGAGTGATTTGAATAGAGACCCCGGACGAGCGATCTTCGTCCGGGCCTCTTCTGCTCAAGCTTCCGAGGAACCAGCAGGACCTGCCTCGGCGGGGGTTTGGCCTTCCTGCATGTAGCCGCGCAGATGCCGCCGGCGCTTCCGGTCGCCGCGTCGGGCACTGCCACCTGAGCCCCAGCCCTTGAGCAGGATCCAGCACAGGACCAGCAAGCCCCACGCTTGCCAGTAGTCCAGGCGCTTGAGGCCGAAGATCTCGGGCATCAGCCAATTCCACAGTGCCATCACAACCCAGCCGAAGATGGCGAGAAGGCCGATCCCCAGGATGCCGAAACCGATCCCCATGAGGATTTTCATGGGCAGGCTGCGGTCTTCCCACCAGACATTCATATCGAAGCCACGTCTCTCAGACATTTCCTACCTCCTCCGGGTCAAACCCGGTAAAACTGTCGGTCCGGCCACTGCCTAGTCCCGTCCGTTCATTGATCGATCCAGTGCCTCAGAGCCCGGGAAAGGTTGCGCAAGGCGTAGCGCTTGCGGGCCGTCAGGGTATCAATGCTTTCGCCCGTTGCTTCTGCGATTTCACGGAAGGTCAGACCGCCGAATACCTGGGCTTCCACCACCCGGCGTTGGGCAGCGGGCAGTACGCGGAGGGCGTCGTTCAAGGCATCCACCAGGCTGTCCCTGACGAAACCATCCAGGGGATCCAGGCCCGTGCCGGCGATGATCTCCCGCAGGGTTTCCTCCGTCACGTCGATTTCGCCGGACGCAGCGCGTACCCGTTCATGCCGCCATGCATCGATCAGCCGGCGAGTAAACAGTGAATTGATCCAGGCGGGCAGGTTGCGGATGCTGGCCACGAGGGGCAGGTGCTCCATCGTCTCTGCATAGACGTCATGCACCAGGTCTTCCGCCTCTTCCAGACTGCGTCCGACGGCGCGCAGCCGGGCCAGGAGCCGCGGTTTTTCGCTCTTGTAAGCTTCCTCGAGCCGCCGGTGTGCATCACTCTTTTCCGGTCCCAGATAATGATTCATGGCGTACAGGTATATTGACGGACCAGGGGCATCTTTGGTGTATCCGGTTTCTTGCAGCGGCAAGGAAACGTTACCTATCGAACAGTTACTACTACTTTCCCCCGGGCGTGTCCCTCTGCAAAATACCGAAAAGCTTCAGCGGCTTCACCGAGCAGGTAGCGTCTGTCTATGACGGGTTTGACTTTGCCGACTTCAATAAGCTCTTTCAGAAAAGCCAGATCCTTGTTTGGTGTCACCACCCAGCCACCCACCAATCTTTTGCCCCCATTCCTTGAAATCAATGGGCCAATGAGCATGTCCTGGAAAATCCGCGCCATGGAAGGACCTCCGGTGCTGACATATATTCCCTGGGGGCCCAATGCGCGCCTGCAATCAAGAATCGACCGAAATGCAGTGGCAAAAATCAAATCGTAACGCTGTGCGCTCCTGGTGAAATCTTCTTTTGTGTAATCAATGACATGGTCTGCACCGAGTGAGCGCACCATGTCCAGGTTCCTCGTGCTGCAAACGCCGGTAACCTCTGCTCCGAGGTATTTGGCAATCTGCACTGCAAACGTACCGACGCCGCCAGAAGCGCCATTGATCAGAACCTTCTGTCCAGCCTTGATCTGTCCCTTTTCGCGAAGGCCCTGCAAGGCGACAAGCGCCGCTTGAGGCACGGCCGCCGCTTCCTCAAATGAGATATTGGCCGGTTTCAGGGCCAATGCATTTTCCGTGACAGAGACATACTCGGCAAAAGCACCAAAACCACACGGGGTCAAGTCCCCGAATACTTCGTCACCCGGCTTGAAATGCTTTGCGCTTCTGCCAGTCGCTTCGACCCGTCCTGCCATGTCGCTTCCAGGTATCTTGATTTTTGGTCTTAGAAACCCGTTTCCCATCAAGCGGACAAAGAATGGCTTACCTGTCACGAGACCGAGGTTGTGGACCGTTACGGATGACGCATGAACCTCCACCAGGACTTCATCATCCCTGGGAACGGGTTTTTCCACCTCTTTTAGTTCAAGATTATCAGTGAGTCCGTATCTCGTGCAAACAATTGCTTTCATCAAGATCACCTAGTATTCGAGAACCTTCTTCATTACCTGGTCCCCCTGAATCTCGTCTCCCATTCGGAAAGTATGGCGTCCGGCCACTGCAAATCCCATTTTGCCATAGAAAGCGATGGCTTCAGTCTTTCCTTGAAACTCCTTTCGGACATATATCCTTTCGACCTCCAAGGATTGCGGATCATTGTGGTCTGACTGCGCAGGTGCCTCGTTCAGTTTCAGATATCCGGATAATATTCTGTCTGAATAAATGAAGAAAAAACTGCATTCGGGATTTGAGAGCTCTTGAAGAAGCTTATCCCTGCTGAACGCGGTCTCAAGATACTTGTTCATGGTTTCTGCCGCATTCATCGAGCGGAATGTCTGGTCATACGTTTCGTATGCTATTTGCCGAAGGGTATCCAAATCGTCTGTACCACACAGGCGAATGCTGACGTCCATCATACCCGCCTGGCCGGCAACCCGAGTCTCACTTTCTCCCGGCCAGGGCATCGACCTCACGGGAATCGGGAAGCGCGCTCATGACCCCTTTTTTCCTGGCGGTGAGAGCTCCGGCGGCGTTTGCCCACCCGACGCTCTGCTGAAGCATGGCCACGTCGAGGCCTTTTCCCAGCGCGGCGCGGTTGGGGAGCAGCTTCACCAGCAGAGCGGCCATGAAGGCGTCCCCACACCCGGTGGCATCCACCGCCTTCACCTTGAATCCAGGCGCAGTGCCCGCGCTCGAGCTGGTTGCCCAGGCGCTGCCGTAGGGGCCGAGGGTTGCCACGCACAGAGCAGGGCCCTTTTCGGTTATTTTTCTGCAGCCGTCCTCGGGCTCCTCTGTGCCGGAGAGGAAGGAAAGCTCGGCCTCGTTGACTTTGACAATGTCCGCCAGCCCGAGGGCGCCCTCGATCTCCGCCCTGGCATGCTGCTGGCTGTCCCACAAACCGGGCCTGTAGTTCACGTCAAAGGACACCGTGGCGCCGGCCTCACGCGCCACGCGGGCCGCTTCCAGGGTCGCGCTTCGGCAGGGTTCGGCGGCAAGGCTGACAGAGCCGAAATGGTAGATGGCAGTCTCTGCAAGAAGGCCCCTGTCAAGCTCTCCGGGCTCCAGGAGCATGTCAGCGCCGGGGTTCCGGTAGAAAAGCATCTCGGTGCGGTTGGCATCCGGCAGGGTCATGAAGTTGAGAGTCGTCCTGGAATGCGTGTCGAACCGCATTCCCCGTGTGTCGACTCCGTAGCTTTTCAGGACCGCTTCCAGTCTCCGGCCGAATGCGTCTTCTCCGGCCTTCCCTATGAATGCAGACTTTGCGCCAAGCCGGGCAGCGGCCACCGCCACGTTGGCAGGCGCGCCGCCGGCCACGGGAATGAAAGCGGAAACCGTGAAGAAGTCCTTTCCGGTCTCTGATGCGAACATATCGAGGATGATCTCACCGAGAGATACGATGTCCATGACTCGTCATCTTAGCCGAAACAGGTCCGGGAGAAAAGTCGAATCGAGGACAGTGGGTTCGCTCGGGGACCAGACGCCCGTGTGGCAGAACTGCCATTAGCCCGATGGACTTCCCGGTCCGACAGGTCTTATACTGGCATTATCTCCTTCTCCAGGCGGAGGACGATATGAAGAAGTCAATATACGCATCCCTCCTTGTTCTGGGCCTTGCTTCCCTTCTTGCGTGCGCTTCGACTGAAGAAAAACCTGAAGCAGGTGGAACGACCCAGGGGACCGTCTCATCAACCCTACCAGGGTGGACCCTCTTCCCCGCCCTTCATGAATTTGGAATCCAGATTGACTCATCCGTAGCGGGAGAGATTCATGGTCAAATGGAAATCGGCCTGTCTGCAAAGAGAAGCTTCGAGCTTTTTGCAGGGCTGAAGAACGGCGCGACCGGCAAGGTGGTCACGGACGCCGTGGAGATTCGACGAACGCAGACCGGATGGACCGTCATCCTGGCATTTCCGGAGAGCGGAGACTACGAGTTGACTCTCATGGGAAAGCCCCCCTCGGCGGCGCTCGACCAGCTTTCTCTTCTGGCAAGCGCGAGCCTCCATGTGAAGATCGATTCCGCCTCGAATGTGCGGCTCTTCCCCGAACTCACAAGGCTCGGCCTCGCCTTGGTCTCGTGCCCGGGCCGTAAAGTGACAAACGACGCCGACATCGTGCTCGACTCCCAGCAACCTTTCCAGTTTGCCTACAGCCTGACGAACACATCCATGGGAACAAGCATACCCCCCGGGGCTGTGGAGGTTAGCTCGGATGGAAGCCGCTGGCGAATTGGCATCTCCTTTCCCCAGAGCGGCGACTACACGCTGGTCCTCTACGGCAAGAGCGGCGAGGAGAAGGATTTCCCGAGCCTGGCGGAGATACGCTTCCACGCACGGGTCGAATCTCCGGCAACCCTGCCGCACTGGCGGCTGGCGTCGGGTTTCAAGAGATTCGGCGTTGCCATCCAGGCTTCCCCGAATCACGACGTGGGAAACAGCGCTGAGATTCTCCTCACCTGCCAGCAGTCGATCTATCTTTCCTACGATTTGCGCAACGCTTCCACCGGCGCGACTCAACCGGGAGCCGTCAGTGTTCTCAGCGAAGGGGAAGGAACCCGGTGGCGGATCGATATCTCCTTCCCCGAGAGTGGAGACTGGGAGCTGGCACTTCGTGGAAGAGGGGTCGGGGAGAACGATTCGACAAGCCTGGCACGGGCACGATTCAAGGCCACCGTCGTCCTATCCGCCAATGAGAAGCTGGTCAAAGCGTTGACTAGCCAGGACGTGGCTCTCATGCGGAGTGCTTTGGCCGACGGCGCGGACCCCAACATGCCGATCAGCGATATCCAAGAGCTCGTCAGGCGTTTGGAAACACCGGTCGTCGACGCCTGGCCCGTCTTTTACGTTCTCACCTGGCGTCATGGAGCGGAGAAGCAAGTTGAAGCCTTGAGGCTCCTGAGAACCTACGGAGCCGATTTCAGGAGCCTCACGAGCACCGGTGACACGCTCCTCTCGGCATTTTTCACGACCAGTTATTCAATTTCTCGCCCTTCCGATGAATGCACGCCGTTGTTGCAGGCGCTCCTGGACCTGGGAGCAGACCCGTCCCAGGAGACACCCTTTTATTACATCTCGAACGGCAAACCGATATCCACAAAGATCGCCGTCCTCCTGAGCATGGAACAGAGCGGCCTCGCTCCTTCCGTGCTTGCGGCCTTTGTGCCCCTGCTCATCCAGCACAACGCCAATCCCCATGCCCGATGGCCCTGGGGAAGGAGCGCGCTGGAAGAGCTTTTTCAGAATTACTCTGAAAGCAAAACGCCCCTGATCCGTGCATATCTCGAGGCGGGCGTGGACCCCACTGCCGACGAACTCAGCGCCATCCTTTTCGTCGTTATTTCGAAGGAGTTCAAAGGGAGCTTCGATTTCATCGCGTACCTGCTCTCGAAGACGACACACATCAACGACCTGGACAAGAGTGGATGGACGCTCCTTCATTCCCTGGTCCGGTGGGAAACGATCGATCCCGTTGTCCTCTCTCGATTACTAGATGCTCTCAAGGCGGAAGGGGCAGATTTCAACTTGTCCAATGCGAACGGATCCACGCCGCTCATGCTTGCCGTGGAAAACCTGAACACAGCAGCGATCGATGCCCTTCTGGCGCATGGTGTCGACCCCAAACGCCTCAGCCGAACTGGGCAGACCGTCTTTCACTCGATTCCCTGGAGCAAGAAAATGGGTGAGGTCGCGCCGCTGGTTGACCGTTTCGTCAGGCTCGGAGTGGACATCAACGCTCGCGACAGCTCAGGCAAATCGGCGCTGTACAACGCTTGCGAAAACGAAAACAACCTGGACTACGTGAAGCTCCTGATCAGGAAAGGCGCTGACCCGTCACTCCCCGACATGGACGGCCTGACTGCTTTGGGCAACGCGAAGAACCACGATTGCAAGGTCCTTGTGAAATACCTGGCATCTCTGCACGTTCCGGAAACCAAAGGCGGCTGGCCCATGGGCAACGCCTCAGCCGCCTGCAGGGCGGTCTTGGAAGCCGATCTCGACGCGATTCGATCGATTCCCAACTCTCAGCTCGAAGGCAAGACAGCGCGGACCGCCGACGGTGTGCCGGCAACGCCTCTTCACCTCGCCGCCGAGTCGGGCAACCTCGCCGTGATCACAGCCCTGACGGCGAAAAAGGTCGATTGGGACGTCGGAGATCGTTACGGCCGGACCCCGTTGGCCTCTGCTGTGCTGTCGGGAAACCAGGCGGTCGTCACGGCGCTCCTCAAGGCCGGTGCAGATCCGAATCATCGAGACGATCGAGGCCAGTCGCCATTCTCGCTTTCAATCGCAACCAGCTCTTCCCTGATGCGGACGCTGCTTGGATCGGGCGTGAAGCCTGAGTGGCGGACAATTGCCATTTCAACAGTCGTGTCTGCGCCTCTGGACATGCTCGGGCAGCTTTCGCCGGTCGCCCATTGGGATGAAGGAGATCTCGACGGCTGCGCCCTCATGGGGCGTACCGACATCCTGGAGTACCTGGGAGATTCCGTTCACCACGAGCTGAAAACCAAAGAAGCCCTCCTTGCCGATGCGAAAAGCTCCCGGGAGGTTTTCGAGGCATACGAATCGCAAGCAAAAATGCCTCTTTTTGTCCCGCGGTCGAAGAACGAATGGAGCGATAAAAAGGGCAGCTATACGCTGACTCTGCAATCCTGGTCTCCATGGATGGATGTCGACCCTGTCCTTGATCTCAAGAAGTACCCCGTTGCCGTGTTCGTGCCCAAGGAATACGACGGCTCCACGCCATACGGCCTGATGATTTCGATGATGAACGCCAAATCATCGAGCCAGTTTCCCAAGCCCGAATATGTGGCCACCCTTGAGAAACACCATCTCCTCTACGTCGGGTTCGATCCTTATAACGGGATTTTCTACGATGGCTCGCCCGATTATTTTTTTACCAACCACGAACGTCTCTGCCTTGCCGCTGCCTATCACATGTTCGGGGCCTACAACGTCGATCGCACCCGTGTGTACTTGACGGGGTTCTCGTGGGGAGGACGTCTGGCGGGGGAAATCGTTCCGAAGCAGCCGCGTGTCTTCACCGGAGGGCTTGCCGTGGCCGGTTGTTTCGTCTCCGGAGAACGAATCATTCCCAGCTATCGCTACGCGCGAAAAAATACTGTCATGATCCTGGATACCGGGGACTACGACTTCAATAATGAGGAAACTTTCGGCGGCTACAGTACCTTCCTTCTGCTCGGCTTCGAGGCGCATTTCTTCCAGGAGCCAAGAAAGGGCCACCACCGGATTTCCGGAGAGAACTTCGAAAAAGCAGTGTCCCTACTGGATGCGGCATCCCGACGATAATGCCCCACGGATCATGAGAGGATTGCACACAAGCGCGCGTGTATGGTAGACTCCACTTAAACCCAGTCGCATCCAAAAAGACGCGTATTTTTCTGCCCACAGCCGAAGGAGTCTACATGGAACGGGCGTTTCAGGCCCTCCTTGAGGAATGGAGGGGCGTCAAAGGGAACGTCATCCCTCTGCTTCAGAAGACCCAGGGCATCTACGGATACCTGCCTGAGGAGGCAATGCGCCAGATCGCCGGCGCCACAGGCATGAGCCCTTCGGAGATCTACGGCGTTGCCACTTTTTACGCCCAGTTCCGCTTCACTCCCATGGGGAAGCACGTCATGAAGGTGTGTCACGGAACAGCCTGTCATGTGCAGGGCGCGGACACCCTGGACACGGTTGTGGAGAGCAGGCTCGGCGTTGCGCCAGGAAACAATACGGCGGACGGCAAGTTCACCATCGAGCGCGTTGCGTGCCTGGGCTGCTGCTCGCTTGCGCCCGTAGTGATGATCGATGGGGAAGTCTACGGCCGGCTCACCGGCGACAAGCTTGGCAAGATCGTGGCCCGGATCGGAGACGGGAAATGAGCGCTCGTGCGGAAGTTGCCGTTGGAATGAGCTCCTGCGGGATCGCATCCGGGGCGCGCGTGGTCTTCCAGACCCTGGCACGCGACGTCGCAGACCGCGGCCTGCCGTTCGATGTGGTGGAAACTGGCTGCGTCGGGGCCTGCCATGCGGAACCGCTGGTGGAGGTCCGCCAGGCAGACGGAAAGAAGTATCTCTACGGGAATGTGGATGAGGCCAGGGCGCGGTCCATCGTGGAAAGTCATCTGCAGGCCGGTGTTCCGGTGGCCGATCTCCTCATCCCGGACGACTACGCCTACCTCGCGCGGCAGAAGCGGATCATCCTCTCCAACTGCGGCGTCATTAACCCGGAGTCCATCGAGCAGTACATGGCCCGGGAAGGATACGCGGCGCTCAGGAAGGCGCTCACTTCGATGACCCCTGAGGCAGTCATCGAGGAAGTGAAGAAATCAGGGCTGCGCGGCCGCGGAGGCGCCGGGTTTTCAACAGGAATGAAGTGGACCTTTGCCAGGGATTCGAGATCGGCGACGGGGAGGAAGTACGTCGTCTGCAACGCGGATGAAGGCGACCCCGGGGCTTTCATGAACAGGTCCGTCCTGGAGGGAGACCCCCACGAGGTGCTGGAAGGGATGCTGATCTGCGCGTATGCCATCGGGGCCACCGAAGGCTACATCTACGTGCGCGCGGAGTACCCCCTGGCCATCAAGAGGCTCCAGATCGCCCTGCGCCAGATGGAAGAGCACCGCCTGGTCGGAGACACCATCCTGGGGACCGGTTTCTCTTTCCGCCTGCACATCAAGGAAGGGGCAGGGGCGTTCGTGTGCGGAGAAGAGACAGCCCTCATGGGCTCCATCGAAGGCCGCCGCGGCATGCCGCGCCTCAGGCCGCCCTTCCCGGCTGTTCGCGGGCTGTGGGACTCTCCGACGAACATCAACAACGTGGAAACGTACGCCAACATCCCGCACATCCTCATGATGGGAAGCGCGGAGTTCGCAAGGATCGGGACGGAGAAGAGCAAGGGCACCAAGGTCTTTTCCCTGGCCGGCAAGATCAAGCGCGGGGGCATGGTGGAAGTCCCCATGGGGATCAGCCTGCGCGAGGTCATCTTCGACATCGGCGGCGGGATCCAGGGGGACAAGAAGTTCAAGGCAGTTCAGATGGGCGGTCCCTCGGGCGGGTGCGTCCCCGAAAGCATGTCCGACCTTCTCATCGACTACGACTCGCTGTCGGCCTCCGGGGCCATCATGGGGTCCGGCGGAATGGTGGTCATGGACGAGTCCACCTGCATGGTGGACATGGCGCGCTACTTCCTCAGCTTTGTCCAGAGTGAGTCCTGCGGCAAGTGCACCTTCTGCCGGATCGGCACCAAGAGGATGCAGGAGATCCTCACGCGCATCACGGAGGGGAAGGGAGAAGAGAAGGACATCGCGGAGCTGGAAGACCTCGCCATGAAGGTGAAGGTCTCCTCCCTCTGCGGCCTCGGACAGACGGCGCCGAATCCCGTGCTCACCACGCTGCGCTACTTCAGATCCGAGTACGATGACCACATCAGGAACCATCGCTGCGAGGCGAAAAAGTGCAAGGCGCTCATCCGGTACACGGTGAACGCCGCAGCGTGCACGGGCTGCATGCTGTGCGCCCGGGTATGCCCCACCAAGGCCGCGCGCGGAGAGCGCAAGAAGGCTCACACGATCGACCAGGACGCCTGCATCAAGTGCGGCCTGTGCCACCAGGCCTGCAGATTCGACGCCATAGAAATCACCACCGGCAGGGAAGCGCTCCTGACAGCGCCGAGGGTGGCGCCCGCGGCAGTGCCCGCAGCGCCGAGGGTGGGATGACGATGGGCACTGAAACGATAGAAATCACATTCGACGGGAAAAAGATCCTCGTCCAGCCGGGCCTCACCATCCTCGACGTGGCTGAAGCGCAGGGAGTGCGGATCCCCACGCTGTGCCACGACAGGAGGCTGGAGCCATACGCATCCTGCTGGGTGTGCCTCGTGAAAGTGGAGAAAGCCAAAGGGTTCGTCCCCAGCTGCGGGACCAGGGTCGCTCCCGGCATGGTCATCTCCACGCAGGCGCCCGAGGTGAAGGCAGCGCGCCGCACGGCCCTGGAGCTGATCCTCTCAAGCCATTACGGGGACTGCAAAGCGCCCTGCACGCTCGCCTGCCCGTCCAACATCGACATCCAGGGCTACCTCGGCCTGGTTGCCAACGGGAAGACCGGGGAGGCCGTGGAGCTGATCAGGCGCGACAATCCCATGCCGGCGGTCATCGGCAGGATCTGCCCAAGGCCCTGCGAGCAGACGTGCAGAAGGCGCCTGGTGGACGAGCCGCTCAACATCAACGGAATCAAGCGCTTTGTCGCAGACCTGGAAGCCGCGGCGGGCGGAATGCCCAGACGGCCCCTGCCGAAGCGGGCGGGCAAGAAGGCGGCCGTGATAGGCGCCGGGCCTGCGGGGCTCAGCGCCGCGTGGTTCCTCTCTGAGAAGGGCGTGGAGGTGACCCTCTACGAAGCGATGGACAAGGCCGGCGGGATGCTGCGCTATGGCATCCCTGACTATCGGCTGCCCCCCGCGGTCCTCGACAGCGCCATCGCAGAGATCCTCAGCCTGGGAGCTGTCCTGAAGACCGGCGCGCGCCTCGGGAAGGACGTCACGCTGGACAAGCTCCGTTCCGAGAACGACGCAGTGGTCATCGCAATAGGAGCATGGAAGGGAAGGACCCTGCGCATCCCCGGGGAGGACCACCCCGCGGTGCTCTCAGGCATCGACTTCCTTCGCGACGTGAATGCGGGCAAACCGGTGACGGTGGGCAGACACGTGGCCATTGTGGGCGGCGGAAACACGGCCCTGGACGCCGCGCGCTGCTCGCTGCGTCACGGCGCGGAGGAAGTGACCATGTACTACCGGCGCACCCGCGAGGAGATGCCGGCGTCGGAGGCGGAGATCGAGGAGGCTCTGGAGGAAGGGATCGAGATCCAGTATCTCGCAGCCCCTGTGTCCATCCAGGCTGACGGAAAAGGTCTGAAGTCGCTCACGCTTCTGCGCATGGAGCTGGGCGAGCCGGACGCCTCCGGCCGTCGAAGGCCCGTCCCGGTCGAAGGATCCGAGCACAGCGTTGCGGTGGACACCATCATTTCCGCGGTTGGGCAGTACTCGGATACCAAGCTCCTGTCGGGCCTGGAGGGCCTGATTGACGCCAAGGGAAATATGACTGCGGACCTGGACACCGGCACCACCGCGGTGCCCGGAGTCTTTGTGGCAGGAGACCTGCTGACAGGGACAGACATAGCCATTCGAGCCATTGCGGGTGGTAAGCACGCGGCGCGCGCAGCCCTTGCATACCTCGAGGGAAGGACCTACGCCCGGCCCAGGGAGTTCCTGTCAAAGAAGGCTGATTTCAAGGAGCCTGTTGCAGCCGACTTCAAAGACACGCCGCGGGCGGACAGGGAAAAGCCTCGCGTGCTGGAGCCCGAGACCCGAAAAAAGAGCTTCGTCGAGATCGAATCCGCTCTCATTGCGGAGCAGGCCGCCAAAGAGGCGGCCCGGTGCCTGGAGTGCGGCTGCCAGGATGTGGCAGATTGCGCCTTGAAACAGCACTCCACGGAATACGACGCTTCTGCAAAGCGCTTCTCCGGCGAGGTGCCCATCCATCCCGTTGACAACTCCCACCCTCTCATCGGGCGGGATCCTTCCAAGTGCATCCTGTGCGGCCGGTGCGTTCGCATCTGCCTGGAGGTCCAGGGAATCGGCGTGTTCGGCTACATCAACCGCGGGTTCTCTTCCGTTATCGCACCGTCTTTCGGAGTCCCCTTTGGCAAGGACGCCTCCTGCATCTCCTGCGGACAGTGCGTCTCAGCGTGTCCCGTGGGCGCGCTGACGGAGAAGCTCCCCGCGGCAAAGAACGTGCCCCTGCCGGAGCGCGTGGAAGAAGGGATCTGTTCGCTGTGCTCGGTGGGGTGCGCCATCGAGTACAGGTGGCACGGAAGCCTGTTCACCAGGGTCACGGAACGTTACACGGCCCCAAACAACGGGAAGCTTTGCAAGAAGGGGAAGTTCGGACATGAGTTCCTCAACTCCCCCCAGGCCGCTCCCGTGGACCTGAAGGCGGCGCGCGCCGCCGCCCTGAAAATGCTCTCCGGTGCAAGATCTCCTCTCATGCGCATTTCCGGTCGCATCGCCGCAGAGGCAATCGACGCCTTCCTGGAGGCCGCGGCCCGCAGGAACATCCCCGTGGTCGCGGAAGGGTTGGAGGAGCTGGACCCGCGATGGGCGGACCTCGCAGAGGCCAGGCCGGTCCCCATCGGCAATGGGGCCAGACCCGTACGGATCCTTGTCGGAGACGTTGCAGCGTCCAATAATGTCGCCTTCACGGAGGCCATGCGGCAGCGCAGGCAGGGCCTGATCGATCTGTGGATTGCCTGCCACGATGACCAGACGGCCCGCCGTGCAGCCTCCCGAGTGGAACCGGACCTGGCTGCGGCTTTGACTGACGCAATGGCGAGCGGCTCACCCATCGAAGTCATGGTGAGTCCCGAGAACGCGTCCACCAGGGTGCTGGAGACTCTCCTGGCGGTGCGATCGAGCGTACGAGTATTCCTCCTGTGGAGCTCGCGCAACGCGGGCTATCTCTTCAGTCGGACGGCCGCGCCGGGCCGGAGGGCAAAGAAGCCCGATCTCATTCTCGACGTCGGGGTAGAAAACGGCCTGAATGGAACCCCGCGGATTTCGTGGGGAATGACGCCGGGGAAAGAGGAGCTGTTCATACCTCTGGCCCGGGAGCTGTGGCTGCAAGGTCGCTCGCATCCTACGGGGAGAGAAGCAGTTCAGGCGGGAGCAATCACCGGGGGAGCCCTCAAGGACGCAGTGCTGATAGACTGAGATCCGGGCCCGAAAACCCGTTTCAGCGTCTCGGTCACGAACTTCATCCAATCTCTCCTGCGGCCCGATTCCGGGTCCCTCATGTCCCTGACCACCAGGCACTCCGCCTGCATGCCGCAGCGTCCCAGGACGGCGTCCTTCCAGAGAGACTCCAGCGTGCCGGGCCGCTCACCTTCTTCCGCATCGGACGTGCAGAAAACAAGTCCCTTCTTGCCGACCAGGAGAGGCCTCCATTTCTTCTCGGAGCCATCCTCTCCCTCCAGGTCGTACGCAACGCCCTGACGGAAAACCCTGTCCACCCAGCCCTTGAGCATGGCCGGAGGCTGGCTCCACCAGTCCGGGTGGAAGATCACCAGCCCGTCAGCCTGCGTGAGCTGCCGGGAATGCTCCTGGACAAGGTCGTCCAGGCTGTACAGGCGGGAAAGCTCTGAAGAATCGAGAACCGGATCGAACCCCTCCTCATGCAGGTCGTGGGAAACAACCTCATGTCCCAGCGCTCCCAGGGTCTCGCGGGCGCATGCCGCGAGGGTGTGGTTGAAGCTCCCGGACCGCGGATGGCAGAGGATCAGGAGAATTTTCATCTCTTCAAACTTGACTAAATTAGTCAGGTAAGTCAATTTATAATCAGGAAGGATGGGGGCAGATGGTATCCCGGGATGCGGTTCTGATGGTCCTGAAGAACGTCGAGGACCCCGAGATCCAGATGAACATCGTGGATCTTGGGCTGGTGTACAGTATCGACGTCCGCGAAGACGCGATCGAGGTGGATTACACCCTCACCTACCCCGGCTGTCCCGCCGAAGAGATGATCCGCAGCGACATCGTGGAGACCCTGCGGGATGCCTTCGGCATCGAAATCAAGGCGACAATCGTCTGGTCTCCCATGTGGGGACCCGAGCGCATGAGCGAGGAAGCGCGCCTGGCACTCGGGTATCCCATCTGATGCCCATGGATGGGCGGAAGGCGTCCACGTATATGGATGTACGGCGGACGCCTAGCGCGAGGACAGAAAACCTCTTGAAAGGAACCAAATGGCGAGACTGATACAGGTAAGAAATCTCCAGGCATCGATAGCAGGCAAACCCATTCTCCAGGGAATCGACCTCGACATCCGCATCGGAGAGATCGTTGCGCTCATGGGGCCCAACGGGTCCGGAAAGAGCACGCTGGCAAATGTGCTCATGGGTCACCCCGCCTACACGGTGACCGGTGGCAGCGTCCTTCTGGACGGAGAGGATTTCCTGGCGCTGAAGCCGGACGAGCGTTCCCGCAAAGGCGTGTTCCTGGCCTTCCAGTACCCCGTGGAGATCCCCGGGGTGACCGTCGGCAAGTTCCTCAAGCGCGCCGCGGAGCTCAGGCAGGGCGGCAAGGGTATGGACGTGACCGGGTTCATCAAGCGCCTGCGGGAGGCGATGGACTTCATGGAGATCGACCAGGCCTTCATCAACCGGTATCTCAACCAGGGCTTTTCCGGCGGGGAAAAGAAACGCATGGAAGTGCTGCAGATGCTCATGCTGGAGCCCTCTTTCGCCCTCCTGGACGAGACAGACTCCGGCCTGGACATCGATGCGCTGAAGGTCGTCGCCCGCGGAGTGAACAAGCTTCGGGGCGAAGGTTTCGGCGCGCTCATCATCACCCATTACCAGCGCATACTCACCCATATCGTACCGGACTACGTTCACATCATGTACAAAGGCCGCATCGCGACGTCGGGAGGAAAAGAGCTGGTCGAGACCCTGGAAAGCAGGGGATACGACTGGGTCCGCGCACAGTACGGCATCGAGGAGGACGTTCATGAAGTCGCAGGCGCCAGCAACCGTTGACATAGGCGAGTACCAGCACGGGTACCATTTCCCGGATGAATCCGTTTTCAAGACGCGCAAGGGGCTGGACGAGGAAATCGTAAACGCCATCTCCCACCGCAAGGAGGAGCCGGAGTGGATGAGGCAGTTCCGGCTGCGATCCCTGCGGGCTTTCCAGAAGAAGAGCATGCCCAACTGGGGCGCCGACCTGTCTGACCTCGACTTCGACAACCTCTACTACTATGCGCGGCCCCAGGAACAGCAGTCGAAGAGCTGGGACGATGTGCCGGCAAATATCAAGGAGACCTTCGAGCGGATCGGGATCCCCGAGGCAGAGAGGAAGTTCCTTGCCGGCGTCGGCGCGCAGTACGACTCCGAGATGGTGTACCACAGCATCAAGGAGGACCTGGCAAAGAAGGGGGTCATCTTCACCGACCCTGAGAGCGCCGTGCGGGACCACCCCGACCTGGTGAAGCAGTACTTCGGCACGGTCATCCCGTACCTGGACAACAAGTTCGCCGCGCTCAACAGCGCGGTCTGGTCCGGGGGGAGCTTTGTCTACGTGCCCAAGGGCGTGAGAGTGGACGTCCCCCTCCAGGCGTACTTCCGGATCAACGCGCGCAGCTTCGGCCAGTTCGAGCGCACCCTCATCATCGCTGATGAAGGCAGCTTCGTGCACTACATCGAGGGCTGCACAGCTCCTGTCTACGCCACCGAGAGCCTGCACAGCGCAGTGGTTGAGATCATCGCGCTGCCGGGCTCCCGGGTACGCTACACCACCATCCAGAACTGGTCCAACGATGTGTACAACCTGGTGACCAAGAGGGCCATGGCGTACAAGGACGCCACGGTGGAGTGGGTGGACGGGAACATCGGGTCCAAGAGGACCATGAAGTATCCGTCCATCTACCTCATGGGCGAGGGCGCGCATGGAGAGGTGCTTTCCATTGCGTTCGCCGGGAAAGGCCAGGAGCAGGACACCGGAGGCAAGGCAGTCCATGCGGCCAGCCACACCTCTTCCATCATAACTGCCAAGTCCATCAGCAAGGCAGGAGGCATTGCCAGCTACCGCGGTCTTCTCAAAGTGAACGAGGGCCTGCATGACGTGCGCTCCCGAGTTGTGTGCGACGCGCTGATCCTCGACGAGCGCTCGCGCAGCAACACCTACCCGTACATGGAGATCAACTCGGACCACGTGTCCATCGAGCACGAAGCCAGGGTGAGCAAGATCAGCGAGGAGCAGCTTTTCTACCTGCAGAGCCGGGGGATGAGCGAGCAGGAAGCCTCTGTGATGATCGTCAACGGGTTCCTGGATCCCCTGGTCAAGCAGCTCCCCATGGAGTACGCGGTGGAGCTGAACCGGCTCATCGAGCTCGAGATGGAAGGCACGGTGGGATGATGGAGAGAAGAGAGCCTGCCTGGATGAAGGAGCTGCGCGCAAAGGCGCAGGAACGCTTCGACGGCATGAGCTGGCCCACCACCTCCGACGAGGAGTGGCGGCGGACCGACGTCAGCGGGATCGACGCTCTTTCCTACCTGCCGGCGCCGTTGGCTGCGGCAAACGGGACGCCGCGCCTGGGGACCCCGGCAGGTTTCGCCGGAACTTTGAGATTCGACGCCGGACGGCTGGTTGAATCGTCTGTTTCAGAACAATGGCGGAAGCGCGGAGTTCGACTCCTGTCCCTTGATGAGGCGCTGGAGGAGTTCGAGAAGCCCCTGAGCGATCTCTTCGATGAAGGGATAGACGCGGCTGACAACAGGTTTGCCATGTGGCACTACTCGGCGTGGAGCCACGGCGCCTTTCTCATGGTGCCGGCAGGCATCGAGATCGCGGAGCCCTTCCTCATCGACCTGACCGAAAGAGGCGAAGGGATCCTCAGCTCTCCCCACGTGGTTGTCATGCTTGAGGAAGGGGCGCGCGCCGCCGTCGTCCATCGCATTGCCGGGGACCCGAACCAGAAGGACGAGCGGATCCTCTGCAATGCCGGGGTGGACCTGCTGCTCTCCGACGCGGCAGCCCTTCAGTACTACGAGGCGCAGTACCTGGGGCCCCAGTCCCTGTATTTCCGCCACGCGCGGACGCGCGGAGGGAGGGACAGCTCCCTTCGGCATTTCGACGCTGTTCTGGGCGGCAAGCTGGTGAAAAGCCGCATCGACTGCGGGCTTGCCGGCACGGGGAGTGAAGCGTACCTGAACGGCGTGTACTACTGCCGAGACGGCCAGCACATGGACATCCGCACTGTCCAGCGCCACCATTCTCCCTCCGCCACCAGCAGGGCCTACTACAAAGGCGCGGTGGCCAGCGGCGGCCGCACCGTGTTCCAGGGCCTCATCGAGGTGGACACCGGCGCATCGGGAACGGACGCCTATCTCACCAACCGCAACCTTATCCTGGGCGACGCCGCGCGGTCTGACTCCATCCCGACCCTGCGCATCGGGAACAACGACGTGCGCTGCAGCCACGGCTCCACCACGGGCCGGCTGAGCGAAGAAGAGCTTTTCTACCTGGAGAGCAGGGGCCTTTCCCGCAACGAGTCGCGCGAGATGCTCGTGGTGGGGTACTTCGAGGACCTGCTGGACCATGCGCCCGAGATGTACCGCGAAGGCGCCATGGAGCGCATCCGCTCGCGGCTGGCCAGTGCGGCATGAGCGCCGCGGTGGACACATGGGTCCGGGTTGCCTCCGCGGACGAGCTTGTGACCAGCATGTGCGTGACAGTGGAAGGGACGACGATCGCGCTCTTTCGCACCGATGAGGGGATCTTTGCGCTGGATGACGTCTGCTCCCACGAATACTCGCGTCTCTCTGAAGGGGAGGTGTGGGAAGGGGAAGTGTACTGCCCCAAGCACGGATCGCGCTTCGCCCTTGCAACAGGTGCGGTCACCGGGCTTCCCGCCACGCAGCCGGTACGCTCGTGGCCGGTCAAGATCGAAAACGGGGGAATCTGGATAGCATGGCAATCGCAAAAGTAACCCACATGGGGGCGCGCACCGTGGAGGATGTGCGGGAGGACTTCCCCATCCTGGACCGCACGGTGCACGGCAAGCCCCTCGCCTACCTGGACAACGCCGCAACCTCGCAGAAGCCGCGCGCGGTGCTGGATGCCATCCGCGTCTACTACGAGCGTGGAAACGCGAACGTCCATCGCGCGTTGCACGCGCTTGGAGAAGAAGCCACGGCGGCCTTCGAGCAGAACCGGGGGAAAGTCCAGCGTTTCCTGAATGCCCGGTCGAAAAGCGAAATCGTGTTCACCCGGGGGACAACGGAGGCCATCAACCTCGTGGCAAGCTCCTGGGGCGACAAGTTCCTGAAAAAAGGTGATGTCGTCCTCCTCACGGACATGGAGCACCATTCCAACCTGGTGCCCTGGCAGCTTTTGTGCGCACGCAAGGGCTGCACCCTGGCTTTCATTCCCCTCACTCCGGAGGGAGGCCTGGACCTGGCCGCCGCGGAAAGAGAGTGGACTGACAGAATCCGGATGGTCGCCCTGACGCACGTGTCCAACGTGCTTGGGACAGTGAACGACGTGAAGACCATCACCAGGCTGGCCCATGCCCGAGGGGCACTGGTGCTCGTCGATGGCGCGCAGTCCGTGCCTCACTTCCGCGTGGACGTCACCGACATCGACTGCGATTTTCTGGCTTTCTCGGGCCACAAGATGTGCGCCCCCATGGGCATCGGCATCCTGTTCGGCAGGGAGCAGCTGCTGGAGCAGATGCCCCCGTGGATGGGCGGCGGAGAGATGATCAGCGCCGTCTACCGGGAGAAGTCCACCTGGAACGAGCTCCCATACAAGTTCGAGGCTGGAACGCCGAACGTGGAGGGCGCAATCGGTCTGGGCGCGGCCATCGACTATCTCCACGGGCTGGAGTTTTCCGCCATCGAGGCCTGGGAAGCGGAGCTTGCCCGCTACGCCCTCCAGCGCCTCCAGGAGGTCCCCGCGCTCACTCTCTATGGGACCGCTCCCCGGCGTGGAGCAGTCATCTCCTTCAACCTCGGCTCAATCCACGCGCACGACATTGCCCAATACCTGGACAAGGAGGGCATTGCCGTGCGCGCGGGGCACCACTGCGCGCAGCCGCTCATGCGCCTGCTCGATATTCCGGGTACGGCAAGAGCGAGCTTCTCGTTCTACAACACGTTCTCCGAGATCAACCGGCTGCACGATGCGCTCCTGGGCGCCGCGGAGTTCTACGCGTGAATACTTTCGACGACCTGTACCAGGAGATCGTCCTGGACCATTACCGCTCCCCGAGGAACAAGGCGCGGCTGGACAACGTTCCCGAGTCCATGGTCCATGAGAACCCTTCCTGCGGGGACGCGATCAAGCTCGAGGTCACCCTGGACGACTCCGGGAAGGTCACGGGCATCAGGTTCGACGGACGGGGGTGCGCAATCAGCACAGCTTCAGCCTCGCTCATGACGGAGAAGCTCAGAGGGCTCACCGTGGAGGAGGCCCGCTCCGTTGCGCACAGGTTCATCCGGTCGCTGCGGGGAGACGAGCCCTTGGAGGAGCTGGACAACATGGGCGACCTCGTGGCGTTCAAGGGAGTCGCCCAATTCCCTGTCCGGGTGAAGTGCGCCACCCTTGCCTGGCACGCGCTTCTGCTGTCCCTTCCTGAAGTCAAAGGTACCTCGGCTGCCTGAGGGCAGTTTTCCTCGCCCTCGGGACCGGATTTCCCTATCTTATGTCCATGTTTGAATGCTTCGATCCTCGCGAGGGCAGGATGCTCTGCATCCTTGACGAATCAGGAACGCTGCACGCGCCCCCGGAGGGCTTCCCGCTGCTGGGCAACGAGCAGGCGCTGAGCGCGTATCGGGCAATGATCCTTGCCCGGGCTGCCGATGAGTGGGCACTCAGCCTCAACCGGCAGGGCCGCATGCCCACCTACGCCCTGAACGAGGGCCAGGAGGCGAACTCGGTTGGCGCCCTCATGGCGCTGCAACCCGACGACTGGTTCGTTCCCGCCTTCCGCGAGCTGGGCGGCATGCTGATGCGCGGACTCACCCTTGCCCAGTACTACCTGTACTGGTACGGCAACGAGGAAGGGAGCAGGCTCGCGCCGGAGACGTTCCACATGATGCCGGTGGCCGTTCCTGTCGGGAGCCAGATGGTTCACGCCGTGGGAATTGCATGGGCCGAGCGCTTCAAAGGAACGAACCGTATCGTTGCCACTTTCATGGGAGAGGGCGCTACGTCGGAAGGAGATTTCCACGAAGCGTGCAACCTTGCCGGCGTCTGGAAAGCAGGCGTCATCTTCTACGTGCAGAACAACCACTGGGCCATTTCCCTGCCCTGGGAAAAGCAAAGCGCGTCTCCCACGGTGGCCGAGAAGGCCTTTGCGTACGGCTTCGAAGGGGTGCGCATAGACGGCAACGACATCTTCGCCGTGTACGCCGCCGTGAAGATGGCTGCCGAGCGCGCGCGCAGGGGCGAAGGGCCGACGCTTATCGAGGGGCTCACCTATCGGCTGGGGGCGCACACGACCTCGGATGACCCGACGCGCTACAGGGCGGACGAAGACGTGAAGCGATGGAGGGAGCGGGACCCTGTCATACGGCTGGAGCGGTTCCTCCTGGACCGCGAGATCCTCACAGCCGAGGACATGCGCGCCATCAGGGAGGAATGCGTGGCGTGGGCGCGGGAAAGCTTCGAGGAAGTGGAGCGCAAAGGAGACCCGGAGCTGGAGGACGCGTTCCGCTACCTCTTTCATGAAATGCCGCCGATCCTTGAGGAGCAGATGAATCGGAGGAAAGGGTGAGAGTCCTTACCCTCCTGGAGGCAGTCACCGACGGGCTTCGCGCCGAGATGTTGGCCGATGAGTCGGTTGTTGTCTTCGGCCAGGATGTCGGAGTGGAAGGCGGCGTCTTTCGCGCAACCGCGGGCCTTCAGCGGGACTTCGGAGACTCCCGATGCTTCGATACGCCGCTCATGGAATCCGGGATCGTCGGGGCTGCCATCGGCATGGCCGTGGCAGGGCTGCGTCCCGTGGTGGAAATCCAGTTCTCCGGTTTCGCCCTTTCCGCATTCAACCAGATCGTCAATCACGCTGCCAGGATCCGAAACAGGACACGAGGCGCCCTCAGCGCGCCCATGGTGATCCGAACCCCTTACGGCGCCGGCATCCGGGCCCCTGAGCACCATTCGGAAAGCATGGAGGCCCTGTTCGGCCACACGCCGGGGCTCAAGGTGGTGGTTCCTTCCACGCCGCACGACGCCAAGGGTCTCCTGATCTCCGCCATCAGGGACCCTGATCCCGTGATCTTCCTGGAGCCCGCGCGCGCCTACCGCGCCGTGCGCCAGCAGGTGCCAGAGCAGGCGTACGCGGTCCCCATCGGAAAGGCGAAAGTCGAGGAGACCGGAACAGAGCTGACCCTTGTGGCCTATGGGGCCCAGATGATAGAGGCGCGGCAGGCGCGCGCCGCGCTGGCTGCAGAAGGCAGGTCGGTGGAGCTCATCGACCTTCGAACGATCTACCCCTTTGATGCTAAAACCGTGGTGGAGTCGGTCAGAAAGACAGGACGGCTCCTCGTGGTCCATGAAGGCCCGCAGAGCTTCGGCGTGGCCTCCGAGCTGATTGCGACCGTCCTGGACAAGGCCTTTGACGCGCTGGAAGCCCCGCCGTCGCGCCTCACCGGGCCCGACATCATCGTTCCCCTGCCCCGGGGGGAACGACACTACCTCATTTCCGCGGAGCAGGTGATCGCGGAAGCAAGAAAGGTGCTCAGCTATGAGCCATGATCCGACGATGCACGAGTTTCGGTTCCCCGACATCGGCGAGGGTCTCACCGAGGGCAGGATAGTCGAGGTGCGGGTGGCCTGCGGCCAGCAGGTGCGCCAGGGCGACGCGCTTGCAGTGGTGGAGACCGACAAGGTGGTCGCCGAGATCCCCTCCCCGTTCGACGGTGAGATCGTGGAGCTTCCTGTCAGTCCCGGCACAGTGGTGCATGTGGGGGAAATTGTCGCCCTGATCAGGACAAAGGTTGCGGCGACATCTGCGCCCGCCGAGGCGCCGACGGATCATTCCTCTTCCGTCGTGGGCAAGCTGGATTCCGCCGCAGGCGGTCTGCTTCCGCCAAGCACAGAGGGCTTGATTCCTGCCCCGCCTGCTGCAGTCCAGAGAAACGGCAGCGCGGCGCCGGCATCACCCGGAATCCGCGCCACGCCCCTTGCCAGGAAAATTGCGTCGGTTTCCGGAATCGATCTCTCGTTGGTCGCGGGAACCGGCCCGGGGGGCAGGATACTCAAGCGGGACATTCAGGGACAGTCGCTCCAGGGACAGGAAGCTGGCGGTCCGCAGCGCCAGAAGTTGTCCACGCTCAGGACAGCAATAGCGGTGGCCATGGAGAAGAGCCAGGCCATCCCCGCGGCTGCTGTCCACGACTGGACCGTTGTGGATGAGCTCCTGAAGCTTCGCAAGGCGATGAACGAAGGACTGAAGGAGAAGCTGGGTCTTCTGGCGTTTTTCATCAAGGCGGCCGCCATGGCGCTCCGCAAGTTCCCGCTCTTGAACTCGATCTATTTTCCCGAGAACCGTGAGTATGAAACTCACGAGACCCCGAACATCGGGGTTGCCGTTGACACTGACGAGGGGCTCGTCGTGCCCGTGATCCGCAACTCCGACGGGATGAGCCTCAGCGGGATCCAGGCCGAGCTGTCGCGGCTCACCGCGCGGGCAAAATCCCGCCAGCTCTCACTGGAGGAGATTCGAGGCGGCACTTTCACCATATCGAACTTCGGCTCCTTCTCCGGCGTATTCGGAAACCCCATGATCCTCCCCCCGCAGGTGGCAATCCTTGGTGTGGGGAGGATTCACGAGATGGCCGTGGTGAAAGACGGCGCAGTTTCTCCGGCCTCCGTGCTGCCCCTGTCGCTCGTTGTGGACCACCGGCTCATTGACGGGGTCTACGCCTGCAAGTTCCTGGCACGGTTCATGGAGCTGATCTCCCAGCCCATCCAGTTTGCGACAGCGTAGGCCGCTTCTTCGCTTCCATTCTCGTCTGTCAGGTGTTTGTAATGCTCTGAAAGCCTTTGCCTATACCTGAGCAAAATACTAATATTTAACAGGCAAAGAATTCAGGAGGTAGAAAATGCCATTCACGCTTCCAGACCTTCCTTATCCCTTTGACGCCTTGGAGCCGCACATCGATGCGAAAACAATGGAAATACACCATGACAAGCACCACGGCACGTACGTCGCCCGGCTGAACACCGCACTGGAGAAAGCTCCGGGTTTCCAGAACAAGCCCATCGAGGAAATCCTGCAATCCCTGGACAAGATTCCCAAGGAAGTCCAGACGGCCGTTCGCAACCATGGCGGCGGACATTACAACCACACGCTCTTCTGGAAAATGCTGGCCCCCCGGGCAGGCGGAAAGCCCTCGGGAGACCTGGCAAGGGCGATCGATAAAAAGTTCGGGAGCTTCGACGCATTCAAGGAGCAGTTCACGACCGCGGCCACCAACCTTTTCGGTAGCGGATGGGCGTGGCTGGTGGTCGACCCGACCGGCGACCTGTCCGTCACAACCACGCCGAACCAGGACAATCCCGTCTCCCAGGGGCTGAAGCCGATTTTCGGAATCGATGTCTGGGAGCACGCGTATTACCTGAAGTACCAGAACAAGCGTCCAGATTACATCACGGCCTTCTGGAATGTAGTCTCCTGGGCGAACATCGAAGAGAACTTCAAGAAGGCGCGCTAGCTCTCACCTGAAGAGGTCTGAATGTCGACAAAGCGGGTGGTGGTGACCGGGGGAAGCGGGAAGGCGGGGCGCGCAATCGTCCGGGACTTGTTGGAGCAAGGTTACGAAGTCCTGAACGTTGACCTTGCTCCGCCGGCGGATCGGCTTTGCTCATTCCTCAAAGTGGACCTGTGCAGCCTCGGCGAGGCGTTCGAGTGCCTTCGGGGCTTCAGCGCAGTTGTGCACATGGCGGCAATACCCGCTCCAGGCCTCATGACCGAAGAGGCGACGTTCCGCACGAACGCGGAGTCCACGTTCAACGTGTTCGCTGCCGCCACTTCCCTGCGCATGGAGAGGGTCGTCTGGGCTTCCAGCGAGACGACCCTCGGCCTGCCGTTCGAGCGGGAGAAACCGGCGTTCGCGCCGATCGACGAGAGCCACCCCCTGTATCCGGAATCCAGTTACGCCCTCTCCAAGGTCCTTGGAGAGGAGATGGCCAGGCAGTATAACAGGTGGACGGGAATACCCTTTGTCGGCCTGAGGTTCTCCAACATCATGGAGCCGGGCGACTACAAGGCGTTCCCCTCCTACTGGAAGGATGCCCGGTTGCGGAAGTGGAACCTCTGGGGCTATGTGGATGCGCGCGATGTGGCGCAGAGCTGTCGGCTGGCCCTGGAAAAACCGGTGGAAGGAGCACAGGCATTCATCATCGCCGCGGGTGACACGGTGATGAACCGGCCCAGCAGGACCTTGATGAGCGAAATCTACCCGACAGTTTCAATCAGGGGGGATGTGGGAGAGTACGAAACGCTTCTATCCATCAGGAAGGCCCGTTCGGCGCTGGGGTACGTACCGCGCTGGTCGTGGCGGGACCACGTCAGCTGAAGCCCTAGAGTACTTTGACGATCTTTCCCCCGCGGAGGCAGCGGGTGCATACCTTGAGTGTTGTCTTGGTTCTGCCGACCATAGTCTGGATCTTGTGAAGGTTGGGCTTCCACGTGCGGCGTGTCCTGTTCTTGGCGTGGCTCACCTTGTTGCCCGTTACTGTCCCCTTGCCGCATATGTCACACCTGCGTGCCATAATTTCCTCACATTACTCTGTTTGAGTGCTTGACGGAGAAACATAACGAAAAAAGGCGGCTATGTAAAGGGGCCCCTAGCGCGACCGAAGGCGTGCTAGCTCAGCATCACCTGCCCGCCGGTGACCGGCAGGGCCTGTCCTGTCTCGTACTCCTGCTCCACGAGGTAGAAGATGGCCCGAAGGACGTCTTCCACGCGGCATCCCCGGCCCATGGGCACCCGGGACTCATATGAGCGGCGGACGTCTTCAAGGGTCTTGGCCCCGGGGACCTTGCCGGTCTTCAGGTACTGCACGAAAAGCCCGGTTTCCGGATCTGACCAGAGCGGCCCTTCGAAGAAGTTTCCCGGGCAGATGGCGTTTACCTTGACGCAATGCTCCACAAGCTCCAGCGCGAACGACTGCGTGAGCCCAATGCCGCCGAACTTGCTCCCGGCATATGCAAAGTTCTTGTTGCTCCCCTCCAGGCCGCTCTTGGAATTGATTTCGATGATGTCCATGAACCGGCTGGGCGCAAAACGATGCTGCAGCTTCATGATGGGAGAGAGGTGCTTCACGCAGAGGAAATATCCCGTATAGTTGACCCGTGTGACGAAATCGAATGCCTGGGGAGTCATCTCCTCCAGGGACCCCGCCTTGAGCACACCCGCGTTGCTCACCAGGAGATCAAGGCCGCCAAAGCCGCACACGCACGCGTGGGCCAGGGCCGAAAGAGAGGCGGGATCAGTGACGTCGACCCGCACAAACAGGGCGCGATTTGCCAGCCCCGCCGCGGCTCCCGCGGCATCCAGCTCATCTGCAAGAGATTTGCCGGACTGCTCGTTGAGATCCGCGATGAGCACATTGGCGCCTTCCCGAAAGAGCCCCGCCGCTATTCCTTTGCCGAATCCCTGGGCAGCGCCCGTCACCAGAGCGATCCTCCCGTCCATTCTCCGCCGCGCAGCCGAGCTCTTGGCGACCTTCCTGCGATAGTTCTCCACCTCCCAGGTATCGATGAACTCGATGTCCCGCGCGGAAAGGAACCGGGGGCCTCCGAAGCTCTCCGAAAGCCAGCTCACCTTCATGAGGTCCTCGAAGATGTCCAGACATATCTCCACGGAGCGCTTGCTGTCCTCCACGGCCACAAGCCCCAGGCCGCCGATCATGAGCATCTTCGGCGGGTAGCCCCAGCGCTTTCGATACTCTTCGAGCCGTGCTGGAAAGCTGCTCAGGGCTTCCTCGGGGTCTTTTTTGAAATCGAGGAACAGGGGCGCTGACTTGCAGTACACGATGTCATCCGGCATGAATGGCAGGGAGATCTTCTCCCTGTTCTCAGGACGCAGAAAATGCTGCACGAGAGTGGAGCTGCGCGCTGCCGCCACCTTTGCCGTCTCCCCGTCCGAGAGCAGCATGCGCAGGGCAGGCACGAGCCTGGTAGCGGCGTCAGGGACCGGCAGCTCGCTGACGGAAAGAGGCTCTCGGAACCTTCCGCGGATCTTCCCCAGCACCCCGTCAGTCAGGCCGCGGATCTCCGCCGTGCTTTCCGCAGCGACCACCAGGCCATGGTTCCTCATCAACACGATGTGCGGCGGCTCGCCGTGGCTCTTTCGGTACCGGGAAAGCTCGTCCCACATCAGCTTGGCGAGCCGGTAGCCCGGGTCCGTGTAGGGGACAAGGAGGGCGGTGTCTCCGAACAGGGCCTGGACTTCTTTTTCAGCATCCCTGGCGCACAACAGGGCGTTGACCTCGAAGGGATGAGTGTGAACTACGAAGCTCCAATCCAGCATTTCATGGAGGGAGCTTTCCACGGACGGCCGGCCACCCTTCGCCGGCTCCGTCCTGCTTGCCATCAGATCGTTCTTGATCTGCTCTTCGCGCTGAAAGGGCTCCTCGCTGTACGTGCGGGAGAGGATCTGGCGCACCGAGGAGCGGGACAGCTCCACGAAGCCCGCTTCCGTGATGTCGCGAAGACCTACACCGCTGGCCTTGATGGCAATCCGATCCTTGTCTTTGACCGAGGTGTTCCCTCCGCCGGCGATGGTGAAGTCGTTTCCCTTTCCGTGGAACCGGGAAATCTCGATGAGCTCTCTCAGGTCCATTGCTGCTCCCTAGCCCGGACCGCGCGAAGCGTGGTATCCGGTAGACGTGTCCGCCCGCGCCAGTCGTTCCATCGCCCCTACAGCCCCTAACGCCGTTTTGCGAGGACGGTCCGTTCGTATTCGTCGACTTTTTCCATCCAGGCCAGGCCTGCGGGAACGCCCTGGGCGCGGCAGAACTGGTCCCAGACTGCTCCATAGGGCAGGTCTTTGATCTCCTCCATGAGGGCAAGCCGCGCGGTATTGTTGCCCGAAGCTTCTTCCTTTTTCAGCAATTCCGACGGTTCCAGGAGAGCCAGAAGAATGGCTTTCAGCGCGGCGCGGGCGCCGATCACCCAGGCAGCCACCCTGTTGATGCTCGCGTCAAAGTAGTCCAGCGCCATGTGGACCCTGTCCCATGCATCCGCCCGCGCTATCTCCTGCGCCACGGCCTTCACCTCGTCGCCGAGGATCACAACGTGATCGCTGTCCCAGCGTACCCCCCGGCTCACGTGCATGAGCAGCTCGGGCAGGAACAGCAGGATTGTGGAAACCTTGTCTGCAACGGACTCGGTAGGATGGTAATGTCCCATGTCGACGGTGAGCATGATGTTGTTCTTCACTGCGTAGCCCAGGTAGAACTCGTGCGAGCCCACCACGTAGCTTTCAGACCCGATCCCGAAGAGCTTGCCCTCGATGGAGTCCTTCATGTACCGAGGGTCGTGCTTGCTGGCGAAGATCCTGTCCAGGGACTCCTTGAGAAAGGCGCGGGGGGCGTAGCGGTCTGCCGGCAGGTCCTTGTAGCCGTCCTGGATCCACAGGTCCACGATGCAGGGCGTCCCCAGCTCCCGGCCCATGACCTCGGCTATCTCACGGACGCGCAGGGAATGGTTCACCCAGAAATCCCTCACTGTCCTGTCCCGGGAGGACAGGGTGAAGCCTGATTCTGCCATGGGGTGGCTGAAATACGTCTCATTCATGTCGAGGCCGATCCCCAGTTTCTTTGCCCAGGAGATCCAGCCGCCGAAGAGCTCCGGCGTGATTGCGTCCCGCTCCACCTTCCGGCCTCCGTAGTCCCCGTATGTGGCGTGCAGGTTTGCGCGATGCGGTCCGGGAATGAGAGAAAAGGCCGCCTCGAAATCCGAACGGAGCTCCGCGGCGGTGCGCGCCTTGCCGGGGTAGTTGCCCGTGGCCTGGATGCCTCCCCCGTACAGCCCGCCCCCCTCGAAGCCGCCGACGTCGTCCCCCTGCCAGCAATGCAGCGAGAGGGGTATGGCCGCAAGCGCGGAGAGAGCCTTGTCAGTATCGATTTCCCACAGGGCGTACGTTGTCCTGGCCGCCTCATAGGCGCGCGCGATCATCTCGTCGGTGAGCTTTCGCATGCGTAAGAGGATATGGCGCGGGGAATCAGTTGGTCAATGCAGCTATTGCTGCCCCGAGAAGCGGCGCATCGCTGACAGAGATGATTTCCCAGGCGCGCTCGCGGTCTCCGACCAGCAGGCCGCGCATGTGCGACTGGACGCGCGTGTGGAAGGAGGCGAGCTCCCAGTAGGTGGTTCCGTCCACGGTTATGCACACGGGGACGCGCGGGTCCCTGCCCTTGCCGGTCTTGAGCACGATTGCCGATATGCTTGCCGCCACCAGCAGCGCGGCGCGCTCCACGAGCGCATCCAGAAGGATGAGCAGGTCTCGTCTGTCGTCAGCCGGCAGACGGAGGCAGAGAGATCCCAGCGGATTGTCGCCGCTGTCAGGACGAAGGAGGAAATCATTGAGCGCCCGGGTGGAAAGCTCATGCAGCCCTGCTACCGCCCGCCCGGCCTCCGCTGAAAGGCAGCCGGCCCGCGCGGCCTCTTTCACGGCAAAAAGGGCAAGCGTGCCGAGGTAAACCCCCGAGATCATCTTCTCATGGCGGTACTTCGACGGAGCGGCAGTTGTTGCGTCAAACGCATCATCAACAGCTCCCGTCGGGGACAGCGCGAAGCCCCCCGTTTCGGTGTTGATGACCTGGGATCCGGAAGGATCGAGCCCGGCCAGCTTACGGATGCTGCTGTTCTTCTCCACATAGGATGCATTGAAGCCCGTGCCGCAGACGATCCCGATGAAATCGTCGAACCTCCGGCCCGGTATGGCGTTTCTGCCCGCAAGCAGCGTGGCCACGGTGTCATTGAGGAGCACCACTCCGGGAGGCCGGGCACCCGCAGCTTCCATGGCCAGGGAGAGGTTCCTTCCGATGAGCTGGCCTTCCACACCCTTTGCCTTGACTTCCTTGCTGAAATGGATGAGCCTGCCGTCCTTGTCCGGAAGCATCTCTGCGGGGTAGGAAAAGCAGAACCCCACCCTGTCCGCCCTGCCGGCAAGAGGCATCACGTGCTCGGCAAGCGCGCCAAAGAACTCCTCACGGCTTATCTCAGCATCGATCCCCGGCATGCGGTGCCGCGCAAGGTCCTCGACCACGGCCTTTCCTGACTGGTCAAATGTCACCGCAGCCACGCGCAGGTTCGTGCCGCCCGCATCCAGCGCTATGACCGTGCGGCCGCGGGGCACCTCACGCGCCGTCTCGATGTACGTGGGAATCATGGCAAGGGACGAAGGCGTTCCATCGAGGCCTCGCGTCATCTCCGCAAGAAAATCATCACAGCATTTCCGTGCGTCGATTCGCGCGTGATCCATGTTTCTGGCGGCAAGGAAGGCTTCGATGGACAGGCGCTTGTCGGGCATGGTGCAGAGCCTACCGGGCCGCGATCTTCCTGTCCAGAGAGCCGGCGCCACGGGCATAGGCGGCAGCCTCCGCGATGTATCCCACCGCCTCGCGGAGGCGGCTGGCCTCCTCGTAGCCGTAGGAGAAGCGCAGCTGCCGCCTGCCTGCCTCCACCATGCCGCCCTTGGGATGCACGCAGAACTCCCCGGGAATGTACGCCACCCGGGGGAGCCTTCCCTCGGTGGGGCCATCCACGCTCTCGGTGCCCGTCGTGCGTGAGAGACAGCGGAAAAAGGGAGAGCCTTCGCTGGTACAGATGCCGCGCAGGGTAAGATAATAGTAGAAGCTCGCCTGGCCTCCGCGGCACTCCTCCAGGCAATCTCCGAGCTCCGAATCCAGCCATCCCCGTACGGCGCGCGCTTTTTCCCGGTAGGCTCGGTTCACCCTTTCCAGCTGCCCGTCGATTGCATTGTCGAGGAGCCAGCTGGCAATCTCCTGGTTGATGAGCGGCGCGCTGAAACCCACGTCGCTGGTGCGCTGGATCATCGCCCGGAGGAAGGGGCCGTCCTGGGCCATCATGTAGCCGATCCGCAGCCCTGGGGCAATGATCTTGGAAAGGGTGCCGACCTCCAGAACGACGCCCATGTCGTCATCCAGGAAGCCGGAGCGCGGCCTCTCCACCCCCGGATCATGGATCAGGTCCTCGTACGCCTTGTCCAGGACCAGGGGAACGACGCGTCCGAGCCGGCGCGACAGCTCCATGGCAAGCTGGACCAGTTTCGTACGCTCGGCGTTGGCAATGATGGTGGCGCTGGGGTTGTTCACGGTCACGACGTAGAGGAAGCTCAGATCCGACGCCGCCGGGCCAAGGGCCTCGATCCGCGCCGCAACGTCGTCCGCATGAAGACCGTCCGGACACTCCGGGACGGTCACGACTGTGAATCCGGCGCGCTCAAGGAAGTCCGTATAGATGTAGTACATGGGATCGGAGGTCACGACGATGCCGGGACGAAGGACCCTGGCAATTCCTTCCAGAAGGCTCGTGGCGCCGTCAGGGCCAATGAGGATCTGTTTTCGGGACAGCATGTCGCGCGTCAGGCCGCCGATGCCTCGCGAAACGTGGTACCGCCTGATAGATTCGATCAGACCAGCGGACCCCTGGGGACCGCCATAGTTCAGGGGTGAACGATACTTCCTGGGGTGGGCCAGGACCTCCGAAAGGGCTTTCCTGATGAGTGTTCGCGGAATAGTGCTCTCATTCACGTATCCGACGCCGAGGTTGATGTCGATTCCCAGGCGGAAATCCGCCGCGAAGGAAGACATCATGCGGTTTACGGGAGAGGGCTCGCGGGACAGGCTGCCGTACTGGGACAGCAATGCTTCCATGGCGCGAATTGTATCTGTTCCAGGCCGCGCTGCGCAAGAAAGCGTTCGTGGGTGAGTACGTGAGTACACGCCCGGCGAATACTCCGGACCCGTCCTATTAGTCGTCCAGGGTCAACCGGCGGCCGTGCTTGATGGAGGACCGAAGCTTCTTGCCCCGCAGGCGCGCCTCCCGGGAGGCGCCGCTGGGACGCGTCTTCACGCGCTTCCTCGGTCTTCGCAGCGCCATGGAGATGAGCTCGGACAGCCTCTCCACTGCTATCTCGCGGTTCCTGGCCTGCTCCCGCGTGTCCTGGACAGCGACAACGACGTATCCCTCCGTGTTGATGCGGTTTGCAAGGCGCGTTTCGATCATTCCTTTTCCCTCGTCGGTGAGGAACGAAAGAGAGGACACAGGGAGGCGGGCCACCACCTTGGTGGCCACCTTGTTGACGTTCTGCCCGCCCGGGCCTCCGGAACGCGCGTAGGAAAACTCGCACCTCTCGCGGATCAACTGAGACAGGGCGTGGGGCGTCACGCAGGGACCTTTGTCGTCACGGGTATGCGGATGGAGAAAGTGGTCCCCGCGCCGACGGACGAGCGCACCGAGATGTTCCAGCCGTGGCTCTCGATGATCGAGCGAACGGTGGTCAGCCCCAGACCGAAGCCCTGCTCGCGCCGGGAGTTCGTCCCCCGGTAGAAGGGGTCGAAGATCTTCCCCAGCTCCTCCTTCGGTATCCCGATGCCCGTGTCCGTTATGGAAAGCACAACCTCGGTGGAATCCATGGCTGCCGTCATCGCAATCTTCCCGCCCTCCTCGGTATAGCGGATCGCGTTGCCCACGAGGTTCTCCAGGGCGCGGGCAAAAAGCCCCGCGTCCATGCGCACGCACGTGGTCTCGGGGATGTCCACGGTCCAGGAGAACTCCCGCTTCAGTATCTGCGCGTCCTCGGCGAAGCGCCGGGCGTTCTCCACGAGGAAGGTCTGCATCGCGACGTCGTGGTGCGTCATCCGCCATTCGCCGGTTTCCATCTTCACGAACTCGATCAGCTCGCCGATCATAGCCTCCAGGGCATGCGTCTTGTCGAGGATGATGGAGAGGTATTTCTTCTGGCTGTCGGGCTCTGCCGCGAAGCCGTCGGAAATGGCTTCCACGTAGCCCTGGATGAGGGTCAGGGGCGTGCGCAAGTCATGGGAAACTCCCATGATGAATCGTGATCTGCGCGCGTATTCCTCCTTGAGCGCCCGGCGCATGCTGTCGAAGCTCCTCGTGAGGGAGGCAATCTGGTCGTTGCCCTTGGCCGGCAGCTCGAAGTCCAGGTCTCCCTCCGCAATGCGGCGCGTAGCGCCTTCCAGCTTGAGGATGGACCTGTTGAGAGAGCGGAGGATCAGCACGCCCATGAGGGAGGAGAATACCAGGAGGGTGATCATGCTGTATGTCACTACAAGGAGGAGCTGGTTTCTGAAAGAGGCGATGTCCGCCCTGATCCGCGGAAGCTTGAGGATGACCAGGTACTCAGGCTCGCCCTGATCTCTTGGGCTGTCGAAGGTGAAGTGGTAGTCGTCAACATTGCGGCGCATGTAGCGGAACAGATCGCTTTTCTCCGCCGGGATGCCGGACGGCAGCTCGGGGATGGTGGAGAAAGTGATCATGTTCCTGTCGTCCAGAATGAGGAAATCCAGCCCGGGCGGCCGGTGCTCTGCCAGCTCCTGGAAATCGTGGCTGCGCACGGCCTGCGGAACCTGTCTGTGGATCCAGGAGATGACCGTAGGATAGTTCGGGGCCGGCTCCCGTCCCCGGGCGGACAGGTACTGGAACATGACCACCAGCGCGCCGACCAGGATGGGAACAACGATGATCCCCGCCACAAGGAGGACGAACTGCGTACGCAGCTTCATGCGTGTATCGTCTCCCGGTTGAACCGATACCCCATCCCGTGCACGGTCTCAATGAACTGCGGGGAGGATGGATCGGTCTCGATCTTCTTGCGGAGCCTCTGCACGTAGACGGCCACGGCCGTGATGTCCCCGTACTGGTTGCTCCAGACCTGGGAATAGATGTTTTCAGGGCTCATGGCCTTCCCCGGGTGGGTGACAAGCAGGGCGAGCACCTCGAACTCCTTCGTGGACAGCGGGATCTTCTGCGCGCCCTTTTTCAGAAGGTAGCCGTCCAGGTCCAGCAAATACTCCCCGAACTTCACGCTGTTGATCCCGGCCTTCAGGTCAGTGGCCCGGCGCAGGATGGCCCGTACCCGGGCCGTGAGAACCTTGGGAGAGAACGGCTTGGTGACGAACTCGTCAGCCCCGATCCCCAGTCCCAGGATCATGTCCTCGTCCGTGTCCCGTGCGGAGACAATCACAACGGGCACCGCGCTGGTCTTTCGAAGCCTCTGGAGAAACTCGAACCCGTCGATGCCGGGCAGGTTGATGTCAAGCACGACAAGGTCGAACTTTTCCTTCTCGAATGCGTCGAGAGCCGCCTCGCCTGTCTCGGAGATCTCCGCATCCATGCCTTCTTTCTGCAGATACAGACGGACCAGCTCAGCCATTTCCCGAACATCCTCAACGATAAGAACTTTTGCCTGCACCGTTCCTGCTCCCTGTCCCCTGCCGCGTCCTTTCCCCCCTGGTGCTCGCGGACGTACTACCAGTATGGTACATACCCGCGCCCGGCGCCGCCATAGACAGCGCGTGAAAGACGGATAACTTTTTGTTATGCATTAGCCCAGGCCGCGACCAACGGGTTTCCTGTTGCCGGCCGGGTGTCCGAGGGGTCCAGGGACTTCCCGACTTCCGCGTATGCCCGGATGCGCTCTGCAAGCGTTCTCCCCGCAAGGGGGTTGTCGGGATGAAAGAGACCGAGGCGCTCATCCGCATCGCCAAGCCTCTCATGGGCAATCAGTGCCCAGGTGGCGTCTACCAGGTGAGAAAACTCCGGGCGGGTCAGCTCGGGGCAGTTGAAGGACTGGCGCGGACTGTTGATGTCCACGCCGCTGATCTCCATGAAGCCATGCTGCGCGCACAGCTGCTGGACCCTGCGAAGCTGCGCCAGGGTGTTGCGGGGCGGCATGTATGTGATGGCGCGGAAGCCCAGCCGCGCGCACTCCACCATGAGCTCGTCCAGGAAGCCGTCTTCGAACCTTTCTGCCTTCTTGTCACCGGTGGGGGAATCCGTCACGTCGCCCAGGTACGCGTAGCAGGGGATGCCGCCGACCTGCTCTGCAAACTCCACGGCGGCCTTCACCGGGATGCATTCAGCCTCATCCGGCTGGACGAAGACCTTGGCAAGAAAAGAGCTTTTCAGCAGGCCCAGCAGGTCATAGAGAAGCGCTGGGTTCTCAGGGTCCACAAGCCAGGATTCCATTCGCGGCGCTATCGTCAGCCCAAGGGAGTCGCGGAGAAAAGAAAGCAGCGGCGTGCCCCTGCCAACTTTCTGGACCACCTTGCGCGCAACGGCAAACAGAATGTGCCTCTCCGTTATGGACCCGCCCTCGGAGGCATGGGACGCCTCCCACACGTCGGCGCGCCAGTCCAGAGGGTCTATCCCGTACCGGGGAAGGATGCTGCCCAGCCTGTCCACCATGAGCCTGTCACGAGCCTCGCGGGCAGCCTGGATGGGCTGCAGGAAACGGCGCACCGCTGCGTCGCTCCGCGAGGGGATGCCATGCACTGTCATGTACAGGACGTTCGGCGAATCGGGATTGTTGAGCTTGCGGCCTTCAAGCCGGGTGCCTGCTACGTTGACGCGAAGCTCGAAGCCGCAGGTGGCGGCAATTCCGAGGATACGTGCGGCTTCCCGCATTTCAGGCGCGCCGGCAAGGGAGTCATGGTCCATGACCCCCACGGCCAGCAGGCCGGCAGCATGCGCCCGCTCCGCGGCTGCTGCAGGCGAGTAGGGGCTGAACGAATAGAAGGTATGGACGTGGTTGTTCACCTCGCGGGAGGCAGCGGGCGCACCGGCCTTCTTCTCCCGCAGGGCAAGATCGCGAAGAGCGCTCAGGCGGTCCGCGGCCGCAGCGGCGTTGAGGGCGTTCAAGAGCTCTGTCATGGTCAGTTATTTTTCGGCGAAGAATTTGAGGTCCCAGACGGTCTGCTCGGGACTGGCAGCCGTCATATCCGAAAGCCGGCCCAGGAGGCGCTTGAAGACGCCCGTCTCCATGAAGCGCCGGGCATGTGAGGTGTCCTCCCACGTGCCCAGGGCCATCGCGTTGGGCGGGGCAACCAGGAACTGCATCCTGATGAACCCGGGCTGGCTTTTCGCGTGCTCCATGACCTCGTCCTTCCAGATCTCGCACGCCGCGTCGAAGGCGTTTTCCTTGAAATGGTAGAGCATGGTAGCCGTGTACATCTGGCTCTCCCTCCGCCCCGAGTATAGTGGAAAAATCCGCCCGTGACGACGCCGAAAAAGCTTGACTCACTCCTTCGAGAAGGGTAGAGATTAGCTCATGAGAAATCCATCCGCTTCCGTGGTCAGCGCGGAGCAGGAGAGGACGCTCATCGAGGCGTGCTCGCTCGCCGTCGAGGATTGCCTCGCCCGCCTGGGGGGCCGTGAGAAAGGGCTCACCCCGGAGGAGGCCGAAGAGAAGCTCAGGGTCGTTGGCCGTAACGAGGTCAGCCTGAAAAAGGGCGGAGCCCTCAGCCGGACGGTCCGCCGTTTTGCAAACCCCCTGGTCATCCAGCTCCTCATCATTGCCGGAGTCTCATTCCTCATGGGGGACCTTCGCTCCACCGTGGTGGTGGGAGGGATGGTCCTCCTGAGCGTGGGGCTTTCCGCGGTCCAGGAGGAGAGGTCCGGCCGTGCCGTTGAGAAGCTCCAGGCCATGGTCCGCACAACGGCAAACGTCATGAGAGAGGGAAAGGAGCAGGAGATCCCGCTTGCCGAGATAGTCCCCGGGGACGTCGTGGTGCTGGATGCAGGCTCCCTGGTCCCCGCCGACCTCCGCCTGACCGCCACGAAGGACTTCTTCGTCAGCCAGAGCGCTCTCACGGGAGAATCCATGCCCGTGGAAAAGAGCTCGGCGCCGGTAGCAGGCAACGGCAGGTCGGCGCTGGAGCTCCCCAACGCGTGCTTCCAGGGCAGCAACGTATTGTCCGGCACGGCGCGCGGCGTGGTTGTGAACACTGGCGCCCGGACCTACTTCGGCGCCATCACGCGCAGGCTGGCCGGGCAACGGGGGCAGACCAGCTTCGACAGGGGGATATCGGGGTTCACGTGGCTGATGATCAGGTTCATGGTCATCATGGTGCTGATCGTGTTCCTCATCATCGGGCTCACCAAGCACAACTGGGCGGATGCCCTCCTCTTCGGGCTTTCGGTGGCGGTCGGGCTGACTCCCGAGATGCTCCCCATGATCGTCACGGTGAACCTGGCCAAGGGCGCCCTGGCCATGTCACGCAAGAAGGCCATCGTCAAACGGCTGAACTCCATCCAGAACTTCGGCGCCATCGATGTGCTATGCACGGACAAGACGGGGACCCTGACCCAGGACAGGGTAGTCCTGGAAAAGCATGTCGACGTGACGGGTCGGCACAACGATGAAGTCCTGCGTTACGCCTGGATGAACAGCTATTACCAGACAGGTCTGAGGAACCTCCTTGACAGGTCCGTCCTCTCCCACACGGAGTTCGAAGTCGAGACCCGGTGCCACAAAGTGGACGAGATCCCTTTCGACTTCACCCGCAAGCGCATGTCCGTGGTGGTGGAGTACGAAGGAGACCACGTGCTGATCTGCAAGGGCGCCGTGGAGGACGTGTTCAAGGTGTGCTCACGCTACCAGGTAGATGATGATGTCAACCCTCTTATCGACGTGATCAAGCAGGACGTACTGGAGGACTATGAGGCGCTGAGCGCGGACGGCTACAGGGTGCTGGCCATCGCCTACCGCGAGTTCCCGCGAGAAAAGGAGACTTTCGCCGCCGCGGATGAAAGCGACATGATCATCCTTGGATACATTGCCTTCTTCGATCCCCCCAAGGAATCCACTCCGCAGGCAATCAAGGCGCTCAATGACGCCGGGGTGTCGGTAAAGATCCTCACCGGGGACAACGATCTGGTGACCCGCAAAGTGTGCAAGGATGTGGGAATCGACGCGCAGAACCTCGTCACCGGAGCTCAGCTGGCCGCCGTTGCCCCGGAAAAGATCGCCGAGCTGGCGGAGTACACCACGGTGTTCGCCCGTCTCTCACCCTCCCAGAAGGAGCAGATCATCCAGGCCCTGCAGAGCAAGGGGCACGTTGTGGGGTTCCTGGGAGACGGGATCAACGACGCTCCGGCGCTGAAGAGGGCTGATGTCGGCATATCGGTGGACACGGCGGTGGACGTGGCGAAGGAGGCCGCCGACATAGTCCTTCTGGAAAAGAGCCTCATGGTCCTGGACAACGGCATCATCGAAGGCAGACGCGTCTTCGGCAACATCCTCAAGTACATCCGCATGGGCGCCAGCTCCAATTTCGGAAACATGTTCAGCGTGGTGGGCGGCAGCTTCTTCCTCCCCTTTCTCCCCATGCTGCCCATCCAGGTGCTCCTGAACAACATGCTGTATGACATCTCCCAGATCGGTATCCCTTCGGACTCGGTGGACCCCGAGTTCACGAAGGTGCCCCGCAAGTGGAACATCGGGAACATCAGGCGGTTCATGATATTCGTCGGCCCCATGAGCTCCATTTTCGACTATGCCACGTTCCTGCTCATGCTCTTCTTTTTCGGGGCAATTGCCTGGACCGCCCCCGGCACGAGTGACGCCGCGAAACACCTGGAGGCGCTCTTCCATACGGGATGGTTCGTGGAGTCCATCCTCACCCAGACGCTCATCGTTCATGTGATCAGAACGCGCAAGATCCCCTTCATCCAGAGCAGGGCCAGCCCGGTGATGTTCTTCTTCACGTTTCTCGTGATGGGCATCGGCGCGTACCTCCCCTACTCCCCCGTGGCCGGCGCGCTGGGGCTCGTCCCGCTTCCGGCCGTCTACTGGGCATGGATCGTCGGGTTCCTCGTTCTGTATTGCGCCCTTGCGCATTTCGTAAAAACCTGGTTCTTCCATAAATTCGGAGTCGACTGATGAAAAGCCTTCTGGATGCGCTGCAGGAAGGGAGACTGATCGAGCTCCCCGAGACAGACAAAGAAAAGAGCCTCCAGCTCCTGGCCACCCTCATCGAGGCAATCCCGGATGTCAGGAGCGGCCTGGACTTTGCCGGCATGGTGCTGGCCAGGGAGAAGCAGGCCAACACATCCATCGGGCACGGCTGGGCCTGCCCCCATGGCCGCGTGGGGGGCGAAGGGGAGCTTTTCTGCGCCATCGGCTGGAGCCCGACCGGCATCGATTACGGCGGCTCAGACGGGAAGCCGGTGCACATCGCCATCATGCATTACATCACGGATTCCCAGAAGAACACCTACCTGAAGGAGATCTCGGGTCTCGCGAAGGCGATAAAGAACAACCCGGCCCTTGGCGAGGTGTCCAGCGCAAAGGAGCTGGGCGAGGTCAGGTCCCGGCTGATCGACCTTCTCACCGCTGCAGTGGAGAGCGCGCTTCCCGACGTGAAAGCCCGCATGATCCAGCTGGAGGCCAAGCACGCGGTTTCCGCGTATGTAGAGACGCTGCCGGCGGAGTCCTTGTCCGCCCTGAACTTGATACCCCTCTCCGTGGTCATAGTGCCGGGCGCGCCCTCTCTGGTGCTCTCCCAGGACAAGGAGATCATCCACCTCATCGAATCCGCCGGCGACATCGCTGGCCCCCTGGCCTCCCGCGCGCCGTTCGACCGCTCAGGCTACAGGATCCTCACCCGAGCGGTGTCGACCTTCCAGCCGGATCGGCTTTTCTACGATTGCATTGCCGTGAAACTGGCAAACGAGGCGCAAAAAAAATAGCGGCTGGGATGGCGCCTCACCGCGTTCGCGAGGCGGTCATTCGCCTGGCGCGCCAAGGCCACTGATTCGGCCTCGTCGAGCTGCTCCACGCATGGGGAGGCAAGCGGGCTTGCACAGTGCTCTTCCAAGCCAATCGTGCGCATCGTGGTCCTCCTGGCGCTGGTTGATCCTCAGTCAGGCTCCTTGAGCGCAGTGGAGGCTGCATACAGCGCACCAACCCCGCTCAGGTGATAGGCGACCCGCAGGATTTCAGCCATCTCCTGGTCCGTTGCTCCTGCTGCCTTTGCCTGTTTCGCGAGGGCGCGCGCCCCGGCTACCGCGCCGTGAGACGCGTCAAACGCCATGGCGACGAGAAGCTTCAGCTTTCGGGGCAGGACTCCGTCGGCATAGACGAACTCATCCTGCTCATGAAGACGCTTCACCACGGCGGGATCGATCCTGCCAATCATTTCCAACCAATCGTAGGGCATATTCTCCTCCTCCAATAAGGAACCCATTTCAGTCCTTCTGTCTCACCAGCCGGGAAGCTTCATCATGCCTTCGCCTCCTCCTCATCGATGCAGGACATGGTCCGGGCTTTGAACTCCATGCCGCCGCGGGAAAGCGCCACGATGACGATGAGGTCTGGGATCTCGTCGGTGAAGCAGTGCGGGATGGCAACGCCATTTCCCACCGCGGTGCTCTGGATGTTCTCCCGTTCCATGAGCTTCGCGTACACCTCTTTCTCATCCTTGAGGAGGCCCTTCTCCGCCACTGCGTGGATGATCCTGCGCAAGGCGTCTTCACGGCTCTTTTCTGTCAGGTCTGGAATAAAGCACTCAGGATGAATATAGCGAGTGAGCTTCATCGCCATGATCGACGGTATGATGCACCAAGTTTCGTGTCCGTTCCATGAATGCGGGATGAAAAGAGAATAAAAATGCGTTATGTGCCACCGGAGGTGCACGAGCACCTCGCTTTTCTATTACGCAAACCAGCGCTACCTTTGACCCATGAGGCCGCAACCGCGTAGACCGCAGACGGGGTTCCTGGAAGATCTCTACACCAACGGCACTGGACCTTGGCAGGCGCTGCCGGCCTCGCCGCCCGTCGACCAGAAGAAAGTCGGGGAATTCGTGACGTGCTTCAACCAGGCACTTTCGGGGTTCGACCCAGCGGCTGTCGAAGCACGGCATGCCGTTCCTCCCGAGCTTTTCCAGCGCCTGAAAAGCACCGGAGTGTTCGGGCTCATGATCCCGAAAAAGCACGGCGGCCGGGGATTCACCCTGACGGAGTACCTCCTTGCAATCGAGGCGCTCTCCGGCGTGGACCTTTCCATCGCCCTCATCCCCCTTGCCCACACGTCCATCGGAATCAAGGGCATCCTGCTCTTCGGGACCGATGATCAGAAGCAGCGCTACCTGCCCCGGGCTGCAACGGGAGAGCTGATCTTCGCATATGCGCTGACAGAGCCTGAGACCGGCTCCGACGCTCAGCACATCAGGACGATGGCGCGGCCGGCTGACGACGGCGCCGGCTACATCCTGGATGGGACAAAGACCTTCATCACCAACGCCAACTACGCCGGGGCCTTCACCGTGTTCGCACAGATGGACCCCGAAAAGCCGGGCTCAATGGGCGCCTTCATCGTGGAAAGAGACTGGGCGGGGGTTTCCGTGGGACCCGACATGCCGAAGATGGGACTGTCCGCCAGCTCGACTGCCGCGGTGATGCTGCGGGGAGTGAAGGTCCCCCGTGAAAACTTGATTGGAGAACCCGGCGATGGTTTCAAGATCGCCATGACGATTCTCAATTACGGCAGGCTGGGGCTGGGCGCCGGCTCCGCGGGCGGCATTGCGAGGTCACTGGAGGACATGGACCGCCGGACTGAAAGCAGGAAGCAGTTCGGCGTTCCCATCAACCAGTTCGACCTGATCCGTGAGAAGCTTGCGAACGCCCGCGCCCACGGGCTCGCAGCGTCCGCCATGACCTACCTGACAGCGGCCATGCTGGAGCGTGAGCCCCTGGCAAGCGTGGCAATCGAAAGCTCCCACTGCAAGCTCTATGGAACGACGCGCTGCTGGGACACGCTGTACGACGCCCAGCAGGTCGCCGGCGGCTCCGGATACCTGTCCACGCAGCCCTACGAGAAGCGCTTGCGCGATTTCCGCGTGACCACGATTTTCGAAGGCACCACGGAGATCCACTCGATATACCCGGCTCTCACGGCCTTTCGAGCAGCGGGCAAGGCCATTTCGGGCCGCACGCCGCTGGCAAGGCTCTTCTTCCTGCGAAAGCTGATGCGGACGCGCCTCGGCGCAGCGCTGCGGGAGAAAGCGCCAGAGTTCTGCGTAGCGCTGGAATGCGCGGAGACAAGCGAGAGGTTGTTCCGCAGGCTCATGGTCGCCGGAATGCGCCGCTACGGCGCGAAGATCGTCGAGCACGAGCTGTACCTGCGGCGGATGACGGAGCTCAGCCTCTCAGCGTACTGGCTGCTCGCCTCCGTATGGCTCCTGAAGGCGCGCAACTCCGACGGAAAGTACCCGCAGCAGGATCTTCTTGCACTCGGCTGGCTTGTGGAGGAAGCGCGCGAGGTCCAGGAGCTGCGCGGCCGCCCGGGCCGCTCAGCCTCTGATCGACACGAAGACCTTGTGCGGCGCCTGGCGGCGGAAACCTAAGGCAGATCGCGCGAAGCGCGATATCCGGTAGACGCGTCCATCCGCGTCAACCATGCCATCGCCCTACACGCTCCCAGCTACGCTGCTGCCACCGAGGAGAAGCCGCTGCTTTCCGCCGACAGGCGGCTGACCAGCGGCGCCGGGGCAAAGCGCTTGCCGACTGTCCGCGCGTAGAGCTCCAGCATCTCATGCGCCTTCCCGATCCCCAGCTCATCCTCCGCCCAGCGAAGAATGCCTCCCCGGAAAGGCGGGAAGCCCGTGCCGAGGATCAGTGCAAGGTCGATATCCCGCGCTGAGGAGACAATCCCCTCCTCCAGGGCCCGGGCGGCCTCGTTCAGCATGGCAAGCAGCGGCCTGTGGATCATGTCGAAGCGCGTCGGCGGCGCACCGGCAGAAGGATGAGGGAGAAGCTGCCATATCTGGGGATTTGCGTGACGCTTTCCTCCGGCGTAGAGATAGAACCCCTTGCCGGATTTTTTTCCCAGGAGGCCGCCCGTTTCAGCAACACTGGAAAGAAGCGCGCCGGGCGCCATCCGTTCCGCAAACGCCTTCTCCAGGATCCGGGCAACGTGGGCAGCCACGTCGATCCCGATCTCATCCAACAGGGTAAACGGGCCCATGGGCATGCCGAACTCCTCCAGGGCCCGGTCCACTGCCCTGAAGTCCGCGCCCTCCTCCACCAGGCTCACACACTCGTTGAGGTAGGGCATGAGAAGCCTGTTGACGAGAAACCCAGGCGAATCCTTGACCACGATCGGCGTCTTGCCCAGGTCCAGGGCCATCCTGGCCGCCCGGTGCACGGTCTCAGGACTTGTCCTGGCCCCCGGGATGATCTCCACCAGGGGCATGATGGACGGCGGATTGAAGAAGTGCATGCCCACGAAGCGCTCGGGCCGCACAAGGGCCTCCGCCATTTCCGTGATGGAAAGGGATGAGGTGTTCGAGGCAAGGAGCGCGTCCGCCGCGACCTCTGCCTCCACTTCGGCAAGCACTTTCTTCTTGACCGCAAGGTTCTCAACAACAGCTTCGACGACAGCGTCCGGCGTTCCCAGGGACAGGTAATCCACAGCGCCGGAGAGACGGTGCATGCCAAGGCTGATTCGGCGGCGATCCATGCGCCCTCGCCGCCCCAGCTCCTGGAAGGTCTCGTATGCTGATCTGAATCCCTTCTGCACCGCGTCCCAGCTCACGTCCTTCATGACCGCGGGAATGTCATGGTGCGCGAAAAGCCAGGCGATTTTTCCGCCCATGACTCCGGCGCCAATAACGGCTGCCCGGGAGACCTTCCCGAAGGCCTGCGAAGGCCCCTGCACGGGCGAAACGTGCCGGGCAGCTTCCCGGGCGAAATACAGGCCCACCAGGTTTCGACACACCCGGGAGGCGGCGGTCCTCCCCAGTGCCTGGCGCTCCAGCTCGAGCGCCCTGGCCCTTGAAATGCGCGGGGTTTTCCTGAGGAGCCTCAAGGCCTCCCGCAGGGCCGGATAGTGCCTGCCTCCCTTTGCCTCGAGGTCCTTTCTCGCTGCGCGAAAAACAAGAGCCCTGCCGACGGGGTTTCCTTCCGCGAGCCATGAGCTTCGCCTTCGCACCGCCTTTGCCCCGGGTCTGTCTGGGCTGCTGCCTCCCGCTGCAAGCCGCAGGGCCAGCTCCCGGGCGTTGTCGTTGAGAAACGCCGCGGGACAGCAGGCACTGACCAGTCCCATGCGAGCGGCCCGAAGCCCGTCCACGGACCTGCCGGTCAAGATCATCGTGAGCGCATGCACAAGCCCCACCGCTCGGGGAAGCCGGTAGGTTCCGCCGAACCCGGGCACGATCCCGAGGGTGGTTTCCGGAAGCCCGAGCTGGGTCTTCGGATTGTCGGAGGCAAGGCGATAATCACAGGCCAGGGCCAGCTCCAGGCCGCCCCCGACAGCCGCGCCATCTATGACCGCGACAGTGGGGAAGGGAAGGTCCGCCAGGAGGTTGAAAACCTCCTGTCCTGATCTCGACTTCTCTTCGGCGGCGCGCGCATCGCGGAGGGCCTCGATCTCATGGATGTCAGCGCCGGCGATGAACGTCCCGGGCTTGCCGCTCTTGATGAGAAGGCAACGGACATCCGATCGATGGGAGAGGGCGGAAAGGACCTGGGCAAGCTCTTCCATGACGGTCCCCCGAAGGATATTCAGCTTTTCTCCCGGCAAGTCGAAAACAAGCTCTGCAATTCCTTCACGGTCGCTGAGGGTGAAGGCCTGACGGGAGTCGACCGCGTTTCCGGTGTGCTGGGCCATCATGCCGCCTCCAGGAGCAGGGCAGCGCCCTGTCCGCCCCCCACGCAGAGTGTTGCGAGCCCCAGGTTTTCCTTCCTTCGGCGAAGCTCTTTCAGCACATGGATCACGAGGCGCGTCCCGGTCATCCCCACGGGATGGCCCAGCGCAATTGCGCCGCCCTGGGCGTTCAGCCGGCTCCTGTCCAGCTCCCCCAGCTTCCTGTCGCGGCCCAGGAAGCGCTTCGCAAACTCGTCAGAGGCGAACGCCTTTTCACAGGCGATCACCTGCGCTGCAAAGGCCTCGTTGAGCTCTACGTACCGGATGTCCTGCATAGTGACTCCTGAACGTTCCAGAAGACGGCTGGCGGCGTAGACAGGGCCAAGACCCATGCGCTCGGGCTCCAGCGAGGCATAGGCGAACTCCCGCAGGAAGCCGAGCGCCGCCAGCCCCCGGGACTTTGCCTCGCTCTCCGCCATCAGGAGGACTGCGGCGGCGCCGTCGGTTATCTGCGACGAGTTGCCGGCAGTCACCGTCCCGTTTCTCCTGTCGAAATACGGCCGGAGCTTTGCAAGGGCCTCCCGGCTCTGGTTCTCCCTGATGCCGTTGTCCCCGGTGACCATGGTATCGTAGCCGGGCAGCGCAGGGACCGGAAGGATCTCCGCGGCCAGCGTTCCATCACGCTGCGCGGCTGCAGCGCGTTGGTGCGACAGCAGCGCAAGCTCGTCCTGCTCCTCCCGTCCGATGTGAAACTCCCGGGAGAGGTTCTCCGCTGTCAGGCCCATGATGAGCCCGGTGACGGGGTCCGTCAGGCCTTCCAGGAGCGCCACATCGGGCCTGAGCATCCTCAGGCGGAATGTCCCCAGGGCCGAAATCTTCTGTCCCAGGCTTTTTGCCCGGGAAACGCGGCTTGCGAACTCCGCGTACTCCTTGGGGAACAGCAGGGGAATGTTGCTCATGCTCTCAACACCGCCTGCAATGAATACCTTGCCGTACCCGGAAAGGATTTTCAGCGCTGCCGTCGTGATGGATTCCATTCCGCTTGCGCAGTTGCGGTGGACGGTGAACGCGGGCACGGATGACGGGATGCCCGCCTTGAGCGCAATGACCCGGGCGATATTGGCGGCATTGGCAGGTTGGGCCACATTGCCCATGACAACCTCGTCGACCTGCTGCGGCGCAATGCGGGCGCGGGCAAGGACTTCCTTGACCGCGAACGCGCCCAGATCGTCGGCAGGCACGTCTTTGAGAGTCGTCCCCGCTTTTGCCATGGGGGTGCGAACCCCCTCTATGATCGCCACCCTTTCCCTCATTTCCAACCTCCTATGGAGCGGTACATCTCCTCGATGGTGTCGGCGTATTTCTTTTCCACGGCGAAGCGGCGAAGCTTGAGGGTTGGCGTCAGCTCCCCGGTCTCGATGCTGGCGGGGTGATCGAGGATGGTGAAGCGTTCCACGCGCTCGGTATGGTGGAGATGGGCATTGATGCTTTCTATCATTTCCTGCGTGAGGGAGAGAAGGAACTTGCTCTTCAGGAACTCGCCGTCGGAAAGGTTGGCAAGACCGACGCTCTGCTTGAAGGAGGCGAGCTTCTGGGGGTCGGTGAAAAGCAGCGCCACCACATACGGGCGGTTGTCCGCCACAGTCACTGCGCAATCCACGTAGGGGAGCCTGCCCAGGGCTTCCTCGATGGGACCGGGAGGAACGTATTCCCCCGTTGACTTCTTGAACAGCTCCTTCTTGCGCCCCGTCACCTTCAGGTATCCGTCCTCGTCGATGCTTCCCAGGTCACCAGTATGGAGCCAGCCCTCCGCATCCAGCGCCGTCGCGGTGGCCTGGGGGTTGTTGTGATATCCACGCATGACATTCGGTCCCCGGGCAAGGATCTCCCCGTCAGCGTCAATCCGGATCTCGACGCCAGGGAAAGCGCATCCCACGGTGCCCGCCCGGCGCTTACCCGGGGAGTTGGCTGCAATGACGGGAGACGCCTCGGTGAGGCCGTACCCCTCGTAAACGGGGACACCGATATTGACGAGAAGCGCACAGACGTCGGGCGACAGGCGCGCTGCTCCCGAGATCACCTGGCGAAAGCGCCCGCCAATGGCTTGTCGCATCCGGGAGTACACGACCCGGTCGAAAACAGTGTCCAGCAGGCCCGGGGATGAGTCCATGGCTCTGCGCCTGGCCCGGCTGACGGCTCCCCGGGCGATCACCCCCTTGAGCCCGCGGGCTTCCTGCGCCGAATGGCTGAACCCGCCGGCCATCTTTTCCAGGATCCTGGGGACCACGGTCATGATGGTGGGCCTGACATCCCTCATGTAATCCACCACGCGTTTCGGATCGTCCACGAAATAGACGGGAAGCCCGCTGGCGAGGTAGAAGTACAGCGTCATTCGTTCGAAGATGTGCTCCGGGGGAAGGACGCTCAGGCAAATGTCCGATGCCTGGGAAGGGGGAAACAGCTCGGTTGTGGCATGGACCTGGGAGACCAGGTTGGCCTGGGTGAGCTCAACCCCCTTGGGAAGCCCCGTGCTGCCGCTCGTATAGATGATAGTGGCAAGGTCGGAAGGGGCCACCCTCCGGCACAGGGTCTCCAGGAGGCCTGGCTCACGGAGGGACCTCTCGCGGCCTCTTGCCACCAGCTGGTCGAACAGCTCATGCCGGCCCGAGTACCAGAAAGTCACCAGGGTCGTTCTGTCCCTGGCATGCTCGAATGCCACCGGCATCTCGTCGGGATTGCCGACAAAGAGGAATCGCATCCCTGAGTCGCGCACCTCATGAGTGAAGCTTTCCACTGATATCCGCTTGAAAAGGGGGACGGTGACGGCGCCAATGCACTGCGCGGCAAGGTCCACCGCCATCCACAGGGGGGAAGACGGGGCTATCAGACCCACCTTGTCCCCCCGCTCCACCCCCTCCTCCACGAGGCCCAGGGCAAGGTGTTCCACCGTGCGGCGAAGCTCCCTGTGGGAGAGCGGGATCCATCTCCCCTGGCTGGGGAAGTTGAGCGCATTGTCCAGGGAGTAGCGCATGGTTGCATGGAGGAAAAGAGCCGGGATGGTTTCGAACAACGCGGTGGAGGGAGCGCCATTCTGCATGCTCGCGCCTTTCTCAGTGCTGGGCTAAAGATACTCACGCGCGGAGGAAACGGCGCGGTGCGTTGGCATGCAGGCTCCCGCCTCACGTCGAACGGCCCCCTTGCGCCGCGAACCCAGGGACGCTACATTGGGGAGGTGAGCATCAGGTTGAAGATCATTCTCATCGTGGTGCCGCTGATCATCGCAACGCTGGCCCTCACGGGACTCTCCTCCTTCTTTTCAGCGACAAACGCCATTACCGGAATCGCCAAGGATTTCCTCGGCTTCAAGGCCGACGAGCTGTCCAACCAGGCGCAGAGCCAGTGGGGCCTCCTTGTGACGAACAACCTCTCCAGCCAGCCAGGGATGATCGCGGCCACGCAGGCTGCGGTTCAAGGGTACGCCCAGAGCATCATCCGAAGCCCCACGGAGCTGATCCTGGCCTTCGATCCTTCCGGCAACGTTGTCATGAGCACCTCGGATGTGGCCATCCAGCCGTCTGAGCGCCCGGCGCTCCAGGCCTTGATCAGCTCCAAGAGCACGGAGCTCGCCACGGTGCGCATGGGCGGGAAAGACAGGGTTGCCAAGGGCTTCTGGTTCGATCCCTTCCACTGGTACATGGTGGTGACGGAAGAGCGCGGGACCTTCTATAACAGGGTCAGCGAAATCAGCCAGAGGAGCGGGATCATCCTGGGAGCGGCAATTCTTCTTGCCGTCATCCTCATGCTCATTTTCGCCCGCTACCTCACCCGGCCCCTCACGAAGGTGGCCGGGACCATGAAGAACATCATTGCCACAAATGATCTCTCCCAGCGTGTCGTCGTGGAATACCGTGACGAGATCGGCGGCCTTGCCCAGACTTTCAACCTCATGGTGGGAGAGCTGGAGAAAGCGTACGGGCAGATCAAGAACTACGCCTTCAAGGCGGTGCTGGCGCAGAAACGGGAGCAGAAGATACGCAATATCTTCCAGAAGTACGTGCCTCAGGAGCTGATTGACCAGTTCTTCAAGAACCCCGAGTCGATGCTGGTCGGGGAAAACCGCGTCCTCTCCATCCTGTTCTCCGACATCAGGAGCTTCACTACGATCTCCGAGAAGCTGGCTCCCGACGAGCTGGTCAATTCGCTCAACCGCTATTTCAACATCATGGTGGACATCATCATGGACAAGCACAAGGGCATGGTCGACAAGTACATCGGGGACGCCATCATGGCGATTTTCGGCGCCCCGGTACGACACGACGACGATGCGCTGCAGTCTGTGCTGGCGGGGCTGGAGATGCGGGAGGCGCTGGACGGCTTCAACGCCGCGCAGAGGGCGGCAGGGAAACCTGAGTTTCCCATCGGGGTAGGAATCCACTATGGAGAAGTCACTGTTGGGAACATCGGCACGGAGAAGAAGATGGACTACACCGTCATCGGTGACAACGTCAACCTCGCCTCCCGGCTGGAAGGGCTCACCAAGACGTACCACCAGGGGCTTATCATATCGGAAACGCTCCATGCCCAAGTGAAGGACACGCTACCCTGCAGGCTCCTGGATTCAGTGACGGTCAAGGGCAAGACCACCGGCGTGAAGATCTACGCTGCCAAGCGGTCCCTGGAGGCCGCGGAGCGCGAGGCGTGGGCGATGCATGAGGCGGCCATGACAGAGTACTACGCGCGCAATTTCGGCAAGGCCGCCCGGATGTTCGATGAGGTTGGCCGCAAGCTCCCGGATGACTTCGTCAGCGGGTGGCTTCGCGACCGCTGTCTCCTGTATGAGAAGGACCCGCCGCCGTTGGACTGGGACTTCGCCGAAGTGATGAAGAGCAAATGAGCAACGCGGAGAATCCAGCCAAGGTCGCACCGGAGCTCAGCTTCGACGCCGAGTCCGGGATATCCAAGGAAGACCAGAAGGACATCCTCCGGGCCATAGAAAACGTGGTCACCGAAAACAAGATCGCAACGACCCCTGAAGATTTCGTGGTCAAGGCGGTCAAGCGGGGCATCCTGTTCCCCACTCTGGTCATTGCGGCAGCGGCGGCGGCCCTTGTGGTCGGAGGCGCGGCGTTCTATCTCCTCTTCCAGCAGGGAGAGACGAAGATCGTCCGCGGGACCCTCGGCACCATCACCGCGGAAGGGCAGCTCATCCAGGCTGTCCGGCAGGAAGCCAACGCCAGGATCGAGGAGAAGAACCAGGAAATCACCTCGATTCAAGGCAGGCTTGTGGACATCGACAAGCAGCGCCAGGACCTGCAGTCCAACATGGACACCAAGGTAAACCAGCGGGAGCAGGAGCTGCGCGCCCAGATGACTTCGGTGCTGGCAGCGGAGAAGTCGCGCCTGGAGGCGGAAGGCCTTTCCAAGCAGGTGGTGGCGCTCCGCATGCAGGAGCTTGAAAAGCAGCGCAGCGCGCAGCTGGCCCGGCAGCTGGACGCCTTCAGGAAAGAGGCCGACGCGCAGCGCCTGCTTGCAGAAAAGAACCTCGCCACGCTGCAGAAGAACTACGAGGCAAACCTCGCGCAGGCCAACACGGAGAGGCAGCAGGCGATGGCCGACGCGCAGAGGAGGGAAGCGGAGCTCAAAGGGCAGTTCTCCCAGAAAACGCAGACCCTGGAATCCGCCAAAGCGCGGGCAGAGCAGCAGCTTGCGGCTATCGCTGCGCAGCGCGAAAAAGAGGACCTTGTCACAAGCCAGCTCACCGGCCTCTACGGAGTGGTTCATGACAACATCTCCCAGCACCAGTACGACAAAGCGCTGGAGGGCCTGAAATCCCTGCGGGAGTTCGTCGAACGGCCCGACATCGCCACCCTTCCGGCCATGTCCCAGAGGCACGAGTTCGATGAGTTCGTCATCGATTCCCTGGCCAGCTACGTCCAGGGTGAGATCGACAAGGCAAAGATCGACACAGCCACGCTCCTGCAGGCTGCCAACCAGTTCACTATCCTTCGTCAGCGGGTGAGCGAGGCACAGGACCTTCTTAAGGCCGGCAAGACCGCGGACGCTGAAAAGGCGTACGCGCAGGCCCTCAACCTGATTCCCGAGGTGGCTGCCAGCTACGCGTACTTCGTCGGCAGGGACAAGGAAGCGGAGGCCGCGCGCCAGGCTCGGCTTGCCCAGGCCCTGGACAGCGCGGAAGCGTCATTGGGAGCGGGCAACTTCGCCGCTGCCGCAGTCTCCTATCGCGCGGCGCTGGCGTATCTGCCGGTGGGCTCCGATCGTCTGGACAAGGCGGTGTCAAACCTCGAGGCGGCCGGTCTTGCCCTGGGCTCCCGGGAGGCCAGCCGCACGGAGTCCCGCGCCGCGGCCGGCATGCTGGCCCAGGCGGATGCTCTGCGCAACCAGGGGAAGTATGATGACGCGCTGGCCGGATACCTGAACCTGCTTGCACGGCACCCGCTTGCCGACCAGTCGAAGGACGCAATTGCGGGCATCCAGGCCGCGGTCAAAAGCATCAGTGAGAATGTCGGAACAGCCAGCAGCGCGGCGCAAGCTTCCCTGAGCAGCCAGATTGCGTCCCTGCAGCAGGAGCTTACGGCCCGGCGCAACGACATTGCGGGCCTCCAGCAGCGCGTGAAAGAAATGCAGGACAGGTTTGCCGCAATGGACAAGTCATACAAGGACTACGTCGGCCAGGAAGACCCCGTGCTCAAGGCAAAGGGAGACTCGGGGCTCATGGACACCAAGCCGTACTTCGATGCGTTCTTCCGGTCAACCGCCGTCCAGGGCGCCTTCCCGGGGCTCTCAGACAGGGTGAAACGATATGATCTCGGTTTCCAGTCCGCAGGCAGGTCTGACGGACTCCAGGATGCGCTCACCGTTGTCATCAACTATTCGCGGCAGCGCACCCCTGAGCTGAAACGCCAGTTCATCCAGACCGAGCTCAAGACCTATGCAAAAGACCCGGATATGACGCAATTCCTCCAGGAGATGGACCAGAGGCTGGGGAAGTAGCTACAGCTTGTCGAGTAATTCTTGGCTGCGAGGCACCGATTTTCTACGAACGCGCGCACTCTGTTGGTCGTGCGGTAAGCGTGCTTGACGCACGATATATAATGAACTAATCCTGCTCAGTGAAGAAAAAACTACGCCCCATCTTGATTGGCCTGCTACTCGTTGCGGTAGTTCTCGGATGCACTCAGCCGGGTGGTTCCGCCGCCACCTACACCGTGACATATAACGCCAACGCCGCCACTAGCGGAAGCGTCCCGACGGACCCCAAAACGTATCACCAGGGGGATACCGTCACGGTCCTCGGTAATACGGGAAACCTCGTAACATCGGGCTACGTCTTCGCGTGCTGGAACACGGCGGCCAATGACAGCGGCACCACCTACACTCAGGGCTAGACGTTCACCATGGGCACATCAAACGTGACCCTGTACGCGCTGTGGGTTATTTCCTACCTCTACGTGGCAAACAGCGGCAGCACCGGTTCAAACGGCATATCCGCCTACACCATCGGCTCTGGCGGTTCACTCACCGCTATCAGTGGCACCTCCACTACCGGAACAAACCCGTGGGGGGTCGCGATCAACCCCAACGGCAACTACCTCTACGTGACAAACTGGGGCAGCAATAGCGTCTCGGCCTTCACCACCGGCTCTGGCGGTTCACTCACCGCCATCACCTCCGGCACCTTCACCACCGGATCAGGCCCGGAGGGGATCGCGATCAGCCCCAACGGCAACTACCTCTACGTGGCAAATGATGGCAGCAATAGCGTATCCGCCTACTTCGGCTCTTCACTCACCGCTATCAGCGGCACCTTCACCACCGGAGGAAACCCGCACGAGATCGCGATCAGCCCCAACGGCAACTACCTCTACGTGACAAATGATGGCAGCGGCATATCCGCCTACACCATCGGCTCTGGCGGTTCACTCACCGGCAGCGGCACCTTCACCGCCGGGTCATACCCGCACGGGATCGCGATCAGCCCCAACGGCAACTACCTCTACGTGGTAAACCAGGGCAGCAACACCGTCTCGGCCTTCACCATCGGCTCTGGCGGTTCACTCACCGGCAGCGGCACCTTCACCACCGGGTCATACCCGCAAGGGATCGCGATCAGCCCCAACGGCAACTACCTCTACGTGACAAACCAGGTCAGCAACACCGTCTCGGCCTTCACCATCGACTCTGGCGGGGCCCTCACCCCCATCTCCGGCACCTTCACCACCGGCTCAGGCCCGTACGGGATCGCGATCAGCCCCAACGGCAACTACCTCTACGTGACAAACCAGGTCAGCAACACCGTCTCGGCCTTCACCATCGGCTCTGGCGGGGCCCTCACCCCCATCTCCGGCACCTTCACCACCGGCTCAGGCCCGGAAGGGATCGCGATCATGCCGTAAAGGGAAAGGAACCCAACTATCCTTGTGATACTGAGGCCGTTGCGCGCCGGAGACCTGGCTCCCAGGCCTGGGCATGATCGAGCAAGGCGCGATAGCGGCCATGGACCGGGCACTCCTGGTGCTAGCTTAGCTATTCGCCGGGCCTGGAGATCGCCACAGCGGCCACGGAGGGGACCCACATCGCGCCGCTGACGATGAACGGCGACCCCGAGATTGCGGAAAGAGCCCCTGTTGTCTGGTCAATGGTAAAACCATAGATGGCGCCCGGGGCGCTGTTGCTTCCGGCGTAGAGGTACTTGCCCGTCGGGTCAATTGCCAGCGATACCGGAATGGCTGTGGCGCCCACGAAGAACGGAGAGCCCGACACGCCTGTAAGCGCCCCCGTTGCCGAGTTGATGGTGAAGGCAGACACCGTGCCTCCCCCAGCCGCGGCGTTAGCGGCATAGAGAAACCTGCCGCGCGGATCCACAGTGACGAAATCTGGGCTCGTTCCCGTGGCGGTTGTCGATCCAATCGGCGTCAGCGCGCCCGTCATCGCGTTGATAGTGAATCCGGAAACCGTGTTGTCTGTGCTGTTCGCAGCATAGAGGAAGTTGGCGACTGGGTCGGCTGCAACGGAAGAGGGATTGTTTCCCGCAGAGGCCGTGCCCAGCAAAGTAAGAAGGCCGTTGCTCGAGTTGATAGACAACATAGGCACATTGGGCGCGGCGGACGTGTTCGCTAAGTAGGCGAATGCTCCGGTAGAGTCGACAGCTACGGACGAGAGATTCGTTCCTGCGGAAGTTGAGCCTACCAAAGCCAGACTCCCTGCAAACTGGTCTATCGTGAAAGCGGTTACAAAGCCATTACTGTTTGTCACGAAAACGAATCTGCCGCTCGGGTCGACAGCCACAGCATCAGGGATCGATTCTCCTGTGCTGAAGGAAGTTCCAAGCACGCTCGTCGGCGCCCCTGTGATTGAGTTCATGTAGAAGGCCCATACACCGGTAGACACGTCCACCACGTAAGCGAACTTGCCGTTGGGAGAGGCTGCGACGGCAGCGGGATTCGTTCCTGAAGGAACAGGTGAACCGGATACCTGCGTCAACGCGCCAGTCGTCTCATTAATGGAGAAGCTGGCCAGGAAGCCGGAAGTGATGTTGGTGCATGCGGCCAACAGCAGATATTGAGTTATTGTCGATGGAGCGGGCGCGTTGTTCGGGCACGATAGTACACCAAGGTACACAGCTGCTATCAATGCGGCCCTCATTGAAAATCGCTTGACTTTCACTTGCCAAGCCCTCGCATCGCTGAGCTGGGTAGAGCATACACGTTGAATACCCACTGGTTGTGCTGCACGCTCACAGGAAGGGAGAAGAAAACATAGGGAGCTGTTCCCACGTATGCTTCGTAGCAGAACTGAAGACCGTTCAAAGGCACTGAGAGCACTTCAGTCCCTGTGCCATTTGGATCGTAGAGCCTCAAAGTGCCCCCCTCAGTGGAAAGAAGATCGCCCGTGCTCAGGACAGCGTCGATCCGATGAAGAACGCCTGACATGACGTAGGCAGCGCCGGTACTGGACCATTGGAGACACGTCCATTGTCCCCCTGAATAGAAGCTGGCATAGCTTGCGCCGGTGGCGACGCTGAAATAGTAGAGCGATCGCAAGGGTGGCGACGGAATAGCAACCGAGGCAGGAGCAGGTACCACGCTATAATTGAATGTGGTGGTGCTCCCATTCATCTGTGAGCTGCCCGTGCTGAAGCCTGTTGAGGATGCCCCGAGGAAAGCAAAAGTGTCGTAAGTCGGAGGCGGGGCCGGCAGGATACTGCCGCCAATAAGTACATTGCCAGTGAATACGGTGGATAGCAGCGACGGTGGAGGAGGCAACTGCACAGGAGTCAACGATCCGCTGGGGAGGGTAGCCACAAACTGCTGAAACGAGCTCGTCGTCGTCGATATCGTTGTCGCAGGGTCCCATCTGAACACCACGATGCTCGCCTGATTGTTGATCGTATTCGTCACGTCATATTCATAGAGCGGATAGTTCGGATTGGCCCCAGCAAGCGAAAACTGCTGGTTGCTGCCGGGGTTGTTTCCAGAGCCGCTTGCGAACAAGAGACTCTCGTTAGTACCTGCATCGTAGACTATGAACCCCGATTGGACGCTCACGCCCCCGATCGAGGAAGCAGTGGTTTTCACGGGAAGAAACCGAATATTGCTCAACCCAGACCCGAGGCTGAATGGCCCGACGGTTCCGACCATGGTCATGTGGTTGGTCAAAGAAGCCACCTTGTCCAGGTCTGCGAGATACACGGGAGCGCACCCAGCCACAGCAAGGCATGCCAGTAAGCCAAGGACGCGCCACTTCATAGAGCCCACCTCAGGCCGAAACGAACTTCGAACAGCTCAAGGGCCAAAAGGGGAGGAAAGGTGATGTAGGGAAAGGTGCCATTATGCGTCCCGAAAGACGCCGCGAAGAGGTCCGGCAGGGGCGTGTAGTATGCCGTTGGCCCAAGCTCGAAAAAGGAACGCAGCTTCCCGACGAACGGGAACTCACCGCCCGCAACCGCCTGAACGCCGAACGGAAGGAGTCTGTCGGCGACAAGTGTGCCGCCGGGAGGAAAAGACGCCCGAAGCAAGGGACCGACGCCGAAGTACCACCGCGTATCACTGTCCTCAGGGCTCACGTACATCCCTAGAAGAAAGGTGAACTGCGTGAGGGGAAGGCTGGTAAGGACCTGGTCCTGGTTGATGGAGATCCCAGCCCGGAAGCTGGTGAACCCGACCCTTACAAAGAACGGCAGCGACGGGATTGAGAAGTTGGCGGACAGACCCGGAAAGAGGCCGTCCAGGAAAGCTGCATCCAGCCGGAGCCGTGGCGAGCGCTCCTGCCGCAAGGATAGCTCGGTCTGGCCGTCCAGGTAGATGTTTCTGCTGATCGGGATGTAGCCGGATGCAGTGGCCCGCAGCGAGTACGGAGCAGGCGAAGGCAGCTGGAGCGTTGCTATTCCGTCGCGCCCCACCGAGATGGGCTTGGGCGAAAGTCCGGTTATCGTTGTGCCCGGCACTGCACGGAGCGTGAAGGTGACGGCTGCGGGTGGGCCCCGTGAATACGCGTGGGAAATGAGCGGCGGGTACTTTTTCACGACCAGAGGCACCACGTCGTCCCAGCGCTCCCGATAGACATCCAGCATGGAGAATCCTTCATGCCGGGACGCAGTGTAATTCAGGGTCTGGATATTGTACAAAAGATCGTAGGAAACGACGTTGAGCGACGGCCCCCCCCTCCGTCCGCCAACCTTGAGGACCAGCCAGCAGTCCGCCCCTGCGTCCCGGGCAACCTTGTTCCGGTCCGTCACGGACCCGGGAAAGGACTTCAGGGAGTAATCGATGGGTGTCGGAGCATCGTCAGCATCGCTTAAAGCAGTCAGGAAAGACCGCTTGAGGATGATCATTTCGTTGTCGGAGTACCCAGAGAACAGACCCCCCTTCTCCATGACGAACAGGAGCCTCCGCGGGGCCTTTTCAGGCGCGGCCGGCGCGGCTGGAGCGGCCTGGTCCTGGGCGGGCAGGGCGGCTGCCGCGGAAATGAGGAGCGCAGGAATCAGGAATGCCAGTGGTCCTTTCATCGCCCCTACCACCATTGCCCGTACTTTTTCAGCACGCGAGTGTTCGTGTCGAATCCGTAGAACGAGCCGCCGGATATCCTGTAGGCGAAGCACGAATTCGAGGAGGCGGACGCATCATAATAACTGTTCTGCGTGGATCCCGTGGATGGATCAATGCGCACGAAGCTGCTGGAGCCGCTGTCGTAGGCGAAGATGCTTCCCTGAGCGTAACCGAGGCTGTTGGTGTAGAGGTTGTCGCGGTAAAGCGGCGATGAGTCCAGGACATTGGTTGCAACTGCAAAGTTGCTTTTTGCTGTCGAGAAGAAATAGCATCTGGCCGTATTGTTGTTGGCCTGGGGGCCCACAACGAACGTGACGTTTCCCGGCGCCTTTCCATCATCCAGGATCGCGTAAATCTGCAGGTTGGAGAGACTCGTCGAGAGCGTTGTGATGTGAGACGAGATGAATGTCCACGCGGTCGTAAAGGAGGCATAGTTCAGCGTGTTGGAGGAGTTGATGCCGAAAGCGGTGACCTGAACGTTCGCCAACGTGTCGACGAAGCCGTCGACGCCTCCTCCATTAGGCGAATTGAGATTGGCAGCGTTTGTCGTGCCTACGATCTTCAGATTGGCGGGATTCAACAGCAAAGATCCCAGGACGATATTCCCGCTTGCATCGACCATCATGGCGTCGCCGGCGAGGCCGCTCGTAAACGTGGCTTTTTGATTCAAATCCAGGTCGTAGAAAAACGCCTCACTTCCGGACTGCGGATTTCCAACAACGACGACGTACCCGTACCCCTGCGATTCCACAACCCTGACATGGAAGGACCCGCCGCTGTCGGATGGGATCAGGCCGGATAGGTCCGCCTGCGCTTTTATGAGCGTCGTGGTCGAAGGGAATACCGACCCGAAGACTACCGCAAGGACCTGGCACGAGCCGAGTGACAGCATCGCTGCCAGAACGCAGATTGCGCGCAGCGTCCTCATCGCCATGGGATGACGACTCCCAGCGTTATGGGCGGGAAGAACGGCCCCCAGTGGATGGGCGGGCCCGGCAGCCCCAGCAGGTTGTTCCCGATCCCCAAGGGGATCTTCAGCTCGATCCTGGCGAAGATCGGGAGGCCCCAGGCGCGCCATTCAGACCAGAGGCTGAGCACGTTCAGGTAGACATCGGTGTAAAGGGGGAGGCTGGTTGAGGGAATCCAGGTCAGTATTGTACCTATGCCTGCCGAGATTCCGAGCCTGAAACCCGATTCGGGAGGCTTGAAAAGGTATAACCCTGCCAGGAGCTCCGAATCTGCGTGGATTGGCCAGTTCCCGTTGGCGATGAGCGGTATCTGCGCATAGAGATACTCGGAGAAGTTGACCATGATCCAATCTGGTTTCGGGTACCAGCGCAGGGTTGCCCCGGCGCCTTCCAGCTGCCCGAAGGTCCAATCCAGCTCCACGGACAGGTTGTTGGCCCTGGGTATGGGGGTCAGCGCCACCTCGGGAGCCGCTATGACAGTTTGCCGGAGAGTGTGATATCCCTCCTGGCGCTTCTCCACCATGAACTGCGTCCCTGCCTTGAGCCCGTCCGTCTGAAAGACCAGGGTCCCGTTCTGAATGCGGCCGACGCTCCTCTGGCCTTCCACCACCACCTCCATCCCGTTCTGCGGAGAAGTGAAGGTGATCTCATCCACGCGGACGTCGTTCTTCAGCGTGATCAGCCGTGGGGCGGAAAGGAACACGACGCTCTGAACAAGATCGGCGATCTCCACGTGAATCGAATTGTAGAATCCCAGGTTGAAGCGCCACGTATGGAGAAAGCCGGTGATCAGCGTGCCTGCCTTCACGTCCCAGCACTGCAGGGACACGAGCACCTGGTCCTTCTCCATCCAGTAGAACCCCGAGACGGCCATGTCCGCTCCGGCTTTCTGCCCAAGGAGAAGAGCCTGGGAGGCTTCTGTCACCCGGTCCGGGGCCAGCTTCAGCCGAGCGGCTTCAGCCAGCCACTGATCGTCCGGCAGTATGTGGAACCCGACTGCTTCGAACTCCGTCCGCACGGCGTCACTCAAGGGTTTCTGGTGCTCCTGCTGGGCCCCGTTTGGCGAGAGGTTTGCAAGGGGGAAAACGCACACGGAGGCGTCGGTGACCTTGGCGTCGGTGGACCATCCCCGGGGAACGGCAAGGATGAGAGGCAAGATGAGAAGAGCGAGTCCTCGTAGATGCCGCATAACGCCTGTTCAGCGTAGAATATACTACCCTCCGATGTTGGACAAGGACGCTGCGGCTGGACGCGCATCACTTGTCGAAACGGCGCGCCGGATCATACATTGGGAAACATGGCAGACTCCCCGGTTCTCAAGGATGCGCTGAAATTGTTTCACACGTACAGAACGCTCGCGGAAAAGGCGATGGCGCAGGTGAGCGAAGATGGGTTCTTTCGTCAGCTGGACGATGAATCAAACAGCATCGCGCTCATTGTAAAACACCTTGCGGGGAACATGCGCTCCCGCTGGACCGATTTTCTCACCGGGGACGGGGAGAAGCCGGACCGTGATCGTGACGGGGAGTTCGTGACGGAGGGCGTGGACACCCGGGCAAGCCTGGAGGAGCGGTGGCAGGAGGGATGGAAAGTGGCCCTGACCTCGCTTCAAAGCCTGTCAGATGATGACCTGAAGCGGGAAGTGCGCATCCGCGGGGAGCCCCACACAGTCCTGCAGGCCATCAACCGCAACCTCACCCATCTCGCCTACCACACGGGTCAGATCGCGTTCCTCGCCAAGCATCTTGCCGGGCAGCGCTGGCAGACCCTCAGCATGCCGCGCAACAGGAGCCGTCTCCCGACAGGGAAAATCCCCCGGACTCGTTGAAGCAGCGAAACGAAGAGACCGGCCGGGAGCACTCGTCGCATCGTGCGTGTCCTCCCGTACGCAGTTTCCCTGGCGAATTTATTCCTTATATTGGAAGCATGAGCATCAATCTTGCAATGTGGCGCAAGGCGACCTCGACCCTTGTGCGGATGGACAACAAGCAGGAGTGGGACGCGCTGGACGTCGTCTCGAAGTGGCTCATTGCCACGCGCTCAGGGGTCACCACCGTGACCCTGTACTCCTGTGCAATCGCAGGCCTTCTGGCCCTGCGAAGCGGCAGCTTTCCCTGGCTCACCTGGCTGGTCGTCACAATCGGCCTGTTCCTGGCGCACGGAGCCAACAACCTTCTCAACGACTATACCGACTACAGCCGCGGCATCGACAAGGACAACTACTTCCGCACCCAGTACGGGGTCCACCCGCTGGTGCAGGGCTTCTGGGACAAGAAGACGCAGATGCGCTGGTTTGTGGTGAGCGGCGTCCTTGCCCTGCTGTCTGCGCTCTTTGCCATTTTCTACACGCGGTTCGATCCGGTCGTGATAGGCCTGGTAGTCTACGGCTCCCTGATGCTCCTGCTCTACACATACCCCCTGAAATACTTTGCCCTCGGCGAGCTGACCATCTTCCTGATCTGGGGGCCCATCATGATCGGCGGGGTGTTCTTCGTGCTGACGCGGCAGTGGAGCTGGGAGGTGGTCCTTGCCGGGATCCCCTTCGGGCTGAGCACGGCAAGCATCAACATCGGCAAGCACATCGACAAGTCAGGCGAGGACAGGCAGAAAGGCGTGGGCACGCTCCCCGTCCGCATCGGGGAGACCGCGGCGCGCTACCTGAACATGGCCGCCATCGGCCTGGCATATGCCATCACCCTCTATATGATAGCAATCCCGCGCTTCCTGACTCCGGTGCTGCTCATCGTATTCTTCGCCGCCCCGCTGGGATGGAAGGCGCTTGTCCGGCTGTCCGCGCCCAGACCAAAGGAGGCGCCGCCCGGATACCCCATCTGGCCGCGGTGGTTCTCCACGGTCGCGTTCATGCACAACAGGAGGTTCGGCAACCTGTTCATCCTCGGGGTTGCCCTGGATACTGTCATACGCCTGCTCTTCCCCGCGTTCTGGCGATAGTCCCAGCGGTTGTACGCATGACGGCCTGCATGCGAAGATCCTTCGCATGATCACCATGGTACATTCTGGATATCCCCGGTTTCTACCAGACCGGCGCGGGCAACAGGCCGACTTCCGCGGGCAGGGCCGAGGTGTGGCCTCCGCGCTCCTGGAGGCGCTGCTTGCCTGGAGCGCATCCCGTGGAATCGAAACGATTTTTCTCGGAACCACGGAGAAGTTCCATGCCGCCCACCGCTTCTATGAAAAGAACGGGTTCACGGAGATTCCCCGTTCCTCGCTTTTCCGTCGAGCTTTCCCGTCATGAAAGTGGACACAAAGTTTTATCGGCGCGCGCTTGCACCGGGATGCCGGACAGTCATCCGGGAGGAGCTTCCGGCAGATGCCGCGGGGGTGAGACGGGTCAACGAGCTGGCTTTCGGGGGGCTCACGGAAGCGCGCATTGTCGACGAGCTTCGCGCCTCGTGTCCCGGGCTCATTTCCCTTGTGGCCGCAGAGCGGGAGACCATTGTCGGCCACATCCTCTTCAGCCCCGTGGTCATCGAGGCCCGGGGAGGAGACCTGCGCGGCATGGGACTGGGCCCCATGGCCGTGCTTCCTGACCATCAGCGGCAGGGCATCGGCTCTGCGCTGGTCCGCTTTGGCCTGGAAAAGCTGACGTCCCAGTCATGCCCGTTTGTCATCGTGCTGGGACATCCAGCCTACTATCCCCGGTTCGGTTTCGTGAAAGCCTCGGTGCACGGTGTCCAATGCCAGTGGGAAGGGGTCCCTGGTGAGGCGTTCATGGTTCTTGTCCTGGACCAGGAAGTGCTTTCCCGGCTTGGCGGCACTGCAAAGTACCGGCAGGAGTTCGAACACTGACCTGCTAGAAAACAATCTCCATTCGCAGCCCCAACCTGTCCCGTGTCGGTTCGGAAGGGATTGCGACCGCTGCTCCATCCGCCACGCGTCGGGCTGTCCACAGGGCTGCAAAGGCATCCAGGAGATCATCCTTGCCCCAGCCTCCCCGCGGCAGGCTGGCCAGCGCGGCAGGATGGGCGGAGTGGAAATGCGATACGACAAGTCTTTGCCGTTCCGCCCTGCCCCGCTCCGTCTTCTTGGCGTGTGCCATGGCGACGCCGCGGTTCCAGGCACGGAAGCTCACCTCGGGATGCACCTCGTGGATTTTCCGACGCCATTCCGGGTACCCATCAAGAAATGCGTCCACTTCCCTGATCTTCGGGATGATGTTCCACGTCTGGCGATTGATCTTTCGGCCGTCGATCCTTGAGCCGAGCCTGCATGCCTGCTCCCAGGTCGACGCCCTGAGCAACGGCCTCACGGGAACGGGGAAAACGCTGCTGGAGCGCGGCCTCCCCAGGAGCTTCCGCGCTTCCCGTTCGCAGAGCCGTGGTCCCGAATCCGTCAGACCGATCGGGATATCGATGGCGACGACCGCAGGGACCGGGGCAAGGCCGAGGATCTCTTCTATGGCAGGCAGGATGCCTGCCGTGCATTCTCCCGTGTCCGCGTCAAGTCCAACGTACAGCCACCCGGCCCGGCAGCCGTCAATTCCCAGCAGTCTCACGAGCTTTCACGAACGCACGGACCGACCTCGCCACGTCTTCGGTTGTCGTCATGTAGGAGCAGACGCTGATCCTGATGGCCGGCTGCCCGTTCCACTGGGTCCCCCCGCACCAACACTCACCCGACTTCTGGATCCCGTCCAGAGTGGCTGACGTAATCTCGGCGGACCCGCAGGAAGCAAGGACCTGGTTGAAGCACACCTCGTTGCAGATCGTGAATCCTTCCTTTCGGAGGCTTTCTGCGAACAGAGTCGCTGCATCGCACAACCCGTCCACCAGCTCAGCCACTCCCTTTTGGCCCAGGTTCTTCAGGGTGGCCCACAATTCTATTGAATGGGCCCTGCGCGACATGTCGGGCGTGTACAGCATGCCGTCGCGTTTTTCGCTGAACACAATGTACGACCCGCTCATCCGCATGGCCCCCGCAAGGGCTTCCCGGTCACGGCAGAAAACAATGCCGTTGTCGTAAGGGGCGTTCAAGGTCTTGTGAGCATCCGCGGACCACGAATCGGCAAGCTCGATGCCCTGCGTGAGATGGCGGCGGCGCCGTGAGGCTGCGGCCCAGAGGCCGAACGCCCCATCGATATGGACCCAGCTGCCGGCTGATCGCGCCTTTGCGCATACCTCCGTGAAAGGATCAAACGCGCCAGTGCTCACGTTGCCTGCCTGCAGCACCAGCAGGGTCCGAGCATCGAGGCTCGGCAGGGATTGGGGCAAGAGCCGCCCCTGGGCGTCCACTGGGACAGTCTCCACCCGCTCGCGTCCCAGACCCAGCAGGGAGAGGGCCTTGTAGACGCTCGAATGGGCCTGGGCGCCCAGCACCACGCGAATCTCAGGAGCCCCGAACAGTCCGCGGGCGCCCAGATCCCAGCCTGCCCGGCGCAGAAGCTCGTCCCGTCCGGCCGCCAGCCCGCACAGCGTGGCGAGGGAGGTGCCGCTGACAAAGCCCGCGGCCGTCCCGACGGGAAGGCCAAGGAGGTCCACAAGCCAGCCCTCGCAGACGCCTTCCAGGACAGAGGCGACAGGGGAAATCACGTAGAGCGCGGCGTTCTGGTCCCAGGCGTCAGAGAGCCACTTTGCGGCAAGGCCTGCCGGTGTGATCCCCCCATTCACGAACCCGAAATACCGTCCTCCGGTCTGGGCCACGGTAGCCTGTGATCCGACGGAGTGCAGCATGTCTAACACTTCCAGAGGATCCACAGGGTCCTCCTGCAGAGGTTCGTTGAAAGCCGAAAGCCGATCAACCACTTCCCGGGTTGGGTACACCCGGCGGCCGGTGGCTGTCCGCATGTAGTCCAGCGCGTGTTCCTTCGCTTTCTCGAAGAGCGGTCTGCTGGCCACGTCTTTTCGCAGTCTCTCCACCTTGTCCCTTCCTTTCGCAAGGCATTTGTACCCCAAAGCCGCGGCGAGCGCCAGGACAATTGCCAGCCGGGCAGTCACGGGGGTATCTTGTGTGATGAAAGGCGCATTCGTGGCAGAACACGTTGGCCAGGATATTGCCGGCCGGGCCCTTGAGCGCGTCCTTGCCCTCATCGACGTCCGGTACAACCACAGACTGGACATCGACGCCCTTTGCAGCGAGGCGCATTTCTCCCGCTTCCACTTCATCCGGACTTTCCGAACCAGGCTTTTCGAGACTCCGCATCAATACATCGTTCGCAAACGGATCGACAAGGCACGGGAGCTCCTGGCAACAAGTGACATGTCAGTCACTGAGATTTGCTTCGAAGATGGACCATGTTCGGCCTGGGAGAGTACTAAGGTCAGCAATTTTCGAGAAGCTCTGGAGCCGCGTCCCCTGTATACTCCGGCCATGGGGAGGAAGACATGACTGCAACGATTTCTCACATCAATCTGTTCGTCCGTGATCAGAAGACAGCATACGATGTCTACGTCAATAAGCTGGGGTTCAAGGTTGCCACCGACATCACCATGGACAACGGCATGCGCTGGCTGACCGTCACGCCCCCCGGCCACCCCGACATCGAGGTCCTCCTGGCTGAACCGTATGCTCCGATGGTGAAGGCCGACATTGCAAACCACATCAAGGCAGTCCTCGAGGCAGATGCAATGCCTGGCGGGGTCTGGAAGACGGACAACTGCGAGAAAGCCTACGAGGAAATGAAGCGGAAGGGGATCGAGTTCCTCAAGAAGCCGACAAAGGAGTTCTACGGCATCGAAGCCCTGTTCCGCGACGGGTGCGGGAACTGGTTCTCCCTCACCGAGCGCCCGCCGAAAAGCTGAGCCTCAGAAGCTCACCTGAACCTCTATCCCGTACTGGAAATCCGGGCCCGGCCACGGAGCGCCGCTTCTGATGTCGCCGCTGAAGTATCGACCATAGACGATCAGGTTCGCATTCTGCACGACGTTGCACGTGAACTGCAGCGTGGGGAGCACGACTGAGGCGGGAATGTCCCAGATGATACTGCCGGAAAGAGCAATCAGATCGGTAAGCTGCCATCTGGTCATGAAATACAGATAATGCTGGTTCAGGAAGACTGCCGGCGCATTGGCAAGGTCAACCGGCCCCAGGCTGCCAGGTGAGGCAGGGTTGCCGTTGTAATAATATTCCAACGTGAAGAAGTATGTCTTCTCCACGGAGTAGTCCGCCCCGACCATCCCCTCGAAATACGTGGACCACGGGGAAGAGATGAAGTGCTCCACTGCCTCCCCGTAGACTCCAAGCTCGATGTCCCCCTTGAAGTACGCGCCTGCAAGCATTTCGTTGCGCGCGCCCCGGTACAGCCCGACACCGGCAAGATCGAAGTCGTGGACGTCGGTATAGAGCTTGAGCGCCGAGCTCACCGTGGAGAAGCTGGTCGTTATCGTGCTGACTGCCTCCAGGCCTGAGACGTCGTTGAATTGGGCATCCACCCTGACCACATCGCTCCCCGTGCGCACGTAGTTGAGGTCGGAAAGCAGCGGGACACTGAACGCGTCGATGGGCGAAAAGAGGGTCCCCACGCCGAAGTTGATGATCTGGCGGCCCAGGGAGATGTCGGCAATCGATGTGAACACGGCAAGGTAGAGCTTGCGGAGCTCCACCGTCACAGCCGCGGACCCGTCCGGCGCTGAGGCCGCAAAAAGACCTGAGGCGGAAGCCTGGCTGACAGCAAGAGGCGCGTAGGCGCCGGTCCAGACGGTGAGGATTCCCGTCCCTTCGACCTTGGCGAACTGCCTGTTGCGGTTCACCATGTTGAGGGTCAGCTGGGAGAAGCCCCCGGGGGATATCCCTGCGGGGCTTTCGAACGATGTCTGGAGAGCGGATGCATCTCCTAGCAAGGACCCGCTCAGATCCAGCCCGCCAGACTCCTGCGCGGTCGCCGCGGTTGCGCTGGCGGCCAGGAGCGCGAAGACCATGGCGGCTGCCCAAGGCGCTCGGGAGAGGGTTCTCATCTGGACAGGTTCCGCAAACTGAACGCCGACTCGTTTACCGGGACGTCGAATCGCACATCCGCCATGATGAACTCTGTCCGCGAGCCCTGCTTGAGCTGGTCCGAAATATCCTCCTTGACCGGAAACCAGCGGTCCCCGACTTTCTGCACCTCCAGGACCCGGCTCACCTTGAGGAGCTTCCCGCTTTTCGCATACATATCCTGGCGCAGCGCCACGAACCGCTCCTCATCCACCCACATTTTGCGGGTCTCGTACTGGACATCCTTGACCGTGGCGGTCAGTGTCAGGACGTAGCACTGCCTGCCGTCCACCGCCTCCTCTCCCGATACGGTCACGGCGTACTTCTTGAACAGGTCGTCGCTTTCCAGGGCATCCTGATAGGAGACGTCGCTCCCCATCATCCCTTCCTTCAGCATGTGGCCGGAGATCTTCACCGTGTCCTGCTCCGAGGGGAAATAGATCCACAGGTTCTTGTCGATCTTGAGGAACTTCGTTCCCTTGTCCTCGGGGTTGGTGAACTCGGCAAGCGCCTTGCTGGTCCCCATGGCCGTCGCCTTCATCTCCTTGGTCCGCACGCTGCCCCCCGAATAGATTGCCAGGGTCCCGTCGTACTCGATTGACCGGTAGGAGGTGTTCGCGTCCATGCGCTTGAGGATCTCGTCTCCAGACAGGCTGGGCGCCTCGGAATAGCTCACGCTTCCAACCGCCAGCAGCGCAGCGGCCAGAAGCGCTTTCGTTGTTCTTGTGTTCATGATCTCTCCTAGACGCTCTTGATGGCGTCAACCGCGTTCATGCGGGCAGCGCGCAGGGAGGGGATGATCGAGACCAGGCCCGATATCACGCATCCCAGGACCACGATTCCGAGTGCAACAGGCACATCGACGGTCCAGTAGAGGACGTTGTCGACGGGGAACTCCAGGGAGCTGAAGTAGCTGCTGAAGTCGACGCCCTTGAAATGAAGGAAAACGTTGAGAAGGAATCCCAGGCCGCCGCCAATGAAGCTGCCCCAGATGCCCAGAAACACGCCTTCCCAGAGGAAGAGGACAAGCACCTCGCCGTTGGCGAACCCCATGGATTTCAGGATCCCGATCTCCTTCCTGCGCTCCAGCACCACCATGGTCATGATGTTCGTGATGATGAAGGCCCCGAGGAACAGCACGATCACGAACAGGACGTTGAAAATCTTTTCCTCAATCTGCATGAGGCGCCCGAAGTCCCCGATTGCTGTCCAGGGAGTCACTGACAGGCGGGGGTCCCCCAGGAGATCGCTGATCCGCATGGCCTCTCTGGCTGCGTCGTGATAGTCGTCCAGCATGATGATGATGGACTGCGTGCCGCCGTCGGTGCGGAGGAAGGTCTTCGCGTCGCCGATGGGGATCTGGAAGATCTTCCCGTCCAGCGTGCTCACCCCGGTCCGAAAGACCCCCACGATTCGGAACTTCTTCAGCTGCAGGGATCCGTCGCTCGCCTGGCTCACCACCTTGAGAGAGTCTCCGACGGCGAGCTTCAGGTCGTCCACGAGGCCCGCGCCGATGATGGTCTGCGCCGGGCCGTCGATGTAGTGCCCGCCGGGGAGTATTGAGCGCTGCAGGTACAGCAGGTTCTTTTCCGTCTGGGGATCCCCCGCAAGCGCCACGGCGGTCTTGTTGTAGCCCTTGTTCTCCAGCAGCACGCCGAAGCTGATGCGTTCCGTCATGAGCCTGATCCTGTCCGCGATGGCAGGCGACGTTCTGATCCTGGTCTCGATCTGCTCGGGATGGGGAATCATGGCATCAACGGGCAGCAGCTCGGCGCGCTCCGAGAAGTCCTGTGTGGTGATCCTGATGTGACCGGTGTCGTTCTTGGTGAAGTTCTTCACGAATGACTCCTGGAAAGCGCCCAGGAGTCCCTGCAGGAACAGGCACAGGAAGGCTGCCATGGCAACAGAGATCATGGCGAGTACGGATCTGCGCCTGTTGCGCCAGAGGTTTCGCATGGCCATTCTGATGAGGTAACCCATGTCCTTCCCCCTTACACGAAGCGCAGCGCCGAGGTGGCGGTCATCCTGGCTGCCGATCTGGCAGGGATGTAGGCGGCCACCATCGCGACGACCATCCCGAAGACGACGGCAAAAAGGATGGACCCGGGATTCCATTCACCGCGCAGCGTTCCCCAGAAGACGAAGCCGGCCCCGACATCGCCAAACTTCGACAGAGGGAAGCCGACGTAGATCGAATAGCAGTTGATCAGGGTGCCCATGGCGGCGCCAAGAAGGCTTCCCAGACAGCCGACAAAGAACCCCTCCAGGATGAACATCCACACCACCTCCCTGCCGCGGAATCCCAGCGCCTTGAGGACGCCCACCTCGCGGATGCGCTCGTAGACGCTCATGAGCACGGTATTGACGATGCCCACCGCCGCGATCAGGAGCAGGAACAGCATCATGACGTATCCCCAGATGCGCTTCTGCCTCAGGACAGTGAGGATCCCCTTGTTGAGGTCCTGGAAGGAGTAGGGAGCAAGGGAGGGGAAAGCAGCCTTGACGGCCGCGGCAACAGAAGCCGAATCCGCCAGGATGTCGGAGAGATTGACCCGTTGCCTCAAGCGGACATCCGTCTCGGTCACCAGGCCCCCCAGGTCCAGGAAATCGTTTGCCGCGTCGAACGTTATGAACACGCTGTTCTTGTTCAGCGTCGGGTCGCTTGTGGAAAGGAGCCCCACGATGGTGAAGTCATCCGCGTTCTGCGCCTCGTACTTCGTGGTTGCCGCGAGCACGACGGTGTCTCCGATCTTGAGGCCCAGCTTGTCCGCCAGCTCCTTTCCCAGAATGATCTGCCTGTCCGAGCCGGCCTGAGGCGTGAAGTACCGGCCGATCAGGGCCTTCCTGAGGGAGAAAACCTGCTCGTCGGAGGCCGGATCCACCACGTTCCCGATCGCGTAGATTGCGTCCCGGTTGTTCCCGGCCTGCGCAAGGAACTGCGTCCGCGGCGTCACGGCAACGACCCTTGTATCCTTCTTCAGCCAGGCGCTCAGCGCGGCCGTGTCCGCCATCCCCTTGTCCAGCGGGTAGGATTCCCTGTCCGCGTCATACGCGGATGAGAAGATCTTGAGCGAAGAGTCGCGGAAGTTGATCACGTCGTCGATCGAAAGGTGGTCCAGGCCGTTGTACAGGGAGTCCAGGAAAATGAAAAACCCTATGCCCACCATCATCGTAATGGCCGTTATCAGGGCGCGCCGCTTGTGGCGCAGCACATTGCGAAGGGCAATGCGGATGATGGTGCTCATGCGGCCTCCCCCCGGTCCTCGCTGACAAGGCCGTCGTGCAGGACGATGACACGGCGCGCGTGCCTCTGGACCATGGCGTCGTGGGTGGAAAAGATGAACGTGGTCTGGCGCTCACGGTTCATGATCTCCATGAGGGACATGATATCCTCCGCCGTGCGCGAATCCAGGTTGGCCGTCGGCTCATCGGCAAGCACGACAATGGGGTTTTTCACAAGGGCCCGTGCAATCGCAACCCTCTGCTCCTGGCCGCCGGAGAGCTCCCGGGGATAGCGGTCCGCCATGTCGCCCAGGCCGACGGCGGCCACGATGTCCCGTGTCCTGGCCCTCATCTCGCCGTGGGAGAACCTGCGCTCGATGACCATGGGAAGCTCCACGTTCTCCTGCACGGTCAGCACGGGGATCAGGTTGTAGGACTGGAAGATGAAGGAGATGTTCTCCTTTCGATAGATCGAAAGCTGCTTCTCCGTCATTCTCCCCAGCTCCTGGCCGTCGTAGAGCACGCTGCCGCTGGTGGGCAGGTCAAGGCACCCGACGATGTTCAGGAGCGTTGTCTTGCCGCTCCCCGATGGGCCTACGATGGCAAGGAACTCTCCCTTCTGGATGGCAAGGTCGATGCCGCGCAAAGCTTCGACGCTTCGTTGGGCTTTGGTGTACGTCTTGCGCACCCTTTCCAGCCTCAGAATCGTCTCCATGGTCATGTCCTTTCAGCTCTCTTTCCCTGTCTTTGCGCGAGGCTTGAGCTTGCGCATCAGCTGCTCCATCTCTCTCAGGTATCCGTTGAGCGCCCGGGCCCCTTTTGCCGTGAGGCTGACGCTCGTGTTAGGCCTGTTCTCCACGAAGCTCTTGGCGATCTTCACGTACCCGGCCCCCTCCAGGGTCCGAAGCTGGATGGAGAGGTTGCCGGCAGTCAGCCCCAGCTTTTCCCGCAGCTCCGGAAAGCTCACGGCCGCGGTGGTGCTGGAGGACAGGTACGCAAGGATGATGAGCCGGGCCCGCTCGTGGATCACCTTGTCCAGTCGCGGGCTTTGACGAGAGCCCTCCTCGTCACTCATTCTCCGTCCTGCCCAGCAATCCGCCTCTTCGGATCAGCTGCGAGACGGCGGCATAGACAACGCTTCCTCCGCCGAGGCAAAGAGCCGTCCACAAGGAAGCCGAGATCCCGGGGACGAAGAAGCTCAGCGCGGCAACGGCGAGATACCAGTAGCCCAGCACGTAGAACTCCACCAGGTGAACCGCGAAGGCGAGCAGGTTGATGGTCAACCCCAGCCACAGCCCCCAGGTCCCGACGATGTAGAAGCTGTGGCCGGTCGCGGCCAGGGAGATGGACGCACCCAACGCGATGAGGCAGAACGGTATGTAGAGATGCATGAACTCCCCGAGGTCGTGGTCTCCCAGGAGAGACCAGAAGGTGAGCCGTCGATCTATCTTTTTGATCAGCAGGAGTACTCCGCGCACGCGGAACACGTACATGACGGCGCCCGCAGCAGCGGCCACGATCCAGAATGCAACGCGCACGGCGGCCGGGATCCCGGCGTACCCGCCGAACCGAAGAACCAGGAAATGCATGAGAATGGAGAACGCGGCAACCGCGAGTCCGAAGATCAACAAGAGCCACCAGTAGAAAGGCGCCATCACGATCTCCCGGAGCACCGGGCTGTTGCGCTTCACGGCCGCCTTGATCTCATCAAGGTCCCGGATGAGCCGCGCTATCCTGTGTCTGTCCTGCATCTTCGGCCAGCCTCCATTTCATAAACTTGTTTATGACATAAACCTATCTTGCCGGAAGTGGAGTGTCAAGTAAAGAAAGCGCTAAAAAAGCAGTCCATGAGGCCGCCGTGGCCGGCGGGCTCACCGGCAGGGAGTTGGTCAATCGGCTGTCGCGGAGAGGGATCCCCGTTCGAGCCCTGATCCGAGACCCGCTGAAGGCAGACGGGCTGTCGTCCCTGCCGCACGTGGAGATTGCGCTGGGAGACATGGGACGACCGGAAACCCTCTCCCAAGCGCTGCGGGATGTTGAGCGCGCCATGTTGATCTCCTCCTCAGACCCGGCAATGTTCGACGTTCAGACGCGCTTCGCGCAGGAAGCCGTTGCGGCGGGCGTCCGCCACATCGTCAAGCTCTCCGGGATCATGCCGGAAGTCGATTCGCCGTTTCGCTTTGCAGCGATGCACGGCCGGATCGAACGGCGGATCGAAGAGCTCGGTGCAGCATTCACGCACTTGAGGGCGGGAGAGTTTTTCCACGCGTACTTTCGGCAGGTTTCAGCCATCGTTGGAAGAGGAGCCTTAATGCTCCCGATGGAAGAAGCGCGCATCGCATCGATCGACATCGGGGACATAGCAGAAGTTGCCGCCCGAGTCCTGACCGGGTCCGGACATGAGGGTAAGGTATACCCCCTCACCGGGCCTCACGCGCTCACCATGTCAGAGGTCGCCGAAAAGCTGTCCAGGGCGACAGGCAGGCCGATCCGGTACGTGAACGTGACCCCGGAGGATGCGCGGCTGGCGAACCTTGCGCGCGGCATGTCGCCGTACATGGCTGACGCCTTATACGAGCTTTTCGCGGAACGGCGCAAGGGCAAAGAGGGGAACGTTTCGAATGTCATCCCGGAGGTCTTCGCGTTCTCCGCGACGTCATTCGACGACTTCGCCGAGCGCAACGCGGCCATTTTCCGCGGCGAACAGCCGGCTCCGAGGATCTGACTTCAAGGTCCGTCTATTCCCCTGCGATGCGCTCCAGGCTGGAGCCCCGGGTTTCCTCTCCCATGATGACGACGATTCCTGAGATGACCAGGAAAATCGCCGCGAACATGGCGAAGATGGTGCCGACGCCGGCGCCCCATGACGGCAGGAGAAGCCCGACAATGTACGGACCCACGATGCCGCCAATGCGTCCGAAGGCGGTGGCGGAGCCGGCGCCGCTTGAGCGGATGCGCGTCGGATAGAGCTCGGGAGTATAGGTGTAGAGCACGCCCCAGGCGCCGAGGTTGAAGAAGGAGATCACGCAGCCCCAGACCAGGATCTCCGCAGGGCTGCCAGCGGCCCGGAAGAAGAACGCTCCCACGGCGCTCAGCAGAAGGTACGCGGCAAGGGTTGCCTTTCGTCCAAGGCGGTCCACAAGGAATGCGGCGCTGAAGTAGCCGGGGATCTGCGCAAGGGTGATGATCAGCGTATACTCAAAAGACGTTACCAGGGGATAGGTGGCGCGCAGGAGCGACGGCAGCCATGCAAAGATTCCGTAATAGGAGAATACGATTCCGAACCAGATCAACCAGAGCATGATAGTTCGGCGAAGAAGCGGCGCGCCGAACAGCTCCCCCCATCTGCCTTTGGCCGGCGCGGCGGCGGAGTCCTTTCCCAGCGCCGCGTCCTTGCTTGTCGCTGCGGACTCCCCTTCCACCTGGCGCATCACGGCCTCAGCTTCTGCCGGACGGCCCTTTTCTTCCAGGAACCGCGGTGACTCAGGAATGCTTCGTCGCAGAACCAGCACGTAGAGCGCCGGCACGGCGCCCACCAGAAAAGCGATCCGCCAGCCGTAGCGTGGTATCAGCAGATATCCGATGAGAGCGGCCAGCACCCATCCATAGGCCCAGAAGCTTTCCAGAAGCACGATCATCAGGCCGCGTCTCCGTGCTGGAGAGAACTCGCTCACCAGGGTGCTTGCAACGGGCAGCTCGCCGCCCAGGCCAAGCCCTACCAGGAAGCGAAGGCCCAGGAGAGAGCCCAGGCTGCCTGCAAGCGCGCACAGACCGGTGGCGATGCTGTAGATGACCAGGGTGCCCTGGAAAAGCGGCTTTCTGCCGTAGCGGTCCGCCAGGAGCCCTGCCAGCAGGGCCCCGACGAACATGCCAAGAAAGCCCGCGCTGCTGATGAAGCCGACCTGGCTGGGGTGCAGCTTCCACTCGCCAACCAGCGCGGCAAGCACGAAGCTGATGAGGCCCACGTCCATGGCGTCGAACATCCACCCCAGGCCGCTCGCAAAGAGAAGGCGCCGGTGGAAACGGCCGAGCGGCCGCGCATCCAGGCGGCCGGTGATACTCACTCCGGTGTTAGTCATGCGGAGAATATGCACCCTGCCTGCTGCTGAGGGCAACAACCCATTCGCGGCCGCTTTGTGCCTGGCGGCTCTGCGCGCTCTCAGACCGCGAACCTGCGCGCGAAGCTCATCAATTGAACATGTCTATGACGTCCTGCTTCTTCTTGGCCTTCTGGTAGCCGGCGTCAACAGCCTCTTCCTGCAGCATGTCGCTGAACGTCATGGTCTGGTCGTCGGTCAGGACCATTGAATCCCGCCCGTAGACGACGAAAAAGAACCTCAGCATGAAAACGGGTGACGGTTTCAGGGTCATGAAGAAGCTCTGGTTTCCGTTGTCATCGACGCGGGAGGTGAAGACAAGGGAGATGTCGCGGTCCCCGGCGTCATGCCAGCTCCCGTCCTCGTAGTACATCTGCGGGAGCTCGAGCGTCGTAATGGTCTTTGTGATCTGGGTCTGGTTCTCCTGGGCAATTCCCTTCCAAGTCTCGTATTTCTCAAAGGCGGCCCGCATGGCGTCCCGGGCAGGTCCGTCAAGAAGGATCGCATAGCGGGTGGGATAACGGTACGCCTTGTTCTGGATGGCGATGACCGAGATGCCGGGGTCGTCGCTGAAAGCGAGGAATTGTATCAGGTCCCGGTTCGTCTCTATCCTGCCGTACTCAGCCTGCTGGCCGCTGGGGACGCTTTTCCAGGGCGGCATAGTTCCGCAGCCGGCAAGCGCGGCGACAAAGACGCCGGTAGCCAGCGCCATCATGGGCTTTGTCATTTCCCTTCCTCCGTTCCCCCAATGAAAACAATCCAGAAAGGCAAAGATGTCACCTCTCTATTCGTAGCGCAGCGCCTCGATTGGATCAAGTGCAGCAGCGCGGCGCGCAGGGTAGAACCCGAAAACAACGCCGGTGAAGGCAGCCGACACAAAACCGAGGAAAACCGAGAAAAGGGAGATCACCGTTGGCCAGTGGCCGAGCATGGACACGAGAAACGAGATCCCGATCCCCATGCCGACCCCGATCAGGCCCCCGGCACACGCCATGGTAAGCGCCTCGATGAGGAACTGCAGCAGGATGTCGCGTCCCTTTCCACCCACGGCCATTCTCAGCCCGATCTCCCTGGTGCGCTCCGTGACAGAGACGAGCATGATGTTCATGATGCCGATGCCCCCGACGATGAGGGAAACCACCGCCACCGCGGCCAGCAGGAGCGCCTGGGTCTGCACCGTTGCCGCCCTGACCTGCTGGACGTTGGCGATGTTGCGGATTGTGAAGTCATCAGGGTCTTCCGGGGTGAGGTGGTGCACGAGCCGCAGGAGACGCTCGGTTGAATCGACCACTCCCGCCACGGTCTCTGGGGCAGAGGCGGAAAGCATTATGGAGTTGACCCACGTCTGTCCGGTGAGCCTTTCCTGATGTGTAGTGATGGGGACAATAATCACGTCATCCTGGTCCCGGCCGAACCCGGATTGTCCTTTCGATTGGAGCACGCCGACCACGCGGAAAGGAACGCTCTTGATGACGATGATGCTGCCGATTGCTCCCCCTGCAGGAAACAGGTTTGCGGCAACGGTGCCTCCCAGCACCGCCACCTTCGCTACCCGATCGACGTCCTGTTTCGTGATGAACGTCCCCTGGGCCATGTTCCAGTTGCCAACGGAGAGCCAGTCGGGGCTTGTTCCGCCGATCACCGTGTACCAGTTGGCGGAGCCGGCAACCACCTGTGCGCTCGTCTGCGAGTAGGGAGCAACGCCGCTGAGCTCGGGAACATTGGCGGCAATGGCGCTGATGTCCTGCAGCTTGAGGGTGGTCCGTGAGCCGCTTCCCAGGCTCACGCCGCCGCTGGTGATGCTGCCCGGAGTGATGACAACCAGGTTGGCTCCCAGGCTTTCGATCTGCTTCAGCACGGCGGCCTGCGCCCCGGCTCCGATGGCCATGGAGGCGATGACTGCTCCTACGCCGATGATGATCCCAAGCATGGTGAGGAGGGATCTGCTGACGTTGCGCTGGAGCGCCTTCCATGCGGTTCGCATGAGAACTGTGATGCTCATGAGGACGCCTCCCCCGAAGGGCGATCATCTATGATGAGGCCGTCGCGGAAAGTCACCACCCTGTCCGACCAGGAGGCAACGTCCGGGGCATGCGTCACGACGATGACCGTGATCCCGTTGTCCCGGTTGAGATGACGGAACAGCGTCATGATCTCCACGCTGCTTGCACTGTCCAGGTTGCCGGTTGGTTCATCAGCCATCAGGAAGGGCGCGCCGTTGGCGAGCGCCCGCGCAATGGCCACGCGCTGCTGTTGACCGCCGGAGAGCTCGTTGGGCCGGTGGTCCATGCGATCACCAAGCCCGACCTGCGCCAGGAGCGCGCGGGCGCGCTCGTCGCGCGTCTTCTGCGCGACCCCGGCGTAGAGCATAGGCAGCTCGACGTTTTCCAGGGCGCTCGTTCGGGCCAGCAGGTTGAAGCTCTGGAACACGAAGCCAATCTGCCGGCTCCTGATGGCTGCAAGCTGGTCCCGCGTGAGTCCTGATATTTCCTGGCCTGCAAGGCGATAGGAGCCCGAGGTCGGCCGGTCCAGGCACCCCAGAAGGTGCATGAATGTGGACTTGCCGGATCCCGATGGTCCCATGATCGCCACGAACTCGCCATGGGAAATGGAGAGGCTCACTCCCCGAAGGGCATGCACCATCGATTCCCCTTCCCCATAGACCTTGGTAATGTCCCTCACCTCGATAAGAGGCGCTTCGTGGGACGCTTTCGCCCGCGCGCGTTTCGACTCAGTTGCCACAGCCGCCCCCCCTCCCACTGTCCCCTCTTCATTCTGTTCCATTATTGGGCCTGCCTTGTTCGGGGCACAGTGCCTGCTTGGGGGGAGCCCGCCCCGGCCGGAGCGTTGCCCACGGCCGAAGCTCCTGCGCCTCCCGGTCCTCCGGGTCCGCCCGCGCCTCCACCATTCGGGGACGCGTTCCTCCTGGCCGTGCCGCGGTACTGCGCAATGATGACCTGATCTCCCGATCGCAGGTCGCCACTGGTGATCTCGACGTTCTTGCCATCCGAAAGTCCGATCACGACGCGTCGTGGCGCGGGGCGCCCATTCTGAAGGCCCCATACGGTCACCTGCGACCCGGGCGCCCCCGCAACGGCCTGGGCTCCGGGAGCTGCGCCGGAGCTCTGTATCAGTCCGGCGCCGAATCCGCCGAAGGCGCCGCCACCGCCGCTCGGCGCGGCCAGAGGCCTGTAGAGAAGCGCCGCGATGGGCACGGCCGGTACGTGCGAGCGCTTTCCAATATCGATTGACACCTGGGCTGTCATTCCCGGCAGGAGCCGGCCGGACGTGTCATGCACCACCACCACGGCGTCGTAGGTCACGACGTTCTGCGTGATGATCGGGTTGACGCGCACCTGCAAAACGGTTCCGGTGAAGGTCTCGTTTGGATAGGCGGTGACTGTGAAATGAGCGGATGCTCCCTGGCGTACGCCTCCCGCATCCGCTTCGTCCACCGAAGTATCAACCTGCATATCCGTGAGGTTCGTTGCCAGAGTGAACAGTGTTGGAGTCTGCAAGGATGAAGCCACGGTCTGTCCGATGCTCACGTTGCGGGCCATGACAATTCCGTCCCAGGGGCTTCTGATCACGGTCTTCGACAGGTTGTACTGCGACTGGTCAAGCTGGCCTTGCGCCACCGCGACCTGAGCCTCCGCCACCTGGACAGCCGCCTGCGAGGCCAGGTAGTCCTGGTTTGCGGTCACAGCGGCGGTGTTGTCCGTGTCCATCAGGTTCTGGTTGATGAGGCCCTGCTTGAGAAGCGGCTCATCTCTCTGAACAGTGAGGTTTGCCATATCCAGAAGCGCCTTCATCTTGCCGACATTGACCTTTGCGCTGTTGAGGTTCGCCTGGGCAAGGCGGAGATTGGCCTTGGAGGAATCCACCGCTGCCTGGTAGTCGGTCGGGTCAAGCGTTGCAAGGATCTGGTTCTTCTTCACCCGGGAATTATAGTCTGCACCGAGCATGTTGATGGTTCCCGAAACCTCGGCGCCCACTGACACCGTATTCACCGGGTTGACCGTTCCCGTTTCGCTCACCGTGGCGGAGATATCCGCAAAATCCACCGGGCGAGTGACATAGTGTACCCCGTCGCGCTGCGCAAAGAGAGGTCGAAGAGCGATCACCGCGACCACTGCCACGACAACCACCGCTGCTGCAATGATAATAACCTTTGGTCCCGTTTTCATTTCCTTCCCCTTTACAAGCCCATGGCGCTGTCCAGGTTCAGCAGGGCAAGGACGTAGTTGCTCTTTGCCTGCTCCAGCCCGACCTGCGCCGTTGTAAATGCCTGGAATGCTGTCAGCACATCCAGAGTGGTCACCAGCCCCACCGCGTAGCGCGCCTTCTGCAGATCATACTGCCCTTGCGCCGCCTTGACGCTTTGTCCCGAGAGGTCAAGACGGTCATGGGCGTCCCGGACGCCGAAGAGCGCATTCTGCACCGCGATGGTGATGCTCTGCCCCTGCTGGTCCTGCTGGACCTTGTACGAGGCAATCTGGTCCGCCGCCTGCCGCACCTGCGAGTTTCGAAGCCCTCCGTCGAGCACGGGAAGTGCAATGGAAGCCCCTGCTGTAAAGCTACCCGCGTTGATGTTGGCGGACCAGTCCTGGCTCACGCCCAGGGACCCGTTGACAGAGACGACAGGAAGCGTCTGGCTCTTCTGAAGTGACAGGTTCACGTCCGCTGAGGCGAGGTTCAGCTCCAAGGTCCGCAGCTCGGGCCTGTTCTGGAAGGCTGTCTTCAACGCATCCTCAGGCGCCAGCGACGGCAGGTCCGGCATCGGGGCTTCAGCCACTGCGTACTGTTTGTCCAGCGGCCACCCGACCGCGGCAGAGAGGTTCTTGCGGTCCACGTCCACTGTGTTCTGGGCGCTGCGCAGGTCCAGCTGCGCCTGTGTGAGAGTGACCTGGTTCTGCAGCACATCCAGCTGGGTGGCCCGCCCAGCCGTGAACAGGCCCTTGTAATACGCGAGGTTCTGCTCCGACTGGCTGACGGTAGCCTGGCGAATACGAAGCGTATCCTGATCGCCCAGCAGCGTGTAATAGGCCTGCTTGACCTGGTAGAGGACGCTCTTCAAGGAAGCATCATAGGACACCTGGGCGGCGCGATAGGAATAGTCAGCCTGCTGCACGGCAGCCGCCGCCCTGCCGCCCGGGTAGCCGTCGAACACCGTTTGGCTGGCAGAGAGGCTGGCCGAGCTCACCTGGTCGCCCGGGACCCCTTCTCCAAAGGTGTGCAGGGCGGTCAAGCCGAGGTTCGTGGCGGGACCGGAAAGCGTGAGCCCGCCCTGCACGTTCTCTCCGTTGGATCCTGAACCGTTGGCGCCCGCAGCGGCAGCTCCTGCGGACGTGGAGGTCGAGGAGCCCAGGAGGGTTCCCTGATGGAAGTAGTCACCTTTCGCCCCCAGGGACAGGCCGTTGGCAGCTTGCGTCTGGATCATCGCCGCGCGGCCGGTGTCGACAGTGATCGTTGCCAGCTTCAGCCCTGGAGCCGTTGCCCGCGCAGCAGCGACAGCCTGATCAAGGGTGACGGTCTGCGGGGATGCGGCTGGCGCCTGCTGGGCGGCCGGCTGCTGGGCACCCGGCTGCTGCGGGGCCGTCTGTTGGTCAGCCGACTGCTGGGCGTATGCGCCTCCCGCGCTCATGGCCAAGAATGCGCTTGCCAGCAGGCACAGGGTCTTGAATCCAGGAAGTTTTTTCATCACGTCGAGAGCCTCCACTGACGAATATCAACGAAAGGTTGCCGGGGTTCCATAAAAGGTGCATGAAAAGAGGATAACTTTCCGTTCAAGAGCATCCCGCAACCGCGGAAAGTCACATCGTATCCATCCCTCGCCATATGGCCAATGAACCGGAGGTGAAAAAACGCTAATTTTCTGTTATGCAATATCTTCTTTGTCAGTTCGACTGGATTTCGAGGAGCGAGGAATGCTGAAGCTTTCCAGGTACCTGAGGCCGTATGCGGCGCCCATAGCGCTGGTTCTGGGTCTCATTTTTCTGCAGTCCCTTTCCGAGCTGTATCTGCCCACGCTGATGGCCGACATCGTGGACACGGGGATAGCGAAGGGCGATGTCGTCTACATCCTCAGGGTCGGGGGGATCATGCTCCTGGTTGCGCTGGGCGGCGTGGCGTGCAGCGTTGTTGCCAGCTGGTTTTCCGCCCAGGTGGGAATGGGATACGGGCGTGATCTGCGCCGCCTGGTCTTCACGCACGTGGAGGGCTTCTCCCTGCATGAGTTCGACAGGGTGGGCACCCCGTCCCTCATCACGCGCACCACGAACGACATCACCCAGGTCCAGAACTTTGCAATGGTTCTCATGCGCATGATGATCATGGCGCCCATCATGGCCATCGGGGGCGTCATCATGGCTTTCCAGAAGGACGCGCGGCTCACCTGGGTGCTGGGCGTTGCAATCCCGCTCCTTGCGGCCATCATCATCCTCGTTGCCTCGCGCGGTCTTCCCCTCTTTCGGGCCATCCAGGCCAAGATCGACAGGATCAACCTCGTGATGCGGGAAGGCCTGACCGGCGTCCGGGTGGTGCGGGCCTTCGACCGGGTGGATCATCAGAAAGAGCGCTTCGACGACGCCAACAAGGACCTCACGGCGACCTCGATCACTGTCAACAAGATCATGGCCCTTCTGTTCCCCGTCATGATGCTCGTGATGAACTTCACTAGTGTCGCCATCATCTGGTTCGGCGCGAAGCGGATAAACATCGGCGAGATGCAGGTGGGCAGCCTCATGGCGTTCCTCCAGTATGCCATCCAGATCCTTTTCTCCGTCCTCATGGTCTCCTTCCTCTTCGTGATGCTGCCCCGGGCTTCCGTTTCGGCGGGCAGGATCCACGAGGTGCTGGCCATCGAGCCTGAAATCAGGGACCGGCCCCAGACCAGGACTGCCGAAGAAGAGAGGGGATTCATCGAGTTTCGAAACGTCACTTTCAGCTATCCGGGCGCAGAAGAGCCGGCAATCCGCAACATCTCCTTCAGCGCCGGACCGGGGGAGGTGACGGCGATCATCGGCGGCACGGGCGCCGGCAAGTCGACCATCGTGAACCTCATTCCCAGGTTCTACGATGTGGACAGCGGGAGCGTGCTGGTGGACGGTGTTGACATCCGCGAAATGGAGCAGGAAAGCCTGCGCGCCAAGCTCGGGTTCGTGCCGCAGAGGGCAGTGCTGTTCAACGACTCCATTGCCAGCAACATCCGCTACGGCAGGGAAGACGCCACCGATGAGGAGGTGGCGGGCGCGGCCCAGATCGCCCAGGCCAAGGGATTCATCCTGGAGATGCAGGATGGTTTCCAGTCGGTGGTCGCGCAGGGAGGAACAAACCTTTCCGGCGGTCAGAAGCAGCGCCTGGCCATAGCGAGGGCCCTTGTGAGGAAACCTGAGATCTACGTCTTCGACGACACATTCTCCGCGCTCGACTTCCGAACGGATGCCGATCTTCGCGCCGCGCTCAGGAAGGAGACCGCTGATGCAACGGTCATCATCGTTGCGCAGAGGGTGAACACGATCATGGATGCGGACAGGATCATTGTCCTGGACGACGGAGAGGTTGTGGGACAGGGCACCCACCGTGAGCTCATTCGAACGTGCGAGGTCTACCGTGAAATCGTGGCCTCCCAGCTCACCGAGGAGGCCCTGGCATGAGCGACGAACAGGGACGGCAGCCCCCCGTCCAGCGGCCGCAGGCCGCGCAGGCGCCGGGCACACCCGGCGCCCCGGGCGGGGGCCATCGCAGAGGCGGCTTCATGGGCGGCGGCCACATGATGCGCGGCATGCCGGCGGAGAAGCCCAAGAACTTCCGAAAGACGCTGAACAGGCTCCTGGGCTACCTGAAGCCCCGAAGGGCCGCGCTGGTGGCGGTGTTTGCGCTGGCCATCCTGGGAAGCCTCTTCAGCCTTTTCACGCCCAAGCTCATGGGAGGGGCCACCACCAGGGTATGGGACGGCATCAGAACGAAAGCCGGAGTGGACTTCACGTTCCTCTGGCATACGGCCCTCATCCTCATAGGACTGTACGTGGTCAGCTCCGTCTTCAGCTACCTGCAGCAGTTCGTCATGGCGGGGGTGGCGCAGAGGACCGTGTACGACATGCGCCGTGACGTCAGCGAAAAGCTCAGCAGGCTTCCCCTCTCTTTCTATGACGGCAGGACCCACGGGGAGATCATGAGCAGGGTCACAAACGACGTCGACAACGTGGCAGCCACCCTGCAGCAGGGCCTGATGCAGATCATCACGTCGCTGGTCACGATTGTGGGGATTGTCGTCATGATGCTCACCATCAGCCCGCTGCTCACCCTGATCACTGTCGGCGTGCTGCCCCTCAGCATCCTGATCACACGGGTCATTGCCCCCCGGTCGCAGAAGCACTTCGCGGCACAGTGGAAGAATCTCGGAGCGCTCAACGGGCACGTGGAGGAGATGTACACGGGACACGCCATCGTGAAGGCATTCGGCCGGGAGCGCAGGACCGTGGAGAGGTTCAACGCCATCAACGAGGAGCTCTACCAGGCAAGCTGGCGGGCCCAGTTCATCTCCGGGCTCCTGATGCCGTTGATCACGTTTGTCAACAACGTCGGGTACGTGGCCGTGGCGGTGGCAGGTGCCATCATGGTGCTTCGCAGGGCTCTCCCCATCGGCGACATCCTGGCCTTCATCCAGTATTCCAAGCAGTTCACCTGGCCCATCGCGCAGACCGCCAATATCGCGAACGTCATCCAGAGCACCATCGCATCGGCCGAGCGCGTCTTCGAGCTGCTGGACGAGCCGGAAGAGGAGCCGGATTCTCCGGCATCACGGACCATGACCGCCACGCGAGGCGAGGTGAGGCTTGAAGGAGTCCGGTTCAGCTACAAGCCCGAAGAGCCGCTGATGGAAGACATGAACATCGAGGTGAAGCCGGGCCAGACGATCGCCATAGTAGGGCCGACCGGCGCGGGCAAGACGACACTGGTCAACCTCCTGATGCGGTTCTACGAGATCCAGGCCGGCCGGATCACGATTGACGGCGTGGACATCCGTCAGATGGCCCGCGGGAACCTGCGCCGGACATTCGGAATGGTCCTGCAGGACACGTGGCTGTTCAATGGAACAATCCGGGACAATATCGCATATGGACGGGAGAGCGCCACTGATGAGGAAATCCGCAGCGCGGCAATGGCGGCGCACGCAGACCACTTCATCCGCACGCTCCCCGACGGCTACCACACCATGTTGAACGAGGAAGCCTCGAATATTTCCCAGGGCCAGAGGCAGCTCCTGACAATCGCTCGCGCAGTCCTGGTGGATCCCGCCATCCTCATCCTGGACGAGGCCACCAGCAGCGTCGACACCAGGACGGAGGTCCTGATCCGAAAGGCCATGGCCTCCCTGATGAAAGGGAGGACGAGCTTCGTTATTGCGCACCGGCTGTCGACAATCCGCGACGCCGAGCTGATCCTCGTGATGAACCATGGGCGGATCGTGGAGACCGGCACGCATGCAGAGCTCCTGGCGCGGGGCGGGTTCTACGCCGACTTGTACGAGAGCCAGTTCACGGGCGCGGCAGAGGCGGTCTAGGATCCCGTTGCAGAGGCGTAGTCCTCCAGAACTGCGATAATGCTCCGGCGGACCAGCGTGTCCGGGTCCGAGCCGCATCTGCCCTCAATGACCCCGCGGTACTGCAGGGGCAGATACTGGCTCAGGAGAGGCAGCGGTATCTCGATGGCGCGCAGGTTTGCCATCAGGACGCCCAGCGATTTCTGCACAGCAGGCACGGCCCAGTAGTAGCGGCTCCTGTCAGAAAAGCTGTACTTGCGGGACAGTTGCTCCTGCTCCTCACTGCCGGCGTAGTAGCTCTTCCAGTGCTCCGGATTCTCCAGCATTGCTCTGTCCAGAGTCTCGGCAAGCAGCGAGAGCCGCCTTCCGCCGTGAGGTGGAACCAGCTCCCGCTCAATGAGCTCCAGGCCGAAGAGGCACTCCCGCATGGCGAATGTCAAGGCAGGCCCCACTTTCAATATGGCGATTCCGTCTTCAACGAGCTCGCGAAGGCTCGCCGCCGACTGGTAGTCGGTTGAGTGACCCTCTATCACCAGCCCGCGCGTGGAGCGCGCGGTCCTGCACAACGGCTCGGCCAGGGCGCGGTTGTAGCGATGGACCGATCGGTCCGCATACTCCACTCCCGGCTGGGCAACGCACGCAATGACCCGGTCCCACGCACCCGCAAGGCCACGGCTGCGGAATGCCTCCTCGCAGAGTGAGACCGTCTGGAGGAACTCCCGGGGATCCGTGACGTCCGTTCCTTCATGTCCGCTTCCCATTCCTCCGGGTGCCGGGACCTCCGTGCCAATGACGTACACGGGAGGGCAGGCATCCGGGTGGGATCCTGCGTATTCCCGGAATGCAGTCTCCGCTGTCTGGGCGAGCTCAGCCTCCCGCTGCGCGGCAAGCCGGGGATCAAGGCCGCCCGCGCCGTCCACCGGGTCACCACAAAGGGGCATGCTGGCATCAAGGTGAATCTTGGAGTAGCCGGCGCGGACGCAGGCTGCAACCAGCCCGTGCGCAAGAGACATGGCTTCCCCTGACGGTCTTGTCCGCCACGGGTAGGGCCCCAGGTGGTCTCCGCCAAGGATGATCCTGTCCGGCGGGAAGCCGGCAGAGGCGGCCCCGGATTCGATGAACGCGCGGAAATCGCGCGGAGTCATTCCGGTGTAGCCGCCGAGCTGGTTGACCTGGTTGACGGTGGACTCGATCAGGACGGCGGACTGGCCGAACGGGTACCCCCGTACGGGCCCTCCGGCGCGCTGAGCGTGAGCCAGCGCGGCTTCCACAACCAGTGGATGCGCGCTGCAGATTGAGCAGACCCCGACGGCGGATCCCTTTTTCTGGGCCGCCACCATGCCGCGAAAGAACCCGAGCGTGTCCACTTTGCCTTATTTCGAGCTCATGAGAGCGGCCACAGACCGAGGGCTTATCTTCCCTTCCATGGGACCAAAGGCCTGGGCGTTGAGAGCGCCTGCCGCTGCGGCAAGCCTCGCCGACTCCCGCGGGTCCTTCCCCTCAAGCTGCCCGCAGAGAAACCCTGCGTCGAAGCAGTCCCCTGCTCCTGTGGGATCGACCTCCTTGATACGGAAAGCGGGCACCTCCGTGCGGCCGTCCCGGGAGAAGACGGTGCAACCCCTGCTCCCCCGCTTGAGCACCAGCAGCTCCAGGGGATAGCGCTCCATGAGCAACTCAACGCCTTTGTCCACGTCCTGCCGGCCGGTCAGGCTTGCGACTTCCTTTTCACCGGGAAAGAGAATAGAGCAGCGGCGGAGCACCGGGCCCGTCACCTCCTCCACTGTGCGTCCGGCAAGGAGCTCGAACCTGATGTTCGGATCGAAACTGATCCGCGCGCCTCTGGCAGCAAAAAGCTCCATGGTCTGAAACACACGCCCCCGAAACGCGTCGTTTGCCATCAGGGAGCAGCCCATGACGTGGAAAAACCGCGGGGACCCGTCAATGGCGGCTGGGTCCGGTGCGCCGGCCATCACGGCCGGGGTCCCATCCCAGTGGAAGATGAAGGTGCGGGACCCATCCGGCTGGTACATGACGAACGCGACGCCCGTTGAGCGATTGGGGAAGACCTGGACAAGGTCCACGCTGACGCCGTCCGCGCGCAGCCTGTCCAGGATGGAGCGGCCGAAGTCATCCTCTCCGACGCCGCTGATGATGGCCGATGCATGTCCCAGGCGGGCCGCTGTGTCGATGAAGATCCCGGGCGCCCCGCTGGGGAAAGGGCCAAGGAAGTCCCCCGTCTCCCGGAGGCTCATGCCCGGACGTGGCCGCATGACCTCCACCAGCAGCTCTCCCATGGTCCACACTTCCGCGTGCACGCCCATATGGAGGGCAGGGGAATCGAACCCCTGAAAAGGCCTTCTGGGAGATCGCCACCTGTTGCGGTGTTTCAGGACCCCCCTTCCTTCCCTCCCGCGCGCGCAGGTGTCCAAGGACACAACGCCAGTTCTCGCGCGCGCGTTTTACGCCCCTAGACCCCTTACCTCTGGTCGGCCTTTCGGCCATCCCTGGCCTCGGCCGACCTTCGACATCCCTGTCTAGGGGCGCCTCCTTTACTGCAGGTAGCCTACCTGCATGATGAACAACGGGCTTTCATCCTTGCCAAGTCTGGCAGCAGACGCTGCCGCTGGCGGCTTGATGTTGTACATGATGATGGATCCCATCTTGAAGGCAGCTGCCGCAAGGGCGATGTTCTCCGCAGCATAGCCCGCTGTCCCGCTGGCCATTTCACGGAAGAGCGTCGGGTTCGACTTCAGGAAGCTGGGAGCCTTGGCGAAGTCGTACGTGAAAAGGAGCATCAGCGACGATGTCTGGATGTACTCCGGCGTCAACTGCGCGCGCATGTCTCCCTTGGAGACCTGCCTCAAGACCTTGGCCTCCGGCTCATAGCGGTACACGCCCTTTGAAGTGAGCGCATAGATGTTCATGTACACGTTGTCGCCCGAGTAGGGAATGGTCCGCCCCGCCTTCGAGGCCCCTGAGACGGCGTCCGCGCCCTTCAAGCCGTTGCCGGCCCAGAGGATGGTGGAAAGATCTGCGATGGGAATGTCACGGCTCACGAAGCTGCGTTCGGCAGCCCTGGCCTTTATCAAGTCAAACAGGTCCATCCCGATCTTTGCCTGCGGCTCCTTCAGCGGGATGTCCTGGGCGAACATTGCGGTTGTCATGGCGGCGAACACCACGATCGAAAGGATGATCTTCATGTTGCGGCGCACCTCCGCCCCAGATGATACAGGGGCGGCGGCCCTGGATCAAGACACGACGTCTCTCGGCCGCGTGCGCCTTCGCGACTCCAGGTCGGGGAGGAATGCGGTGATCAGGCCCAGGAGCGGGAGGAACGCTGTCAGCCTGTAGACATACTGGATGCTCGTGCGATCCGCGATCAAGCCGAGCACGGCAGAGCCAATGCCTCCCATCCCAAACGCGAAGCCGAAGAAGAGACCTGAGATCAGTCCCAGGTTTCCCGGAAGGAGCTCCTGCGCGTACACCAGGATGGAAGGGAAGGCGGAGGAAAGAATGATCCCGATGGGGAAGGCCAGCGCCGTGGTTGCAGGCAGTCCGACGTAGGGAAGAAGCAGCGTGAAGGGCGCCACTCCGAGGATGGATCCCCAGATCACGTACTTGCGCCCGATCCGGTCTCCCAGCGGGCCTCCGATCACCGTGCCGGCCGCAACGGCGAACTGGAATAGGAACAGGTGGAACTGGGCTGACTGCACGGACAGGCCGAACTTGTCTATCAGGTAGAAGGTATAGTAGCTGGTCATGCCTGACAGGTAGAAGAACTTCGAGAATATGAGAACAAGGAGGATGACAACAGAGGCAGCGACCCGCCTGCTGGAGAGCGCCGCTGCTTCCGGCCGTCTGTGCGCCGCTTTTCCACCCGTGACCGCAACCCGCCCCCGGTACCATCTCCCCACCCAGAACAGGATCACGATTGCCGCCAGTGCGAGGGGAGAAAACCAGAACACGTGGGACGCGCCGTGGGAGGCAATGATGACTGCTGCCAGAAGCGGACCAAGAGAAGACCCGAAATTGCCGCCGACCTGGAATACAGACTGCGCCAGCCCCCGCCGGCCGCCTGCAGCCATGTACGCCACGCGGGAGGACTCGGGATGGAAGACAGAGGAGCCCAGACCGACAAGGCCGACTGCCAGGAGGAGCATGCCGTAGCTGTGGGCAAGGGACAGGAGGATGAGCCCGGTGAGGGTGAACCCCATGCCAGAGGCCAGGGAAAAAGGCTGCGGCCGGTGATCCGTGATCGCCCCCACTGCAGGCTGCAGGAGCGAGGCCGTAATCTGAAAGGTGAATGTGACCAGGCCTATCTGCGCGAAGTTCAGCCGAAACGCATCCTTGACCAGCGGGTAGATTGCCGGGATCAGAGACTGCAGGGAGTCGTTCAGCATGTGAGAGAGGCTGATCGCGATGAGTATGGGAAAAACCGTCGCCTCTGCCGCTTTCACCGCGAAATCGGCGCTGGCCGGGGATGGTTCTGCTCTCATGTCGGTTGAGTGAGAAGATAAGCACGATGCGCCAGGGAGATCAATCCTCAGGGGCGGACGGGGGAATCAGTAGCCATGGGTGTTTCAAGGGCCGGTCTTGAAACGCGTCGCGGAAACCCGCAGAATGGCCCCCGCGCAGATGATTGACCACCAGCGGTCCATACGGGACCTGGTTGCCAGGACCCATGCGACCACGCTTTCCAATATCCTGATGCGCATCCCTGACAAGGTGTGCGCGGCCGGATTTTCCGCTCTTCCAGAAGATACTCGTTCCCGGCTGTACGCGCTGGTGGGGGAAACCAAGGCGGCGAGGATACGGGAAGAAATCCGCATCGAGACCAGGCGTCGCACAAGCGCAGCTGTCCGATCCCGGCTCGTACGGAGCTTTCTTGCCTATTTCGACATTCGGGCGCCGCGGGCGCCGCGGGTCTGGATCAGGCCGGTCCGCAGGCGCGAAAAATGAAGGCTGCGGCCGTGCGCTCCCTTTCACCTCCAGACGCGTCGGTGATACCTTACAGTCATGCATGACAAACCGGGAAAAGTGCTCAAGCAAAAGCAACGCCATACGGAGCGGGGGGAGGCACAGAAACAGAAGCTCGTGAACGCCGCGTATGACATCATTGCGGAACAAGGGTTCGAAGGGCTTCGCACCCGGGAAGTCGCGCTTCGGGCAAAGCTCAACATTTCCACCCTGCACTACTACTTTGCGTCGAAGGAAGACCTCGTGCGCAGCGTGGCGCAGCGCCTGCTCTCGGAGTTCAAGGCGGCCTCTGAGGCGGAGGGCGTCCAGCCTGGCGCCATGGGATTGCTGCGCAAGGCATTTTCAGACCAGACCCAGGTGATTCAAAGGCGTCCTGCCACCTACATAGTGGTGATGGAGCTGTTCACGAGATCTCTCCACGATCGGAAGCTGGGGCCCGTTGTCCGGGAGCTGCTCGAAACATGGGAGAGGCACTTCACGTCCTTCATCAAGGATGGCGTGCGGGGAGGGCAGATCTCCTCTGATTCAGACGGCCTCAACACAACCAGAGCGCTCCAGAGCCTGCTTCTGGGCAGGGCGCTGATTTTCCTGGTCACGGGGGAAGACCCTTCCACCGACTCGATCTTTGAGCAGGTCCGCCAATGGCTGTCACCGCACAGCAACGGAGGAATGGCACGTTAGCAATCCAATTTCAATCAATCACTTGACCTAAATTTCCGGAATCTGTAGATTCACCGGGAGGGAGCAATCGTTGACACAGACGCCTTCACAGAGATGGGTGCACCGACGGATAGAGTACAAGTGGGTCGCCCTGAGCGTCACGACCATCGGGGCCCTGATGGCGTCCATCGACAGCACCATCGTGATCCTTGCCCTTCCCCAGATGATGGAGAAGCTCCACGCGGACCTTGTCCGCATGATCTGGGTCATCATGGCATACATCCTGGTGAGCACGGTCCTTCTGCTGACGTTCGGCCGGATCGCGGACATGTTCGGCAGGGTGCGCCTGTACAACCTGGGCTTCGTGATCTTCACCGTCGGGTCCGGGCTGTGCGGCCTGTCGCAGAACGCCACTCACCTCATCCTGTCCCGGTTGGTGCAAGGCGCGGGAGCGGCGCTCATGATGGTGAACAGCCCCGCCATCATCACCGAGGTGTTCCCTCCCAATGAGCGGGGACGCGCGCTGGGCATCAACGGCATCACCTGGGCAATCGGCGGCATTGTCGGACCGCTCCTGGGCGGCCTCATCCTCACCATCGCAGACTGGCGCTGGATATTCTACATCAATGTCCCCATCGGGGTGGCGGGAAGCCTGTGGGGGTATTACGCGTTGAAAGAGATGACGGTGCGAAAGCGCGAAGAGAAGTTCGATCCCGCGGGAGCCCTCACCTTCAGCGTTGGCCTGATTGCGCTGCTGTTCGCTCTGACCCTCGGGATCCAGTTCAGCTGGATCTCAGCGCCAATTCTGTCACTCTTCGGACTCTTCGTCGTGATGCTCATAGTCTTCCTGGTCTGGGAGCGGCGCGCCGCCAAGCCTGTGCTGGACCTGTCCCTGTTCAACAACCGCGTCTACAATTTCTCCGTGCTTGCCGCAATGCTCCAGTCCCTTGCCATGTTCGCCATGAACTTCCTCATTGTCTTCTACCTCCAGGCAGTGCGCGGCTATGACCCGCTGAGGGCGGCCCTCCTGCTCATACCGCTTTCCGTGGTCAGCTCTGTGGTGGGCCCTCTCAGCGGCCTTCTGGCGGACCACATTGGCGCCCGCACCCCCGCGACGGCTGGATTGCTGCTGCAGGCAGCCTCCCTTCTCTGGTTCATATTCAAGCTCACTCCCACAACGCCGTACAGCTCCATTGTGGTGGGTCTGGTGCTGGTTGGGCTGGGCGGCGGCCTTTTCTGGAGCCCCAACACCAGCGCTGCCATGAACGGCGCCCCCAAGGATCGACTGGGCATTGCCTCCGCCACCCTTGCCACCCTGAGGCAGACGGGAATGGTGACGAGCTTTGCGCTTGCCCTTGCCGTGGCGGCAGGAAGCCTGCCCAAGGACGTGATGATGAAGCTCTTCGTCGGCACCAGCGTTTCACTGGGGTCCGGACCCATGCAGGAGTTCGTGGTGGGCATTCATCGCGCCTTCATCGTCTCGGTTGTGCTGTGCATCGTCGCAGCAGGGTTTTCATTCGTTCGCGGAAAAGAACAGAGGAGCGCTTCGTGGCAAAGAAAAGCTTCCGACTCGATGCCCACATAAGCAGCGATAGTCCCCAGGCCATCCGGCCGGTCCTGGAGGAGATGGTCGGCCCGGTTTCCATCGAGCCGACCCCGGATGGCTTTCACGTGAAGGCGACAATGAGCGGCGAAAGCGCCAGAGAGCTCAACAAGGACCTGCTCTCCGCCCTGCGCCGCGCTGAACGAAAAACCAGGCTTCGGGCGTTGTGGACCTCCGGACGCACAACAGAACGTTTCTTCGACTACGTGCCCAAAGGCCGCACGGAAGCGTGATGCAGGGAGGTCTTCATTGCCGTTGATGAAAGCAATCCAGGTCAAAGCCCCGGGGGCAGATTTTGAGCTGGTGAAAAAGGAAATCCCTGAGCCGAAAACAAACGAGGTCCTGATCAAGGTCGAAGCATGCGGCCTCTGCCACGGGGACGTTCTGGTGCGGGAGGGGCATTTCCCCGGCCTTTCCTACCCGCGCATACCTTGAGAGGGGGACGCGGCATCAGGGGCTGGGTGTGCGGGAGCGTGGACGAGGCGCTGCAGTTCAGCGACTTTGCGGGCGTGACGCCCCTGGTGGAAGCATTCCCCCTGGAAGAGGCGGCAGCGGGCGTTCGAGAAGATGATGAACGCCACGGTGCATTTCCGCGCTGTCCTGAAAATCTCAGGATGAGGAGGTCGAAATGAATGAAGTCATGAAGCTGATTCAGCAGCGGCAGTCCGACAGGGTCCCTTTTAATGAGGCGCGCAAGATCCCTGAGCAGGACCTCAGTCAGATCCTTGAGGCTGGCCGGTGGGCGCCCACCGCTCACAACATGCAGAACTTCGAGATCGTGGTGGTGGACGACCGCATCATCCTGAGCGCCATCAATGCGATTGAAAGGCCCGTCTCCGAGGCCTTTGTTCGGGAGAACTACCAGCAGCTTTCCTCCTCAGAGCAGGAGCTGGCGCAGAAGAAGGTCGGCCTCCTGGGGACGATGTTTCCGCCTTACCTGAGGACACCAGGCGCCCCGCTTACCTCCCGGAGGATGCCCTCCATGCCTGCTCCCGTGCTCCTTATCGTCCTGTACGATCCTCAACGAAGAGCTCCGGCCTCCGAAGGAGATTTCCTGGGGATCATGAGCATTGGCTGCGTCATGGAAAACATGTGGCTCGCGGCTCATTCGCTGGGGATCAGCCTCCAGGTGGTCAGCTCCTGGAGCGTCCCCGAGGTTGCGCAGGAGATCAGGAGGATCCTCGGGGTCCCCCAGCATCTCCAGATAGCTTTCACGTGCCGTCTGGGATACCCGGCAATTGCAAGAGCGAAATACCTGAGGGTGCGCAGGGATGTGGCGGATTTTGTGCACAGAAACCGCTTTGGCGCCCGCTATAGAGGCGAGCGGGTCGAATAAAGGGAGAACCAGATGGATATCAAGGACAAGGTTGCAATAGTGACGGGAGCGTCCGCCGGCATCGGCATGGCCACCGCGCGGGAGCTTGCTGCCGCTGGGGCAAAGCTGGTTTTGGCGGCAAGGTCAACGGACAAGCTGGCGGGGCTGGCCTCCGAGCTCAAAGCCAGGGGCGGGGAGGCCATCACGGTGCGTACTGACATGCGTGACCCTCTTCAAGTGCAGGCCATGGTCCGTGAGGCAAAGGACCGGTACGGCAGGGTGGACATCCTCATCAACAACGCCGGACAGGCAGCCGCCGGCCTGGTGGCTGATGTGGAGCTGGCTGACTTCCGCCAGATCATTGAGCTCAACGTCTACGGCCCGCTCCTGGCCATGCAGGCCGTGATCCCGGCCATGAGGGAAGCAGGCTCCGGGGTCATCGTGAACATCAGCTCCATGGTCTCCAAGATGCACATCCCGGGCCTGGGCGCGTATGCGGCAACCAAGGCGGCCCTCAACCTGCTCTCTGAGACCGCCCGCTATGAGCTGGAGTCTGACAAGATCAAGGTGATCACGGTCTTCCCGCGGACCACGGCAACGGATTTCGGAAAGAACTCCATCGGCAACCAGGGGCTCCGCCAGCGCCAGCGCAGCCAGGCGTCGGGTTCCGTGCCCGTGGATCCGCCTGAGGCGGTGGCGCGCAAGATCGTGGAGTCTATCACAAAGGAGCTTGCGGAGCAGTACATAGACCGGTAGGGGCGCTCTACCCCTAACACGGCCTTCGGCCTCCGCACGGCCCTGGCACAGCCTCCGCACGGCCCTGGCACAGGCCAGTTGTGCGGAGGCCGTGCCAGGGCTAGGCTTCCATCTCCACTTTCACCTTGTCCACCTTGGCAAGGTCCCGCCTGTAGAAAGCCGCCGCGGCAAGGAAAAGGATCCCGGCGAACACCGACGTCAGCGGAGCCAGCAACATGGCAACTTGAAGGCCGTACACGTCAGAGATCGTTCCCAGCACAATGGGACCCATCGAGCTGCCCAGAAGGTTCTGCACGATCACGCAGATGCTGTATGAAACGGCCCACAGTCCCGGGTGCACAACATCCTGTGTCACGGCGGACGCTGCCGAAAGGTAGCATACTGTTGCAATGGCCCCTGCCATCATGACGATCCACTGTGCCGTTCCCTGGAGCAGGCCAAAAGAAACAAGCCATATCGCGGCGGCCGCCAGGCTGGAAAATCCCGCAAACAAGGGGCGCGCGTTGAGGCGGCGCTTCATCCACGCGTCTGCAAGGAATCCCCCCAGCGGGGCGCCGATGATCGCAAAGAGCATCACAGAGGCCGTCTTCAGGCTGGACTGCTCCATGTTCAGGTTCTGCACCCGGTTGAAATACGAGGGAAGCCAGGTAAGGTACGCGGTGCTGAGGAAGGTGTTTCCCGCAAAAGCAACATATGTCAGGATCAGCGACGGAGTGCGAAGGAACACTGCCGCGATGTCTGAAAAGCTCATCTTCACCGCCGGCCTGGCGGCTGTTGCCGCCTTTTCAAGCTTGATAGTCTTGTAGTCCCGGGCAAAAAAGAAAAAGAGCACACCGATCACGAAACCCGGAATGGCCACAAGGCCGAATGCGTGCTTCCAGCCCCAGCGCGTCGCGACGATTCCTCCGACAATCACGCCGATGAGCGATCCGAGGGGGATGGAGGCATTCCAGATGCCCATCATCCGTGAGCGCTTTTCAACCGGGTACATGGCGGAGAGCATTGCGGTGCCGCCGGGAGCGTAGCCTGCCTCCCCGAACCCGACTCCGAGCCTGGTCAGGAAAAGCTGCGGGAAGGTCCTCACGAACGCCGCGGTCCCCGTGGCGATGCTCCACAAAGCAACCATCAGGCCCACGCTCCTTTTCCTGCTCCAGCGGTCGACGAGGATGGAGATGGGAAAGGCAAGAACCACGATGGACCAGTAGACCGCGGATATGAGAGAGCCGGCCTGGCTGTCCGTCATGTGAAGGTCCGTCTTCATGATGGGGAACATGGCGGAAACGATTTCCCGGTCGATGTAGTCGAACATGTAAAGAAGGAAGAGCATGATGAAGAGACCCGTGACGCGCGCGCCGGACGTGCTGCCGCCGTCCTTTGGAATGCCTGTGCTGGCCATGCCGTCCTCCTTGCTTTTTCAGCAATTCCTATGCCGCCGGAAGGTCATGGTCAAGGGCACGATGCCGGACCTATCCGGAGGCGCACATGCCTTGAATCAGGGGCGCGGCCTAGTCGTAAACCGCAGTGTTTCTTCCGGCATTTTTGGCAGCAAGCAGCCTGCTGTCCGCGATCCTGAGCAGCTGCTGGGTTGTCAGGCCCGGCACCTCCTCGAAGATCACCACACCGATGCTCAGGGTTACGTGCGTGCTTCGGCTGTCATCCGTCACCATGATCTCATGGTCTTCCACGCTCTTTTGGATCTTCTCTATGGCCTGGACAATTCCGTCCCGGGAAGTCCGTGTGAAAAGAATGACGAACTCCTCTCCCCCGAATCTGCAGAAGACATCCCGGGAGAAAATGACGCCCTGGACCACGTGAACTACTTCAACAAGCGCCCTGTCGCCCGCGGGGTGGCCCCAGGTGTCGTTGACGCGTTTGAAGTGGTCTATGTCGATCATTGCCAACCCGAAGTTCATATCGTTCACGCCCTGGAGCTTGGCAACTTTGTGCTCCTGCCTGTTTCGGGCCCTCCTGAGCTCGATGTCCAGATATTCCCCGAAGAAGCGGCGGTTGTAGATTCCAGTGAGCGGGTCGAGCTCTGCCTGGCGGCGCAGGTCCTCGTTCAGTTTCCGGATCTCAGAGGTCCGTTCTTCCACCCGCGTCTCAAGGGTCCTGTTCGCTTCTTCGATGGCGTGGTACAGGCTAGCCAGATCCGCAAGCTGGACTGCGAACATGCTGAAGACGACGATCATGAACGCGTACTCGCTGATGTAAATGAAATCGTATACCCTCGCGGCAACCAGGGTATCGTTGGCCACGCCCACGTAGTAGGTGGAAAGGCCGAAGATCACCACCAGCAGTCCCCGTACCCGGGTCTTGAGGTAACTCCGGACCAGGAGCAGCATCAGGTACGTGTAGAAAAGGATGGCGGACGCAATACCCACATCATACGCAATGCCCAGCTCCCCCTCGTAATATGTCACGCTGAGGAAGCCGGGAATGTCGATATGCTTCACGGCCGGGCGCAGGGCAGAAAGCGTCAGCGAAGGATTCAAGAGCAGCGACATGACAAACAGCAGGACAAACCAGGTAGTGGAAACAGGGATGAGCCAGCCCGTCGAGCGCTTCGTGTACACAGCAACGAACCAGACGAGAAAAATAGAAATGAAATCTATGGCCTGAAGCTGCAAGTTCTGCCAGAAAAGCCCCTGGGCGAGAGATGCCGAATCGTACAGACCAATTGAGAAGACATCATACAACGCCACGACAAGGCAGAGAAACGCGAATGGCAGGTGAACCGGCTGTCTACGCCCTTTGAAGAAGATGAAGAGATGGAAAACCCCCACAAAGAATGTGAGGGAAGCCATGACAAGGCATGGGTAGGCGACTGGCTGCACTGACGAAAGCTTCCTTGAAAGCAGATTCTAGCTACAGCAGCAGCCCGGGTCAAGCAAAAAAGCAACCTTGTTTCAGTGCCCTCTCAAGGCGCGACACGCTTCGCCGTCCGGCGGGAAGGCAGGCTCCAGGCTATTCAGTGCCCCACGCGCGGACGGCGTCCGTCAGCAGCAGGAGACAACCGAACATGATTGCAAGGTCTGCCGCGTTGAAAATCCCTGTTCGAGCGCCGCCAATTCCGACGTTGAGAAAGTCCCCCACCCTGCCGTCATGCGCAATCCTGTCCAGCAGGTTTCCAATCCCACCGCCTGCGACAAATGCAAAGCCTGCGGCCGGCATAAGGCGAATGTCTTTCTTCCTGACAACGTAGACCACCATGCCTGCAAGGACTGCAAGGGGAAAGATGATGAAGACTGCCTGGCGGACAGGCCGCGGGAGCCAGGCGCCCAGGCTCAGGAAAGCTCCCTGATTTTCGACGTAGCGCATGACCAGGACGCCGCCCAGCAGCGAGACCACGTTCCCCTGCCCCAGGTATGACCTTGCCAGGACCTTTGTGCCCTGGTCGCACCCTACTGTCAGGAGCAAGACAGCGGCCATGATCACTGCTCCCGCCACCCGCCTGTACTTCTGCACATTGTCCCCCTGGCGCGTCAATCGATGTACGGATCAAACACGTCTTCGCCGGCCATTGCAACACCAAAGGGCCGCAGCGTGTGCAGGATGCGAAGCGTGGCCTCATGGGCGGCAAGCACATCCTGCAGGCGTCGATACACGTGGGGGCTTTCGTCCAGCCCTCCCCCGCGAAGCTCGACGCCTTCCCGACGCAGCCACTCCATCATCATGGCCTTCGTGACCTGCCCGGGCTTTATCACCTGCGGGACCCGCCTGGCGCCTTTTCTGACCCAACGGCGTTTTCCCGCGGCCTGGGTGCGGCTCATCACCCTTCCGGCGCCGTGGACCGTGCTGCGCAGCGCGGTGCGTGATTCCGGGCTGTCCACTCCTTCCACAATCACGCTGACGTCTCCCATGGACCCGCCAATGATCCCTCGCTGACCGGGCCAGGCGGGGGTGGCGCCTTTTCTGACCACAATCAGCTTCTCCCCCCGGTGCTCCTCCTGCCACGCGAAGTTGTGATGGTTGTGGACCTCCTCCACCGCCCTGGCTCCCAGGATTTCCAAGACCTGGTCAACCACGAAATCCCTTCCCGCGTAGGCATACCTGCCGGCAAGGGTCATGGCCTGCCAATAATCCTGGCCCAGACTGCTTGCCAGGGAAAGGACCGTGGCAGGCTGGTCCATTCCGCGCTCGTGCGCGCCTGCGTCAAATGCACGGTGCGCCGCCAGGTTGAGAAAACCGCTTGCCACTTTGAAGCCGAAGCCGCGGCTGCCGAAATGCACGCCTATCCAGACCCTGCCCTCCTCATCCTCAAAGAGGTCGACAAAGTGGTTCCCCGAACCCACGCTTCCCAGTTGGGCGCGCGCGCCGTCCCTGAGCGGCGCCAGGTGTTTCACATCGCGCCAGGCCGGATCGCCGAACAACGGGTGATCCGCCGCCTTGCCGGTTTCTCCGCCCAAGCCGAACACGACGGTGCGGGCCACCTGGTCCATGACGCGCTTGATGTCGCGCTTCAAATCAGTGGAGCGCAGGTCCGTGCAGACGGCTTTCAGCCCGCAGGAGATGTCGTATCCCACGCCGCTGGGCGAGACCGCGTTTCGGTAGGCAACAACGCCGCCGATGGGCATGGAATACCCCTTGTGGCCGTCAGCCATCAGCGCAGCGGCAGCCACCGTGTCGTCAGCCGCGCAGCGCTGGATCTGGCCAAGGGTAGCCTCATCGTGTTCTCCCCAGACGGGAATGCCGCTGATGACCTTGTACATCCTGCGGTCCTCGACTGATCGTAGTGCGAACCCAGGCTGCTTACCAGGGGGCAGCCCTCGGTGGTCCATACCCCTGCCTCGTGGTATCGTACGTGCATGATCGAGAGAATGAGCGAGGCAATTGTCGCATCCATGTTCGAGACCGTCCCGATCGAGATCACCGTCCTCGATGCCAACGACGAGGTGGTGGGCTGGAACAAGCATGAGACCCGCATTTTCAAGCGGCCCATGACATCCATGGGGCTCAACTTCCGGGACTGCCATCCCGAGGAAAGCCTGCCCCGCGTGATTCGGATTGTGGATGAGATGAGAGACGGCACGCGCAATACGGCGCGATTCTGGCTTGACTTTGAAGTCGAGCCCGGCAGGAAAAAACACAAAGTCCTCATCGAGTTCTTTGCCCTTCGCGACTACAGCGGAAAATACCTTGGCTGCATGGAGTGCGCGCAGGATATCGAGGAGATCAAAAAGCTGGAAGGACAGAAGCGCCTTTTGGACGAATAGGTGTGCGGGCGGATGGCTTCAGGCCGCCACTGGCTTTGCAAGAAACAGCCCGCCGATGCAGTCCTCCGCGCCTTTTCGATATTGACACTTGAAGTACAATTCTCGTAGACGCAAAAAGGGTGGATGGAGGCATTGTATGGCAAAAGCGATAGAGGACTTACAAAATGAACATCAGGCAATTCTTTCCAGCCTCCAGATTCTTGATACCCTCACAAAGCGTCTGAGCCGGGGATTGGATGTAGAGCGAAGGGATATCCATGATTTCACAGCATTCTTAAAAGAGTTCGCTGATAAGTGCCACCATGGGAAGGAAGAGAGCATTCTTTTTCCTGCCTTGGTGAAGGCTGGTATTGCTGAGAAGGGCGGTCCGATAGGGGTCATGTTGACTGAGCATTCAAAAGGACGTGAACTGATAAAGGAAATGGAAGCGGCAGTTTCAGGCAGGGAAGATCAAGAACGGTTTACGCGAGCCGCAAGAGAGTATTCAAGCCTGCTTCAAGCTCATATCGAAAAGGAGAACACTGTTCTTTTCCCCTCTGCAGAAAGGGTTCTCACTGCTGATCAATTGGACCAGATACACAGCGCATTCCAGCAGCATGAACAGAAAGTGATAGGCGCAGGCAGACATGAAGAACTCCATGCGATGCTGAAGAAATTGAGACAGGAATATCCCGCATGACAGGCACCCGTTTGCTCGATGTTCCCTGACCTGGCGTGCTCTCGAAACAAAGTATGGTTCAAGCCGAGGAGGATAGTATGTCTTCACAGACAACAGTCATCAATCTTGGCGGAGTGAACTGTTACCTTCTTACCGCAGGGGATGGGTATGTCCTTATCGATACCGGGTTTGTTGGCAAGAGGGCACAACTTGAGAAAAGCCTTGAAGGCAAAGGCTGCACGCCAGGCAAGCTCAAGCTCATTTTGTTGACTCACGGAGATATGGATCATGCGGACAACTGCGCTTACCTTCGAAGGAAGTATGGCGGAAAAATCGCTATGCACGCTTTGGACTCAGGAATGGTTGAGCAAGGGGACATGAGCATCAACCGAAAGGCCAAGCCCGACAAAATGTCGCCGATCTTTCGTCTGATAGGATTTGTTGTCAAGGTATTTTTCAAAGGTGCCAGCAAGTTCGAGAAATTCACTCCAGACATAATGATCGATGAAGGATTTGACCTTTCCATCTATGGGCTGAATGCGAAGATTCTCCATATTCCTGGTCATTCAAAAGGTTCGATAGGAATACTCACAGACGATGGTAAACTTTTCTGCGGTGATTTCGCATACAATATGCCTGGTTTCGGATTCATTGATGATATGGCTGATCACAATGCGAGTATGGATAAGCTGATTCAACTCAAGATCGAAACAATATACCCTGGTCATGGGAAACCTTTCTCGATGAATACACTTATAAAGAGAGAGTAGCCAACAGGTAATCCTGTCCTGAACTTTATTGGGACCAGTCCGATCCGAAAAACTCAGAAGCCTTGTCCGCGCGTCCCGCCCGCGCTTGCCCGGCCGCGGCCGTGGCGGTCCCAAATAAGGGATATCGGGCGGCAAGGCCTGGATCGATCTTGCTCATCCGCTCGTACGCTTGCTTTGCATCGGCCTGGTTTCCGGCCTGGAAATAGGAATAGGCCAGCGCAATCAGCACCCGCGAATTATCCGGTTGCAGCTTCTGCGCACGCTTGAGGTAGTCCTGGGCCTTTGCGTAGTCCTTCTGGAGCCCGTAAACATTCGCCGCGTTCACGAACGCCGGAATGTAATTGCCGGACGCTATGGCTTTCTCAAAATGCTCCAGTGCTTTGGCCAGCAGCCCGAACTGGGCATACAGTACACCCAGTTGGTTTTCCTGGGCCGCAGAAGGTGAGGTGGCCAGGGCCGCAAGCAACTCGGCTTCCCTGGGCGCAAGCACCGCCGTACGAAAAGCGTCGATCTCTCCGCTGAGAAGGGCAAGCAAGGTATCACGGGCCGGAGGCACAGAGGCGGCAACGCCAGTGAAGCCGGCAGGGATGTACATCTGCCATGCATCCTTTGCGGTGAAGAAACCTGCCGTGCCGTGAGCGCTCGCATCGCGCCACTCCCCTGCGGCGGTCTGCCACGCCTTGGTGAATCCATCATCGACCATGGTGGTCTCCACAGGGACCCAAACGACACCGTCTTTGATGATGAGATCCTCTGCCTTCGCGAAAGTTCGGGACGCCAGCTCCGGTGACATGCCCAGGTTGAACGCCGCGAAGATGTGCCCCGGGGTGGTGATATACGCAGTGTCCACTCCTACTGATTCGAGCAGGCTGTCATAAAGGACCGAGAGGTCATCACACTGGCCTGACTTGGCATCAAGGGTTTCCGTTGGAAACCTTATGTAGGCGATAGCGGTGGAGTCTCGCGAAAGCGACTCATACGGGTTTGCCGGGTCCACGACGTAGCGGACTCCCGCTATCTTCATGGCCTCAAACATCCGCACAGCGGAGAAGAGATTGCGCGTGAGCACGTTCGTTTCAAGGTCGTCCCCCATGCCCATGATCTGGCCGCTCCAGCGCAGAAGTGTTGGATCATCCGTGGTCATGAACGCGCCGACCTTCCGGTCATCCGTCCAGCGCATTGCATTGCGATTGAGAAGGCCGATGGGCCGACGGATGGTATCCTTGTAGGGCTTGCCGCCGTCGCTGTACTGGATGGAAAGCTCGGCGGAGACCGAGCCCCCCTGGTTTCGATCCAGCACGGAAGGGTCGAACAACGCTCGAATGCCAACATCCACGCTCTGCCCCACTCCCAACGCCGTGGGTACCGCAGCGTCCGTGGACGCCTTCATGAGGCCGGGCACATTCAAGCTGACGGAAAGGTCCGTGATCGTGTTTGAGCCGGTGTTCTGCAGGGTCACCGTCCCCAAGGAGTGATCCGCGTAATAATGGTAGAGAGCAGGAAAAACCCCTTCGATGCTGAGGTTGCGGACCAGCAGATCCGGCCCGATGGTCATGCTGGGCACGCGCGTGCCGTACCTGTCCAGCTGCTCACCGGTGAACGGGTTTTCCGACAATCCAACGGGGAATTGCTCAGCGACGTCCAGGAGCGCCACGCGAAAATCGTCATAGGTGGTGCCTTCCACAGTCTTGAGACGAGTGGCGTGGATGCGAGCCTTCTGCCAGTTGCGGTAGAGCACCTTGGCAGGATCACGCTCAAGCTTCACCACGGCATCCGTATCCATGAAGTGCACGGTGTATGTCTTTGAGTCGATGGCGTAGGTGCCCTGGGACTGCAGAGGCACGATAACCTCGTACAGAGCTCCCTTGGCCGGTGCCCGCTCGGCGCCGAAGTGCTTCTCCGTCTCTTCCTGCAGGAGGGCGGCAGCCTGCATGCGCGCCCGGTCCATGCGCGCTGCATACTCCTTTTCCGTTTCAAACATGTCGCGCGGCGCCACATCTTCCTTGGGGAGCGAAGAGAGGATCTGACCTGCTATTGTGTCGTCCATGAAGTGTCTTTGCGCCGTGGAAAGTCTCCCGCCCAACAGAGCGGAGAGGCTCCCCAGGAAAGAAGGCCCAACGCCTTTGATCGACCATAGCCCCACTGCGTTTTCATCAGCCCGACCCGCGATAGCCAGCCTGGTTCCATCCATGGAAAACTTCATGGCCCGCACCAGCCCGATATGCGGGGTGAAGGTCGCAACCGCCTGCCAGGTGCCGTTCGCCAGGCTCCACGCCCGCACGTCCCGGTCATGCCCCGTCAGGAGGAGCGCTCCGTCGGGAGTGAAAGCGACGCTGATCACAGAGCCCAGCTCGATGTCCGGGACTTTCTGCGCCAGGCGAATCTTGTTGCCAGTGCGCTCGAAGATCAAGAGCGTGTCGGAATATCCGGCGGCAAGCCACCGTCCATCAGGGGAAAAAGCTATCTGTGAATACTCGTTGGAGAGGTTGTGCTCCTCGTTCTCATACTTGGAGGCCGCGATGAGGTGATCCTTGCTCACAAGGTAAAGGGCAATCCGACGGGTCATGTCGTCGGTCTCACAGGTTGCTACAAGAGAGCCGTCCGGCGCGAAAGCCACGGAGTTCACCGCGCCCTCATGGTCGGCAAGCTTGTCAGTGATGGTGAAGCCCGCACCGTCCCGCTTCCAGAGGAAGACCTCTTTCGCCGATGTGCTCACCATGCGCGTCCCGTCCGGGCTCAATACTATGCAATCAACCGTGCCGCTGTGTCCGTTGAGAACGGAGATCGGCTCTCCGGTCCGGGGATTCACAAGCGCTATGTCATCCTCGGTCCTGTACGCCGGATAGACCAGGAACGACTCATCAGGGGCAAACTGGAGCATGGGAGAATGCCGGAATGTGCCTCCCCAATACACGGGCTGGTGGTGACGCCAGAGAAGCTCCCAGTTCTCATCCAGAACACGGACGGAATTGCCGTCAGTCCAGTCGGCAATTGCGGTGTAGGTGCCAAAGCGGGAGAGCGCCACGTCCACGGCACCCACTGCGGAGGAATAGAAGCGGACCTGGGTCGCGGCAAAATCATCCGCATGCGCGGCCATGACGGCGCTGACAAGACACACTAGGATCAGCCTGAATCGAATCACGGTTGTCGCTCCCTCTTGATTTATCCGCAGTTTATCACGAGGTGTCCAGGAAAGAAAGTGCACGCATCCCATGGAAGAGGCGATGCCGTGCGGGCTGTCAGCTGTTCAGGAACTTCGCCATCAGGATGTTGTTCATGTAGGCCGTGTCGATTTTGACAGCCCTGATCTTTTCCCCTTCGTGCACAAAGCCGGCCTTCAGGTACAATTGGATCGCTGCATCATTGCTGCTGAACACCTCAAGCTCCACCCGCTCCAAACCGAATTTCCCGGCTCTCCCAAGGCACTCTTCAAGCAGTCGCGCCCCTGCTCCTCTGCCCCGGTATGATTTGATCAAGCCCATCTCCAATGTGCCGCAATGACTCTCCGCTGGCCTCGGGTGGGGGATAATCTGGCACCATCCGACAACTTCCCCTCCATCTATCGCGAGGACCTGAGGGACGCCTTTTTCGATATTCTCCCGCACCGCAACTCTGAAAGAGTCTATCGGCGGGGCCTCGGTCCTTGCCAGGAACAGTTTTTCTCTTGAAACCGTATCAAATGCTACGTGGAAGCCAGTGATATAGCTTTCATTTATCTCAACGATTCTGATCATGCGCGGCGTCTCCTTGGAGAGAAAGCCCGGCCAGAGGTTCCTATGTACTAATTTCCTCGTTCATAAGCCATTCTTTTGTCCTGGTAGACTGTATCATGAATTCGATGGCTGCGTTTCATTATTAACCACAAACCCTGAGCTGTAGGAAAATATCTGCGATCGATCCCTGGCGCGAAAGCGCTCTCACACTTAATTAGTGGGGGCGTTCGAGAAAAGTCCTACTTCTTACCTCTGGTTGAGAAGGCCGAAAGGTCTACAGGGCCGCTCACCAGGCCCTTCTTCAAGTTCGCCATGCTGCTGTCCATCATCCTGAGAGTCCGGCGCGACACACTGAAAGGTTTCACCGGCTCGCGGGGCTCAAGTACTATCCGCCCGTCCTTGAACTCCTTCACGTGGTAATGTCCATATCGCGCTCCGCGCAGGGTCAACCGCTTTTTTACGTCGATTTTTGTATCATATTCGCTCACGGGGCCCATTCGGTTCTCCTTGGTGGGATATCCCACAAAATCAGCATACTACAGAACACCGTTTGCCGGTAATCCTTTGTCCACCCGTGCAGGAAGGTGCTTCGGGCTTGAGTAAGACTGAGGAAATGGGCCCTTAGGAAACTCTGCCCATGACTTTGGAGGGGCGGTCGTGCATACACAAGAGGATCTGCAGCAACAGCTTCGAAGCGCCGTGGCTCGATTCTGGAAGACCCGCCAGGCCAAAGCTCGCAAGCAAAGCGGCAAGAGCGGCACCCAGGACGCAGGATCTCGTTCCATGGTCACCGGCGGCAAGCAGATGGATGGTTTTATCTCCTGCTCTAGGATCGTGCAAGAAGAGGTTATACCGGCTTCTGCGATAGATACCCGAGGCACAATGCTTCTTGCCTGTTTTCACACTGAGGAAAATTAGCACCTTGCGCTTGTTGTCGACGGCCGGCTTTTCCCCCCGTCGACCAAAGCCCGGTGGCAACAGCTTTTACAGAACGCAAGCCCGCTTTTTAGCTTAAACTAGGGGGTCGGCTTCAACGTCTTACTAGGCGTCAATTCTCTAATGCAACGCCTTGCAAAAAATCTCCGCAAACAAATTTCTTCAAGGATTGGTTCGCACGACTGCTGGGGTACACATATCAGTAAGAACCATCACGCTTCTTGAATCTCCTTCATGAAATTTGCTCTGATATGGTTCGAGATGGCGAACGATTCTTTGCAAGTGTATTCTACAGATAGCGATAAAAACATTAAGTCGAATCCAAAATCCCAAGTAAAGTCAGCTTCAACGTATTTGAGAAACGAGATTGTCTGTTTGGCTACTTTGTGGCTTACGATCTGATTGCCTTGTTCTACTGAAAACAGACTCAAATCATAGTCGAGAATTGAGCCCTTGTTGTACACGTTGTATAATTGGGCAATACAGCCATCGCAGATGAGTGCGAGTAGATAGTTATTTGAGTTTACCACGTCTTCATACCTAGTAGTGAAATTCATACACTCAGCGATGTCGGGAATTGAACTTCCGGATCCAAGATCAGAATGCGAGTCTATATGGACCCACGAATGCGGGGATTCAAGAAGACCATGTTGTCGGTCCCCTTTGACAATGTAGAATACGTCCTTGTGGTTGTTAACAACCCAGCCGGGAATCCTATTCCATAGCCTACAATTATGCCGTAAAAAGCAATCTACGTCCCCAATTCTCCAAGGAGCTGCCGACTCAGAATTATGCAGTGCACTGACATTATCGTAGAGAACATGAGACATGAAAAAATCCAAATCAAGGTCCAGTATGTTCACTTAATCAATTTCCTAATTGCACGAAGCTTCTCCTTAGCAATACGCGCGACCAGTTTCTTGCTGAGCGCTGCTTTCTCCTTCTCAGTTAGGTATTGAAATATTAGGCTAAGGTCATTGGCATATGGTGAGGGCTTTTCCACGCTTAATTCCTGGAGCTTTTCTTCTGCGGATTTCTTGATCCCTTTGTCGCGGATCTTGTGAACAAAGCATCCAAGGAGAAATATACCAGAGGATTTTACGAGATCGTAAATCGCATTCTTGACGAACTCATTTGTCAAATAGTCGCGGATGACTGCCAAGGTGCCCCAAACAAAATCACCTCCGCGACCTCCTTTGTACCGCAAATCTTCTATGAAGGCATGATTGTCCTTTATGACATTGAAAGTGTCACCAAGAACGCCATCAAGGTTCCTAATAGCGAATTCGATTATCTCGCGCTTGTCGCCAATTAGCTCGAGAGTATTCTGGACATCTCTTCCGCATTTAATGCTTAACTGCTGGACTAAGAATGTGTATTCGGCCTCAAACAATGTTGAATAGACAGCATGCTCGACGTTATGTAGACCCCCATAATAGAGTTCTTGGCCGCACTGTGAACACTTGATCTTGATGGCATAGTATTGCTCCCTTAGTTGGGCATACTCGTGGCGGAATCCTGGATCGGAAAAGAGTCTGTCGTTAAAGTAGCGGCTTATCACGGACAGGTTTTCGTTGCTTAGAGGACCGATAAAAGCCTGTTTCAGAGCGGCACCAAGGGAACCGGGAAAGAAACTTTCTAGAAGGGAGTTCCTCTGGCTAATGGCAGTCCCATCATATTCCTTTTTGCAGCTAAAGCATTGCATGATTCCTCCTTAGGCGCCTAGCATAGAGTTAAGCCCGCCCGCTGAATCATGTCAGCAGCGTCGGTTCAGGCTAAAGCAGGCCGAACTCTCTAAACATGAGCCAAGGGGTCGGCTTGAACGACTCGTTATGACGCGCCTCCCGGCATTTCAGGTTTATCTCGGATTTCCCTTTCAACGGTTCGAGCTTCGCCAGTTGCTGGTGACAGTATTCGTAAATATGGCTTCTTCTTAAGGTTATTAGCAATTCTCTTATGCACAAACCCTCTAAATTCCTCGCTGGTCTCAATTGCATGAATCATTTCTTTATCTGTTGGAGAATACCCGCCATGAACAACTCTATTTCGAAGATTATAGACGCCCTTGTACCAACTGCTCAAGGGTGACTTCTCATCATTGAGATTCCATTTCCCTCCAAGAACTGCGGCCATCTCTGACACAAGTATTTTCTTGAATGACAGGTCTTCAAAGCGCTCCGAAGCTATCTCTGAAGTGGCATCCTTTTCATTCATGAGATACAGGGTGAGTATTTCTCTGACAAGCACCTCCGCTGACGTCACCAGATATATGACGCAGTTGGCACTCGATCCGTTCTGCCACTCATATAAAGCACGCTGTAAATGCCATTGATGAAGAACACTTTTGTCGAGAAGATAATGCAGGGCCCCATTGAAAACATTCGCGATCTGCTGCTTGCTTAGGGTAGGGAACGGATCTGTTGGAAAATGAGTATTGTTTACTCTAATCCAATTGAATGTGGTCCACATCTTTGGCTCAATAATCCTGAAATGGGAGGCATATTCAACGGAAGCCAGTTCAATTGGAGAAACAGAGTCATCATTCATTTGGAAGGCATAGCTCATAATTACTGAATTCAATAGTCTTACAACGCTCTCGACCATCTTAGATAGCAGTGTAAATATCATACCTGTTGCGTCCAAGAACTGCTGACCAGAAGTTTTCTCATATTTACTTTGCCTAACCTTTCTTGCTAGTTCGAGCGGCTTGATTTCAACATTATCGATCTCAACAGAATCCTTACGGAGCATGGCCACTATCTCGCACCTCGTGCGATACTGATCGTAGTCGATACCCTTTGTAGGAAGAAAGCCGCAGAGAAACTTCCTTTTCGTAAGCGTCCGACGAACCCCACCCGGGTGTTGTCAGGTTTCGGTGGAGCGAAGCGGGGCCAGGGATAGGAGCTCGGCCTCGGTGCGCGCGGCTGGAAGTCCCTCGAACAATTTACGCAAGT
>JBEKUJ010000005.1:0-298896 GCA_049515135.1 Spirochaetia bacterium
TGAGAGAAACTGAAGGAGCTATCGCCGGCAGCATCGGCGTTGGTGGAGAGCCTCAGTCCGGTGTCGATAATTCCGTACACTTCAACAAGAGATCCCGGCTGGCCGATCGCCGGGGCAGCGGGGGTGCCTTCGTCCGCCAGAAGCGTGGCGCCTTCAGCGCCTGATGTAAAGGCAACTGCTGTCAGCAAAAGAACCACAGGTATCAGTACTCGAAGCGTTCTCATCCCGACTCCTTTCTTGAGAGTATTGTCGCTCCAACGGAAGTGAATGAATTTCCGTTAACTCGCGGTTACCAAACTGTTAAAATAGGGTGAATTTTCGACTTACGGCGGATCGCATGAAAATTAACAGTGATTTAAGAGATTCGACAGGAAAAACTAACAATGCTCACCGACATTCCGGGCGCAAGGACGGGAGAGTCTGCCCATGGCGGACAAGGAGGAGGCTGTGACCATAACACGGGACGGTGAAGTGATCGCGTTCTACCTCGAGAGCGAAATCGTGTGCGCCCAATGCGTGACGGAAGCCGAGCGGGCCGACAGCACCTCGGATGAGAACCTTGCAGTCGAGGAGCTGGAAGGAGCGGTGGAGGAGTTGTGGTGCGACCGCTGCGATGCCGGTCTCATTGTGAAAGAAAGGGCGCCTTGCTGTCCATGATGCCGTTGTGACTTCTGCTTCCCCTCCGGTGAGCCGATCATCGGAGTATGGGAGCACACAACGGGATCCTGATCGACGCGAATCACGGAATCGAGTACCGTGCGGTTGCTGCGAGCGACGGCTGGACCGCGCAGTGGCGGCCCGTCCGGGCGCTGAAGCGCTTCATGACTTTCTCCTACATCAGCCGCAGGGAGCATTTCCATACGCAAGACGAAGCGCTCGAGTTCGTCAGGAGAAACGCCGAAGCGATCGTGGACGGCGCCCTGTAAACAACAAGGGCCCGCGCTCGATCAGCACGCGGGCCCCGTAAGAGAAAAGCTTGAGGGAGCTTTCACATGCCAAGGCAGTCGGGCAGTGTTATCTCCCGGGGAGCTTTGCGATAATTATCTGCTTTTTTCACCGACACGAAAGGCCCCCGCGAAAGCCTGTCGACCCGCGCGGGGGCCGGTTCCAGCTATTTCTTCTTCTGCGTGCCACCCGCTCCCATAGCGGCGAGGGCCTTCTTGTCGTCGGAGGTCTGCAGGACCACGGTTGCCGATTTCCCCCCGGAGCTCGTCGCCCACGCGCGGTTCACGTTGACTGCCGCTTCAGCCAGCTTTTTCGCGATCTTGCGCAGTCGGCCGGCCTTGTTGGGCATCCGGATGCAGATGACGTCTTCTTCCCGGATCTCGACGCCAAGAGTCGCCAGCGCTTTCTTTGCCTTTGCATTCTTGCCCGTGATGAGGCGGAACTCAGCGCCCGAGCCTGACTCCGTTGCGAGAATGGCGTCTATGTTCACGTTTGCCGCACCGATCAGCTCGGCGACCGCGGAGAGCTGCCCAACCTTGTTCGGCAGCGTGAAGCTCAGCTGGTGAACCATCTTTGCTTTCGCCATGAGACCTCCTGGACCTCGCCGCGCAAGAAGGGATATGCGTTATGGCGTGGGAACGAGCTGGACGATGAAGGTCGTTCCCTGTCTCACGAACCTGAGGGAACCGTCCGCGCCCACCACAAGGTAGCCCGACGCCGGGTTGGCGCCGCCTTCGTAGCGGACCCCGACACCCGGTTCGCCCCTTTCACCGCGCAGCCCCGGCTCTCCCCTGAGACCCGGCTCCCCCCGCTGTCCCTGCGGGCCCATGGGCCCTTGCTCCCCGCGGGGACCGCGCTCCCCGGGGGGACCCGCGGGTCCACGATCGCCTCTGACCGCCCGCAACGGTTTTGCTGCAGGCTTCCGGGCCTTTTTCGCCTTTGCCGGCTTCTTTTTCGGCGCGGGCTTGGCCTTCTTTTTCGCCTTCGCCATACTACCTCCTCGCGAAACTTCTATCTCTGTCTCCATGCTGGTCTTGCGCGAGTGTTCTCTTCTCCTCCCATGCACGGCCTGTTTGACGTTGTCAACCGGCATGCAAGGGCGCCGACCTCAATTGTAGACCGAAGCCGCATCGGAAACAAGCCAAAAAAGCCATTCGACTGCGGCTATCCGTACCTCTGTCTTACCGGTATAGTGAAGTTCTGTGATGGACCCTTACCAGCTGCCTGTCTACCAGCAACGGGACAAGATCCTCAGCGCCCTCGAGAACAACCAAGTCATCGTCGTGGAGAGCCCGACGGGTTCGGGGAAAACGACCCAGATCCCCCTGATCCTGCATCAGGCGGGGCATTCGGCCCACGGTATCGTGGGAGTGACGCAGCCGCGACGCATCGCCGCGCTATCCGTCTCGGAGTTCATTGCCCGGCAGATCGGGAAGCAGATCCCCGACACGGTGGGCTACACGATGAGGTTCGAGGACAAGACGGACGACCGCACCGTGATCAAGATCATGACCGACGGCATCCTGCTACAAGAGCTCAAGGGGGACCGCACCCTTTCGCGATACAGCGTGCTGATGGTGGACGAGGCGCACGAGCGGAGCCTCAACATCGATTTCATCCTTGGGATGCTGAAGGGGATCATTTCCCAGCGCCCGGAGTTCCGGGTCATCATTTCCTCCGCGACCATCAACGTCGAGGTGTTCTCCGAATACTTCGACGGCTGTCCGGTGGTGAGCATCGATGCGCCCATGTTTCCCATCGAATTGATCTATTCCCCACCCGAGATTGAAGGCGATCATGAAAGCCTCCTGGCAGCCATTCGTGAAATTGTTTCCCGGATCATGCGAAAGGGGGAGAAGGGCGACATCCTTGTTTTCCTCCAGGGCGAGCTGGCCATCAAGGACTGCGTGCAGATGCTCGCCGGGCTGGATATCCGGGAGGAGCTTGCCCTCCTGCCTCTGTATGCGCGCCTTTCCCGCGAAGACCAGTCGAAAGTCTTCCTGGACTTCCCGGGCAAACGGAAGGTGATCGTTGCGACGAACATCGCGGAGACGAGCGTCACGATCGACGGCGTTGTTCACGTCATCGACTCCGGGCTTGCCAAGATGAACTTCTACAGCCCCAAGACGTTCACGGAATCCCTGATCGAGGTGCCGGTGTCCAAGGCCTCCTGCAACCAGCGCCGCGGGAGGGCGGGGAGGACGGCCCCCGGGGTCTGCTATCGCCTGTATACGCGCAAGGACCACGACTCGCGGCCAATGTACACGGTGGAAGAGATCAAGCGGACCGACCTGTCCGAGGTGGTCCTGAGGATGGCCGAGCTGGGCATCCGGGACTTCGAGTCATTCGATTTCCTGTCCCCGCCCGGCCAGGAAGGCATCCGGGCGGCAGTGGAGACTCTGCGCCTCCTGGACGCCCTTGACGAGGACCGTGCTCTCACCGAGACAGGGCGGATGATGTGCCTGTTCCCCATATTGCCCAAGCATGCCCGGATGATCGTGGAGGCCATCCGCTCATATCCCTCGGTGATCGCGGAGGTCATCATTGCCGCCACCTTCCTGTCGGTGAACTCCCCGTTCCTCCTGCCGGCGGGTGAGGAGCTGGAGGCCCGACGGGCGCACCACAGCTTCCGCGATCCTCTGGGGGATTTCGTTTCCTACCAGCGCATCTACGAAGCATTCGTGCGCGCGGCGAACAAGCCGCGCTTCTGCGAGAACCATTACCTGGAGCTGCGCACGATGAACGAGATAGTCAACATCGAAGGACAGCTGCAGGAGATCGTGAGCAAGCTGGGGGTTCCCATAGGGTCAGGAGGGCCGTGGGACGCCTATCTCTGCGCTATCTCGCGGGGCCTCATCCAGTTCGTCTGCGAAAGGACGGGGAGGGGCATCTACCGCAGCCTCACGGCGGACAAGATCCAGATCCATCCCGGCTCCCTCATGTTCCGCGAGAACCCGCCGTACATCGTTGCCGGAGAGATTGTGCGGACCAGCCGGATGTACGCCCGCTCCGTCTCTCCGCTTCGAAAGCAGCTTCTCTCAGCCATATCTGCGCTGCTCACGCAGGCCTTCGTGAAGGGTGTGCCGATTGCCCGTGAAAAAGACAAGGAGAAGGGGAGGGACTTCACCACGCAGATGAAGATCGGACAGGAAGTCTTCCCCATCCGCGTCATCAAGGGCGGCCGCAAGATGGTGATCATGGAGTGGGAGAAGCTGCGGCCCGTGCTTCAACAGCTTGCCCCGGGAAGCCTCCCGTCGTTCAAGAACATGTTCGGGACGATCGTCTGGGATGGAAAGGAGATCTTCTACGGGATGAAGCTTTCCGGCATCCTGTCCCTTGCCCCCTACCTGCACACGGAGGAAGGGGTTTGGGAGGACTGGCCGGCGGGAAAGAGGTTCCTGTTTGCCCGGGAGGGTCGGACGCTCTGCTCCCACCTGCCCCGCCTGCTCTGTCTCTGCCCCCTGAAGGGCTCATCCAAGCGTCTCGGTTTTCTCACGCTCTACGCTGACTGGAAAGGGAACTACTGGTTCAAGTCCGAGAAGAGCCTTCTCACGGCGCGGCAGGAGACGCTTGCCAGCCTTGAAAGCATTGCGGATGAGCCGGAAGAGCTTCTTCATCCCGAGGACAGGGAGTCCGCCGCGCACCTGTACCATCTCATTTCAGAGATGATGGATGAATGACGGTCAGCTCCGGGTATTCCTTGCCGCTATGACACGCAGCCCTTCAAGGGTCAGCCACGGCTCCACGACCGCCTTTTCCTGCAGCAGCGGGGCGATGAGCGGCGAGCTTCCGCCTGTCACCACGACCTCTGCTGACCCGCCGAGCTCGGCGCGCATGCGCCGTATCAGTCCTTCCACCAGACTTACGTAGCCGAACACCACGCCTGACTGGATGGAATGGACCGTGTTGCGTCCGGCGATCAGGGGCGGGGCGGCAAGCGGGACGCGCGGCAGCTGCGAGGTATTGCGCGCCAGGGCGTCCACGGCCGAGGTGAGACCGGGGGAGATTGCCACGCCCCGAAGCTCACCCGGCGCTCCGGGCCCGGCGGGCGAGGCGACCGCCGTGAAGGTGAGTGCTGTCCCGAAGTCCACGACGATGCAGTTGCCGTGAAACCGCTCGTATGCGGCAACGGCGTTGGCCACGAGGTCCGCGCCCACCTCGGCCGGGTTCTCCGTGGTGATGCGCAGGCCAAGATCCATTCCATGCGAAAGGAGAAGCGGCCGTGCGCCGGACACCGCCATGACGGTCTCCACAATGGCTGTGGTGAGAGGCGGAACGACGCTGGAGAGGATGGAAGAGTCAAGGCCCTCCTTCGTGATGCCGCCCAGGGCGAAAAGCTCCTTGAACATGACGGTGTATTCGTCCGGTGTCTTCTCGTGGACGGTCTGGATTCGAAACCGCTTGATCCATCCTGAGCCGCCGTGGACTCCGAGGGAGATGTGCGAGTTGCCGACAGACACCGCGAGCAGCATCAAAGGCCTCCCGGTCCAGTGTAGCGGTGCGGTCCCTTGTGTCAAGGAAAATCCACCTTTCCTTGTGAGGGCCCATCGCGCTGACTATACTATCCGGTGAATGAGCGAACGCGCACAGCCCGTCGCGCCAAAGAACACTTTCCACCGGATCCCGGTCTTCCGCTACGACGGCACGGCCAAAGCTTTCTACAACGCCTTCCTCATCCTTGCATCGCTTTCCGGGACGATCATCACGTCCTACAGGCTTACCTTCCAGCACTTCCAGTTCGACGTTGTCTACTGGCTGATTACCGTTATCTACCTTCTCGACATTCCCTATACATTCAACCAGTCGGTAAAAAAAGGCTTGGTTGTCTACGCTGACAGGCGAAGCATCGCGCGGATGTATCTGCGCGGCTGGTTCGCCGTCGACGTCGTCTCAGGGCTTCCCCTTTCCTGGATATTCTCCCTGATTCCCGGAAGCTTTGCCACGGAGGCGGAAACACACATCGGGGTGGTCCTGGGGATCATTGTCTTCACCAAGATCCTGAAGATGGCGAAGATCAGCAAGGTAAGCGCGATCTTTCGCGACATTCGGGAGAGCCTGAGCGTCAACCCGTCACTCATGCGCCTGGTCACGTTCGCGTTCTGGTTCGTGACGGTGGTGCATCTCATGGCGTGCGGGTGGGTGCTCATCGGCGCATCTGAGCCGGAAAGGCCTGATTTCGACCAGTACCTCCGAGGGGTCTACTGGTGCGTCACGACAATCGCCACGATCGGATACGGGGACTACACGCCCAACCACAATTCCAACCTGCAGATCATCTATACGATCGGCGTGATGGTGTTCGGGGTGGGCATGTACGGATACATCATCGGCAACGTCGCAAGCCTGATCGCGAACCTCGACACCGCGCGGGCTGCCTACCAGGAGAAGATGGAGGAAATCAACGATTTCTTCCGGACAAAGAGGGTGCCGGCAGGTCTGCAATCAAGGGTCCGTGACTATTATTCGTATCTGTGGGAGACGCAGAAAAGCGTCTCTTCGGTGTCCATCACGGAGGAGCTTCCCCACACCCTCTCCATGGAGATCCTCCTCTTTCTCAACCGGACCATCCTGGAAAAAGTGTCCCTTTTCAGGAACGCAAACGAGATATTCATCAGGGAGATTGTCCAGCTCCTTCGGCCAATCGTGTTCCTGCCTGGAGACTACATCATCCGCCAGGGAGAATACGGGGACTGCATGTATTTCCTGAGCTCGGGGGACGTCGAAGTGCTGGTCGGGGACAGGAATGTGGCGCAGCTCGGCGCGGGCTCCCCGTTTGGCGAGACCGCTCTCATCCAGGGGGAGAAGCGCACGGCGAGCGTCCGAGCGATTTCCTACTGCGACGTGTACAAGCTTTCCAAGGCTGATTTTGACGCCCTGCGGGGCCGGTACCCTGAGTTCGATGCTCAGGTCAAAAAGGTCGTCGAGGACAGGCTCAAGGACACGCAGGAAAAGACGCAGAAGTAGAGTTTTAACCATGGGACTCAGCGGATTGCAGCGGCGGGCAACCTGCCGCAGGCTGCCGGTTTCTTGGCTCGATTGTGCGCGTCTTCATGCGCATCAAAGAGGGCGAGCTCTTTCTCGACACTTTCAACAATCCACACCTCGAGCTGCCGGGGACAGGACAGCCCCTCAGCGTCTGGTTCCCGAAAGAGGTCTGTCTTGTGGACAGCGGGGGGGAGAACGGCTAGGCAATTCGAAGGACGATGCCGAGGCGCTCGATACGCTCGGAATATTCTTTCGATATTCCGGAGTCCGTGACAATCTCATCGAAATCGGAAAGCGCCGCGAAATAGTCTGACCGTATCACCCCGAACTTCGAGGAATCCACGAGCAGGATTTTCTTGAGAGAGGACTGGATGATCGCCTTCTTTGTCTCCCGCTCATATGAGTTCATGCACGTAACGCCGAACTGGCTGTTTGCACCCGATGCGGATATGAAAGCCTTGGTTGCCCGGAAGCTCCTGATCATCTCCAGGCTCTCAGGGCCTTCGAACATGAGCGTGTTTTCGTGAAACAGGCCGCCGGCGAACAGCGTCTTGCAGTTCCTGCGGCGGACCGTTTCCGAAACCACGTTCAGGGAGAAGCAGAGCACCGTGTACGCAAATGCATCAGGAAGGTACTTCGCCAGGTACTCGGTCGTCGAACCAACGTCGATGAGCAGAGTGTCCTCAGGCTCGATCAGGGAAGCTGCCAGCTGCCCGATCCTCCGTTTGCACTCGGGGTGCTCGGCCCCCGCGGCGATGAGCGAATAGTAGATCTCGTTCTGCCTGGCATCTGATTTCGGGTGCAGGATGACGCTTCCATGAAGGACCCTGACTTTCTCACTTTGCACAAGGGAGACGAGGTCCCGCCGAACGGTCATATGGCTGACCTTGAGCTGCTCAGACAGTTCCTGCACGCTCGCTGCCTTGCTGATCTGGAGCGTTTGCATTATCGCATTCATTCGATCAGCTTTGTTCATCGAACAATAGAATAGCATGATTGTTAATAAAAGAAAAGATTTCTATATAAAAAACACATTCAAGGCAATATATGCTTGACATGTAACATATTTAACTCTATAATGATAAATATTTAACTTGACGAGGCGGCAGTCTGGTTGCGCCGGAAGGAGGAGTCATGGCGGAGAGCGGGTTCGATGCCGGCGTGGGGGCCGCGCTCGGAATGATCGAGACAAGAGGCTTTGCGGCGATGGTAGAGGCTGCGGATGCCATGGTGAAAGCGGCGAAGGTGGACCTTGTCGGGTATGAGAAGATCGGCGGCGGCTACGTGACGGCAATCGTACGGGGAGATGTGGCGGCTTGCCGGGCGGCGGTTGAGGCTGGCAGCAGGGCAGCGGAGAAAGTCGGAGAGATCGTGTCCACGCATGTCATCCCGCGGCCGCACGCATCGGTGGACGGGGCGCTGCCCATAGGGCGGCCGGAAAGAAAGGGGTGAGCAATGGCGGTGGATCTGAGGACCTACGTGTTCCTGGACTCCCTGCAGCTTCAGAACGCCTCCTTCATAGCAACGGTCTCGAAGGGCTACTACCCAGTGGGGATGCAGGCCTGCTGCGTTGTGGAGATAGCCCCAGGGATTGAGATCAACCGGCTGACGGATATCGCGCTGAAAGCCACCAACGTGACTCCCGGACTGCAGATCGTGGAGCGGGCGTACGGGCTCCTGGAGGTGCATTCCGACAGCCAGGGGGACGCGCGGATGGCGGGCGAGGCGGTTCTTCGGGAGCTGAAAAAGACCGAGGCCGACCGTCTGAAACCCCGTGTCCTGACCAGTCAGCTCATCAAGAACATCTCGGACCATCACGCTCAGCTCATCAACAAAGTGAGGCACGGAAACATGGTGCTGCGGGGAGATACGCTGTACGTGCTGGAAGTTGAGCCCGCGGGGTACGCGTACTACGCGGCAAATGAAGCTGAGAAGACGGCGAAAGTGAACATCATCGAGGTTGTCGGCTTCGGGGCTTTCGGCCGCGTCTACATTGCCGGGGAAGAGGCGGAGGTGATCGAGGCGCGCAAGGCGGTGGAGACGAGGCTGGGGGGCTTGAACGGTCGGGAGATTGCGGCAGGGGCGGCGCGAATCTAGGAGGCAAAGATGGCAGACAACAGCTTTGACGCTTTGGGCATGATCGAGACCCGGGGCTTTGCGGCAATGGTGGAGGCCGCGGATGCAATGGTGAAGGCGGCAAAGGTCGATTTTGTGGGCTACGAGAAGATCGGCGGCGGGTACGTGACCGCCATTGTCCGCGGCGACGTGGCCGCCTGCCGGGCCGCGGTGGAGGCGGGGAGCAGGGCGGCGGAAAAGGTGGGGGAGATCGTGTCCACCCATGTCATTCCGCGGCCGCATGAGAGCGTGGACCTGGCGCTGCCTCTGGGACGGAAGCCAGCGGCAACGGACAGGAAATAGCGCACGCGGATCGGAGCCGGGTCATGGTGCTTGCGCGGGTCAAGGGCACGGTGGTCTCCACGCACAAGCCCTCCACGATGGAGGGCATGAAGTTCCTGCTGCTTGAGAAGGTTGACGCGGTCACGCTCTCCGGCAAGGGGGAGTTCGTGGTCGGGATCGACGGCGTTGGGGCGAATGTGGGGGAGATCGTCTTCTATGTAACGGGGTCCAGCGCGCGCATGACGGAGGTGACCAAGGGCAAGCCCTCGGACGCAACCATCATTGCCATCGTGGACTCCATCGAGAAGGACGGGACGCTCACCTACCAGAAGTCGGGGTCGGCGGAATGACAGTGGAACCGGGGGCCGAAGGATGACCATCGCGCGGGTGCGCGGCACAGTGACAGCCACCCGGAGAGTGGACGCCATCGAAGGGGCGAAGTGGCTCCTTGTGGAGGAGTGCACGCAGCGGGGCGAGGGGAAGGGGGAGTACCTCGTTGGCCTGGACATGGTGGGAGCCGAGCGGGGGCAGCTGGTTCTCCTGACGCAGGGCAGCAGCTGCCGCTGGACCCGCCGCACCGATGACCGACCCATGGATACGCTGGTGGTGGCCATTGTGGATTCCATCCACGGTGGAAACGACCCCTTGTACAGGGCACCGTAGCGCAGGGGCAAAGGGCAGGGAGATATGGCACTCGAGGACGACATTCGCCAGATCGTGGAGCAGGTTCTCAACAGCCACGACGTGGCAACGCTTCTGGCCGTCGCTCAGGGCGGAGGTCAGGCGGCGGGGCAGGGGACCGCCGGCGCGCTGGGCCGGGGGATCTTCGGCGACATAGATTCAGCGGTGGTGGCTGCCTCTGTTGCCCAGCGCCAGCTGGCAGGGCTTCCGCTGGACACCAGGAGGCGGATCATCGGGGCCATGAGGGCCACGGTGCTGGAAGCAAATGAATCCCTCTCCCGGGAGGCTGTCACCGAGACTGGCCTGGGAAACGTCCGGGACAAGAAGACCAAGAACAGCCTGGCGGCCCGCAAGACCCCCGGGGTGGAGGACGTGGAGCCGACCGCGTACTCCGACGAGCACGGCCTGACCATCATGGAACGGGCCCCGTACGGCGTGATTGGGGCCATTACTCCTGTGACCAATCCGCTTGCAACCATCACGTCGAACTCCATTGGGATGATTGCTGCGGGCAACGCTGTGGTGTTCAACGTCCATCCCGGCGCACGGAGGGTCAGCTGCCGTCTGGTCGGAATGCTGAATGACGCCATCACGCGGGAGGGCGGGCCGCAGAACCTCCTGTGCGCAATGGCCTCACCGACCATCGAGAGCGCCGGGGAGCTGATGAAGCACAAGGGAGTGGCGCTTCTGGTCGTCACAGGCGGACCCGGGGTTGTGAAAGCTGCCATGGCAAGCGGCAAGAAGGCCATTTGCGCGGGCCCGGGGAATCCACCGGTTGTCGTGGACGCCACGGCGGACCTGGCGAAAGCGGCCCGGGACATCGTGGCGGGCGCAGGGTTCGACAACAACGTTGTCTGCACTGATGAGAAGGAGATACTTGCCGTTGAGAGCATTGCGGACCGCCTGAAGGCGGAGATGCGGGCAAGCGGCGCATTCGAGCTGACAGGAGCGCAGGTGGACGCCGTGACCCGCGCTGCCCTGCCCCAGGCCGCCGGCCCCGGGAAGGCCAGCGCTCCGAACAAGGACCTCGTCGGCAAGGACCCTGTCGTGATCGCGCGGGCGGCGGGAATCGACGTTCCTGCTGAGACGCGGATTCTGCTGATGGACGTTGCGGCGGATCATCCGATGGTATGGAGCGAGCAGTTGATGCCCGTGATCCCCCTTGTGCGGATGCGGAGCGTGGATGAGGCCATCGAGTTTGCCGTGCGCGTGGAGCATGGGTTTCGGCACACGGCGAGCATCCACTCTCATGACATCGAGAAGCTGTCCAGCATGGCGAAAGTGATGAACTGCTCCCTGTTCGTCAAGAACGGGCCCAACTTTGCCGGGCTCGGGGAGGGGGGCTCCGGGTACGCCTCGTTCACCATCGCCAGCCCCACCGGGGAGGGCATGACACGGGCGCGCACATTCACACGGGAGCGCCGCTGCACCCTGGTGGATTACTTCAGGATCATATGAAGCTTGGACTCGTCATCGGGACAGTGGTGAGCACGCAGAAGCTGGAGAGCCTGGAAGGGCTCAAGCTTCTCCTTGTCCAGCCCCTGGATGAGAAAGGCAAGGAGGCGGGCGCGGCGCTGGTGGCCTTCGATGTTGCGCGGGCCGGAGAAGGGGACCTTGTCTTCTTTGAAGCGGGCAAGGAAGCGGCGCAGGCCAATCCCAACGGATGGTTCAACCCGGCGGATGCGGCCATCATCGGAATTGTGGACGCCGTCAATGTCGGGGAGAGCCCCCGGAAGGCAGGCCGTCGGTGATCATTGCCCGCGTGGTGGGCAACGTGGTGTCCACGGAAAAGCATCCCCAGTATCGCGGGTACAAGATCCTGGTGGTCCAGCCGATTGATCCCCGCGGGGAACCGAAGGGGAAGTCGTTCCTGGCGCTGGACGGAGTGCAGGCCGGAGTCGGCGACCGGGTGCTGGTTGTGGATGAAGGCGGCTCTGCGCGCTCCGTGCTTGGGGACGAAGGAGCAGTGACTGTGCGCACCGTGGCGTGCGGGATCGTGGACCGGATCGACATCGAGGACGAGGCATGAGCGAAACCGACAACGTCCGCAGCGTCGCAATCGGCAGCGACCACGGTGCGTACACCCAGAAGGAGATGCTGCGCCGTTACCTTGAGGAGCTAGGCTACCGCGTGGTGGACATCGGGTGCTTCGGCGCGGACAAGGTTGACTACCCCGACATAGCGGCGGCGGTGTGCCGCAGAGTGGTGAGCGGAGAGTGCGAGCGGGGGATCGTGCTGGACGGGGCGGGGATCGGCAGCTGCATGGCGGCGAACAAGGTACGAGGGATACGGGCGGCAATGTGCTACGACATCCGCACGGTGATCAACAGCAGGGAGCACAACAACGCAAATGTGCTCAGCCTGGGCGGGCCGCTGCATGATGCGGGGCAGCTGTGCGAGATGGCGAAGGTGTGGCTTTCCACGAGGTTTGGCGGCGGACGTCATATCGTGCGGATAAACAAGATCATGGCACTGGAGCGGGGAGGCTTGGCTGGATAATGGACCAGAACCAGTTGATCGACAGGATTGTTGCCGAGGTGGTGTCTCGACTTCGCGCGTCTCAGGGCGCCGCGTCGTCAGCCTCGGGAGGAAGCGCAGATGCGCTCCAACCAGCGGACCTTGCCCGCTACATCGACCATACGCTGCTCAAGCCGGAAGCCACGGAGGCGCAGATCGATACACTCTGTGAAGAGGCCGCGCAGAACCACTTCTATTCCGTGTGCGTGAACTCCAACTGGACCGAGCGCTGCGCCCGAAAGCTCGGCGGCGCGGGAGTGAAGGTGTGCGCGGTGGTCGGCTTCCCTCTTGGCGCCATGGAGAGCCGCGCGAAGGCTTTTGAAGCGCGGACCGCGGTTTCAAACGGCGCGGCAGAGATCGACATGGTGATGAACGTGGGGGCCATGAAGGCCAAAGATGCGAAGACCGTGCGGGAGGACATGCTGGCCGTGCGCAGGGCGTGCCGGACCGGCATCGTGCTCAAGGTGATCATAGAGGCATGTCTGCTGAGCGATGAGGAGAAGGTGCTTGCGTGCCAGATCGCCAGGGACATAGGGGCGGACTTCGTGAAGACCTCCACCGGCTTCAACAAGGGAGGCGCCACGGTGGCCGACGTTGCGCTCATGAGACGGACCGTGGGCCCGAAGATGGGCGTCAAGGCTGCCGGTGGAGTCAAGAGCTTCGAAGATGCCGTCCAGATGATACGGGCCGGGGCAACCAGGATCGGCACAAGCTCCGGAGTGCTGCTGGTGAGCGGCCAGAAGGCCACCGGAGCCTACTAGCCCGGACCGCGCGCAGCGCGGTATCCTAAGGGCTACTGAACCCTTCCGTACAGCCGGCCCAGATCCAGCAGCCTCCCGGCCTTTTCCTCCGTCAGGGATCTCTCGTCGAACCGCCATGTCCAGTTCTTCCCTCCCGAGGTCCCGGGGGTGTTCAACCGCGCCTCTTCTCCCAGGCCCAGCACGTCTTGCAGGGGGAACAGGGCAAACCTGCAGACCGAGGCGAGCGCCATGCGGATGAAGCTCCACTCGATCTGCGGCTCCTGGAACCCGAGGTAACGAGCCAGGTAATCGCGCTCCTGCGCCGTGCGGTGAGAGTACCATCCCCTGGTCGTGTCGTTGTCGTGAGTTCCGGTGTAGACAACAGAATCCGGGGTGTGATTGTGGGGAAGGAAACGGTTGCCGGCTGAAAGCGAGCCCGATTCCACCGAGTCGAATGCGAACTGAAGCACCCGCATGCCGGGGAACCCAAGACGCCCGCGGAGCTCCTCTACGCGGGGCGTGATCACCCCGAGATCCTCCGCAATAAGCGGCAGCTCCCCGAGCTGCTCCAGGAGCGCCTGGAAAAGAGCCAAGCCGGGGGCCTTGACCCATGCGCCGTTCTCCGCCGTGCTCTCTCCTGCCGGCACGGTCCAGCTTGCCTCGAACCCGCGAAAGTGATCGATGCGGATGAAATCGAAGAGCTTCCGGGCTGCGCGGATCCGCTCGACCCAGAACCGGTACCCCTGACGCTCCAGGGCGTCCCAGTCGTACAGTGGGTTGCCCCAGAGCTGCCCGGTCCTGGAAAAGTAATCAGGCGGGACCCCTGATACGACGGTTGGCCGGCCGTTGGCGTCCAGCAGGAAAAGCTCGCGGTTGACCCAGACATCCGCGCTGTCTGGCGCGGCGAAGATGGGAAGATCACCGATTATCCGCACGCCCTGCCGGGCCGCCTCTGCGCGAAGAACGCCCCACTGCTCGAAGAAGAAGAACTGGATGACCTTTTCTATCAGGATTTCCGCTGCCAGCTCCTGCCGCCACCGCCGCAGTGCGGAAGGCTCCCGCAGGGCAATGTCGCGATCCCAGATGGTGTTCCATGCCCCGCCCGGCTGGCCCCGACGCCCGGCCCGCGAAGCAAACTCCCGCTTGAGGGCCATGAAGAGGCAGTAGTCTTCCAGCCACCCCGCCTCCGCGGACTGAAAGGCGGCAAAGCGCTCCTGCCGCCCGGCTCCTGGCAGCTCGAGAAACCGGGCTGCCGCCGTTCGCAGGAGAGGGACCTTCCACGTGATGACCGCGCCGTAATCCACACGCTCTGCGGGAAACGCAGGAGGATTGCGGAGATCCTCATCCTGCAACAGCCCCCAGCCTGCCAGAGCCTCAAGGCTGACCAGGAGAGGGTTCCCCGCAAAGGAAGAGAAGCACGCGTACGGAGAGTCCCCGAACCCCGTGGGTCCCACGGGGAGCACCTGCCACAGCGATTGCCCTACCTGTGAAAGAAAGCGAAGGAAACGATGGGCAGACGAGCCGATGTCTCCGATCCCGTGCGGCCCGGGGAGGCTGGAGGGGTGCAGAATGATGCCGCTTGCCCGCGGAAGAGAGGCGATCATGCGCTCTTTCTGGCTCTCAGGGCGCGGGTGGAAGATCGTACCACCAGCTCCGGCTGGAGCACTACCCGTTCACCGGTCCGCACGCCGGTCCGCAGCTCCTCCAGGAGGAGCGTGGCGGCATTCCGCGCAAGAAGGTCGTGGTGCTGCCACATCGTGGTGAGGGACAGGTACTCAGCAAGGGGAAGGTTGTCGTACCCGACCACGGAAAGGTCTTCGGGAACGCGGACCCTGAGCTCCCGGGCAGCCATCAGCACCCCGGCAGCCTGAACATCCGAGGTGGCGAAGATGGCTGTGGGAGGCCTGCTCCCTGACAGGAGCCGGATGGCGCACGACCTGGCCTCTGCGCTGGTCCATTCCGGCCATTCGCCGTTCATGAGGTACTGCTCCCGTATGGGAATCCCCGCCATGTCCAGCGCCATTCGGTATCCCTTGAGCCTCTCTTTTCCGATGGGAGAATACAACCGCGTCTCAGGCCTCCCGCCGATGATGGCGATGTCCCTGTGTCCCAGCTCGATGAGATGGCTGACAGCCTTGAATGCGCCGATCTGGTGATCGTAGTCGACGGAGCTGTAGGAGTGGTGCCGGGCCTCAAGGAGGACCACGGGGATGCGAAGCGATGAGATGAGGGTCTCCTCCTCCAGGAGGATGGGCGTGCTGGCCACGATCAGCGCGCAGAGCTTCTCCTCCCCGACGATCCTGTCGATGACTTCCCGGCGATGCGCGGGGGTCTGAGCGTTGTACAGGATGAGGTCGTAGTCCTTGAGACGGCGGTGAAGGCTCTCGAAGATCTTGAGGAAGAAGTCCCCGATGAAGAACGGGGAGAGGATCCCGATCTCGCGGGTTGCCTTTGCCCGAAGGCTGGATGCGGCGGGAGAGGGGAAGTAGCGCGTCTTGCGCATGACAGCGGTCACCTTCTCACGCGTTGCGCTGGAGATGCCCGTCTTGCCGTTGAGCACGCGGGAGACCGTGGCCGTGGTCACCCCGGCAAGCCGCGCGATGTCATAGATGGTTACACGTTTCTTCACTTGACAGCCGTCCAAAAACCTGTATAATACTGCGCAACCGGTTGCGTAATGTTACACTATAATCCGGCCGAACGCAAGTCCCGACAAAAGCCCATTGAACTGGAAAAACCCTTCCCCGTGAAGGCTTTTCGCATCCCCCTCGGTGAGGGGGCTGGCTCGAATGTGTCTCTCAGAAGGAGGAAAACATGAAGAAACTCGCACTGGTGCTCGCAGTTGTCCTTGTGGGCGCCGCGGCGTTCTCTCAGGGCATCACCCTGGCGCAGAACAAGCCTGAGATCGATGCTGCTCTCAAGGCATACGCGGCCGTGTGGTCCAAAGCGAACAACGTTCCCGTCACCATCAAGTCCGTGGGCGGAAGCTCGGGGATCGACCTTGGCACCCAGCTGAAGGCGGACTTCGCCGCTGGTGACATGCCCGACATCTTCGCTTTCGACGGGGTTGAAACCTACAAGCAGTGGGCCGACCTCATCCTCGACCTCTCAGGGGAAAAGTGGGTCAAGGACACCGGGGTCGCCTTCAAGCTCAACGGCAGAGTCTACGGCTTTCCGGTCGCCATCGAGGGTTGGGGCATGGCCTACAATGCCGACATTCTCATGAAGGCCGGTGTGGATCCTAAGACCCTGGTCAACTACGCGGGCTATAAAGCGGCATTTGAAAAGATCGACGCCCAGAAGGCTTCGCTCGGGCTCAAGTCCGTTGTGTCCATGGCCGCAAGCATTGATATGAGCTGGGTCACCCGGGACCACAACTTCAACTCCTTGCTGTCCAACGGGCTTCCCTATGGCGACATGTCCGTCACGAAAGACCTCCTTGCCGGCAAGGTGGATGCGAAGCGCCTCTCTGAGTACGCCGACTGGGTGGAACTGCTCTTCAAGTACGCCGACAAGGCCGTCCTCACCACGGGCAACTACGACGCCCAGGTCGGCGCGTTTGCCGCCGGCCAGGCCGCCTTCCTGCACCAGGGCAACTGGGTGGATCCCAACATGACGCAGGCCAAGGCCACATTCTCCATGGCTTTTGCACCGCACGGCTCAATGGCCAGGGCAACTGACGGTATCTTCGTGGCCGCCCCTTCTTACTATGCAGTCAACAAGAACTCGAAGAACGTGGCCGCCTCCAAAAAATTTCTCAACGACCTCGTCTATACCGAAGCGGGCAATAAGTACATGGTTGTTGACGCTCTCATGATCCCCGCGTACAAGAACATCGCCCTTCGACCGACAGGCCAGCTTTCCAAGTCGGTTCTGGCCTGGTCGAATGCCGGCAAGATATACAGCTGGAACCAGTACTACTTCCCGCAGGAATTCCGCGAAAAGACACTCGCCCCGATCTACAACCAGTTCGCCACGGGCGATATTACGAAAGCCCAGTTCATCGATCTCATGACAAAGGCATTCCAGAGTCTGAATCAGTAGGGGTCGGACCAATCTGCCCTGCTCCCCTCGGGGGGCAGGGCTATCCTCTCGGGGAGCGTCAATCGATGCGGAAAGCACAACATCGTCCGATTTTCTGGCTTTTCCTGGCGCCTGTCCTCCTCGCGTTCGCGCTGGTCATCGTCATTCCCTTCATTCTAGGCGCGTACTATTCCTTCACGAACTGGTCCGCTACAGCACGCGCGGGCGACACCCTCAGGCTTATTGGCCTTGCCAACTACGCCGGCATCCTGAAGGATCCGAGTTTCACCTTCTCTTTTATCATCACTGTCGTGTACACCGTCTTCAACATGGTCGTCATCAACGTCGTCTCCTTCGGCCTTGCCATGCTGGTAACGCGGAAGCTCAAGGGGCGAAACGTTTATCGAGCGGGGTTCTTCATCCCGAACCTCATTGGCGGCATCATCCTGGGCTACATCTGGCAGTTCGTCTTCAACAACGCCATTCCATCTGCCGGACTTGCTCTCGGGCTCCAATCCTGGGCCAACCCGGCCAACCTCCTCCTGGCGCAGAGCGACACCGCCCTCCTTGCCATGGTCCTGGTGGGGACCTGGCAGTATGCGGGCTACGTGATGGTCATCTATGTCGCTGCCATTGAAACAATCCCGCAGGAGCTGATCGAGGCTGCCCACATTGACGGCGCATCCGCGTGGCGCCAGCTGCGCGCCGTCACGCTTCCAATGATACGACAGGCCTTCACCGTCACAATCTTCCTCACCCTGGTGAACTCGTTCAAGCAGTTCGACGTGAATGTCTCCCTTACCGCGGGCGGGCCCTCCGTCATTTTTGCGGGTCGGCCGATCTACGGGACCCAGCTCCTGGCAATGAACATCTACAACCAGGGACTCAAGTCGGACGACATGGCCGGCGGCCAGGCGCGCGCGGTTGTTTTCTTCCTGGTCCTAGTGATCGTGTCGATCATCCAGGTCTCCATCAACAAGAGGAGGGAGGTCGAGCTGTGAAAGAACATCGCTCCCTGAGGCTCATCATCCCCGAGATTGTCGCCGTCATACTCTTTCTCCTCTTCCTCTTTCCTTTCTTCATCGTGGTGATCAACTCAGCAAAGACGCCCTTCGAGATCACTCAGAGCCCGCTCACCTTTCCTTCCGACTGGGGGAAAATCCCCGCCAACATGTACACGATCTGGACGAGCGTGAACGTTCAGTACTCCTCCTCCTTCCTGAGCTCGGTCATCATCACTGTCTCATCCCTCGTGCTGCTCAACATCCTCTCATCACAGGCGGCGTGGGTCCTCGTACGCACCAAGACCAGGCTCTCGACGGGCATCTTCATAACGTTTGTGGCTGCAATGGTCATCCCCTTCCAGATCGTCATGTTCCCCCTCCTTTCTTGGTTTCGTGAGATCTATACGCTCACCGGCGTGCGGCTCCTGCGCTCCTACCTCGGAATCGTGCTTGCCTATATCGGCTTCGGAATGTCGCAATCCATCTTCCTTTTCCACGGCTTCATCAAGAGTATCCCCTTGGAGCTCGAAGAGGCTGCAACCATTGACGGCTGCCGGCCGGCGCAGATTTTCTACCGGATCATCTTCCCCATCCTGAGGCCAATCCACGCAACGGTTCTCGTGCTGAACGGCATCTGGATCTGGAATGATTACCTCCTTCCTCTTCTTGTGCTCGGGAAGGGAAACAAAGTGATGACCATCCCTCTGGCCGTCTCCAACTTCGCGGGCGCCTACGTTAAGCAATGGGACCTCATCCTGACGGCCATCCTCATGGCAATGATCCCGATCGTGATCTTTTTCCTCGTCGCCCAGAGGTCCATCATCAAGGGAATGGTCGCCGGCTCCATCAAGTAGGACAACTAGCACGCAGATTGCTCGGCAGCTGCCAAATGGTGGCGCTGAAATTATTACTTGACTAAGGCAAGTATTTTCCGGATATTCGTTCCCGTCATGAAAAAGACCGCCACCGGCCGTGGAACCGCCGTCCAGATCCTGCGCCGTTTCAACCGCTATTACACGAACCGCCTCGGTCTCCTCAGCCGCTACCGCTTTGACACGAACCTGACCCTGACCGAAGCCCGCGTGATCTTCGAGGTCGGTCAGGCGGGAGAGCACACGCAGAGCGCGCTGGGCCGTGACCTGAAGGTGGACATGGGCTACCTGAACCGCGTCGTGCGGCGCCTGGAAGAGCGCGACCTCGTCTCCATTCGCAAGGACGAGCGTGACGGGAGAGTCTCTCTGCTTGCCCTCACCGAGTCGGGGCACACCATGCTCGCGAAGATCAATTCCGATTCGGATGCCGAGGTGGAGGACATGCTCAGGGGATTGAATGAACAAGAGGCGCTGGCCCTCGTGACGCATATGCGGGAGGCCCAGCGCCTCCTGGAGAAGCAGGCGGGCCGCCGGGCCAGGATCCAGCGCGCGGAGAGCGATGTGGATATCGACGCTGCGCGAACGCTCATGAGGGAATATGCCGAGTTCCTGGGAGAGGATCTTTCATTCCAGGGATTCGACAAGGAGCTTGCGGGGCTCCCCGGAAAGTACTCGCCCCCGTCGGGAGTGCTCTTTATTGCCCGCATGCCAGCAGGCACGGGAGGATCCAGGCCCGCCGGCTGCGTGGCCCTTCGAAGGCTGTCTGCGGGGATCTGCGAGATGAAGCGCATGTTCGTCCGGCCTGAATGCCGGGGCCTTGGCATTGGTCGGCTGCTGGCAGAGCGCGTGATCGAAGAGGCGCGGGTACTGGGTTACAGGCTCATGCGACTGGACACGTTGAACAGGCTGGAGAGCGCAGTGGGTCTTTATCGTTCCATGGGCTTCAAGCAGATTCCCCCCTACTGTGAAAACCCCCTGCCAGGAGTCATGTTCTGGGAGAAAGACCTGAAGACTGGGACGTCGAACCGCGCCGAGTAGGAGGTACGCGAGTACGCGTTCCGCGCCAACGCGGTACGGGAGGCGCGGTTGGGCGCGCCCGCGGACGGTCAGGTCACAAGGACGATCTTCCCGAAAGCACCCGGCTCCATGACCTTGCGGTGAGCCCGCGGGGCTTCGGCCAGCTTCAGCTCCAGGCCGACAACGGGACGCAGTGTGCCGTTTTCCAGACCTGCCGCCAGGGCGGCGTGCGTGACCGCAGCTTCGTCATCAGGCATGTTCCACAGCAGCATCCCGTAGATGGCTGCGTCCTTGCCCATGAGGTCTCGGGGATTCACGGTCACCTCTCCCCGGCTGCCGATGACAACAACGCGCCCTCGCGGCGCCAGGAGCTTCAGATCAGCCCCAAGGTTCACATTAGAGAGCATCTCCAGGATGACATCAACGCCCCTGCCCCCGGTCAGCTGTACGATCTCCTCCAGGTAACTTTTCACCCTGTGGTCAAGGACGTGGTTCGCGCCCTCACGCAACGCCAGCTCGCGTCCCTTGTCGGTGCCGGCCGTGCCGATGATCGTCATGCCCCCGGCCCGGGCTACCTGGACGGCCGCAATCCCGACCCCCCCGCTTGCGCCGTGGACAAGAAGCGTCTCCCCGGCACGCGCTTTGGCAAAGTGCGTGAGGGCTCGCCAGGCAGTTGCGTACGGGACGTAGACTCCGGCGCCCTGGGAAAAGGAGATCTGCTTCGGAAGGGCATGCACCTGTGACTCCAGGGCAAGAGCGTACTCCGCGTAGGTCCCGCTGACAGAGCGGGCCAGGTACACGCGCTCGCCGGGTTTCACCCGGTGTACCCCGGCGCCGACAGCTTCGATCTCACCGGCGCCGTCGGTCCCTGGCGTGTACGGGAGCTGCGGTTTTGCAAGGCCGGCACCGGTTCGGGCATATGTGTCGGCAGGGTTCACCCCGGCCGCACGTATCCGCACCAACACCTGGCCGGGGCCGGGAGACGGCGTGGGTACCTCTTCGAGCCTCATCACCTCCGGGTCACCGAACTCTCGAACGACGATTGCCTTCACGGGTGCCTCCCCGTCAGAATCTACGCTGTTTGCGCCGGCCGGGCAAACTGGGCACGAACGGCCCTGCTCCGTCGAGTTGACTTTCCGGCCCGCGCCATGTATCTCTCTGGAGTCATGGCGCAAGCCGACGCGTGCATCGCGGCAGAGGGCATCAACGTGGCCATCGACGGCCACCACATCCTGCGGGATCTCTCCCTCTCCGTCCTGTGCGGGGAGCGGGTCATCGTGGCGGGGCCGAACGGCGCCGGCAAGACGACGCTGCTCAAGGTGATCCTTGGCCTTCAGCGATGGAACACGGGCACGCTGCAGGTCCTTGGTCTCCCGGTGGGGACACGGGAGTGGTCCCGTCGCAGGCGGAAGATCGGCTACGTCAACCAGGAGGCGGTGTCGGTGGACTTTCCTTTTTCCGGCCGTGAAGTGGTGGAGATCGGCGCCTGCACCCTTTCCCTGGCGAAACGGGAAAAAAGAATGCGGGCCCAGGAAGCGATGGCCGCGGTCGGCTGCGCCCATCTGCAGCACAGGATGTACGCCCGGCTCTCCGGCGGGGAGAAGCAGAAGCTTTCCCTTGCCCGCTGCCTCTGCCAGGACCCTTCGGTCCTGCTTCTCGATGAGCCCACCTCTTCCCTTGACCCTGTGTCCCGCAGGGAAGTCATGGACATCCTTCACGACCTGAACGAGATGAGGGGTCTGACGATTGTCCTGGTCTCCCACGACTCTCAGGTCCTCGCGGAGACGACGTGGCGCATCGAGCGCATGGAGGCAGGCAGCTTTGCCTGAGCCCGGCGGGTGAACATTCTGCAGGCGTTTTCCTATCCACCCATCCTCCGGGGATTTCTGGCCCTGGTCATCGCCGGATGCTTCTTTCCCATGGCGGGAGTGTTCGTCCTTCGACTGAACCTCGTGACCCTGCGCTTCACGCTCATGCATGCAGCCCTCCTTGGCGCCGCCATCGGCCTTGCGTTGCACGTGGATCCCCTCTTTGCCGGGCTGGTCCTGGACCTGCTGGCCATCGTCGCCATCTCCCGCGTGGCCCGGGAATCCGGCCTTGCCCTGGGCTACGTTGCCACATTCTTCATGGTTCTCACCATCGGGCTTGCTTTTGCCGTCATCTACAAGGCCGGGGTCCCGTCCAAGGACGCCTTTGGCATCCTCTGGGGAAGCGTCTACTCTCTCTCCCGAGTGGACCTTGCAGTCACGGCGCTCTACGCGCTGGCCATTGCCGTCTTTGTCATGGCTCTCTTTCCCAGGGTCAGCGCGGTGCTCTTCCACCGCGAGATCGCGTTCGCCTCAGGCGTGAACGAGGCAGCAGTCACAACGGCCATCCTCCTGTTCGTCGGAGTCAGTGTTGCCCTTCTGATGAAGCTGATCGGGGCGCTGCTCCTGGACTCCATCCTGCTCTTGCCCGCCATTGTGGCTTCGTTTACAGCCCGCAGCGCCCGCGGCTTCTTTGTCCAGGCCTGCGCGATCGGCGCGTTCTGCAGCATTGCGGGATTTTTCTCGTCCCTTGCCCTGGATGTCCCCGCCAGCTCGGCGGTGACGGTCATTGCCGCCTGCCTCCTGGGGGCAGGGCTCGTCTACAGGCGGATCGCGAGGAGGAGAACATGAAGACTCGCGCTGTGCTCATGGCATTTTTCCTGCTGTTGTCTGTAATGGCGGCGCCCGCGCAGGTCAGGCAGAAGGACATCCGCGTTGTTGCAACAAACAGCTGGACGGCTGCTCTTGCCGCGGCAGCGGGAGCAAGGGACATCGTTACCCTTGCGCCGACAGGCCTTCGCCACCCGGCTGAGTACGAGCTGAAACCGTCGGACGTCGCGATGCTCAAAGGGGCGAAGCTCATTGTCACCACGGGCTTCGAGGTCATGGCAAAGCGTCTGGCTGAGGCAGCCGGAAGCCGCAGGATCCGGGTCCTGCGCATCGATGCCGACTATTCCCTGGAGACCATGCGCACCTCTATCCTCGCCATCGCGGACATCCTGGGGACCCAGGATCAGGCGCGCGACTCGATTGCAGACCTGGAGACTTTCCTTTCCTCATGGAAGCAGGAGCTTCGTGATGACGGCCTGTACGGCGCGCCCATCCTGGTGCACGTCTTCCAGCAGCCGTTGATGGCGGAGCTTGGTTTCACCATCAAGGGCGTCTTTGGTCCCGCTCCTCTGGAGGCCGCGCAGATTGCGAAGCTCTCTGCGGAAAAGGTGACCTACATCGTGGACAACTGGCACAATGAGGTCGCCGCTCCCCTCAGGGAGACCCTGCCGGACGCGCGGTACGCCTCCCTCATCAATTTTCCCGGGCCTGACGATACGAAGACCCTGCTGGATGTGCTGAGCGACGATCGCCACATCCTCTCAACTGCGAAGTGAGCGCGGGCGACCGCCGGCGTCACGGACCACCTTTCGCCTTTTTCCCAGCTGCCGTATACTACGCGGTATGCTCCACAAGAAGCCGTTGGGGGGAAAGAGATTCCAGGTGACCTTCACCGTGCCGCCGATCCCGGGAGTGGAAACCCTGCACCTGTGCGGGGAGTTCAACGGGTGGAGCGAGACCGCAACCCCGATGCGGCGTGAGGGTGACGGTTCCTGGAGCGCTGTCCTTGCCCTGGACGGCGGCAAATCGTACATGTTCCGCTACCGCGACGAGCACGGCGCATGGCACAACGACCGGGCTGCTGACGCATATGTCCCCAACCAGTTCGGAAGCGAGAACTCGGTGCTGGACCTGGCGGCGCTTGGAGTCCCCGTCGGGGAGAACGAGGGTCGGGAAAGAAAGCGCCGGCCCTCGGGCAGACCCTCTGCGCCAGGCAGGCCAGCAGCGCCCGGGAAGCCTGCGGCGCGAAGCCAGCAGAAAAGACGCAGGCGGTAGAGAGGCCGTTCAGGACCTCTGGGGGTTGACCAGGATGCGTCCGGTCACCCTGCCCTGCAGCATCGTATCGATCCAGTCATTCAAGTCCGCAAGAGAACATTCCCGTGCCATAGAGTCGAGATCTTGAGGCTTCCACGGTCCGGCCAGGCTGCCCCAGATCTCCTGCCTCAGCTGGTCGGGACACCGGCCGGACTCGATCCCGAGCAGCCGGACCCCTCGCAGGATGAAGGGGAACACGCTCAGAGGGAGCTCGGGCGATGCGGCGTTCCCGCATGCTGCCACGGAGCCGCCGTAGACGGTGGACCTGATTGCCGTTGAAAGGATGTTTCCGCCGACTGTGTCAATGACTGCGGACCATCTCTGCGAGAGAAGGGCTTTGCCCGACGTGTCGTCGAGCTCAGCCCGCAGGAGCACGTCGCGCGCGCCAAGGGAAGCAAGGAAATCCCGTTGGTCCGCCTTTCCCGTGCCGGCAACCACCTGATAGCCGAGCTTCGAAAGGAGGGCGACGGCAAAGCACCCCACTCCTCCCGTTGCTCCCGTGACCAGCACCTCAGCGCTGCCAGGCGACAGGCCCTGCTCCTGCAGTGTGCGGACGGAGAGCGCGGCTGTAAAGCCGGCTGTTCCGATGATCATGGACTCCCGCAGAGTCAGCCCGGAGGGGGGCCTCAGGGCCCATTCAGCGGGCACCCTGACGTACTGGCCAAACCCGCCGGGCACGCCGGTGCCGAGATCCCGGCCACAGACGATCACGCTGTCGCCCGGCGTGTAAGCCGGGACCGCGCTCTCCGCCACGACGCCGGCAGCGTCGATCCCGGGGGTCAGCGGGTACCTGCGCGCAACACCGCGCCGGCCCGCCGCGGCCAGGGCGTCCTTGAAGTTGAGCGAGCTGTACAAGACGCGAACAAGAAGGTCCCCCGGCGGCAGCTCCGAGACGCTCTGCCTGCTCACCTTCCGGGTGAAAGCGCCATCCGCCCCACGACTGACCACAAGCGCGCTGAAAGAGCGAGGCTCCATATGCTACTATCATACACTGCAAGGGGGCTCGCTGTGCCATTCTCTGAACAGGCTTCAAGCAGGCGGGACCGGATCCAGGCCGCTTTTGCCAATGACGGCTTTGCAGTCACGCGAGCCGTGGAAAAGGACGGCTGCGTCGGCCTGCTTGCAGAGCACCAAAGCGCCCGTATCGGCGGCTTCGGCCCGGCCAAGCGCGCGTTCTACCTCGAAGGTGACAATTACCAGATGGGCTTTCTTCTTGGTCTCCTGGCATGGGAAGAGATCGGGAGGATGACGCATGAGTTCCTGCGGAACGTCGTATTTTCCTTTTTCGACCGCAGGGCCGCGGCAACGGGAAAAGTCTTGGCTGATCTCATGAGGCTCGTTGTCCATGCCGCCACAAGCGCCTCCCGAACAGTGCTGCCCGACGTCCCCGGGGAGTACCTCGAGGAGATCCAGGGCATTCTTGACGGATACGCGGCATCAGGCGCGCCGACGCCGGTCTCCCGCGATGAGCTTGTCACGCTGAACTTCGGCATAGACGCAGTGCTGGCGCACGTATATTCAGGGACGCTCTTTGCGCGAAAGGGCATCTCCCCGGGAATGCTGCGCACCCCCATTGGATGCAACGCGTTCTTTCTCAGCGGTCCCGCCGCCGGCGGCAAATGCATTTTCGGCCGCGACTTCATGTTCCCCACGGCCAACGTGTTTCAGGAAACAGCGTGCCTGATCATCTACCGGCCGTCCACCCGGGCCGGCAAGGAGCGCTGCATGTTCGTCAGCCAGACGGCCCCCGGGATCATCGGCTCGATCACCGGGCTGAGCTCCGCGGGAGTGGCAATGGGCGTCAACATGCTTCCCGGCAGGTTCTGCTCCCCTGAGCGGCCGGGGTTCAACTCCCTTCCCCTTGTTCGAGACTGCCTGCAATACTGCGGGGATGCCGATGAAGCCGTCGAAAGGGCGGCAGAGGCGCAGCGCGGCGTGACGTGGCTGTACCCCGTGGCCGACGCCCGCGGCAGGGCCTTTGTGATTGAAGCAGGCCGCACGCTGGACCCGGAGGAACGATTCCCTTACTTCACCTGGGTGCCCTGGCACTACAGGCGCCGCCTGCCGTCGCTGGCGTTCATCCGGCGGATGCGCCGCAGGCATCACATGCCGCGGCCCGTCAGGGGGACAGTGGCACGCGGAGCGGACTACATCCTGCCCAGCGAGTACATCACGCGGTGGAACGAGCGTCTGTGGCGCGCATTCGACAGGGACTGGTTCGTGCGGATAGTGGATTTTCTGGGCGACCTGGCGGGCCTGGTGATCGACCTGTTCAAAGGCAGGCTCGGTTCGCTGTGGCCGGCGCTCAAGGAGGACGTGCGGGCTCTCCATGAGGCAGCCGACTTCTCCCGGGTCGATTTCTCGGAGCGCGGCTCAATCAACAGCACATGGCGGGACAAGAACTGCCCGGGGCCTTTCTATTTTGCCCCTCAGAGGGCGCACAGGCCCGATGTGCTGGTAGCGACCAATCACGCCATTTCGCCGGAAATCAGGCTCACCGCGATGAACGAGTGGACAGCGCTCCTGGCCGGAGGGAACCTGAACGAGATCCAATGGCGCTACGACGAGCTGAGCCGCGAGATCCTGGATGCGATTGACGCGTCTCCGTCCGGCGTCACCGAGGAAGCGGCGTGGGACCTCATCAACTTTCTTCGGCCCGGCGGAAGGTTCCCCGATTTCTACAATCCGGACGGCCTGCCGACAGGGGCTGGAATCCAGGTCCACGGAAGCGTCAGCCTATGCGAGCTCACGACCAGGAGCATAAAGAGCCTCTACGGCTACTACGGCGATCAGCCGGTGACGATCCATCTGCAGAATTATCTCCGCTGAAGGCCGCAGCGCAGGCGCTACACCCCGACGAGTTTCTGGGCAATGGACGAAACCCCGGGCTTTCCCGCCAAGCCGGGCAGCTGGCAGAGGCGCCTCGCGACGGTGTACATTGGGGCGGGAGGCGAACCATGGAAGGCCGGAGGGAAACGCGCGTGCTTCTTGTCGTCGACGTGCAGAACGACTTCTGCCCCGGGGGAAGCCTGGCGGTGGAAGAAGGGGACCAGGTGGTGCCGGTGATCAACCGGCTTATGCCGCTCTTCGATCGCGTGGTGGCAACCCAGGATTGGCACCCGAAGGACCATGTCTCATTCGCTTCGAACCATCCCGGCAGGAAGGTGCTCGACGTGGTGGACGCAGACGGAATCCAGCAGGTCCTCTGGCCGGACCACTGCGTCCAGGGGACGCGGGGCGCTGAGCTTTCTCCGCTTCTTTCGGTAGGGCGGATAGAGCTTGTGCTTCGCAAGGGGCTGCGGCCCAGGCTCGATTCATACTCCGTGTTCTTCGAGAACGACCACGCCACGGACACAGGGCTTCGCTACTATCTAGAAGGGCTGGGAGCCGGCGAGATATTCCTTTGCGGCCTCGCGACCGACTATTGCGTGCGCTCATCCGCCCTGGATGCCCGCGGGCTCGGGTTCAAGGTCTCCGTGGTCCGCGACGCCTGCCGCGGCGTGAACTTCCCCGACGGGAGCATCGAGCAGGCGTACAAGGACATGGAGGCAGCAGGCGTGCATCTGATCAACTCCGCCGAGGCGAGCTGAAGGCGTCCCGCGCCGTCCCTGCCTCCGTTTCCAGGGGGTTGATCTGGATGAATGCCCGGGAGATTTCGTCCACGCCCTCGATCTCCCGCTGCACCCTTTCGCTGATGTCGTGCGCCTCCTCCACCGACAGCCGCCTGTCTACGTCCACGTGAAGTGCAACCTCCACCGTTGTACCGACCCAGTGTGCCGACACGTCATGCAGGCCAAGGACCCCCGGGACGGCGCGGGCGCGCGCCTTGATGGACTCCACCAGGGCCTCCGGAGGCGCTTCTCCCATGAGGTACTTGATGTTGGACCTGCCGATGCCGAATCCCGCCCAGATTATCCACAGCCCGACCAGAATTGCCGCAATGGGATCGAATATGGGAAACCCCAGGTTGGACGCGCCGACTCCCACGATGACCGCGGCCGAGATGAGGACGTCGTTCCTGTGGTCTGTTGCGGAAGCCATGAGCGCCGTGCTGCCTGTGCGCGCGGCAGTGATCCGGGCGTACAGGTGCATGCCGAGCTTGATTACCAGGACGCAGGCCAGGACGACGATGGGAAGGATGCCTTTCAGGATCTTCTCCCCGGTGAACATGCGCGTCACGGACTGGGCGATGATCTCGAACCCGACGATTCCCGTGAAAATGGCAACGACCAGCCCGGCCAGCGGCTGTGCCCTCTTGTGCCCGAAGGGGTGTCCGGCGTCCGGACCCTTATAGGAGCTCCTGATGCTGACAAAGACGATTGCCGATGCAACGATATCGGTGAGGGAATTGAACGAGTCCGAGATGAGTGCGATGGAATTGAAGGAGAAGCCGACGAGAATCTTGCCCCCAAAGAGGACAGCGTTGCCGACGATCCCCATCCAGACAGCAAGTCTCTCCTGGGCGTCCTGGAAGCCCCTGCTCATGCGCAGGCCACCATACGGTGCCAGGCACTGACTGTCAACCACGGGGGAAGGGGGCGGTGCCCCCTTCCCGATTCGATCTAGCCCGGACCGCGCCCACCGCGCTTGCGCGGTGTTGCGCGGTATCCGGTAAACGTTGCTCTACGCGTCAGGCGTGCCATCGCCCTACAAGCTCCTATGCCTTGTCCGCCGTGGGGGACTCGCCGCCCTGCCCCCCTGCGGCGCTCCCCGCTTTCTTGCGGTCAACGAACCGTCGGAACGCCTCCTTGCCTTCCTCATTCCAGAAGTCGTGGGCGTACCGCCACCATTCGCGGTCCCCGGGCCAATCGCCCCTGTGCCACGACTCCTTCCGGAAGGGGCTTCCGCCCCAGGGGTTGCCCCGCCAGGGCCCGCGGCCGGGTCCCCTGCTGCCCATTGCGCCAAAGATGATCTTGGCAAGGAGCAGGATTCCGAAGCCCTGCCAGTAGCCGATCTCACCAAGGTGGAAGATCGGGGGCATGATCCAGTTCCACAGAACCATCACCAGCCAGCCGAAGATCAGGGCAAAGATGGCCGCAAAAACCACTCCCGCAAGGACCATTCCCGCGATGCGCAGCCCGCGCAGACCCGGACGGTGGTGATGCGGATACCAGCCATCATGCTTTTGTTCTTCCGTCATACAGTTCCTCCCTCGAGCGCTTTTCGCAGCGCATGGATGGCCCGATGCTTCCGTGCCAGGAGGGTCCCGATGGGGACGTCCCACTCCTCCGAGAGCTCCCGGAAGCTCCTCCCTTCCAGCTCGGTCGCGACCAGAACGGACTTCTGCGCGGGGACCAGCGAGTCGATGGCCTTGAACAGCTTCTCGCTGTTCTCCTTCCAATCGACCTGCACGGAGGCTTCGTAGCGCTCGTCCAGCACCGGTTCGGAGAGAGCCACGGCCTTCTTCGGCGCCGCCCGGTAGGCATCCACGATGCGGTTCCTGAGCGAGCGGTAGAAGTACGCGGCAACGTCCGCAATGGGCGCCGTCACGTCCGCCTTCTCGAAGATGCCGGCAACGACGTCCTGCACGATGTCCTCAGCGTCCCGGTCCGCGCTGTCCGCAATCCATGAGCGCACGTAACCGACCAGCCGGTGCCATTCGGTTGCGATGAAGTCCGCGATGCGCTTTTTCTGCGTATCCGCGCTCATGCCATCAAGGACGGGAAACCCGCCCCTTTATTGCATCCGGCGCGAAGCCGCGGAGAAAACTGCCCAGCACGTCTGCAAGCACCTCGGGAGCGCTCACATGGAGCCAATGATCGGCCTGGGGGATCGTTTCGAAGACGGCGGCGGGGAAATGGCGACGCATCACGGGGAGGTCGTCCCGCGTGACGTACCTGGATTTCCCTCCGGCCACAAGGAGCGCCGGTCCATCGTATCGGCCCTCCACGGCTGCAAAGTCCCCGCTCAGCGTGGAGGACTCCAGCGCCGGGACGTTCAGCCGCCATCGGAAACCCCGGCCATCCCGCACGGCGTTCGTCAGGATGAACTGGCGGACGCCGGGGTCGGGGAGGACATCGGCCAGCAGCGAATCCAGCTCCGCGCGGGAGCGGCATCTGCTGATGTCGACGTGAAGGGCCCGAAACTCAGCTTCGTGCTCCGGCGGGTAGGGTCGCGGGGCTATGTCCAGGCTGGCGATTGCCCGCGTACGGTCAGGATGCGCAACGGCGAATCCCATGGCCACCAGCCCTCCCATGGAGTGTCCGACCAGCGTCAAAGGACCGGGGGCGTGCGTCCGGGCCCAGTCCGCAATGTCCTGCACGCACGCGGCCAGGGAGTGCTCGGCCGTGTGGGGAGAATCCCCATGATTGCGGAGGTCGACGAGCAGGCAGCGGCCCAGACCCGAGAGGCGTCGGCCCATCCCGACCCAGTTTTGGGACGACCCGAAAAGGCCGTGCAGAAACGCAATTGACGGTCCCCGGCCGCCAAGATCACGGAAAGCAAGATCCATTAACTGACCATCATAGTCAGCGGGACCGCAAAATCAACGCCGTGCGGCGGCCGGATGCCGGCGGACGGCATGTTGAACACCCACGATTCTTTGACGATACTTTAGGTGAAAGGCACCTGTTCGACTGCTGTGTTTATAGTACGACGCCGGCTGCTCCTGACCCTTCTGCTTGTTGCGACCCTTGCCCCTGGTGCCGGAATCAGCGCGGAGCCGCACGTCGCATCGCTTCAGTCCGTGCTGGCTGCACCCGCGGGTGCACAGGACGCCCCGTCCTTCAGCCTCTACCGGTGGGACCGGTTCCCGTCCATACTCGTTCTTGATACTGTGGATTACAGTTACCAGGACAGGATGTTCTCCCGCCTGGCCTTTTTCCTGGAAAAGCGTGGATTTCGGGGCCGTCTCCTGGACAACAACACCCTGGAAAAGTTGCATGGATGGAACGCTCATGACTATGGGCCGGAGGGGCTGGCGTCATTCTTCAGCGCAGCAGAGCTGACCGGTTTGGACTTGAACCCGGAAGAGCTCACCCTGAGGGACCTGGCCCTGGAAAACGGGATCGTAACGATAGTCCATGACCGCTTCGCGCCCGGGACAGGAGGCATCATCTCCATCTCAAGGTCTTCTTCCGCCGTAGAGCGCCGCCTGCTCCTCACCCACGAATCATTTCACGGCATCTTTTTCGCTTCCCCCGAGTACCGCGCGTTCTGTTTCCGTCTCTGGGACTCGCTGACCCCCGGGACGCGGGCCTTTTTCACGAGGTTTCTCGATGAGCTGGGGTATGACGGTGACTACCGCTACCTTGCTGTGAACGAGTTCCAGGCTTATCTCATGCAGCAGCCCGCGCGCTATGCCACGGAGTATTTCGAAAGGGTGACGAGGAGGTTCGCCGGTGAAGGGGCCAGCGTGCCGGTGGCCGGCATGCTGGAGGCGGCCCATCGCCTTGACGCCTTCCTCCAGGCCCGGTTCGGCATTCGCGCCGGGGAAACGCTGGAGACTCGACGCACCTCGGGAGAGTCAGGGTGAGCTTCCGCAGGGTCGCGCTCGCGTTCGTCTTCGGGACGGTGACGGTATTCTCAGCGCTTGCGCACCCGCATGTGTTCATCAACAACAAAATGACCGTACTCTTCGACAATGGAAACCTGAAAGGGATGACCTTCCGCTGGTCGTTCGACGACATGTTTTCCGAGATGATCCTGACTGACTTCAAGCCGAACGTGGACGGGAACTTCAGCGCAAAGCAGACGGCCCAAATCAAGTCCGGAGCATTCGACAATCTGGAGAATTACCACTACTTTCTGGCATTCTTCATCGGGAAAAAACCGCTGAGAAAAATCCGCATCGAGCAGTTCACCCCCAGCGTGGTGGAGGGCACCAAGCTGGTCTACTCCTTCTTCGTGCCGCTTGACCTGCCCGTCACTGCCGATGAGCAGACCGTGCGCGTGACCGTCTATGACGACACCTACTTCGTCGCCTTCGACCTGATGCATGCGGATGACGTTGTGGTCAAGGGAGACGACGGTGTCTCCGTGGGACTATCGATAGAAAAAACAAAAGTGAAGCCCCTCTGGCCGGGGCAGTACATGCCCGACAATCTGGTCATCCGATTCAAGGAGAGCTCATGAAGCGATCTGCGCTGCTGCTTGCCCTTGTCCTTGCTTCCCCATTGTGCTTCGGGCAGGAGGTGCCCAATCCGTTCACCTCTCAGAACACGCGGCCCCGGACCGGCGTATTCACGACAATTACCTCGGGCGCCACGGCTTTCCTTTTCAGCGTCATGGCACCGGTTCAGAGGATGCTCAACGAGAGCCTGGCCAGCATGACGCGGGCTCTCAAAGGCTCGCGTTCGCTGGGCGGACTTCTTCTCGTGGCAGCCCTTGCGCTGGCCTACGGCATCTTCCATGCAGCGGGCCCCGGGCACGGCAAGACCATTGTTTCCTCATTCCTCCTTGCAAACGAGGGCAACATCCGCCAGAGCTTCATCATTGGGTACCTGGTGGCAGCCGTGCACGCCCTTTCGGCGCTCACGGTTGTGCTTGTCCTCTACTATCTGATCCGCGGCATATTTGCCACAGGTGTGGAGCAGGCAAACCACTGGATCCAGCTGGTCACTTTTGCCGTCATTACGGCAATCGGGGCAGTCATGCTGGTCAGGCGGTCAATGGGGAAGATGCACACCCACTCACATCATCACGAACATGCCGGGAGTGAGCACCCGAGGCATGACCATGCGCCGGGACCTGAGGCGGGTCTCACGATGAGGAACCTCTTAGGCATTGCGCTGCCGGCCGGCGTTATCCCCTGCCCGGGAGCAGTGGCAGTGGTCCTGTTTGCGCTTTCCCTTCACATGCTTGCCGTCAGCATCCTTGCAGTCTCCTCCATCTCCCTGGGGATGGGCACGACGATCAGCGCAACCGGCGCGGTGGTGATCCTGGTGAAGAGGGGCGCCATCCGCGCTGTAGCAGGCGCTCACGAAGAGCGCGACATGATAATCCGCAGAGTGGTGGAGATTGCCGGGGCGGCGATACTCTTTCTCTTCGGGCTAGTCTTCTTCCTTGCCCAGCTCTGAGGAGGGGTGGTTCTTTCTCAGCACTTCAAGGAGCGCCCGTACGCCGCCAGCAAAGCGCACTGAGGTCTCCACGTAGCCCCACCCCTCCTGCATCTGCCACAGCCCGTCGTATGCCCGGTCGTGAAACGAGCGGATGATGTGCGGGACGCCGTCTTCCTCCAGGATGCCGTGGAGGAGCGACGCTTCGGCCTCGTTGTGCAGCGGGAGCCGCTCGCTGGCGTCTCTCACCGGGTACCTCAGCCTCTCTTCAAGCGCATCTGCTCAAGGATTGCGCGGTTGTCGTTGAGAAACTCCAGGAAGTACTGCTGCACGTCGGAGAAGAACTCTCTCTGCATCAGCGCCCCGGGCCGAGTGATATAGCGGTAGTGCCAGCTCTCGTAGCGGTACCCGGTAATCTGCTCGTACTCCGCGGGGTAGGACAGGGTAAAGCCGTACTCCCAGGCATGGGATGAGACCCACCTGCCCTCCGGCGTTTTTTCATAGCCGTCGCTGATTGTCCCAAAATCGATTGCGGTTCCCAGCTGGTGCTGCGAAAGCCCGGGATGCGCCGACTCCCTCTCCGCCATCTCCTGCCCGTACATCTTCACCTCACGAGCGAAGAGGCCCTGCTGGTACTCGAAAGAGCGGTAGGTGGAGGAGAATGTGATTGTCACTCCGTCAGCGCGCGCGGCGCGCACCATCTGGAGCACCGCGGGCATGATGGCCTTGCGAAGCATGAGGTTCGGCCACGTGGTTCGAAGCGGGTAGTCCTTCAGGGGGACGAGGTCAGGGGGAGCATAATCTGCGGAAAGCGCGTGCTGTTTGTCCACAAGGACAAGAAGATCGGCGGGCTGATCCAGCACCTCCGCCATGAGCCCCAGGAAGGCGGACGGTCGGGAAAGGATACCGTTGCCGACATCCGACGGCAGGGCAGCGATCATCCCGCGCAGGTCATCCACAGACAGGGAAAACTCGGGTGTGATCCAGGTTCCCGCCTCCACCGCTGCGGCGGGGAGAATGAAGCAAAGGAGCAGAGCTGGAAATGCGCGCATCATACTTAGTGTCGGCACTCCCGGCAAAGACCGAAGAGGGTGATCGAATGATCGTCGATCTCGAAGCTTTCCCGTTTTCCGATCGCGGCGATTGCCTCCGACTCCAGGCAGAAGTCCAGCTCCACGACACGGTGGCATTTTGTGCACGCCAGATGGTGGTGGTGATGGTCGCTTTCACAGAGCCGGAAGGAGTGCGTTCCGTCCGCGAACTCGATCCGGTCAAGCACCTTCATCCGCACAAGCTTGTCGATGGAGCGATAGACGGTTGCCCTTCCGATGCGCGGGTTGTTGCGGTGCAGCTTCTGGAGCAGCTCTTCCGCGGAAAACACGGCGCCCGCGTGTCCGAGGCGAATCAGGTTCTTTGCGATGGCCCGCCGGGGCCCGGTTTTCCTTTCTCCGAGCTCCTGAAATGCTTCGTTGATCCTTTTCTCGATGTCCATTGAGCTGTTTCCGCGCTGTCTCCGATGATAGCCGTTTTGCCTCGGCGCGCATAGCCTATGCAGCGATCAGGAGCCCGCGGATATCAAAGCGCTTCGAAGCTCATCCAGCTGTCGCAGCATCCAGGTCTGGTACTTTTCCCCCGGCGGCATGGTTTCCGTCATGCCGACAACGGGAATGTTGGCAGCCCTGGCTTCACCCAGCACCCGGGCGTCAAGAGAGGAAATGGTCTGATCATTGCAGATCAGGATACGGATCTTATGCTGCCTGATCTGGTCGTCCATTTCCTCCCCGAAAGGCGCGGGAGGGTCCTTTCCCTGATCCATGGCCTTCTGGTACTCGAAGGGTGTCAGCACTCGAAGCCCCAGAGGGACCGCCTGATACTGATAGACCGTCTCCGTGAGACCAACCGGAGTGCCGGCATAGCGGCCGGATATGATCGCCATTTTCTCCCGGATCGCTCCCAGCGACTCTTGAAAAGCGCGGTCGTTCCTGGCAAACACCTCGGCTTTCTCCGGGACGAGCTTCTGCAGGCTCTTCGAAATGGCGATTCCTATTGCCTGCATGTCGTCAACGCTGTACCAAACGTGCTCGTTCTCCGGGAGTCTTTTCACGGCAAGCTCCAATGCCGTCAGGATGACTCGGTGGTTGCCGGGTGAGGTGGAAAGGATCCTGCTCATCCAGCCATCGTAACCGCCGCCATTGACGATGACGAGGTCCGCCTCCGATACCGCTTTCACATTCTCCGCGTCGGACTCGTACTCATGAGGATCAACATTCGGGTCCGACATGATGCTGGTGACACTGACCTCGTCTCCGCCGATCTGCTCGGCGATGTTCCCGTAAAAGTTCTCAGCTGCGACGATCTTTACAACGGGAGAAGCCCAGATCCCGTGCGACAGAGCCGCCGCAAAGAACAAGGTGGCGAGGGTTCTCACCTTTGAAGCGATCATTGACGGGCCTGCTCCAGGGCATTCTCCAGTACATCCAGCTGCTTCGACATCCAGGACTGGTAGTGCAGACCCGGAGGCATTGTTTCACTCACGGGCACGATCGGGATGGACAGCACCTTCGCCTCATCCTGGAGCTTCGTCGTGATGGGGGTCACGGTCTGAACGTTGTACACGAGGATCTTGGCCTGCCGGCTGGTGATCTGCTGCTCTGCGGTTATTGCGTCCGCTGCCGACGGATCATTGCCTTCGGCTATGGCCTTCTCGAAAGTCCAGGGAGTCAGGACCTTCAATCCGATCAGCTCGGATTGGTAGAGGAAGATCGTCTCGGTCAAGGCAATGGGGGTGCCGGCGTACTTCGTCTTGAGATCGGCGAGCCGTGCATCGAGCTTTTCTATCTCCGGCTTCAGGGCTGCGAAGTTCGCATCGAACTCCGCGGCGTCCGCAGGGTCCTTTGCTTTCAAGGCGTCAAGAATCTTCTGGGAAATCACGATGACGTTGTCGGGATTGTACCAGACATGCTCGTTTTCCTTCAGATGGGTCGTCGCCAGGTCAAACGCCTTGATGAGGACCCGCTTGCTGTTCTGCGTGGTTGCCATGAGCTTGTCCATCCAGGTGTCGTATCCGCCGGCGTTTTCGATGATGATGTCGGCGTCCGCGATCTGGCGTGCGTTGTCCACATTCGCCTCGTATTCGTGCGGGTCGACGTTGGGATCCGAGATTATGCTCAGAACGTGAGCGTGAATGCCGGCGATCTGCTGAACGAGATCCCCGTACGTGTTCTCCGCGGCCACGACCTGGACCCCGGAGGGCTTCTCGGACTGGGCTTCGGCGAACGCGAAGGTGGAGAGCACGAAAAGCAACGCTGCCGTCATTAGCAGCCGGGCGCCGTTGATTCTTCTACGATTCATGAGATTTCCTCCTGCGATATGTTCGTGGACTGGCGACGATCAGTAGTAGATCGTGGCATTCAAAATCACCTTGCTGTAACCTGTCTTGGAAGCGTCGAGATCGTAGTTGTACGCATATCCCAAGGCCAGAATGTGTGCCTTGACTCCGAAGGACAATTTCACCCACGGGTTGAGCGTCAGGTTCTTATGCGACGCGACAAGTGAGTTGGCGTTCGTGCTGTCCACTCCCGGGTAATTATTCGCGTAGTTCACGTCCATGTCGAGGATGACATCTGCCCCCGAAAAGACCTGCGAGAAGGTGTAATTCGTGGAGAAATACTCCTGGATGACGTTCGTACCCGAGGCGGGAATGAAGTAGAAAAGATCATCGCTGAAAGTGAGCGAGTTTCCTGTTTGCTCGTTCGGAAAAGTGTAGCTGACCGTGCCGGTGAGGTAGTTCTCCACCGCAGAGGCGCTGGTCACGTTTGTATAATTTCCGTACTCGGCGCCGAGAGTGAGATTCTCCACGCGCAGGAGGGAGATGTTGATGTATGCGAGATTGGTGCCTGAGTTAGGCTGGATCAGGACGCCGCTTATATCCCCGTTGTAGGAGTTTCCGTACCCGGCGTTGATCTTGATAAGCTTGGGATAGGTGTAGGAGACGTTGACGTCGAAGTTGCCGATTGTGTCATTAAACGGTGTGCCGCCGCCCGTTCTATCCCAGGGAATGAATGCGGCGAGCGTGAGGTTCTTGATCGGAGAGAATGCCAGCGCGCCGCCGACCAGGCCTTCCATGTAGCCGCCGATGGAGTTCCCCTGGAGCAGAAGGGTGAATCCGTTGGAATTGTAAGGCAGGATATAATCCGTAAAATTGGTGAAGTCTCCCACGGATATTTTTGCCGTCATGAAATGGTCGAAAGCCGTCCAGTAGAGAAGATACGTCCCATACGCGTAGTCGACGCTGATGGGAAGCGAGAACGTGGCCACGGATGAGCTCACCGTTGGCGGGTAGAAGAGGAACCTCGCGTTGAACCCGACGTTCCCGTCCGTAAGAGTGGAGCCGAACTTCAGCTCCGTCGGTCTATCCGTTGCGGTCCCGCTGACGCTTTCATAGGTAACCCCCAGATCCAGCTCCCCCGTGAAGGTGATTTTCTGCGGCGCAGGGGGCTGATCGTCGGCATACGCGGCGGTGAGAAAAAAGCAGAATACGACGATCGCCAAAGCAACCTTCCATGATTTTTGCATGCGGCGACTTATTCCCGGCATATCGACTCCTCTCCAGCGTTGGGATTAATGACACCTGATATCACTATTAATGATATCGGGTATCAATAGCGACAATATAAGCACGGCGGCCGGTGATGGTCAACGGAAAAATCCTTGAACGCAACACGTCTGCTAAATGAGACGATGTATCATTGACGTCATCGCGCCATCCGGGTATTCTCGAAGGGATGAACGCTATTTCAGAACCACCTGATGCAGCCGTCAGCCTCACGCAGGTTTCCGTCCGCCTGGGGGGCCTGACGATCCAGAACGGAATGAGCTTCCGGCTTTCCTCCGGAGAGTTCGTCGCAATCCTCGGTCCCAACGGCGCTGGCAAAAGCACGCTGCTGAAGATGCTTCTCGGGCTGCTGCGTCCCTTTGAAGGGGAGGTCAGGGTCCTCGGCAAGGTCCCCCGGACAGGAAACCAGCAGGTCGGCTACCTACCCCAGTTCCTGAACCTCGACAGCATGAACACCTTGCGTGCCCGGGACATCGTGGGGTTCGGCTTGGACGGCCACCGGTGGGGCCTGGGGCTGTTCAGCAGGGACCGTGAAAGGAAGCTCGACAAGATCCTGGAGGAAGTGGATGCGCTGAGCTTCTCACGCGCGGCCTTCGACGAGCTCTCCGGGGGCGAACGCCAGCGACTTTTGCTTGCGCAGGCTCTCATCTCCGATCCCCAGCTCCTGCTGCTTGACGAGCCGCTTGCCAGCCTTGATATCGCTCATAGCCAGGAGGTCATCACGCTAGTGGCCAGGATCTGCCGGTCAAGAAAAATCACCATCCTTCTGGTCACGCATGACGTGAATCCCCTTCTTCCCCACATCGACAAGGTGCTCTATCTGGCGAACGGCCGAAGCGCCCTGGGCCGGCCCGACGAGGTGATCACCAGCGAAGTCTTGAGCCGTCTCTATGGCTCGCGTGTCGATGTTGTGAGCGCCCAGGGGAGACGGTTCGTGATCGGAGCCGAGACGTAGATGGGCCTTCTGCATCTTCTCAGCTACGCATTTCTTCAAAACGCCCTTGCCGCCGCCTGCTCCGTTGCGCTGTGCGCGGCGGTGATCGGCTATTTCCTCGTTGCTCGCGGCATGACATTCGCCGGCCATGCCTTGCCCAACATCGGGTTTGCCGGGGCGGCGGGAGCCGTCCTTCTTGGGGTTTCTCCCGTCTTTGGGCTTTTCTGTTTCACTATCATCGCGGCGCTGGCCTTCTCTTTCCTCGGCGAGCAGGTCCGCGAGAAAGATCTGGGCATCGGGATCGTTATGACCTTCAGCCTCGGGCTCGGCCTGCTCTTTCTGACCCTCTATTCCGGGTACGCGGAGCGGACGTATGGAATCCTGTTCGGGACAATCCTCGGCATCAGCCCCGCGGAGGTCCGCGTGACCCTGGCAAGCAGCCTATTTACGCTCCTCTGCATCGCCATCGTTTTCCGTCCGCTTCTGTTTGCCACGGCGTCCTCAGAGTCAGCACTGGCGAAGGGTGTTTCCATCAGGTTCCTGGCGGCCGTATTCCTCGTTCTGACGGCCGTGACCGTCTCACTCGCGGTCCAGGTCACGGGCTCCCTTCTCGTCTTCACGCTCCTGGTGGGACCTGCCGCCACGGCGAGGACCGTTTTCCGCAGGCCCTCGGCCGTTATCGGCTTCGCCGTCCTGCTGGGGGAGGTGTACGTTATTGCAGGAATCCTTCTGGCGGCTGTCACCGGGACGCTGCCGGTCAGCTTTTTTGTCGCGACGCTCTCTTTCACGGCCTTCGTGCTTGCGCGGTTCCTCCAGAAAGGGAGAACATGGGAGAGGTAATCAGGTCGGGGATATTCCAAAACGCGCTCATAGGAGGGACGCTCACCGCAGTGCTGTGCGCCGCGGTGGGGTATTTCATGGTTCTCCGGGCCCTGGCTTTCGCCAGTGAAGCATTGACGGACATCGGTTTCGCAGGGATCACGGGCAGCGCGCTCCTTGGATGGAACCCCCTCCTGGGGATGCTGGGTTTCGGCCTGCTTGCAGTCATTGCAATGGGCGCTCTTCGCGACCGTCTCAAGGGCAGGGACGTGGAAGTGGGAATGGTCCTTTCCTTCGCCCTCGGCCTCGGGGTCCTTTTCCTCACTCTCTATGCCCAGTCGAGCGCCACCCACGCAAGCTCCGGGATCGGCATCCTGTTCGGGTCGCTTCTGAGCCTCTCAGGGTCCTTCATCCTCATTCTCGGGATCGTAGTCGTTGTTGTTTTGGCGGTCCTGACAGTAATTTTCCGGCCGCTCCTTTTTGCATCCATCGACCCGGGGACTGCAAGCGCCCGCGGAGTACCGACCAAGATCCTGGACTTTGTCTATCTCCTTCTGCTGGGGGCCACGACTGCGGTCAGCATCCTGTCCATGGGGGTGCTTCTTGCTTTCGCTCTCATCTCGGCTCCGGCAGGCGCAGCGCACAAGCTGACACGTCATCCGGGGTGGGCGCTGGTTGTCGCAATACTCCTCGGGTTGGGGATCACCTGGTGCGGTATTCTGCTGGCTTTCTTCGGTCCCTGGAAAAGGGTGCCCGTGGGGGTTTACATCGCTTCTCTCTCAGGTCTCGTCTACTGGGGAGCGCTCCTGCGGGACCGGTTGCGGGGCCGGCCCGAGCGGGAAGCCGCGCATCACCGCGAGAGGGAGATTGGCGGTTGAGATCGGGCGTGCTTTGATCACGGCGCTTTCATTATATTCAGGAGAAGGAGAAAGCCGGGAAGCTCGTGATGAAACCGCTGGTGTTTCTGGTGGCATTCCTTTCCCTCGGTTGTGGCGTTTTTGCCCAGGACTTTTCTGAGCTCGTAAGAAATGGAACGCCTCAGGAAATACAGGAAGCCCTTTCCAATGGCGCTGACGTCGAGGTTACCGATTTTCCTTTCTGGAAAGTTGCGCCCTTTCGGGCTGAAGCTGCCCATCAGTACCAGATCGAGACCGAGGGTTTGACTCCCTTGATGTTTGCCGCCGCGTTCAACCACGACCCCGAGGTCATCTCCGTGCTGGTGAAAGCCGGGGCAAAAGTCGATGACAGGGATTACGAGGGCGGAACGCCCTTGATGTGGGCGGCGGAGTACAACTCGAACCCAGCTGTTATCTCTACGCTCCTGGGCGACGGAGCAAGGGTTGATGATCGGACAAACATGGATGTGACGGCCCTCATGCTTTCTGCAAAGAACAACCAGAACCCGCATGTCATCACGGCCCTCCTGCAGGCGGGAGCAAAAGTCGAGGACAGAGACGCCGACGGCTATACGCCTTTGATGTGGGCTGCGGAAAGCAACTCGAGCCCGGCAATTGTCTCCGCCCTGGTGACGGGGGGCGCCAAGATTGATGACAGGACTTCTGACGGTTGGACGGCTCTGACTTTCGCAATCGTAAATACCAGGAACCCGAAGGTCATTTCGACCCTGCTGCAGGCGGGAGCAAAGCTCGACGAAAGGACGCCGGACGGCTGGACGCCTCTGATGTTCGCCGCAATGAACGCAACCAACCCGGAGGTCGTTTCCGTTCTCTTGAAAGCAGGAGGAGGGATCAACGATATCAACGCCTATGGTGCGACGCCCCTGATGTTGGCGGCGGGTTTCAATGAGAATCCTGAAATCATTTCCCTGTTTCTCCAGGCTGGGGCAGATGCCAAGCTGAGAGACAACTTCGGGAAGACGGCCCTCGACTATGCCGGGGAAAACGAGAAGATGAGGGGAACGCAGCAATACGAGGAGCTGAAAAGGGCGCAGAACTGATGGCTTGCCGTCTGCTCCGAATCAGTGTCGCTTCAGAATTTGTCCCAAGTGTCTGGAATGTCCTCGCGGGAGATGCGGCCCCAGGGGATCTGGTAGAAGACCCCTGAGCGCCAATAGAACATGTAGCTGTACGCCGAGCGCGGGTCGTGACTTTTCGCGATGATTTCTTGATCATAGACCGACGAGTTTGTTGCGGACAGTATGACCGCAGCCGGGTCGGAATATCCGTCGTCCCATGGATAGAATTGCATTCCGAAAAAAGACTTCGAAGGAACGGACTTCACGGCGAACGTAATGAAGTAGCCCTCCGTGCCCGTCGGCGCCGTAATGTCAGGGTTTGGGGGTCTTTCATAGGCAAGAGTCGAGGTGAGATTGACTGCGCTGCCATTGCCGCCGTACCCGCCGTCGCGAGCGATGGTCCCCGTGAAGGTCGAATGAGCGTACATCTGGTAGGACTGGACAGGCGGATAGACAGTCTCCACTAGCGACGCGACGAGTATTTGATCGGAACTGAACGTGCCGTCGGCTTTCACAATGGCGGTGAAACGGCTCTGGTTGTCGCTCATGGTGCCAGAGTATGTGACTGTACCGGACGAATCGACGTGGACGACAACCATGATGGCCCCGAGAAGAGGGTGGATGTAAGAGAGCAGCTCACCGTCTCTCACCGTCTGGTTCTGACGGGACCATCCCGTGATCAAGGGCGAGATCATTGTTGCAGTGGCGACGCTGTAGTCATTCGGCACGAGAGCAGGATCCGTTGTGCCAAATGCGAGAACGATTCCTTGCGACTCCGCATGTTTGATGGGCTTCGTTGAGCCGGCGATCACCGGCAAACGCGCCTGGACGCCCTGAGGGGAACAGGAAACAACCGCAGCCGCCAGGGCCATCAGGATTGGGATCGTCCGAGGTCGCTTCATATGCCAAGAAAGCCCAGATGATTGTGCAGAAGAGCATATCCGACAAAGGCAACGGAATCCAGGATTGCATGAGCGATGATCAACGGGCTCACGCGTTTGAAGCGAACAAAGAACAATGCGAACAAAGCTCCCATGATGGCGTTGCCGATGAACCCGCCGAAGCCCTGGTAGAGATGGTACGAGCCCCGAAGCAGAGCGCTTGCCGCCACCGCCAGGGGAACGCTCCATGACATTTCACGCAGGCGATTCATCAAATACCCGACGTCGACCACCTCTTCGAGGAGCGCATTCGAAAAGGCAGACAGCAGAAGGACCGGCACGGTCCACCAGAGAAAAGGCAGCGCCTCCGGAATGACCGTCGTGTTGATGCCAATCGCCCTCGCGGCAAAATAAAGCGCGAGCCCGGGTATCCCGATCACGGCGGCAAGCCCAAGGCCCGACCAAATGTCGAAGCCGACCCGACGGGTCCGAAAACCCATCGGGTCAACGTGTCCGCTCCGCTTCAACAGATGGAGCGCGAGGAAGGCCGGTACCGCGTCAAAAAAAACCCTCACCAGCTGGAGCACTAGGTCCAGCCATGGGTGGCCTGACGCCTGGGAGGGGTTGAGAGTCGTGGTCTGCGAGGAAAGGGCCTTGTTCGCGGAAAGTTTTCCTATGAGCTCCACCATCGCATAGATTGCGCTGTACCCAAGGGAAACGCCCAGCACCAGGAGCACTTCGGCGCGAATTGTTCGACGTTGCTCAGTCATGATGCACGCTTGGGCACGGGAGGATAGTGTGCGGGCAGAAGTTGCGGGGGGGTACGGTCCTACTCCGCGAGCAAGGCCTTCACGTCAAAGGCGATATCCGCGGGAGTTGCGTCAGCGTCGAGATTCACCCGCATCCTCCCCTGCGTGTCGACGATCCAGAACGGTATGTCGTGGGAGACGTCGTAGCCGCCGCCGAAGGCATCGATGATCTTCCCGACAAGAGCTTTATCCTCGCCGCTGAGGCCGCGTGCCACTTTGGCGGCTTCCTCTTGCGCTGCCTTTTCCTCTTGAGCGCTGGGTGGGTTGGCCGCCGCGGAAGCAGGCTTCTCTTCTTCCTTTTCTACGCCGATGTAATAGTTTTTCCAGACGCCTCGAACGCTCGCGACCGGACCGGTCACGAAGTGCCAGGAATCGGACACTCCAATTGCCTTGCTGTAGGCGGCGCACACCTGCGGAGTGTCCCGCTCAGGGTCCGTGGTTACAGCGACAAGGACAAACTTGTCGGCTTCCGAGCCCAGGAGTTTTCCAGCCTCCTTCATCTTCAGGGCAACGAACGGGCAGAAGTCGGTGCAGTGCGTGTAGATGTAGGTCATGACGACCACTTTCCCTTTCGTGTCCGCCATGTGAAAGGGCGTGCCATGTTGATCGGTAAGCGTGAAGTCGGAGGCGGCCCATGGCTGGGAAAAGACATTGCCTTTCAGGGTTGAGGGGGGGACCGCATGCAGCTGCGCCGCTGCCAGCATCGCAAATGGAACAAGCAACATGAGATTTCTGAAAGCCTTCACGTGGATTCCTCCTTCATATCGTTTGCCGAGCAGAGCGCTTCCGCTTCATGCTTGCCACAAAGATGTAGCCGACAAGCAGAGCCGCGCTGAGGAGAGTGACAGTTCCAACGATTCTGAGAATATTGAAGACCAGGGCGTGGCTTTTCGGGTCCTTTGTGAAGCAGATCCGCATTACCTTTGCTATCGTCGGCCCGATTCTGCCTGATGAGGCTTCCAGAAGCGAAAGCTTCAGGTCAGCCGGAAGAAAGTCTGCTCCGTACATGTACCGTATGATCTTTCCCTCAGAGGAAAGCACGATAACCCCCACGGGATGGTCGAACCCGGTATCCCGCTTCACGAACCTGTATCCCAGCGCCTGCGCCACCAGGCCAATGCTGGCGGAGTCTCCCGTAAGAAAGCGCCACGCCGAAGGAGGGAACGGCTTTTCAATAGTCTCCAGGGCGATTCTCTTCGCCTTTCGTGCTTCCTTCGGGGTCTCTGTTTCGTCGATGCTGATCGTGATCACCTGGTAATCGGTGCCAGGCGAGGCTTCCAGTGATTTGAGGGATCCGGCCACCCCCGTGAGAAGCGCATCGCAGACATTGGGACATTCGTAATAGACAAGGGCGAGAATCGTCGGCGCATGGATGAGCTTCCTCAACGTGATGGGAGATCCGTTTTCGTCGCGAAAGGTCGTATCGAGGGGAACCAGGCCGCCGGGGTTTTCGTAGAACCCGACCTCCTGGGCCGGGGCAGGATCACACCGGGCATCGGCTGCGGCAGGGAGGCAGAGGGCCGCGGCCAAGAGAAGACTGAGGAGAGACTTTCGAGCCGCAATCGACATGCGTGTTCCTGCTTGAAACATGCTGCTTTCGCCTTGCGAGGTCAACTTCGATCGAATCTGAGATCAAGGCCGCGTGAGACGCGTCCCGAGGATGGTGCCCGCAAAGCTGTCCGTGGAAATGAAGATGTAGGGCCGCAAGTCCGCCGTCCAGTTCGGAGGCGTCGCGAAGCTCGGCTCGAACCGGAAGCTGAGCCCGAGACCCACGGGAAAAGACTGCTCGCCCGCGGCGACGTTCAGCACCAGCTCCACACCCGCGTAGAGGTCGCGATCTGAAACCAGGCTTGCGGGAGCCGTAGCCCAATCTGCGGCCGCTTCGAGATGAAAGCCGCAGCCGATCCCGATGAGACCGAGGCTGTACGCAAGCGGCGCGTCGAGGAGCGCGATGGGAACCAGATAATCCAGGGAAAGAAGCGTTCTCCCCGGCATGCTCTGGACCACGGGATCGAAGGCTCCGCGCGGATTGGTGATCTGGTAGAACGTCTCGTTGAAGCTGACATAGCTCGCCTTCAACCCGAGCTTGACCACGTGATGCTGAACAGGGGATGGAAATGAGACGGAAAAGACACCTGTGGCGACCGCGCCCGGTCCGGTGGCGGAGAGAACGGGCGGATACAGGGAAAAAGCAAATGATGCAAGGACTTGTGACAGGGCAAACAGGTCCATGGGGCTCCCCATCGAGCTGCGCTGGAAACCCACACCGGCCGTCGCGTCGATATCATGCGAAAAGCTGAGGCTCGCCGCGCCGGCTCCTACGCCCAGCCCGTCCAGGAAGGAAAAGACCTGCGGCCCTTCCGCGATGAGGCTGTCGCTGATCGACGTGAAAACAGACAGTCCCGTGGCGGAATTGAGCTTCGTGGAAGAGATGAGCGGGATCGACAGCGCTGCCTGCTGTCGAAGCTCCTGCTTGTGATCGGTCGAAGAGAGGTTGGTGTAACCTTCGGAGAGAGCGTAGCCGAGGCCGACAGTGCCGAGTGCGGTTTGCAGGGAAAGCTCCACGGCCGGCTGAAGGGCATCCGTTCGGAATGAGACGGCGGCGAGGTAGGAGCTTGTGCCCAGGTTCGAGACGCCCCACAAAACGGCTCCGGGGGCGGCCACGATCTCAGCCGAAGCAATCGTGCTGACGTAGATCGGCAGCGGCGTCCAGGCGAGAAATCGCGGAAGGTCCACATACGGGACCGCTTCCCCTGCGGCAGCGTCCGTCTCACTTTCCTGCTGCGCAGGCGCAGCCGGCGGAAGCCGGCTCTCCTTCTGCTGCATCGGTTTCTCCATGAGAGTGTACCCGTCTGCTCGATAGGTGGCGTACAAGACTCTGTCCCCCGCGAGCTCACCCGCCCATGCTCCCACGGGGTCCTCACAGACGAGAGTACATGTCCCCGCGTCGATGTCGGTCGAATACAGAGCGAGGGTTCCGCCGGCTTCGGAGGAAAAGAGGAGGTTCTTGTTGTCGAGGAATCGAGGAAAGTAGGCGCCCGTCTCCGTGGGACCGACGGCGACCGTGGCCAGATCGACATTGAAGTCGGTAAGTGGATCGTTCGCAGAGACCTGGCGCTCCGGGCTCGGAAGGGGCAGGACGCGGATGCTCGTCGTACCGTGGACCGCAACCTCGAACGCCACCCGGGAGCCATCGGGAGAGAATGCCGGGGTGGACACAATGGCGTCCCTCGCTGAAAAAAGGAGGTGGAGCGACCCGTCCCGCTGGTCGACCTCCACCAGCCGGGAACACGGTCCAATGGCGGAGACGGCGAGAAGGCGTGTTCCATCAGGGGAGAGCCTCGGCTGCCAGACGCGACCGCCCGTGGTGATTCGTCGGACGGTCGCCGTCCCCGGGTCCAGGGCGAAAAGATCCGAAGCGACGATCTCTCCGCTTTTCCCCGAGGTCGCCTCATAGGTGGAAAAGACGATTCGCTTCCCATCCGCTGACGCCGTCAGGGAGGCGCTGTCCGTGAGGGGCGTTGATAGCAACAGCCGCTCACGCTTCGTCGCAGAGTCGTACAGAACAATCCCGGGAGCCTCAGAGGGGGTCGAGCGGTAGAGATACCAGCCTCGGGAAGTCGCCACAGGCAGGAAGTAGTCTCCGACCCGATCCGGGATGACATGGTTTCCCTCCTCAACAGGCGTTTGGGATGCGTAGCGGGCTTCAAGCTCCTGCACCATGTCCCGGTACATTGCTTTCGCCGGCCTGCCGGTTGCCCGCTCAATCGCCTTCCCGGGCCCGAACAGCGGAAACTTCACGTATTCGTCGTGAATGCGGAGGTAAATGTCGCTCCCGTAATGATCGAGGAGGTAGCGAAAGAAAAGATAGCCTCCAATCCAATCCCGATCGGCCGGCGGGAGATACGAGCTGTAGGCCGCCTGGCTCAGGGGGAAGAAGCGATGCGAGAGGAGGAAGGCGCGATACTCCATCTCGAAGAACGGGTTGCGGCCGCGGCCGCCGTCGGTGAAGAGCGTTTCGGTGTGCGTGGCAATCCCTTCCAGGAACCACGTCGGAAGAAAGGCGGCGTTCGCGTCCCTGACTGCCGGCCCGAAGAAGGAAGAGAGAAAAGCGAACAGTCCCTTGTCGTACTCGAAGTTGACGAAGTGGGTGAGCTCGTGCACGAGGAGGAGCCGCAGGTAGCGGGATGCCTCCAGCCCGACCAGGGGCTCAGAGGGCGGCGTCAGGTACAGCGTGATGTGGGGAGGGATCGGGTCAGTATACGCATTTGCCAGGTCCACCCGTCCTGCCACGACAACCCAGACGCGGGCGGGATGGGAGCCGAGGAAGTCCGTCACGTTCTGATAGACGTTCTCGGCAAAGGAGGTCAGCTCGTTCACAGCTGCCTGGTCGCGCGGCTCGAAGACAAAAATGAAGTGAGCCGTCTCCACGCGCTTCCATCCCGTGAAGTCCGGCTCCAGGGGGCCCGCGGGATTGGCGCCAAGCGGCGCGATGCCGAGCACCATCAAAGTCGCGGCGAGCAGAACCCGGGCGGAAGGTGTCACGGGGGCACTGTACCATCCAGGCGTTCACAGGGGAATACGATTTGCTTTACCGTGGGCTTCCTTTCGATATTTGACATGTCATGAAACAGTTCAACCGGGCTTTCTTTCGCGACCTGTGGAGCATCGTGAAACCGTACTGGTGGCACTCGGAGGAGCGCTGGATGGCGCGCGTCCTGCTCCTTGCCATTGTTCTGCTGAACCTGCTCATGGTGTACATCTCGTACCGTATCACCGAGTGGTACAACACCTTCTGGAACGCGCTGCAGAAGTACGATGCCCCCGATGCGTGGCACCAGCTCCTGGTCTTCTTCATCCTGGTCATCCCCTATATCATCGCAGCCGTCTATCAGACCTACCTGACGCAGATGCTGCAGATCCGCTGGCGGCAGTGGCTGACAAAACGATACGTGGATGCCTGGTTGTCGCGCGGCACCTACTACCAGATGCAGGTGCTCGGCGACGGAACCGACAACCCCGATCAGCGCATCAGCCAGGACCTGGCCACATTCTCCTCCCAGACCCTCAATTTCGTGATCGGCGTGATCAGCTCGGTCACCACGCTGGCGGCATTCCTTGCCATGCTCTGGACGCTTTCCGCTCAAGTGGCAATACCCTGGCACGGCGCAAAGATTGTCATTCCCGGCTACCTGGTCTGGGCGGCCGTGCTCTACTCCGTGTGCGGCACGGTCCTCACGGCCGTCGTTGGGCGCAGGCTCATTCACCTGAACTTCAACCAGGAACGCTTCAACGCGGATTTCCGATTCAGCCTGGTGCGCCTCAGGGAAAACAGCGAATCCATTGCCATGTACCGCGGCGAGGCCCAGGAGCGGGGGCATCTTTTGGCCCGGTTCGCAAACGTGTTCCGCAACTTCTGGCAGATCATGCGCAGGACAAAGCGCCTGAACTGGTGGGTCTCAGGGTACGGCCAGGCTGCCGTCATCTTCCCCATCCTGGTCAGCATGCCCGCATATTTTGCCAAGGTGATCCAGATCGGTTCCATCATGCAGATCTCAAGCGCCTTCGGCCAGGTGCAGGGCGCGCTTTCCTTCATTGTGAACAGCTACACCGACCTGGCCAGCTGGCACGCGGTGGTGGACCGGTTGCGGTTCTTCCAGCAGGCAATGGACAAGATCAATTCGATACGGGAGAAGCACGCGAATATCGTCCGCCATGACGGAACAGCCCTGCGGCTTCGCGGCTTGAATGTCCGCCTGCCTGGCGGCCGCCAGCTGGTGACCGGCCTGAACCTCGAGCTTGCCCCCGGCGGACGGCTTCTTGTCATGGGGGCCTCCGGAAGCGGCAAGAGCACCCTCATGCGCACGCTGGCCGGAATCTGGCCTTTCGGCGAGGGGACCGTCGAGCTTCCCGAGCGCGAAAGCGTGCTTTTCATGCCGCAGAAGCCGTACCTGCCCCTTGGCACACTGCGGGAAGCGCTTCTCTATCCTTTCGGCAGCCCCGGCACGAGCGATGCCCAGCTGGCCTCCGCGCTTGACCATGCAGGCCTCCCGGAGCTCTTCGACCTGCGCGATGAGAGCCGCATGTGGGCGCACGTGCTTTCCCTCGGCGAGCAGCAGCGGCTGGCCTTTGGCCGCATCTTTCTCCAGCGACCCGCGTGGGTCTTCATGGATGAGGCCACCTCCGCAATCGACGAGCCTGCTGAAGGCCAGCTGTATCGGACGCTCATGGACCTTCTCCCGCAGACTGCCATCGTGAGCGTCGGCCACCGCTCGAGCCTGCTTGCCTTTCACGACGCTCGGCTGGTCCTTACCGGAGGGGGGCTCTGGCAGGTGGAGGAGGTCAACGGAGCAAACGGGGATGGCACTGCGCGAAGGGCTTCCGTTGCGGGAGGAGCCACCTGATGGCGCGGCAAAGGCTTCGAATGCCGATCCCTGCTGCCGTGGCGGTGCTCGTAGCGATGGCATTTCTTGCCGGAGCGGGCGTGGACAGAGCCGTGCATACCCGGCCAGCACCTCAGGGTCCCGCGCTCCAGCGGCCCAGCCTGGACTTCGCTCTCATTCACCAGGCGTGGGACATCATCATCCGCGAGTATGTGGACAGATCGGCCGTGGGCTCCGGAGCGCTGACTGCGGGGGCAATCAACGGGATGGTAGACTCCCTGGGCGACACCGGCCACAGCACGTATCTCACGCCGACCATGGTGGATGAAGAGCGCTCCATGATGCGGGGGGAGTATGTCGGGGTGGGTCTGGAGATCACGCAGAAGAACGATGGCGTGGTCATTGCCGCGCCCCTTGACGGCTCGCCCGCCATACGGGCCGGGCTCCGCGCCGGACAGCAGATACTCAAGGTAAACGGACAGTCCGTCGAGGGCCTGGGCCTCAGCCAGGTCGTCAGCCTCATCATCGGTCCCGCGGAGACCACTGTGGTGCTGAGCATCTACGATCCGGCCTCCGGCAACACTTCCGAGGTGCCGCTGAAGCGCGCCCGGATACGGGTGGACAATGTGTCGTGGAGACCTTTCCCCGGCTACCCCTTTGCGGACCTGAGAGTCGCGGCGTTCAGCAGGGGAGTGGCAAAAGAGGTCGGGGCGGCCCTCCGCCAGATCGAAGATATGAAGCTCCAGGGGGTCGTCCTGGACCTGCGTAACGACCCGGGCGGCGACCTTCATGAAGCCATCGGCGTCGCCAGCCAGTTCCTCCCCGACGGGGACGTGGTGCTTGAGAAAGACGCAAAGGGAAGGGTCATGCACGATGCGGTCCAGGCAGGAGGCGTGGCAACGGCCCTTCCCCTTGTCGTGCTGATCAACGAAGGAACGGCGAGCGGGGCTGAGATCGTTGCGGGGGCCATCCAGGACGCTAAACGGGCCTCGCTCATCGGGGAGACCACATTCGGCACGGGCACGGTGCTGCAGAACTTTCCCCTTTCAGACGGGTCCTCCCTCCTGCTGGCGGTGCGGGAATGGCTGACGCCCAGCGGCCGTACCATCTGGCACAAGGGAATCGTCCCCGACATGCCGGTTTCCCTGCCCCCGGGCGCCACCCTGCTTACCCCGTCGATCATGAACGGGATATCGCAAAAAGGGCTGGAGACCGGCTCGGACTCGCAGATGAAAAGAGCGCTCGGGGTCCTCACCCTGTCCTCCACCGCCTCCCGCCGTTGACTTTTTCCGCTGTTTCCATCTCCATAGGCCACACGAGGTGAAAAATGGCCGAAGCACGCGGAGACCCAGCCAAGAAGCAGGAGACTGTCCGCCTTGTTCTGGAGGGCAGGGAGTACGAGCTGCCTGTCGTGCGCGGCACCGAGGGGGAGAAGGCCATTGACATCACTAGCCTTCGCAAGGCAACGGGATTTATAACCCTTGACACGGGCTACGAGAATACCGGCTCCTGCCGCAGCTCCATCACCTTCATCGACGGAGAAAAGGGGATCCTTCGCTACCGCGGCTATCCCATCGAGGAGCTGGCGGAGAAGTCGACGTTCACGGAGGTGGCATACCTCCTGCTCTACGGAGAGCTGCCGAACATCAGGGAGCTGGAGGAGTTTTCCACTTTCCTCAACGAATCCTCCCTGATCCATGAGGACATGCTCCATTTCTTCGTGGGATTTCCCCGGGGATCCCATCCTATGGGAATCCTGGCCACAACTGTGGCCTCCCTGTCCACGTTCTATCCCATCCCCGAGATCATGGACGAGACTTCCGAGCGTCAGATCCTGGCCAACCTCATTTCGCAAGTCCGGACCATCGCCGCGATCTCGTACAAGAAGTCCATCGGGGAGCCGATCGTGTACCCCTCGTACCGGCTCCGCTATGTGCCGAACTTCCTGAACATGATGTTCTCATCCCCCGTGAAGGAGTCGAGGCTGGACGACGACATCGTGAGGGCAATCGATCTTTTCCTCATCCTCCATGCGGACCACGAGCAGAACTGCAGCACCTCCACGGTGCGGCTCACCGGCTCCAGCCTTGCCAATGTGTATGCCGTCATCTCCGCCGGAATCTCCGCGCTCTGGGGACCGCGCCATGGGGGGGCCAACCAGGAAGTCATCAGGATGCTGGAAAGGATCCGCAACGAGGGAGGCGACGGCACTGAGTTCGTGGCCAGGGCCAAGGACAGGAATACTCCGGACCGGCTCATGGGATTCGGGCACAGGGTCTACAAGAGCTTCGACCCGCGGGCGAAAATCCTCAAGGACGCCTGCCATCGGCTCCTCAGAAAGCCGGGCATGGATGATCCTCTTTTCGAAATCGCCCTCCGCCTGGAGGAGATTGCCCTCAAGGACGAATACTTCGTGTCCCGCAACCTCTACCCCAACGTGGACTTCTATTCCGGGCTCATCCTGCGGGCCACGGGGATACCCTACGACATGTTCACGGTCCTTTTTGCAATCGGCCGGACCCCCGGCTGGCTGGCCCACTGGCGCGAGATGTACCACAGCCAGGACTTCCGCATCATGCGGCCGCGCCAGGTCTACGTGGGAAGCACGGAGCGCCACTACATCGACCGCGGACACCGCAAGTAGCGCATCGTCCCCTTATGAGAAGCTCATACACCCGCGGAATGCTCGTGATGGCTGCCTCCAGCCTCGTGTTCTCCGCGATGTCGCTCCTGGTTCCCTTCACCCGATCCATCAGCACATCCATCGTCACCGCCGCCCGCTTCACCACGGGGATTGTCGTGATAGGCGGACTGGGCCTTTTCCGCGTCATTGAGCTGAAGCCGGTCAACAAGCTCTGGCTGATCGGCAGGGGAGTGTTCGGCGCGGCCTCCGTGTACCTCATGTACTTCGGGATGGTGAAGCTGGGGCTGGGCATGGGCACCATCCTCAGCTACACGTACCCCGTGTTCGCCGCGCTTCTTGCCCCTTTCATCATCCGGGAGAAGCTGCGCCCCGACGTGTTTGTCGCGGTTGCCGTGTCGTTTGTCGGGATCTGGCTCGTGGTCAACCCGATGGGCGCCGCCGGCAGCGCGGCGCCGGGAGGATTTCCGGTCAGCGTCTACCAGCTCCTTGCCCTGCTCGGGGGGCTGCTTTCAGCGGTGGCAGTCGTCGCCATCCGCAAGCTTCAGGCCACCGACTCGCCGTACATGATCTATCTGGCGCAGTGCGTGTTCGGGGCGATCGTCATTGGATATCCCACGGCCGCCAGCTCTTTCGCATTTGCCCTTCCCCTGTGGCTGGTCCTTGCCGGGATCGGCATCCTTGCCACCGCGGCCCAGCTCCTGATGACAACGGCGTACCGCGACCTACCGGCGACAGAGGGGAGCCTCCTTGCCTTTCTGGTGCCCGTTGTCAACAGCATCCTCGGCGTCGTGGTCTTCGGTGAAAGCATGCAGCCGTTGACCATCGCCGGCGCGCTTCTTGTCCTGGCCGCCTGTGCCTACGTCGCGTTGCGGGAAAGGATCATGGGGCTTTTTGGCTGAACGACGCCCGCTGCCCGCGGCCGCCGGAAGAGGTATCTTTCTCCCATGGTTAACCCACGGCGCGGCTACATCCTCGCCGCGCTGAACATGCTTGTCAGCGGCGTGGCGGTCTACGTCAACAGCCTCGGGGTCAGGATGTTCAGCGACTCCACCGTCTACACGGCGGGAAAGAACCTCGTGGTGGGAATTGCTTTCCTTGTCCCCCTTGTCTTCTCTGCGGAGAAACGGGCGGCGTTCCGGGACCGCAGCGGCCGTGAGTGGATATTCCTGGTCCTGGTTGCTGTCATCGGTGGATGCGTCTCCTATGCCTTGTACTTTCGGGGCCTTGAGCTGTCCACACCGGTGACCGCGTCTCTGATCGACCACACCCAGTTCCTTTTTGTCGCGCTGTTTGCCGCGGCCTTTCTCCGTGAGCGCTGGAGACCATCCCTCTGGGCGGCCCTCGTGGTCCTGCTGGCGGGCCTGAGCGTCGGCATCGCCGCAAGCACTGTGAGGCTGGACGCCGGCGTTCCCTTCATCATTGGCGCCACGCTCCTGTTCGCGGCTGACTTCATCCTCATGAAGGTCCTGCTTCGCACCGTATCACCATTGACCGTAATGACCGCAAAGATGGGCCTCGGCTCTTTGCTGCTGCTCCTTCTGGTGGCTGCCTCAGGCCATGTCGGAACTGCCCTGCGTCTGTCGGCGCTCCAGGCCGGATTTCTCCTTGTGACGGGGCTCATCCTGCTGGCTTTCACCGTCACATCGGTGCTCGGGCTTCGCCTTGCGTCGGCAACCGCGGTGACCGCCATCCCCGCAGGATCTCCCATAATCACCACGGCGCTCGTCGCCCTTTCCCGAAAAGTCGCCATTCCCCCGTCCCAGTGGCTCGGCTACTCCCTTGCCCTTCTTGCCGTGCTTGCCATATTCATTCTGGGCTCCCGGCACGAGGCCCAGGTCTCCGCCCGGGAGGAGATCGTGTGAGCGCCGGTCTTCTGCTCTTTGCCCGATATGCCTTTCCGCCCAACCGTCTGGGCTATTGCGGCTCCGAGGATCATCAATCGCTTTTCGGTTATCTCAGCGAGGACAAGGCTGACGCCGGCCTGCTCGACCTTGCCCGGAAGTTCGAGGGGGCCTATCCCTATCTGCGGCTCATCGCGGAAGCCAGTGGGCTGGCGGATCCATTCGACCGTCGCGTGGTTGAGGCCTACTGGATCGGAAACCCTCTGCTGGAGCGAGTAAGCGCATCTCCGTTCTACGAGTCACTCAAGGAGAGGTTTCTCCCTCGCGTGGGCACACGCGAGCTCTCCTGGATGGGCAGTGCCCTGTCCGATGGCGCAAAGCCCCACCACACCTTCCATGTCCTGGAGATCTACCGCCGGGCCGGGCTCCTGCGTGACGCCCGGGCGGCAATTGCGCTGGACCGCATGGACCAGTGCCGGATCAGCTGGGGCCGCGTGAAGCTGGTGGAGGGAGCAGAGCTGGTTGTGGACCGCCCGCCGCTCGTCATGGAGAATGGCAGGCTGGACGTTGGCCGGCCCGCGGCTGCAAGGATAGTGAGAAAAATCGAAGACCGCGGGTACCTGGACGACCTGCGCCCGGGGGACATGGTCTCCATCCATTGGAACTGGGCGTGCGACCGGTTGGACAACCAGGGGCTGCGCCAGCTCATCCGGTGCACCCGACGGGCCATCGCTCACGCCAACATGACTCTCTGAACCGGCTCACCTCATCACGCCGGTCAGGACCAGAGCGCCGGCAACGATCGCAATGGCTATCCTGTACCATCCGAAAAGAGCGAGGCTCCTCGTTTTCAGGTAGTCGACCATCCAGCGCACAGCAATGAACGCGGACACGCCGGCGAAGAGGAGGCCGATGAGCGGGGATGCCCAGCCGAAGCTCGCCACGATCAGGTGGCCGAGCTTCAGCCCCTCGTAGATCGTGGCAGCGCCCAGGGTGACGAGCCCCAGAAGGAAGCTGTACTCCACCGCGGCCGACACGGAGAGGCCCACGAACATTCCGCCCGCAATCGTCACGAGGCTTCGGCTCACGCCCGGCCACAGGGACAGCACCTGGGCAAGCCCGATGAGCAGGGCAGTCCTCCACGTCAGGCCCTCGATCCCCGGACCTTCCCGCCCCCTCCAGCGCACAAGGACAAGGAGAATGAAGACCCCGCCCACAAGCCAGGCTCCTGCCACGGGCCACAAGCCGTAGAGATAGCGCTTGATCGTGTCTTCCAGCACAAGCCCGATGAGAGCGGCAGGGAGGAAGGAGACCACGACATTGCCGAGCAGGCGCAGTCCCTCGCGGTCCTGCCCGATGATGCCCCGCGCCATGCCCTTGATCCTCCCGAAGGAGATCAGGAACACGGCTATGATAGCGCCCGCCTGGATGCAGATGGCGTAGGCGTCGGAGGCGTTCTTTTCCTCCGGTGTTGCCCAGAGACCCAGGAGGCCCTGGACGATGGTGAGGTGGCCCGTTGAGCTCACCGGCAGATACTCGGTCAGCCCTTCGACGATTCCCAGGATCATGGCCTGCGGGACGCTCATGGCGGTGCGTGGAGCGGCCGGCAGCAGCGGAGCGCCCGCCTGGAAGGCGGGGGCCTCTTGCGCGATGAGCGGCACCGCGATGACGGCCGCGAGAACGAATATGGAGGCGATCTTTTTTGCCATGGTCAGACCCCCAGCTTCCTTGCCGCCTTCTCGAAGCCGGCCAGGGATTTCTCGATGAACGCCGTATCGACGCAGTAGGCGATGCGGAAGTACCCGGGAAAGCTGAAGCCCCGGCCCGGAACGACGAGCACCAACTCCTCCTGGAGAGCCTGCACGAACGCAAGGTCATCCCCGCCGGGCGCCTGGGGGAAAACATAGAAAGCTCCCTGGGGCGTGAAGAGCTGGTATCCCATGGAGCGGAGGGCAGAGCAGAAAAGGTCCCGCTTCCTTCTGTAGATCTCCACGTCCACGGACAACCCCTGGATCTTCGCCACCGTGCGCTGCATGAGAGCGGGGGCATTCACATATCCAAGGATCCGGGTGCAGAGGATGATGCCGTCAACGAGTCTCTTTGCGTCCTCTGCCTCCGGGCTGACCGCCACGTGTCCGATGCGCTCTCCGGGAAGGGAGAGGTCTTTTGAATGCGAGGTGACCACGATGGAGTGCGGGTACAGGCTCATGATCCCCGGGACCTCCGTCCCATCGTACGCGAGCTTCCGGTAGGGCTCATCGGCAAGCAGGTAGATCACCCTGCCGTTTTTCCTGCCCGCCCGGGTGAGCATGTCCGCGAGCTCCAAGAGGGTCTGCCGGGGATAGATGCGCCCTGTCGGATTGTTGGGGGAGTTCACCAGCACGGCCGCCGTGCGCGGCCCGATCCTGCTCTCCAGGCCGGCCACATCCAGGTCGAAGTCTTTCGTCGACGGAGCAAGGACGAGCTTGCCGCCGTGGTTGTCCACGTAGGAGGCGTATTCCATGAAGCAAGGCGTGGGTGCAACCACTTCGTCGCCGTGGTTCAGGATGGCCTTGAGCGCGGAGTTCAGCCCGCCGCTTGCGCCGCACGACATGACAACGTGGGTCCCGTCAACGGCGACACCCTGCTCACGGGACACAAGCTCCGCCACCCGGGCGCGCGTCTCCGGATAGCCCGCATTCGGCATATAGCCGTGCTTCAGCGGGATGGAGGATTCGACCACCTCACGCAGCGCTTTCTGGAACTCCGCGGGGGGCTCCACGTCCGGGTTTCCGAGGCTGAAATCGCACACCCTGTCCGCCCCGTACTGCGCCCGCAGCGCGTTGCCTGCCTCGAACATGCGCCTGATCCACGACGAGGTCTCCATCATGCCGAGGATTTTGCTACTGACCGCCATGCAACTCTCCCCGCAGGGAAGCAAGAAGGGAATCCATTTCCTCATCGCTTCCGATGCTGATGCGAAGGCCATCTGACAGGCCGTTGGACGCGAAGTGACGGACCAGAAAGCCCCTCTGCAGGAGGCCCTGGTACAGGAGGCGGGCATCAGCGCCTGCAGGAGGCACGGCGAAGACGAAGTTGGCCCGGGACGGCATGACGGTGAAGCCCAGCGCAGTGAGGCCGCCAGTGAGCCTCTCCCGTGTGGCAACAATCCGGTCACGGGTCCGGCGCGCGTACTCCTGATCCTCCAGCGCGGCGCAGGCCGCAACCTGGGCCAGCCGGCTGACGTTGTAGCTATCCTTGACTTTCATGAGCTGTGCGATCATTTCCTGCTGTCCCAGGGCAAACCCTACCCTCATGCCGGCAAGCGAGGAGGACTTGGACATTGTTCGAACGATGATGAGCCGGGGACTATCCGCAAGAAGGGGAAGACTGGACTCCTCGGCGAAGTCGACATACGCCTCATCCGCAATGACTATCCCGGGGAAGGCTGCCAGGAGCCTTCCTGTCCATTCAGCGGGAAAGACGTACCCGTAGGGCGAGTTGGGAGTGGTGAGGAAGAAGATCTTGGCCCGCGCGGAGGGGACGGGAAGCTGGAGGAGATCTTTCTCATGCCGCAGCCGGGGAAGGGGGACCGTGATTGTCCGCGCCCGGCTCATGGCCGCCAGGACCGGGTACAGCGAGTACGAGGGCTGGAAAAAGGAGACCGTGTCCCCTTCATCCACGAACGCGCGCATGATCAGGGCAAGGATCTCGTCGGATCCATTCCCGCAGAGCACCTGGTCTGCCGTGAGCCCGTAGTGCCTGGCCGCGAGGGCCCGGAGTGCTGCCGCATCAGGGCTGGGGTAGAGACGTATGGAACCGTCAATTGCCGAGCGCAGCGCCTCCAGTACCCTGGGGGAAGGAGGGTAGGGGTTCTCGTTCGTATTGAGCTTGACCAGCTTCTCCCCTGGGGACGGCTGGAGCCCGGGAACGTATCCGTTCATGCCGCGGACCGTCCCCCGGACAAGGGCCAGGGCCTCCTCGAGTGCGCTCATGAGCGTGGAGTGTATCAGAAGGGCGCGGAGCAGGCCAAGGCTCCGGCAGATCGCGCGAAGCGCGATATCCGGTAGACGTGTCCACGGGTTTCAGTCGTGCCATCGCCCTTGGGGCTCTCGGGCAGGGCTTTCTTGACTCGCAGGGCTTTTCTCTTTATATCAATATTACTATACTCACTGCGACGACAAGGAGGCATGAAGAATGCCCATATTGGTTTCAGACAAGGCGGCTGGGCAGCTTGTGAACATCTTTGGAGAGCAGCGAAAGGCCGGCGCAATGCTCAGGGTGTGGGTGGCGGGCCTCGGATGCTCCGGATTCAGGTACGGAATGGGGATCGAGGACCGGGAGCCTGAGCACGATGACACGATTTTCGACGCGAACGGCATCCGAGTCGTTGTTGATCCCCAGAGCCTCTCGTACATGGACGGGTCCACCGTGGACTGGATTGAGGACCCGGTGAACGGCGGGTTCAGCATCGCTAATCCCAACCCGGCTCCCGAGAAGGAATGCGGCTGCGGCGGCGCATGCCAGACCGGGTCACGCGCGGGCTCTCAGGCGGCCGAAGCGGCCGCCGATCAATACGCAGAGGGCGCCACCTGCGGCTGCGGGGGCACCTGCGACTGTCAGAAGACCTAGGGGGTACGCCGCGCAGCTCCGGCGGTATTGCCTGCCGTGAGCAGCGCCTGGGGCGGCAGGGTGTCGAAGGTAGCCCGAAGCGAGGCAGCCGGACCACCGAGAATGGTTGACAGACCCAGAAGGGTGGAGTCCCATGCCCTGCGGACAATGCCGGCGGGCTCTACAGTTCCCCTGGCAAAAAGCGGCACCCGGGCAACCTCGCTGTTTCCCGCCGAATAGACGAGCCAGCCGATCCTCTGACCCGCGGCAACCGGAGCGATGACAGGAGCCCGCATGTCGATTGCATAGGCCAGCGTTTCCACCTCGTGTGGGCGCGCAGTGACGTAGATCGGATCAAGGGGAGCGATCTCCAGTGCCCGCGTTTTTCCCTTCCACACCCGTATGGGAGGAAGGGACGGCGGCTCCAGCTCCATCGTGGTGTAGTTGTGGAACCCGTAGGAGAGCAGGTTCATCCCGTCCTCGGCCCTGTTCCGCGATCCATCGTCGAGCGACGCCCCCCGGACTCCCAGGAGCACCGCGATGAGGCGCATATCGCCTCTTTTGGCCGTTATTGCCGCCGTGAAGTTGTCGTTGTCCAGGTGGCCCGTCTTTAAGCCGTCCACGCCGAAGTCGTCCCAGACCAGGAAGTTCGGGTTGAACTGCTTCCTGGTTGCACCCGGGGTCAGACGGCCGTCCGCCATGTTCTGCTGGAGCGGGTAATCGAACTCCCGCAGAGAGTGCAGCTCCTCCAGCGCCCCAGGGTGGGCCGCGATGTAGCGCCGGCAGAAGTCGGCGAACTCCCGGGCCGTGGTCAGGTTCCCCCTTCCGACCCCCGAAGGGTCGGCGAACCGGGTCACCCTGTAGCCCAGGAACCTGGCCTCCTCGTTCATGAGCTGCACGAACTTCTCCGTGCTGCCTGCGACGTACTCTGCAAGCGCAGTTGCCGCGTCATTCCCCGATGCCACCGCCATCCCCTTCATCAGCTCTTCCACGGTCACGATCTGACCCGGGCCGAGGTCCATGAGAGAGGAGCCGGGGGCCTGGTTGCCAGCCCACGCATTGGAAGTGATGGCAACAACATCGTCGCGATGGATGGAGCGGTCCTCCAGCTTCTGAAAGACGATGTGGAGGCTCACGAGCTTTGCCAGCGAGGCGGGGACGAAAGGCTGGTCAGCGTTGTATTCAAAGAGGACCCGGCCGGTGGTCTGGTCCATCAGGATGGCGGACCTGGCGTTCAGGTGAAACGGCGCGGCGGGACTGCCACCTGCCGCTTCCACGGGCCGGGCAGGAAGCTGCCCCGTGACCAGGCCGGCAATGAGCAGAGGCAATGCGAGGCGTGAAAAGCGAAGGTGCACCCTTGGCACCATGTATAGCCGGCGGCCCGAGGCGTGTAAAGGGGGTGGAGCAGCTGGCACGCGGGCTTTCGGTCCGTTCGGATCAGCCACTGTCCGCAGCGCTCTTCGGTTCTGTCTTGATGTCGATCCTGATCTCGTCCCCCGTGTCCGCATGCTCGCGGGGGGGGACCACCAGCGTGAGGAGGCCGTTGTGGAACCGCGCCTGCGTGCCCGCCTGGTCGAACTTGTCCGCCGGCACGTAGTATCGCTGCTCCTCGATGTCCTTCAGCTTCAGCCTGCGCTTGAAGTACTGCACGCTCTCATCGGATTCCTCCACGCGCGGCGCCTTGGCCGTGAACAGGAGGTGGTCTCCCCGGAACTGTACAGTGATGTCTTTCTCATCGAAGCCTGCCAGGGCAATCTCGAAAACGAGCTTCTTGTCCCGTGAAAGGTAGATTGTCGACGGCGGATAGAGGTAGGCCGGGTAATAATCAGGGTTGGCGAAAGGCCCCCGGCCGAAGTGCTCGGCGGCCCGCCGCATTTTCTCCACGGCCTCCTGATCGATGGTTTCTCCGATGCTTTCCGCGAACTTGAAGGCCTCGTCCATGACGCGGCCCAGGTCGAATGAAAAGACCCTGTTCATGTGCGCCTCCTTCGGGCTCCTGTCAGCGCGGCTTCCCTTTTCGGGCTAAGCCTTCCGGTCCCCTGTGCTGGGCGACTCCCGGAGAGAGGCCCGTGCCGGCTCTCTCTGAGCTTGAATGTACTGACGGGATGAGGCGCGGGACAAGCGCACCGGTCCACCCACACGTACCGGCATGATGAGGAAGGGAATCCCTTCCCTGTGGAGTCGTCGCTGCACGGCGAAAGCGGTGTGATTGAACAGGAGGCGCGTGAGAATGCTTTCCTCGGGGAACACGATCTGGCCGCCGAAGAACACGGCGTTGGAGTGCTTGCGGAAGATGCTCTGCGCGAGGTCGCAGATTTCGTCGGAGACGTCGGTGCCGATCGCGGCGAACCCCTGCGCGTGGTATCCCTCGGCCTGCATGAACTTGACGTATTTCGCCAGGCCTTCTTCCACATGCTGTCGGAGCCTTTCCATTCCTTCGGCGCCCTTGAACCGGTCCGCATCGATGATGCCGGCCTGGATGAAAAACCAGTTGCGGAATGCGTCCCCGAAGACCCGTCGGATGCTGAAAAGGGTGTGCAGCCCGGTTCCATTGAAGCCCGAGACGAGGAGGACTGCGGTCTTGCCCTTGGGGTCGAACTTCGGAAGAGGCTTTCGTTTCAGCCCGCGGGACTCCGCGGCCAGGGCCTGCACGTCGCCCTCCGCGGCCGTTGCCATGAGGTGATCCAGCCGGGCAAGCCTTTGGCCGGTCTGGCGGTAGAACCGCTTTATGAGGATGGCAACGAGGACCAGTGAACCGGTGATGAGGATTGTGATCCACCCCCCGGTCTCGAACTTCAGGACAACCTGGGAAATGAGGATGAAGCCGGTGAGGAGCAGGCCGATGCCGTTGATCAGGAGCTTCCTCTTCCAGGGGCCGACGCTGCCGCGCTCCGTCCACCAGTGCCGCACCATCCCGGCCTGGGACAGGCAGAAAGTGATGAACACGTTGATGGCATACAGGACGATCAGGAAATTGACCGAGCCGCGGCTGACCAGCATGAGGATGAGCGCCGCCCCCCCCATCAGGACAATGCCGTTCTTGATGACAAGGCGCTCGCTCAGGAGGCTGAACTGCCCGGGCAACCACCTGTCCAGCGACATGTTGGCAAGGACCCGCGGCCCATCGAGGAACCCGGCTTGCGCGGCGACGAAAAGGAGAACCGCTTCGGAGACCAGGGTGATCAGGACGAACACTGTTCCTCCGACGCCCCAGCCACCGGCGATCCGTTCCATCAGAATGGCGTTCAGCGTTCTTCCCGGGATCTTCGTCACCCCGAACAGCAGATAGCCGATCATGAGGCCGGCCGCCATGAATGCCAGGGAGGCGGCCATGTAGCGCATGGTCCTCTTTGCGGTCTGGACCCGGGGCTCGCGGAGGATGGGAAGGCCGTTGCTCACCGCCTCGATGCCGGTGTAGGTGCCCGCGCCCATGCTATAGGCGCGCATGAGAAGGAGAAATACGCCAAAGCCGCCCAGAGCATGGCGGGCGGCCCTGGTCTGCGTCACGGTTGTGGCGGCTACCTCACCCATGGAAGGCAGATGGGTCAGAAGCCCATAGAGGACGGCAAACGTATGTGTGACGAGGAACAAGAGGAAGATCGGCACCAGCGGCATGACCGATTCCCTGACTCCCCGAAGGTTCATCACCATCAGGAGGAGAACCCCGAGCACGGCAACCAGGAGTTTGTACCGGAGCCAGGGAATGGGCAGAAAGCTGAAAATGGCGTCCGCGCCGCTGGCAATCGAGAGGGTGATGGTGAGCACGTAGTCAATGAGAAGCGCGCACCCCGAGATCATTCCCAAGGTCGGGGTAAGGAGCTTGCTGGCAACGAGATAGCCGCCTCCGCCTCCCGGGAACAGCTCCACGATCTGGGAGTAGCTGGAAGCGATGACGATGACCGTGATTGCCGTGGCCAGAGCGACGAAGATGCCCAGGTGGCTGTTTGCCCCAAGGCTGAGGAAAGATTCCTCCGGCCCATAGTTGGCGGAGGAAAGGCCGTCCGCGCCAAGGCCCACCCAGGCGAAAAATGCGATGAGCGAAAGTTTGTGGAAGATGCTGGGGTCCCGGATGTCCTTCGCCTTGCCGAAGAGAATTCCCTTCAGCCGGGCGAAAAAATCACCCGATTCGGTGTCACTCATGGCAATCGAGCGGCTACTCTACAAGAGGGCGCCAGCCTGTGCAATAGGACATCGATTGCCGGGACCGCGGGAGACGAGCAGGTCTTGACGCAAGTATACCGATCGGTATACAAGGAGGGCATGGACAATCGTTCCATGCTCCTGGAAAAATCGCTTGTGCTCTTCTCTTCCCGCGGGTATGACGCGATCGGCGTGCAGGAAATCGTGGATGCCGCCGGGGTCACCAAGCCCACTCTGTATCACTACTTTGGCAGCAAGCTGGGACTCTTGAAAGCGATTCTGGCGGATCATTACAAAGAGCTGACGTTGGAGCTGCGGTCTGCCGCGGAATACCGGGGGGACCTTCCTCTGACCCTCAGGAAAGTGGTTTTGACATATTTCCACTATTCCATGGAAGACCCCGCTTTCTACCGGATGCAGCTTTCCCTGTATTTTGCGCCGCAGCGCAGCGATGCATTCCTCGAGGTGGTCAGGCTCAACGAGGACCAGTTCAGGCTCATCGAGGGGATCTTTCTTCAGGCTTGCAGGGACCATGGCAACATGAAGGGCCGCCACCGGCTGTACGCCGCCTCGTTTCTCGGAATGATCAACAATTGCATCGGCCTTGCCCTCAACGGCTTTCTCGTTCTCAACGATGCGCTTGTCGAACACGCGGTCCACCAGTTCGAGCACGGGATATATTCATGAGTCATTGGTCAGACAGCGCGGTTTTCTACCATATTTATCCCCTTGGGTTGTGCGGCGCGCCGCATCGAAACGATTTCACCTCCCTGCCGGTGGACCGCCTGCAGGTTCTCCACTCGTGGATCGGCCACATCAGGGACCTCGGCGCAAACGCCATCTACCTTGGTCCGCTCTTCGAGTCCTCGACGCACGGCTACGATACGGCTGACTATGGCAGCGTGGACCGAAGACTGGGCACGAAAGAATCCCTGGCCAGCTTCAGTTCGGCGGCTCACGCAGGAGGGTTTCGCCTGGTCCTTGACGGCGTCTTCAACCACGTCGGAAGGGATTTCTGGGCGTTCAGAGACGTGCTGGCAAACGGCGAGCGGTCCCGGTACGCTTCCTGGTTTCACCTTGAGTTCGGGAAGCGAAGCCCGCACGGAGACCCGTTCACCTATGAGGGGTGGAGCGGGCACTTCAGCCTGGTGAAGCTCAACCTTGCCAGCCCCGAGGTGAGAGAGCACATCTTCGGCGCCCTTGACGGGTGGGTGAGGGACTACGGGATCGATGGGCTTCGGCTTGACGCGGCCGACGTCATGGATATCGGGTTCCTGAAGGACCTTTCGGCGCACTGCCGCAGGATCCGCCCGGATTTCTGGCTCCTGGGGGAAGCGGTGCACGGAGACTACAGGAAATGGGCCAACCCGGGAACCCTTGACTCAGTCACCAACTATGAATGTTTCAAGGGGCTCTACTCGAGCCACGTGGACAGAAACTTCTTCGAGATCGCGTACTCACTGAACCGCCAGTTCGGCCCGACCGGGCTCTACCGGGGCCTCCCGCTGTATTCCCTCGTCGACAACCATGACGTGAACCGCGTGGCAAACATGGTGACGGATTCGAGACATCTTCATTCCCTGTACTGCCTTCTCTTCACCATGCCGGGGGTGCCTTCCATCTACTACGGAAGCGAGTGGGGAATCGAGGGAAAAAAGGACGGCTCCGACTGGCCTCTCAGGCCGTCGCTGGACCTCGATGTCCTCTCACGGACAGCCCCGCACCCTGAGCTTTCAAAAACAATCAAGCGTCTTTCGGAAATCAGGCAAGCCAGCGGGCCGCTGCGTTCGGGCGACTATCTGCAACTCCATGTGAGCCAGGAGCAGCTCGCCTTCATCCGCACTCAGGAGGGCGACTCTGTGGTCGTGGTGGTGAACGCCTCTCAGAGGCCCGTGCGGATCACTCTGGAAGTCCCCGGCGTGAACGAGGGGTGCCTGGCGGACATGCTCAACAAGGGGGAAGAGTTCCCCGTGAAAACAGGGAAAGCGGTGGTAGATCCGGTACCGCCCGGCTGGGCCAGGATCATGGAGCTGCGATAAGAGCCTACCTGGGCAGCGGGCCGTCCAGCTCTTCTCCCCTGCCGGTGATGGAGAAGACCACCCGCTCGCAGATGTTGCCCACCCGGTCGGCAACGCGCTCCAGGTTGTGCGCGACCCAGGTAAGCCGGTTGGCCTGCTCGGTGGTCCTCGGATCCTCCATCATGCAGGTGATCAGCTCGCGGTACGTCTTTTCATAGAGAGAGTCCACCACGCTGTCCTCCCGGGGGATGGACCGCGCTTCTTCCACATCCTGGCGCGTGAACGAGTCCAGCGCCCTGTGGAGCATGTCGCAGGCTTTGTCGGCCATCAGTGGGATGTCCTCCAAGGGCTTTATCAGGGGCTCCTCGCCGAGCATCAGGGTAATGTTGGCAATTCCCTTGGCATAGTCAGCGATGCGCTCCAGCTCGGTTGCGATCTCGAAGATCGCGGCCAGAATTCGAAGGTCCCCGGCCATTGGCTGCTGCGTGGCAATCAGGGTGAGAGTCTCGTTCTCGATGGCGTAGCGCTTCTCGTTGATCAGGCGGTCGTCATCCATGATGCTGTGCGACTTCGCCGTGTCCCTCTTCTTGAGCGCCCGGACAGATTCGGCGACCGCTCTCTCCGCCATGGCGCCCAGTGCCAGTATCTCATCTTTCAGCCTCTGAAGGTCGTGTTCAAACTTTTCCCGTGCCATCTCTCAACTCCTTGCGCCCGCAAGCGCCCTTCGATCCCGCATTGCCCGCCTCATCCGTAGCGTCCCGTGATGTAGTCCTCCGTGCGCTGGTCCCGAGGGCTGGTGAAAATCTGCTCCGTGGCGCCGAACTCGGCAAGGATTCCCGCCTTCTGGTCATTCAGCCAGAAGAAACCGGTGCGGTCGGACACCCGGGCCGCCTGCTGCATGTTGTGCGTTACGATCACGATCGTGTATTTCTCTTTCAGCGTCCTCATCAACTCCTCGACGCGCAGGGTCGCGACAGGGTCCAGCGCCGAGCAGGGCTCGTCCATCAGGATGATCTGGGGGGCCACCGCAACCACGCGGGCGATGCACAGGCGCTGCTGCTGCCCAAGGGACAGCGAGAGCGCGTCCAGGCGCAGGGAATCCTTCACCTCATCCCACAGATCGGCAGAACGCAGGCTCTTCTCCACAATTTCTGACAGCCCCCTGCCCCGGTGGGTTCCCAGAACCCGTGGGCCGAAGGCAACGTTGTCGAATATGCTCTGGGGAAACGGATTGGGACGCTGGAACACCATGCCCACCCGCTTGCGAAGCTCCACGACGTCGGTGCCTCCGGAATAGATGTCCGACCCATCGATGCGCACGCTCCCTGTGGCCCGCGCGCCGGCAATCGTGTCGTTCATGCGGTTGAGGCACCTGAGGAACGTCGACTTTCCGCACCCGGAAGGACCGATCAGGGCCGTGATCTCCCGGTCCTGGATGTCGATGGAAACCTCCGCAAGGGCGAGGCGCTGGCCGTAGAAGAATGAGAGGTCCCGCACGGCGACGCTCCCCATGGCTCAGCCGAACCTCCCCGTCACGTAGTCTTCCGTCCGCTTGTCCCGGGGGGAGGTGAAGACCTGGGGGCCACTGCCGCGTTCCACCATTTCCCCGGAAAGGAAGAACGCCGCGTAGTCGGCGACGCGCGCCGCCTGCTGCACGCTGTGAGGAACGATGACGACGGCATACCGCTCCCTCAGGTCGAAGAGTGACTCCTCGACCTTGGCCGTGGAGATGGGGTCCAGGCCGGAGGTGGGCTCATCCAGCAGGAGGACCTCAGGCTCCAGGGCGAGGCTGCGGGCGATGCACAGCCTCTGCTGCTGACCACCGGAGAGGCTCAACGCGGGCACATCCAGGCGGTCTTTCACCTCGCTCCACAGGGCCGCCTGCTGAAGGCTCCGCTCGACGATCTCCGACAGCCGTGTGGCATCACGCTCACCGGCAAGACGGGGGCCGTAGAGCACGTTGTCCCGTATAGTTCCCGGCAGCGCCAGGGGAAGGGCAAAGACCATTCCCACCCTGCGGCGAAGCCGCAACACATCGGTCCCCGGCGCATAGATGTCCTCTCCGTCCAGGAGGATGCGCCCCGTCATGTGCGTGCCGTCCACCATGTCGTTCAGCCGGTTGATCAGGCGCATCAACGTGGTCTTGCCTCCGCCCGCGGGGCCGAAAAGCACGGTGACCGCCTTGTCGGGGATCTCCATGGTGATCCCTTCGAGGGAGGCTTTGCCCGCGTACCAGTAGCTGACTCCCTGAATCCTGATCTTGGCAATGGCGCCTTCCAGCGGGATCCTTCCCGGGCCTTGTCTCATGTTGGAGGCCGCAAGCCTGGGTGTCTGGGGTCGGCCGTTCGCTCCTACCACTGCCGTTTCCTCCGGAAATGGCTGCGGATCACCGTGGCCACGACGTTCAGGGACAGCACAAGGGCAAGCAGCACAAGGGCAGTACCGTATTGCACGGAGAGTGGCATGCCGGGCACCTGCGTGCTGATCACGTACAAGTGATAGGGAAGGGCCATTGTCTGGTCCAGCGGAGAGGTGGGAAGCCGCGGCAGGTAGAAGGCCGCCACGGTGAACAGGATGGGGGCCGTCTCCCCCGCGGCCCGCAGCAGGCCAAGGATGACTCCGGTAATGATGCCGGGAAGGGCCTGAGGCAGGACGATGTTCTGGACAGCCTGCCATCGCGAGCCACCCAGGCTGGCGGAAACCGTGCGGAACTCTTGGGGCACCGCGCGCAAGGCCTCTTCCGCGGTGCTGATGATCACGGGAAGGGTCATGATGGCGAGGGTCAGCGAGCCGGCAAGGATGGATGTTCCGAACCGGAAGAAAAGCACGAACATCCCCAGGCCGAACAACCCGTACACGATGGATGGGACGCCTGCCAGGTTCACGATTGCAAGGCGGATGGCCCGCGTGAGCCCGGTGTCGCGCGCATACTCGGAGAGGTAGATAGCTCCCCCCACTCCGATGGGCATGGCCACCAGAGCGGTCCCGAGCGTCAGGAGGAGAGTGCCGACGATGGCGGGAAGGATCCCGCCTTCCCGCATCCCTCCGCGCGGCATGGAGCTGATGAACTCCCAGTTGATGGCGGTGATGCCCCTGGCAACGATTGTCCCGACAACAAGGAGGATGGGCGCCACCACGATGAAAGCAACCGCGCCCAGGAGGATGAAGCCGAGGGTCTGCACCAGGGAGCGGTTCATCAACGCAGGCCTCCCCGGCGCCTTTTCTGGAAGATCGCTTTGGCTGCGGCAAGGTTGATGAGAAAAGTCAGGACAAAGAGGATGATCCCGATGCCGAAGAGAGCGTGGTAGTGGGTGCTCCCCCGCGCTACCTCGCCCATCTCCGCAGCAACGGTGGCCGTCATGGTACGAACAGGCTTGAAGAGGAACGCCAGGCTGGTGGGCATCACGGCGGCATTGCCTGTCACCATCATGACCGCCATTGTCTCCCCGATTGCCCTGCCCATTCCCAGCATCACGGCGGTGAGGATGCCCGATCTGCCGGCAGGCACGACGACCCGCCAGATGGTCTGCCACCGGGTGGCCCCCATGGCCAAGCCTGCATCACGGTAGCTTCGGGGAACAGAGTCGAGCGCGTCTTCAGCCACGCTGATGATGGTGGGCAGCGCCATGTACGCCAGGAGGAGAGCCCCGCTGAAGGCTGTCAGGCCGGTGGGAGCGCCCAGCAACTGACGCACAAGAGGAGCGACGTACGTCATGCCGAAAAAGCCAAGAACCACCGAGGGGATTCCCGCCAGGACTTCGATGACGGGCTTCAGGACCTCCCGTGCCCAGCGGGGCGCCACTTCGCGGACAAAGACCGCCGTGGCAACACCAAGGGGCAGCGCGATGACAATGGAGGCAACTGTGACAAGGACCGACCCGAGGATCAGCGGAAGAGTCCCGAACAGCCTGAAGGTGGGATACCAGAGAGTGGAAAAAAGCCCGCGCAGGGGGACCTCGAAAAAAACGGGAACCCCCTCACGGAGGAGAAAGAGGAAAATGAGGAGAACGAAGCCGATTGTCGAAAAGCCCAGGACCCGGATAAGGGCCTCTACCGCGAACTCCCCGGCCCGAATACTGCTTCTACTCGGCGGGCGCGGAGGGCTCACGTTTGCCGCCCCCAGGGGAGCTAAGCTGCTCATTGTCCGCTCTCCGGCAGCGGGACGAATCCCAATTCCTTCACCAGGTGCTGGCCGTCGTGCATAACCCAGTCCAGGTACGCCTTGATCCGCCCGTCGGGCTGCCCGGCGGTATACATGAAAAGGGGCCGCGACACAGGGTAGGAGCCGTCGCGAACGCTTTGTGCAGAGGGCAGCACGTACGGGGCCTTTTCCCCTCTGGCAATCGCCACTTTCTTCATGTCGGCTGTCACATAGCCCAGACCGTCGTAGCCGATTGCGTTGGGGTTTTGCCTCACCTCTGCGGTGATTCCCTCGGAGGACGGCATGAGGAGCGTCTCCGGGGAGAACAGCTCCGCGCCCTTGGGGTCTCCCCTGCGCACGACCTGCTCCAGAAAATAGACGTACGTCCCGGAGTTCGATTCACGAGAGAGGAGGACCACGGGACGGTCCTCCCCGCCCACCTGGCTCCAGCGCCGGAATCTGCCGGTATACATGTCGGAGACCTGGCGGACAGTGAGCCCTGCCACAGGGTTCTCAGGATTCTCCACCACTGCGATGGCGTCCAACGCCACCGTGAATCGAACGGGATCGATCCCATTCTTCTTCGCCGCGGCGATTTCCTCCGCGGACATCTCCCGCGAAGCGTTTGCGATCTGGATGGTGCCGTTGATGAGGGAAGCTATCCCGGTGCCTGACCCGCCGCCGGTGACGGAGATGCGCACTTCGGGATGGATTTCCATATATCTCTCAGCCCACGCAAGGGCAAGGTTGACCAGGGTATCCGAGCCGGTGTTCTGAAGCGTGAACGTCTCCGCGGGAGCGCCGCCTGAGGAACCGGCCGCGGACGCGCGAGATCCGCCTTTCACTCCTGCTGAGCAGCCGGCAAGAAGCGCGGCGGCAGTCGCCGCTGCCGCCAGCCTTCCCGCCCATTTCGATATCAACACGATGGGCTTGAGTGTTCTCGAATTGGCCGCCTGTTGTCAAGAAAGTGCGGCTCCCGCGTGACAATCGATCGATTTCAGGCTACATTTCGGCCAGAGGAGGTGGGGCAATGTCGAAAGTCTGTCTGGCCATGACCGCATTCCTGGTCCTGGTGTCGGCTGTCGCGTTTGCGGACCAGAAGATGAGCGTGACCGTGCAGGAGGTCAAAGTCCGCGCGACCCCCAGCGCGCTGGGGAAGATCGTCGGCACTCTTGTCTACGGCGACAGGGTCACCATCCTCGATCAGCCTGCCGGCTCCCCGCAGACCTGGCGGAAGATCAGCATGCAGGAGAAGGGCATCCAGGGATGGGTGAGCCTGTCTGCCCTTACGGAGAAAGAGGTCAAGCTCCAGGCGGGCTCGCAGACCGCTCAAACAGGGGCTTCCAGCGGTGAGTATGCTCTTGCCGGCAAAGGGTTCAACGAGGAAGTGGAGAAGCAGTACAAGGCTGATGGAAAAATCGACTACACCTGGGTCGACCGTATGGCCACGTACAAACCCACTGACGACCAAGTCCTGGCCTTTCTCAAGGCGGGCGGTCTGAACACCTCAGGAGGCGCGCAATGAAGAGCATCCTGAGATTCCTCCCCCTGGCATTCCTGGTCATGGTCCTCTCAGCCTGCACAAGCATCGGGGGCGGAGGCATCGGGTTTGGAGATGTCATGCAATTGGGGGAAGCGGGCTCGAAGGTCGTGCAGGCCGAGCAGACAGAGTTCACCCCCGAGCAGGAATATTACATCGGACGGGCAGTAGCAGCGAACATCCTCAGCACCCGCAAGGCCTACGACAACCGGAGCGCCACCGATTATCTCAACGTTCTGGAAAGGGCGCTTGCCGTCTACTCCGACAGGCCGGATACCTTCGGCGGGTACCACGTCCTGATCATGGATTCGGATGAGATCAACGCTTTTTCCGCGCCGGGCGGGCTCATCCTTGTGACCCGCGGCCTCCTGCGCTGCGCCACAAACGAAGACGGCGTTGCCGCCATCCTTGCCCATGAGACAAGCCACGTGGTTCTCAAGCACGGACTGAACGCGATCAAGCAAGCTCGAAAGACCGCGGCATTCCAGAACCTTGCAGTCACCGCAGCCAATACGGCCGGCGGATCGAATGTCCGCGAGCTGACTGACATCTTCAAGGATTCCATCGCCGACATTACGAATACCCTGGTAAACAACGGCTATTCCCGGGACCTCGAGTTCCAGGCAGACCAGATGGCGCTCGTCATCATGCGCCGGGCCGGCTATGATCCCCGCGCATTCGAGGCCATGCTCAAGGTCATGGAGACCAAGTTGAAGCCCGGGGGATTGGATTTCGCGAAAACCCACCCGGACCCCAAGGACAGGATCGCACAGGTAGACAAGACTCTGGCCGGCCAGATGTCCGTTGCAGCGTCTCCTGATGCGCTTGCTGCCCGACAGGCCCGATACCAGGCCGCCCTGGGGGGCATTTAGGATGAGTAGGGCGATGGCACGACTGACACAGTCACTTACGTCTACCGGAAACCGCGCTTCGCGCGGTCCGCACCAGGATGGGTAGGGCGATGGCACGACTGATGCAGGCAGACACGTCTGCCGGAGACCGCGCTTCGCGCGGTCTGGGCTAGGTCGTGGCCCGCGCAAGGGCAATTCCCGCCGGTCCCCGCCGCGTTTTGCACGGGGGCATCGTTGGAGCAGTGGCGGCTGCCATCGCTGCCGCTCTTTGGCTTTCCCACGCGATCGATATATTCGAGTACCGCACATGGGACCTGCGCGCCCGGCTGCTGGAGCGTCCGGGCAAGGCCACAAGCCAGGTAGTCACGATCATGCTCGACGACAAGAGCCTGGCGTGGGGGAAGGACGTAAACGGCCTGTCGTGGCCGTGGCCGCGCGAGCTGTACGGGATCATCGCGGACTTCTGCCGGCAGGGCGGCGCAAAGGCCCTGGTGTTCGACGTCCTGTATACGGAGCCCTCGTCGTACGGGGTGGATGACGACAGGGCATTCGCGGACGGGCTCGATCGGAACGGGAGCGTGGTCGGCGTCATGGAGCTTAGCAGACACACCGGGCAGGGAATGGCGGAAAAGTGGCCTCCTGAAGCCGCGGCCCCAGCGCTCGGCATTGATGGCCTGGACCAGTGGCTGGCAAAGAACAACTCCGCGGCCCTTCTCTATCCCAGCGTCCAGCTCCCCATCGCCGGGCTGCTGAAATCCGCCCGGCTTCTCGCTACCACGAACCTCTCCCCGGACAGGGCTGACGGGGTGTACAGGCGCACGCCGCTTTTCAGCATCTTCGACAACCGCGTCGTTCCCACGGAGGCCCTGGCCGCGTGGCTCCTCGGCCACCCCGGCACAACGCCGCTCGCCATCAAGCCCGGGCAGCTCTCTGTGGGCTCAACCACGGTCCCGATCGACTCGGACGGAAGGGCCATCCTCCGCTACAGAGGTCCCTCCCTGACTCACCCCAACTATTCAGCGTTAGCGGTCCTTCAGTCGTACCAGCAGATCGCTGATGGGAAGCCGCACAGTCTCGACCCTTCCGTCTTCAAGGACAAGTACGTTCTGTTCGGCTTCAATGCGCCCGGCCTCCTTGATCTGAAACCCGCCCCCATGAGCGGGTCGTACCCGGGGGTCGAGGTCAACGCCACAATGCTGGACAACTTGCTCTCGGGTGACTTCATGCGCCCCATGTCCGCGGCGGCCACCGTCGCGCTCCTCCTCATTCTCTGCCTTGGGGCTGGAGTGGCTGTCTCAGCCGTCTCGGGAGGCGGGCGCACGGCGTTGATCTATGTCGCCTTCATTCCCGTTGCTCCCGTGCTCAGCATTGCGGCGTATGCGCTGGGCTGGTGGATGCAGCTCTTTGCCCTGGAGCTGGGGACGCTGTTCTCCCTCATCGGCTCCAGCCTTGTCAGCTACGCCACGGAAGGCCAGCAGAAGCGCTACATCAAGAGCGCTTTCAGGCAGTACCTGAGTCCTACCATTATCGAAGAGTTGATAGCTCATCCCGACCGGCTGAAGCTCGGCGGAGAGAAGCGCGACCTCTCCATCTTTTTCTCTGACCTCCAGGGCTTCACCTCGATCTCCGAGGTGCTGACGCCGGAGGAGCTGACTCTCCTTCTCAACGACTACCTCACTGCAATGACAGACATCATTCAGGAGGAAGGCGGAACAATCGACAAGTATGAAGGGGATGCCATCATTGCATTCTGGAACGCGCCCCTTGCACAGGATGACCACGCAGAGCGGGCCGTACGCGCCGCGCTGCGCTGCCAGGCAAAGCTGGATGAGCTTCGCCCGGTTTTCAGGGAACGGGTGAAGAAGGACCTGTACAAGCGGATCGGCATCAACTCGGGGCCGGCTGTCGTAGGCAATTTCGGCTCCCACACGAAGTTCAACTACACCATGCTGGGAGATGCGGTGAACCTCGCTTCCCGGCTGGAAGGCGTCAACAAGCAGTTCAAGACCTACACCATGATCTCCGCCATGGTAAGAGAGCGCCTGGGCGGAGCTTTCCCTCTCCGGGAAGTATCCCGTATCGCAGTTGTGGGCCGCAAGGAGCCGGTCACGGTCTACGAACCCATGACGGCGGAGACATACGAAAGCCGTCGGCCTACCCTCGAGGTGTTCGACAAGGGGCTCAAGGAATATTACGCGGGAAACTTCAGCGAAGCGCAGCGGATATTCGAGGGCATCGCGGCTCAGGATCCCCCGGCTTCCTGCTACGTCGAGAAATGCAGGAAGCTCGCCGCCTCGCCGCCACAAGACGGGTGGAGCGGGGTGTGGATCATGACGGAGAAGTAGTCCCGCGCCGCCGTAGGTTGCCGCGGGCGCTACCTCGGGGCGCGGAAGGCAAGCACGGCGTTCAGGCCGCCGAAGGCGAACGAGTTGGAAAGGGCGTACTCCACGTCCGCGTGCCGGGCCGTGTGAGGAATGACGTCGATGTCGCACCGGGGATCCAGGGTTGTGAAGTTGGCCGTTGGCGGCAGGGTGCAGTTCTTCAGCGCCAGGAGCGTGGCAATTGCCTCCAGCGCACCGGCAGCTCCCAGGGCGTGCCCGTGCATGGACTTTGTCGAGCTGACGGCCACCCGTTCCGCGTGCTTTCCAAGGGACAGCTTGATTGCCGCCACTTCTGCCGGGTCATTCACCTGGGTTGCCGTGCCATGGGCGTTGATATAGCCGATCTGCTCCGGCGCAAGACCTGCGTCGCGCATTGCCGCTGCGATTGCACGTGCCGGACCTTCCACCGATGCCTGCGTGAGATGATGGGCATCACTCGACATCCCGAACCCGACGATTTCTCCATAAATGCGGGCTCCCCTGGCGATTGCCGCATCCCGAGGCTCCAGGACAAGGATGGCCCCCCCTTCCCCCAGCACCATGCCCAGGCGGTCCACGCTGAATGGGCGGCACGTGTCCGGAGCCACCACGCGCATGGCTTCCCAGGCCTTGAGATGGCCAAAGCTGAAGGGAGCCTCGCTGCCGCCTGCCAGGGCCAGCTCCACGTCACCCGAACGGACCATTCGAAACGCCTGGCCGATTGCATGATTGGCGGAAGAGCACGCCGTGGACAGGGTGAAGGCCGGGCCCGTGATTCCCATCTCGATTGAGATGTGGCTGGCGCCGGCATTCTCCATGGTTCGTGAGACCGACAGGGGGCTCACGCGCGACTTCTTGTGGAGGTACAGCTCCTGGAAGGCAACGTCCTCGGTGGCTTTCCCGCCCAGGCAGGAACCGGTGGCAATGCCGGTCTGCTCGCGGAGCTTCTGCGTCCACTGAATCCCGGCGTCCCTGACCGCCTCCCGGGCGGCCACGACGGCGAACTGCGCAAACCTGTCCAGGAAATCAACCTGTTTTCCTTCGAAGTGGTCTTCCGGGGTCCAATTGGGTACTTCACCGCCGTTTTTGAACTTCAACAAGCTCATGTCGAGCTGTCTGATGGGGCCGATTCCGCTCTCCCCTTTGATCAAAGTCTCCCAGAACTCCCGCGCGTTTTTCCCGACGGCGGAAACCACCCCGACACCCGTGACAACGACTCTGCGTTCCATCCTGATCTGCAAGGGCCCTAGGCCCGAGCCGCTCCGTTTGCCTCACCTGCGGACAGAAGCTTGTCCAGCTGCTCCACGGCCTCCCGGACACTCTTTATCCCGAGGACCCCTTCGTCAGGAATGCTTACATTGAACTCGGTCTCCAGCGCGTAGAGGATGTTCACTCCATCAAGGGAGTCGATTCCAAGCTCTTCGAACTTGCTGTCGATTGTAACCGTCTCCGGGGGCAGTTTCTGGGTTTTTGCGACACAGGAAATGACTCTCCCGATCATCTCATCAGTCATGCTACCTGGCTCCTTATTCGAATTGAACGACTGGAACCCGCGCGTGCGCTTCCCGCGCCTGTAAGCGTTCCTGCGCTGCCGACGGCCTGGTCCCAGCCGGCTGATAGTATTGATTATAGACCATGACCGCAACTGGCTGCAACACGCCCGGGAGGGTATGGCCTGCTAGCTGAGTTGCACGGCATGGCCGGTCCGGCTACACTTCGCGCGGAGGTTGTGAAATGAAGGAAACTGCCTGGAAGAAGCTGACCCCCGAAGGGTTTCAGAAGTTCGGGACCTACGCCAGCATGGTGAGCCCGTCCGGCCCTCACTTCGGAGCCGGGCCAATCGAGTACTACAGGGACATGGTCCAGTCCACCCTTGGCGCGGTCCCCGTGGCTTCGTTCGGCGTGTGCAGGGTGGTGAAACGTCCTTTCATTGTGGATGTCTCCGAGTTCCACAGCACCGCGTGCGAGATAGTTCTGCCCCTGGATGGCGATGTGCTCATGCATGTCGCGCCGGCCTGCGAGGAGGCGGAGTTTCCCGCCAACGACGCAGAGGTGTTTCTCGTGCCGAAGGGCACGATTGCCTGTCTGCGTCCGGGAGTATGGCACCACGCGCCTTATGCCTTCGGAACCGGCACGGTGAACTGCCTTATCATGCTGCCCGAGCGCATATACAAGAACGACTGCACCGTGTTCCAGGTACCCCCGGATCGCCAGATCCGCATCACTGGAGATGGGACCCGCTAGAATGATGATGTCCCGTCTGTTCGGCGCCACGCTTCGGGCGGCGCCGGCCGAAGCGGAGACGGCAAGCCAAGAAATCACGACGCCGATGGCAAACCCGACAGAGCCGTGGAAGGCCGGCGGGCGGTAGTATTCCTCTTGACAGCGCCCCTTATTTGTGCTATCTGATATATCAGCTTACTTACTATCAGCCCTGACCCTGCCCCACCGTTAGAGCAACACGTTCTGCATCGGGGCAGGTTTTCTTATCCAGGATCCCTCTCTGATTGCGCGATTTTTCCCAGGATCAGGTCCGCCAGGGCTTTCTTTTGAACCGGATCCGTCACGTCGAAGGACGGGACTCCGGGCAACTGCAAAGGATCCCAGACGGACGCGGCCCTTCCCGAAATGGCAGCCACGGAGCTCCGCGGGACCTTCCGGATGTCCAAAGTTTCCTGCAGCCCTGAAGATTCTCTCAGGCAGAGCACAACCAGGTGAGGGTTGGCCGGATCGATGGCTCCTTCACTCACGAGGATCCTGATGCTCCTGGGAAAATGCCCTGCCACTTCCTCCAGGGAGGCGGGCAAGGCACCTTTCTCGAGCCTTGCCGTGCCGTCAGAGCCGAGCGCAAGGACAACGGAGGCCCCCGCGTCTGCGTGGCGCCGGGTGTCCGTTCCCGGAACGTCCAGTGAGACATTGTGGTGCCTCATCGTCTTGACCGTGCCCACCTGGTGGCCGCGCGCTCGCAACTCGGAGACAAGCGCCTCTACAACGGAAGTTTTTCCGCTCCGCTTGAGTCCGATTACGGTGATGAGGTGCAATTGCTCCGTCACGCGGGTCGAGTGTATCCTCCTTGTCGAGTGAGGTGAACCATGGAGCGGGAGCTGTCGATTCTGAACGGGGGAGACCTCGTGGGGTTGAACGGTTTCACAAAGAAGATCGTTATGAACACTCTCCTCGGGATGCTGCAATCGCTTCACGACGTCGACGTGGAGCGCGAGATCCGTATTGTGATCTCGGCTGCGGGCTCCGGCGGGAACCTTGACAGGAGCGCATGAGCGCCCCTACCGTCAAGTCGTCCGCCGCAGGTTGTGCTGAGGGGGATACCGGTTGATCGAGCTCGAAGAGGCTTTGAAAATCATCGGGCGGGTCGAGCCCCGCCGGGAAGAAGAGACCGTCTCCCTGGACGCGGCGCTGGGCCGGGTGCTGGCGCGCGAGGTCCGTTCACCCATGGATTCCCCACCTTTTGCCAAGTCTGCAATGGACGGGTTTGCCCTCAGATCGGACGATCCCGCCGCAAGCTTTCGAATCGTGGACCTTGTCCCGGCAGGAGGCTTTCCGCGCAGGGAGATCGGTTCAGGGGAATGCGCCCGCATCATGACAGGGGCAATGCTGCCCCTCGGCGCCGGCCGGGTGATCCGCAAGGAGCTGGTTGAGGAGAAGGACGGGGTCATCAGGGTCCTTGGACCGGAAACGACGGACAACGTCATTCCCCGCGGCGCCAACCTTCGGGCAGGGGACCCGGTTCTCCAACCCAAGGCGCTCTCCGCTCAGGACATCGGTATTCTGGCGGCATCGGGGTTCCCGACTGTCGACGTCATTGTCCCGCCTTCTGTCGGGATCATCTCCACGGGATCTGAGATCCGTTCCCCCGGCGAGACGCTCGGGCCCGGAGAGATCTACAACAGCAACGCGGCGCAGCTGGTTTCTCAGCTGGAAGCCATGCGCTGTCCGTCCCGGTTTCTCGGGATGGTGCCAGACCAGCCGGGGCCGCTTTCCCAGGCCATCGCCTCTGCTCTGCAATCCAGCGAGCTTGTCCTGCTCACCGGCGGAGTCTCTGCAGGGGATTTCGACTTTGTCCCCCGGTGCCTCCTGGGTCTGGGCGCGGACGTCCTCTTTCACGGCGTTGCCGTCAAGCCGGGCAAGCCTACGCTGTTTGCCCGGCTCGGCGGACGGTTCATCTTCGGCTTGCCGGGAAACCCCGTTTCCACCTTTGTGATATTCGAGGTCTTCGTGAAGCTGTTTCTCTACCGCTGGATGGGGCTGGATTGGAAGCCCCGTGTCTTTCGCGCCCGGCTTGGCGCCAGGGTGAGCAGGAAGGGAACTGAGCGCACGGAGTTCCTGCCTGTGAGCGCCCGCGAGGGCCGGGTGGTTCCGGTTGCATACCACGGATCCGCCCACCTCAATGCCCTGGGCGAGGCCGACGGGCTGATCCGGATGGAAAAAGGAATTGCGGTTCTGGAGGAAGGAGCTGAGGTCGATGTTCGACCGCTTTAACCGCGCCATCACGTACCTTCGCATCTCCGTCACGGACAAGTGCAACCTGAGGTGCATCTATTGCATGCCCCCGGATGGCGTGCCTCCCCGGCATCACCGGGATTTTCTCTCTTTCGAGCGAATGACCGATGTCGCCCGGGCCGCGGTGCGCATTGGCGTGAGCAAGATCAGGCTGACAGGAGGGGAGCCCCTGGTAAAGCGCGACATCGTCACGCTGGTTCGGATGCTTGCCGGGATAGAAGGGCTGGAGCACCTTGCCATGACCACCAACGGCACGCTCCTTTCCCGGTTTGCCCGTCCCATTCGGGAAGCGGGGCTGGACAGCCTGAACGTCTCTCTGGACACCCTTGACGGTGAAAGGTACCGTTTGCTGACACGAGGAGGCCGCATCCAGGAAGCCTTGGCCGGCATCGGGGCGGCCCGCCGCGAAGGGCTCCCCGTGAAGATCAACATGGTGGTGCTGGAGGACACGCAGCCCAAAGAGATCGAACGCATGAGGCGGTTTTGCGCCGAAACCGGACTTCTGCTGCAGCTCATCAACCATTTTGACCTTGGCCGCAGGGATAGCCATTCGTACGGGTTCGACAGGCCTCCCTCATGCGCAAACTGCAACCGGATCCGTCTCATGGCGGACGGAATGCTCAAGCCATGTCTGCACAGCGACCTGGAGGTGCCGCTGGATTTTTCCCGGCTGGAAGAGAGCATCAGTGAGGCGGTGCTGGCAAAGCCGCAGCGCGGCGGGACGTGCCGCAACCGCGCCATGTCACAGATCGGAGGATGATGATGGACTTCAGTCATCTCGATGCGGAAGGCAAGGCCGTCATGGTGGATGTGTCGACAAAGCCGCGGGTGCGCCGAAGCGCCGCTGCCACGGGCATGGTCCTCATGCAGCCTGAGACGCTGCGCATGATCAGCGAGAAGCTCCTGAAAAAGGGGGATGCCCTTGCGGTTGCCCGGGTGGCGGGGATTGCCGCGGCCAAGAAGACCTCTGAGCTGGTCCCCCTGTGCCATAACATCAGGATAGACCACGTCTCGGTGGACCTGGCGCTGCGCGCGGACGGGGTCCAGATCACTTCCAGCGCCATCTGCACGGAGAGCACGGGAATCGAGATGGAGGCGCTGACCGCAGTCTCCGTTGCCGCGCTGACTCTCTACGACATGTGCAAAGCCGTGGACAAGCAGATGACCATCACCGACATTCGGCTCACGGAGAAGACCAAGGAGAGCCCGGGGTGAAGACTTTCTCCATCCTATCCATCAATGTCTCCGCCGAAACGGGCGTTCAGAAAAAGCCTGTTGCCCGCGCCGTGTTGAAGGAAGCCCATGGCATCGTCGGGGACGCGCACGCGGGGGACTGGCATCGCCAGGTCTCCCTGCTTGCCGATGAGGACATCCAGGGCATGCGCGGCAAGGGCGTGGAGATCGGCTACGGGGACTTTGCCGAAAACCTTACAACACGCGGGATCGATCTGGGATCGCTCCCGGTAGGCGCGCGCCTCTCAATGGGAGAGGCCATCCTGGAAGTGACACAGATCGGGAAGGAATGCCATCACCATTGTGCGATTTTCGAGGCGGTGGGAGACTGCGTCATGCCGCGCAAGGGAGTCTTCGCGCGCGTGATCCGCGGAGGGGAGATAGAATGTGACAGTCTCTGTCATTACGATCTCTGACAGGGTCTCGCAGGGTAAATACCAGGACGCCTCCGGGCCGGAGATCGAGAAAGAAGTGAAAAGCCGGTTTCCCGGAGCTTCCGTGACCCGCCTCATTGTTCCCGACGAGCCGGACCAGATCCTCTCTGCCCTCCAGAAATCCGCGGGGGCAGATTTCATCCTGACTACGGGAGGCACCGGCATCTCCCCCCGTGATGTGACGCCCGAGGCCACGCGGCGCTTCATCGACAAGGAGCTGCCGGGGATAGCCGAATCCCTGAGGGCGCAGTCATACGCTGAGACCCCCGCGGCAGTGCTCTCCCGGGGAGTTGCGGGCATCAAGGGCAGCGCTATCGTGGTCAACTTCCCCGGCTCACTCAGAGCAGTCCGTCTATGCATGAAGGTGCTGGGGCCGGTCATGGAGCATGCCCAGAGAATGATGCGGGGAGAGGGGCACGGCTGATGGCACGGACCGCGCCTTCAAAAAGCCTCGTGGACCGGGTCTACGAATACCTCCTGGAGCAGATCATTACGGGCGCCATCCGCTACGGGCACACGATCAGCATCAAGGGCATGGCCAGCAGGCTCTCCGTGAGCAGCATGCCGGTGCGGGAGGCCTTGAAAAGGCTCGAGTTCGAGGGCGTCGTGGACATCAAGCCGCGCAGCTCGTGCATGGTGCGCGTTCCGTCCCGCAAGACCATCCTGGAAGTCTATGCCCTTCGGGAGGCCCTGGAAGTGTACGCCCTGTCCTGCTGCGGGGGGAGCATCTCGCGCGCAAGCCTTGCCCGCATGGGCGATATCGTCGCGCGGATGCGCGGCCTGACCGGCGTGAAGGATGCCGCGGAGAAGGAGAAGAAAGCCATCTCGCTGGACCGTGACTTCCACAGCGAGATCTGCGCCCTTGCCGGCAACGATCTTCTCAATACCACCTACCGCCAGCTCACCCTGCGGGTCAACATGACCCTGATGCATGAGAAGACCTTCCGCACCATGGAGAATGACTGGGCCCAGATGCACGCCGACGTCCTGGCGTGCCTGCAAAGCGATCCCTCGCGCGCAGTCGGCCTCCTGAAAAGCCACTTCGCAAGCGCCACGGAGATCTGGAGGAAGAACGGGGCGGGCGCGAGCGAGCGGCAGACCTAGACCATCCCTCCCAGGAGCGCGAAGAGGAGCACTGCCAGCACGATTACAGTGACCAGGCTGTACAGCCAGTCGCGCTTCAGGAGGAAGGCGACAATCGACACTGCCACCCGGAAGATCGGGACCGCAATCAGGACAAGGAGGCCCACCTGGATGACCGCCTCACTCCTCAGTGACGCGGCAGCCTTCAGGACTTGCCCCACGTGCTCCAGAAACTCAGGCTCACCCTGGAACGATCCGTAGTGAGGAACGGTGCCGGCGCGCCGGACGATATAGAAGGCGCCGCCGATGGCAACAATACATGCGGCTATGATCACGCCGAAACGCAGGAGATTGCCGATGAGATGTTCCATGCGGTGATCGTTTGGGCGCCGGTCGATCATTAGAGCCGCCCTCCAAATCCCTTGAAGATCATCTGAGCCCCGAGGGCCACGATGGTTATCGCGAAGATGATGCGCAGGGACCTTGTCTGCGCCGCGGCCAGGAACCGCGCGCCAAGGACCGAGCCAGCAAGCACGCCGAGCATGATGGGCATGGCAAGGCCGGGATCTATGTAGCCCCTGTTCAGGTAAACGCCGGCGCTGGCCGCCGCCGTGACGCCGATCATGAAGTTGCTTGTGGTCGTGGACACCTTGAAAGGGATCTTCATCACCCTGTCCATGGCAATCACCTTCAGGGCGCCGGAGCCAATGCCCAGAAGCCCGGAAAGCACTCCCGCAAGGGCCATGAGGCCGAAGCCCGCCGGGACCGAGCGCACGTTGTACGAGCGAAGTCCGCCCGGGGTCGGAAACGATCCATTCATTCCCAGCCGGGTTGCCAGCCCATCCGCGGGGACGTTCTCATTGTCGGCGGGAGGCGCCCGGAAGGTCTGGTATGCGGAGTACAAAAGCACGCAGCCGAAGATCACCGCAATGATCGATGGGGCAACGCGCAACGCAATTGCCGCGCCCGCCAGGGCCCCGAGGGTGGTAGCGATCTCCAGGAACATGCCGATGCGGATGTTGCTGAAGCCCTCCCTGACGTAGGCGGCAGCAGCCCCGGAGGAAGTTGCGATCACAGAGACCAGGGAAGCTCCGATGGCGTAGCGGATGTCGATCCCCAGCCCGAGGGTGAGAAGCGGGATGATGACCACCCCTCCCCCAAGGCCGGTCAGGGAGCCGAGGAAACCCGCGCAGATCGAGGCTGCCGCCAGGATGGCGCTCAATTCGAGGGTCGTCATATCAGGGTTGTGATTCTGCGGCAGGAGCACTACGCTTTTCAAGAGGAGGCCACTCAATGGACGACATCGCCATCAGCCAACCCATCCGCGCCCACCTTGCCGCGCTGGTTCGAAGCTCGGGTCTTCCCGACACGGAGGAATCTCTCCAGCGGATGAGCGCCGCGTGGCTTCTGAAAAAGAAGATGTTCGAGGACCAGGCCCGCGCGCTCGACATGCAGGAATTGCCGTCGTTGCCTGCCGGTGATTCCCGGGGGGTGCTCCTGCTCACCTGGTCCGGCTCCCTTGTCAGCCTGGAGCCTGCGGGGGCTGCCGGCCGGCGGGGAGAGTATGCCAGCATCGAGCTGCGCATGGATGTTCCCCACCTCGTGCTCATGGAGGGTGTGGACTTCCCGCAGGGACTCGCCGTGGACAGAGAGGCTGAGTTTTCCGCGGGTCCCGTGCGCCGCACCTCCGCCCTCCTCAAGATCGCAGCCTGTGACCCGGGCCTGCCGGCAGAGGAGCAGGCCAGGAGAATACGCGAGGCCACGATCTACCTGACAAGCGGGTTCGTGAAGATCAACAGAACCATTGCAGCCCCGGGCACGGGCTTCCCCGAGCTCATGACCACGAAATCCATGGTCGCCTACCTTGCGGAAAAGAACGGCCTGAGCAGGCGGCAGGCCCGACAGCTCATCGAGGACTACCACCTGCTGCTGCAATCAGGCATGCTCCTAGGCCAGAGGGTCCCCCTTGGCAAGCTGGGAAGGCTTTTCCTGAAGGAGCAGCCAGCGCGCAAAGCGCGTGTGGGCGTGAATCCGTCCACCGGGCAAAAGATCACTATCGCTGCCCGGCCTCCGCAGGCAGTGCCCCGGATCTCATTCAGCCGGCTCATGAAGGACAGAGCAAAGGCGTGGCTGCCGGACAGTAAAGAGCCGCCACGCTAGGTTTGCCGCAGCGCGGCAGGAGAGCTATTTCCTCCAGGGAATGGCAGGCATGGGCTTCCCCGTTTCTAGGAAGGTCTTCAAGCCGCAGAGGATGAACGTCCACCCGTTGGCGGCCTGCTGAGCGCCAGCTGCGTTGAGGTCTATGTCGTGCGTGATGACTAGCTTGCAGAGCGGACCCATCTGAGTGATCTCAAACACGACGGTTGTGTTGTCCGTGCCGGTCCCGCTTCCCCACGTGTAGGACAGCCGCTTGTTGGCCTGCGCGTCCAGCACTTTCCCCTTGACTTCGACGGTGCCTTCCGGTGTCGTTATTGTCACCGGGGACCCTATTTTCCAGTCCGATTCCACGCTCCGCCCGAACCAGTATTGCCGCGTGAACTCCGCTGTCGTAAGAGCGGCCCATAGCTTCTCCGGTGTCGTGTTGATGATCGTCTGATACAGGAATCCTTCCTTACCCATCGGGTGTCCCCTTGTCTCCTTCCAGAGTCGATTTCAGAAGCGCCAGCGCTTCCAGCCTGTTTTTCTCGAACTTTTTGATCCACCTCTCGTAGATAGCCTGCAGCGGAACGGGGTTCAGGAAGTGCATCTTCTCCCTTCCCCGCCATACTGTGGCAACCAGCCGGGCCCTTTCGAGGATTGCCAGGTGCTTGGAGGCTGCCTGTCGGGACATGCTCAGGTTCGAGCAGAGCTCCAGAAGCGTTTGCCCGTTGTGCCTATACAGCGCATCCAGCAGCTTGCGCCTGCTTGCGCTGGCCAGCGCCGCGAAGGTCCTCTCCATGACCATGACCATTATATGCAACCTTTCGGTTGCATGTCAAGGGTCTTTTTCGCAACCCAACCTTCGGGAGTCCAGCTATGAAAGAGCTCGGCGCCAGCCCTGCATCGTGAGCGGAAGTGCCGACCATATCAGCATAAATGCGATTCGGCACGAAGTGGTCATCGCGACCTGCGTAGCACGCCCCGGGACACCTTCCAGCGCCTGCCCTTTCGTCCAATTCACTTTCGCTTTATACTGTGTCAGTAATGGCTGATACGGCCCGCCTCCGGCCCGAAGAAATCCTCCAGATGTATCGGTTCTCTATCGAGCAGGCCGCGGATGCCATCTTCTGGATCACGAAGGACGCAGAGTTTGCCTATGTGAACGAACAGGCGTGTCGATCGCTCGGGTACGCGCGAGAGGAGCTTTTGCAGCTCCTCCTCTGGGACATAGCCCCGCTCTTCACACGAGAGCAGTGGGCGAAGGACTGGGCACAATCCGAAGAGCCCGCGAGCCCTGAGGTCTGGCACACGGAGAGTTGGCAGCGGCGAAAGGATGGCTCACTTTTCCCCGTAGAAGTATCCTCCAAGAAATGCCGGGTCGGGGAGCGTGAGTTCCACGTGGCTTTTGTTCGGGACATCACGGGAAGACGGCAGACCGAGGAGACCATGCGCTTCCTCCAGTTTGCCATCGACAAGGCCTCGGACGCTGTTTTCTGGATGAACGCAGACGGAGGATTCCCGTACGTCAATGAGCAGACCTGCCAGCTCCTTGGTTACTCTCGAGAGGAGCTTCAGCGGCTTCATCTCTGGGACATCGACGCCGACTTCAAAGCAGAGAAATGGCGTGAGCACTGGGAAGAGCTCACGCGGTCGAGCATTCGCCGCGTGGAGAAGATGCATCGGCGCAAAGACGGGAGTTTCATTCCCGTCGAAATCTCATCGAGCTTTGTGAAGGTAGGCGACGAGGAGCATCGCCTGGTGCTCGTGCGTGACATCAGCGCGCGCAAGGAGGCTGAGCGTGAGAGGCAGAGGCTCGAGGCCCAGCTTGCCCAGGCGCAGCGCATGGAGGCAATTGGCAGGCTCGCCGGCGGCGTGGCGCACGATTTCAACAATATGCTCACTGTGATTCTGGGATACGTCGAATTGATCGCCTCCCGGCTGCTTCCCGGGGATCCCCAACTGAACGACCTTGGCGAGATCGAACGAGCGGCCAGCAGGGCGAGGGACACGACGCGGCAGCTGCTCGCGTTCTCCCGCAAGCAGGTCATCGCTCCTCGACCTGTCCAGATGAATGATCTGATACGCGACTCCCAGAACACGCTCCTGCGCCTCATCGGCGAGCATATCCAGCTGGAGATCCGGCTCGGGGAAGATCTCTGGGAGGTCGAGCTTGATCCCTCGCAGTTCCATCAGATCCTCGTCAATCTTGCCGCCAACGCGCGTGATGCCATGCCGAACGGAGGGAAGCTCAGAATAACGACCAGCAATTCCACGCTGACCGCGAGTGACTGCTCGGGGCACCCGGGTGCGAGACCCGGACCCTACGCTCTCCTTCGAGTGAGTGATGACGGGGTCGGCATGGACGAAGAGACCAAATCGCATCTGTTTGAGCCGTTCTTCACCACGAAGGAGGCGGGGAAGGGAACCGGGCTCGGGCTGGCCACGGTGTACGGAACGGCTACGGCCAACGACGGCTTCATCGTGGTGCAGAGCGCCCCGGGGCGCGGAAGCGTGCTCTGCTGCTATTTCCCCCGCGCGAAGGAAAAAGCTGTCCCGACGGAGGTCGGGGAGCGCTCTCCTGCAGGCCAGGGAGAAGGAAAGGTGCTCCTGGTGGAGGACGAGGAGATGGTCAGAAGAATGATAGCCTCCATGCTTCAAGGCCTTGGCTATTCGGTTGTCGCTGCGGCGACTCCCCATGAAGCCCTCTCCGTCCTCGAATCGCCGAAAAGGGGATCTGGACCTCCTGATAACGGACGTCATGATGCCGGGCATGAGCGGCGCAGAACTTCAGGCCAGAGTTGCCGCCATGGGCAAACGCGTGAAGGTGCTTTTCATATCCGGCTACGCTCCCCACGATATCTTCGGCAAGGGAGTCCTGGAAACGGGCGCCCCCTTTCTGCAGAAGCCGTTTCGAAAAGACGACTTGGCACGCGCGGTGAGGGAGGCCCTGGAAGGATGATCTTGCCCAGTCCCCTGATTTGAGGCCCTGCTACTTCTTCGCTTGCCTCGCGTCGATATCGTCCGGGTACATCAGCGCGTCACGACCCCGCTCTCCCGTGCGGATGCGGACGACGTCCTCCACGGGGTAGACGAAAATAATGCCGTCGCCCTCTTTGCCGGTCCGAGCGGCTTTCGTTATCGTCTCAATCGTCTTCTCCACGTTGTGCTCGCTCAGGACGATATTGACCTGGATCTTCGGGAGCAGATCCATCCTGGTGCTGGAGACGCGCCACGACTGGTCGACTCCTCCCTGCCTGCCGTGACCCCGGATATCGAAAATGTTCATGCCCACGATGCCGATGTCCCGAAGGCCATCCTTCACTGCTTGCAGTGCGTCCTCCCGAATAATCGCTTCAATTTTCTTGGCCAAAGGCTGTCTCCTTTCTCTCAGAGATGAAAAATGGCGCCCGCGAAAGGAAGGCTCACGCGAGCGCCTCGGCCGATCGTCTACCGAATGGCGGCAACTCCCCTTTCCGCCGTTCTCACGCGCACGGCATCTTCTATGGCGTGGATGAAGATCTTTCCATCCCCGATCTGGCCCGTGAATGCGGCTTTCTGGATGGCTGAAACGATATCATTCACCTCGGCGTCCTCCACCACCAGCTCTATTCGGGCTTTCGTAATGAAGTCCACCTTGTACGTCTTTCCCCGCACCGTCTGCTCGATTCCCTTCGTCTTTCCGTGGCCTTCGATCTCTGAAACCATCATGCCCGGGTGGCCCACCTGCTCCAGCGCCGCATACACGTCATTCACCTTGGTGGGCCGAACTATTGCTTCTATCCTTTTCATACTGCCAGCACTCCTTTCTCGCCCGTGCGGATCCTCATGGCGTCTTTCGCATCCATGACGAAAATCTTGCCGTCGCCGGCTTGCCCCGTGAACAGGGCCTCCCGCATGATCTCCATCACCTTGGGAACGTCCCAATCGTTGACTACCAGGTCGACACGAACCTTCGGGATAAAGGAGATCTTGTCACTCTTGAGCTTCAAATCCGGATCCGCGTCTCCGTTGCCGGGAGTCTTGCCGAGCTGACGGCCGAATCCTTTGATTTTTGTCACGGTCATGCCGAGGATCAGGTCCTCGTCTTTGAGCACTTCGACCAGGACTTGGAGAGACTCGGGGCGTATCATCGCCGAGATCATCTTCATGCTGTAGGACTTCTTCATGCTCGTGACGCCGACATACGCAATCGAGACAATCAGCCAGCCCCCGGCGATGACGAACATGATATACGCCTCGTTCTTGGAATCAGAGTTTCCGATGGCGTACAGGTAGACGATTGCAATCAGCATCAGCAGGTTGGCCAGGACGCCCAGCGCGGGAACGATGTCGTGCAGCAGGATGTTGTGATCGGCTCTCTTCCTATACGCAACGATCGTCCACGTGCAGGTCAGACCATAGAGCACAAATGTGCCGAGGTTCGAGGCCAGGGTGATCCCGGTAAGTCCTACAACCGAACGCACGCCGATTGCCCCGATGACCGCGCTCACCATGATCAGAGCGATGAGCGCTACGTGCGGAATGGCGAACTTCTTGTGGATGAAACCCATCATGGAAGGCAGTTCCTGATCCGCTGCCATGCCACCGGAGATCCTCATTGCGGTGTTCATGCAGCTCAGCGTGGTGCCGATGACCGCGATAGCCACGGTGATCGCGATGCTGATCATCAGGCCGAAGCCGATTCCGTGCAGCACCGAGTTGCCGATCAGCTGAGCGAGATCGCCGATTGGCGCTCCCGATGCCGCCGCCGCGTCCATGCCGGTGAGTGTCTTGCCGTCGACGACGCCGGTGAGCTTGTCGCTGATCATGGTGCCGGTGGCGAAGTACTCGATCAGGTAAGCCAGGAGCCCCTGGACGATCAGTGAAATTATGATTGCTTTGGGTATCGTTGCCTTTGCGTTCTTCGTCTCGGCAGAAAGCGATGTAGAGCTCTCGAAGCCCACGAGGATCAGGATGGCAATCGTGGATTGGATCAGTACTCCGTTCAGCGTGTGGGGCTTGACCACGTCCCAGGCACCGCTGAAGGTCCACGCGGTCGTGCCCTGCGGATTGTGCAGGCGGTAGTAGATGGCAAGAGCGCTGAAGATGAGGAGCGAGCCCCACTGGATCACGTTGATGACGATCGATGTGAACGTGGAGCCGGTGATCCCTCGATAGGCGATATAGCCCGTCACGATCGAAAAAATGACCCCGATGAGGGTCAGCTCGAGGATGGAAAGGTTCTTTCCCGTGAACTGGTTGTAGAGGTACCCGATCAAGGTCGCCATGAAGGCGACCATCACTCCCGGGTAGACCCAGTAGAAAAGGTGCGCTGCCCATCCAGTGCCCAGCTTTGCCATGCGGGCCATCGAGTTCGGCGTGCTTCTCTTGGCTCCCGATCGTTCGAGGAAGGCCTTTTCCGCAAAATACACCGCGCCGGCGAAGCCCGCTTCGGGATACAGCTTTGCAAGCTGCGAATACGAAATCGCCGTGAGAAAGGCGAGCACAAGCGCGACGACGATGCCCGCCCAGATGTCGGCCGCTACCGATGCGCCGTTGGGCGCAGTTGCCGCCGCCTGGAGCTGGTAGGTTATCCACAGGAACGCTCCCGGCGCGATGAGCGCCATTGCGTTCATACTGGCTCCCACGAGCCCCAGTTTTGGCTTTATCAAGGGGGAGCTTATGGTCAGATCAGCCATGACATGCATCTCCTTTACGAATAAGTTGGGGATGCTTTCCGATCCCCTGCAGCTTGAATTGCAAGGTCCGTACCAATATTAGGAAAACATTAAGATTTCACGGCCTGATCTAAGTTCTTATGGCCAAAGAAGTAACCAAGACCTAATTTTACGAAGATGGTGACTAACATCTCTGATATTACGGAAATGTTGGAACTGGATTTTATGGCTACAAAAATGTAGCTTAACTCAGGGGAGATCGTACGCGTGTGGCGCCGTCAGTGAACGATGAGACAGTCCGTCATCGCCTCCTGGTGCAGCTGGCGGACTCTCTTGCGCCGGACCTGAGGCGGATTGACAGCGGAATCGTGGTAATACCGTTTGGAGGCCTCTGAGTTCCCCGGCTCAAACGACAAGAGTGTCGAAATTGCCAGGAATCTGGGCGCAGACTGTCACGCCGTACACGTGCTTGCCGGTAAGAGGTCGGGGCGTTCTGGCAGCCGTCCAGATGCTTGTCGAAGGCATACAATTCCACTGGTAGGCGTTAGAACTTGTACCCGAACTTCCGAAGCATCGACCTTCGCTCGGTCTTGTCCTTCTCTTTTTCCACGCCTTTGGGCGGAAAGCCGTCGATCACGCCCAGGATACCCCTTCCCTGATCCGTTGCACCAATCAGCACCTGGAGGGGGTTCGCCGTTGCGCAGAAGATGCGGCACACCTCCTGGCATGACTTGATCTGGTTGAGGACATTGATGGGGTAGGCGTCTTTGAGGATGAGGAAGAAGGAGTGCCCGGCGCCCACCTCCTGCGCGGCCCGAACTGCCTGTGCCACGAGCGCCTCGTCATTGCCCTCCGTGCGGATGAGGCAAGGCCCTGAGGCTTCGCAGAACGCCAGGCCGTACTTTGCTCCCGGCACGGAGGAGCTCATGATCTCCGCGATATCCTCAGCGGTCTTGATGAAATGGGACTGGCCGATGACGATGTTGGCGCCTTCCGGAAAAGACACCGGGACCACGCTGACTTTCATGTCCATGGCGTTTCACTCCTCCCGCATGAGATCGAGGGACAGCTCGACCGCGGCGCACGGCATCTGGATGCCCCAGTTCTCCAGACACTGCGGATGCACCTCGCCCATGATTCCGACCTTCCTTCCCTCTACGCGGACCTCCGCCGCCCTGCCCGGAATGAACCGGGGGTCCTCCAGCGGGACCAGCTTCGGATCCAGGGACAGATAATAGAAGAGCGCGAGCAGGTGCGCATCCACTTCGTTGAAGCCGGTCTCCCGGTCAGCAACCAGAAAGCCCAGCGCGTTGTGGGTCCGTGAGCCCTGGTTCTCTCCCGGATCACGCACCACCACTTTCCCCACTTCGAAAATACGGTGGGGGTAGGCCGCGTGCGCAGAGACCGCTTCTGATGACAGGAGATTCGGCAGGATGGAGTTTCGAACTATGTCGAAGCTCTCCGTCATCGGGTTGTCGATCTCCATGACGTCACCGCCGTCGATGCACATCCTGTCCACGAAGTCCTTGCGGGAGCCGAGATAGCCGTAAATCATCTCCTGGTATCCCAGACCGATCATCGTCTCCCGTACGCCGCGCGCGTACCACTCCGCCTCCGAGATCCGGCCCACCGTGAAATCCTTCGGCATTACCGGCTCGAAGGATTCCATTCCTCTGCCGATCATGATCTCTTCAATCACGTCGACCGGATGGAGGAAATCGTTTCTGTATTCCGGCGGAGAAACGATGAGCTTCGCGCCTTCCACCCGTACGGAGTTGCCCATCTTCTTGATATGCGCGGCGGCCTTGGCCGGTGTGAACTTCTCCCCGAGCCTCTTCTCAGCATCACTGACCGCGAGCACTGTTTCCTTCTGAAAGTAGAAAGGCGTGACGATGGATACGCCATACGGCGTCTCGGAGGGATACTGGACCGCAACGGGCAGGATGGTGAAGCCCATGTCGGCGAAATCGCAGGCGGTGATGGAGCAGGCGATGAGAATGGTGTCCAGGTCCGGCCCCGTCAGGTCGATGAAAAGCCGGCTGTCGCCAACACGAACGCCGCCAATGAGGGCGGAGTTGATAACGGGGGGGAAGGTGAGGACCTCTCCACGGCCATCGGAAAGGAGGGGGAACTTTGCGAATCCTGCCACGATGGGGCCGTACTCCTTGCCCTTGGGGTGCTGGGTGAGGATCTCCCTCATGGACAGGGGCTTGTCGAAATCAAGCGGGACAAACCTCGTTGCATCCGGATCAGCCGCTCCGTAGTGCACGGGCCACTGGATGAGGTCGGCGCGGGACACTCCCATGGCAATGGTCTTTCGTTTCCTGCCGAAGTTTCCGCAGAGCTTCTCCTGGGACTGGATGATTTCCCGCAGGAGAGCGTCCGTGACTTTCTTCCCCTCTGCGACAAACGATGCGATGTACGGCCTGATCCCTTTCAGGCCGGCGTCCACCACGACCCGCCGGTCTTCCGTCTTCTGGGCCTTGCCGTCCCGTGAGAAGAACGGGTATGCAGGGGCGTTTCCGCCGAGATAGATGGAAAGCTGGCGCGCAAGCCCCATGGTGGACCAGAGGTCCGGTCTGTTTGTGTCGTTGAGCTCGATGCGAAGAACTCCTTCGCCCTCGGGCCAGTCGTCCAGCTCCGCCTTGGCTGACGTGAGCAGCTCGGTGAGCTCGTTTCTTGCAAGTGTTTTCCCGAGGGTCTGAAAGAAGAGCTTTTCGTTGACGTCGATCTTCGGCATGGTGTCAGCCCATTCTCCTGGTCCGCACATCCTCAATGGAGTTTGAGAACAGCTCCCGGATGTCGTGCAGTCCCATCGAGGTGAGGGCCATCCTGTCGATTCCCAGGCCCCATGCCAGCACGGGGACCTTCACCCCCAGTGGCTCTGTCACCTCAGGTCGGAAGATCCCGGACCCTCCCAGCTCGAACCAGCCCAGCGTGGGATGCTTGATGTGCACCTCCACGGATGGCTCTGTGAACGGGAAGAAGCCGGGCACGTATTTAACCTCTTTGGCCATGGCCACTTCTTCAGCAAACATCTTGAGCAGGCCCAGGAGCGTCCGGAGGTTGACCTCTTCTCCCAGGACGATTCCTTCGGTCTGATAGAAGTCAGCCAGGTGCGTTGCGTCCACCCTGTCATACCGGAAGCAGCGGACCACGCCGAAGTATTTGCCAGGCACCTTCGCGCGCGGGAGCGTCTTTGCGGAGAGCACGGTGCCCTGGCTGCGGAGGATGAGCCGGCGGGTGAATTGCCGGTCGAAACCGTAGCCCCACCCCCTGCTCCCCGTGGTCCAGCCGTTCTCATGCGTGGCGGCCACCTGGTCCAGCCAGGGCTGCTCGATCTGCTTTGCGTGCGTGGGGTTCTTCATGTAGTACACGTCATGGATATCGCGAGCGGAGTGGAACTGGGGCATGAAAAGAGCATCACCGTTCCAGAACTCGGTCTCTACCAGGGGACCGTCGAACTCCTCAAAGCCGAGGGAGGAAAGCTTGTCCTTCAAGCGCTCCAGGAACACGCAATAGGGGTTGCTCCTTCCTGGGAGAACCCGGGTAGGCGGCACGTCGATGTTGTACCTGCGAAACCGCGCCGTCTTCCAAGCGCCGGTCTTCAGCATGTCCGGCGTGAGACCGCCGACTTCCTCTCCGGTGGTCCCTGCCCGCTCCAGCTGCTTGCGCGCCTCCGCGCCCGCGGGGGTGATGACAAAGGTCACCTCTTCCCGCTCCACCAGGCGGAAGAGGCTTGTCGCGCTTCCCCTCTTCTTGGCCAGGGACGATGCCAGCTCTTTTTCTGCGAGCCCCAGGGAGCGTTCCTCAAGGGCGCCGGCCTGGGCAGCTTTTATCAGGAGGGCGCGCACAGAGGCCACGCTTCCGTCCAGGGGGTTGGCCATCCCGGGCGCAAGGGCCGCGCGCTTCTGGTCGTCCATCGCAAGGACCTTCTCTTTTGAAAGCCCGCCGAACGCGGAGCCGACGTCTTTCGGGTCCAGCCCGAGCTTCTTCGCAATCTCAGGAAGGCTCAGCGGCCCCTCTGCCGCGATGAGACGGATGATCCGCTCCTCGTAGGTCCCTTTCTCCAGGCATTCACGGCCGAAGTCGGTGATCTCGTAGAGCACCCGTGTTGCGCGCGATTTCTCCTGCGCAAAGCCCTTTGCCGCCAGCCAGCTCAGCGCCTGATTCGCCTGGCCCATGTTGTACGAAAGCTCCGCAACAAGGCTTGCGTGGCTTATTTCCGCCCCCTGGGCTGCGTGGAGGAGGACCTTGACCTCGAGGGGATGCAGCTCGCGCGCAGGAGGCGGTGCACTGCGCGGGCTTGCGCTCTGTGTGTCCATGGACGTCTTACCTCTGGAGTTTTTCCGCGAGGGATCTGAGGAAGAGGCCGACATCGGTCACAATGCCGATTGTCTGGCCGGAACCTCTGTCCGAGAGTTTTGTCACGACAGCGGGGTTGATGTCAACGCATATCGTCTTCACCCACGCGGGGATCATGTTTCCCGTAGCGATGGAATGCAGCATGGTGGACAGCATGATGACAAGGGATGCTTCACGCGCCATTGCCATGTATGCCTTCTGGGCGCGCAGCATGTCCATCTCCGTCTCGGGCAGCGGTCCGTCATCCCGCAGGGAGCCAGCCAGGACGTACGGGATGCCCGCCTTCACGCAGGCGCACATCACCCCCTGTGTGACGGCCCCTGACTCCACGGCGGCGCGGATGGATCCGCAGCGGAAGACCGTGTTGATGGCGCGAATGTGGTTACGGTGCCCTTCGTGCACCGGCTTCCCTGTTGAGAGCGCGATGCCGAGGGATGTGCCGAAAAGAGCGCTTTCGATGTCATGGACGGCCAGGGCGTTGCCTGCAAGGAGACCGGTCACATACCCGCCCCCGACCAGGGAGGCCAGGGCGGGGCCGCCGCCGGTGTGGATGACCACAGGTCCTGCCACAACGATCACCTTCCCGCCGTCGCGCTTCTGACGGGCCAGCTCCTCTGCAACCCGCGTGACCGCCACATCGACGCTCCTCTCCGAGGAAACGTCGCTCGACATGAAGCCGAACTCCTCGCTGTCCTGGTCGCGGAAAAGAGGGAAAACGCGCACGGAGCAGCTGGTGCACACGATCATATCGCCGGCCTTGACGTCGCGGATAAGCCGACAGGCAAGTTCCCTGCGGCCGGCCACAATGACGCCGTCCATCCTCATCTCCGCCACGTCCTGCCATGCGCCCTGCAGGAAGACCTGGGTCCGCCTGTTCGTGGTTGCGTAGAAATCATCGGGGACGCAGGAATCACCGGGAGCAGGCTGCAGGAGAGCTTCTCCCACTGATTTTTCGTAGCACCCCTGCTCAACGAGGAGGCTGGTGAGAGAATCAAGCTGTTCCTCACCGTCGCAGCGCACCTCCAGCTCCAGGCTGGAAGGATCCGTTCGGACTTTGCCCATGCGGAACGCCATGACCTCGTAGTCCGCGCCGGAGTCGACGACAAGATTGAGCATACGGGTGAGGAGGCCGGAGTCTATCAGGTGGCCTTCCGCAAGGAACCGTCGCGCCGGACCTTGTGGCAACCCCCGCACGTTCGTGTGCTCGGCCCCCGTCCGCCCTCCATGGCTACGCATGGTTGCCTACAGGTGCAGCTCTCTTGTGAACTGTTCGATCGCGGTCTTGGTGAAGGCGATTTTCTCCTGCGCGAGCTTGCGGCTCGCATCGAAGTGGAGGGTTTTCGTGAAGGACAGCTCGCGGGTGATGTAGTCCAGGACTTCCTTCATTGTGGAGTAGTGATACCACACTGCAGCGCCCGCGGCCAGCCGCGCGAACCCCACAGCGCCGATGGAATCCAGCAGATTGGCGTCGAAAAGAAGCATCGCCTCAGTTGTTGTAGGAGAGCCGTCCGGCATGTGGTTGAGGATGGCATCCACGACCAGAGGAATCTTGTCTGGAACAAAACCGGTTTCATGCAGAATTGCCTCAGCCTTGTCCGCGGAGCTTCGCGGATGGCCTTTCGACATCTCGATGTCGTGCAGAAAGCAGGCCGCATGCAGGACATCATCGTCGTAGCTCCCCTCCTCCCCGATCTCCCGGGTGAGATGGTAAACGCGGAAGGAGTGCTCGTAACCTGACTCCAGGCGACCTGAGGTGAGGTCCTTCGCGTACTGCTGGATGAGCTTTCTCATGGACGGAGTGTAGCTGAGACCCATGGCGTGCGCAAGGCGAAGCTATGAAAGGCAGCTTACCGAATATTATTCGGCAATAATTGTAATTTACCGAATTTAATTTGACATTTCTGGGAATTAGCAGTATAATCCACGTGTGATAGATATGACGGACAAGAAAATAATCAGCCTTCTGCAGGCAAATGCCCGGCTGTCGAACGCCGAGATCGCTGACGCAGTCGGGCTGACTGCGTCCTCCGTGCACGAGCGCGTCAAGAAGCTGGAGAAAAAGGGCATTCTCACACGGTATGCGGCAATCGTGGATGCCGACATGGTGGGCAAGCCCCTTCTGGCGTTCGTGCGCCTGAGCGTGACCAACCAGGGAATCCGGGAAGTGATCCAGAAGCTGTGCTCGTCGGAACCGGACATTCTGGAATGCCACAGCGTGGCCGGGGAGGATTGTTATGTCCTCAAGATCAGGGCGGCTGGGCCGAAGCAGCTGGAAAGGCTCCTCTCCGCAATCAAGAGCAAGTCTGATTCGATCAGGTCTGTGACCAACATCGTTCTGTCGTCATACAAGGAAACGCCGTACGTCGAGCCGGGAATCGATGAAAAGGCCGAGACGGAAGAGGGGAGATGATTCCATGAGCAGCGCTGATATCAGCTTGATTTTCCAGAACGCGGCCCGAGGAGTGGCTGCAACTTCGTCACGGCCTGTGCTCCGCATCGCCCTGCTCCCGGGAGAGCTTCTCAGCATTCCCCGCGCCAGGAAGCACATGCACGTCCTGTCGGGCACCGCCTGGATCAGCGAATGCGGGCGCGATACTGTGGCGGACCGCGGAGAATGCGTGCGCCTTTCCCCATCACGGCATGCCGCTCTTGTCTCGGGCGTAGGGGCACTGCCCCTTCTTTTCGAGATCTGGTAAATCGGACCGGCCCTGGTCAGGCCAGCGCCAGGTCGTAGCGCTCTTCCGTTCGCACGGCGCCCCACAGCTGGTGAGTCTTTGACTCGGTCCGCGCGAAGCCCGCGCGCCTGTAGACCGCTGTTGCCGTTGTCAGGGAGCTGACTGTCCAGAGAAAGACGGAGGAATACCCCGCTAGCCGGCTGAAGGAGATTGCCTCCTCCACCAGCGCGCGCCCCAGGCCCTTTCCCCGCAGCTCCGAGCTCAGGAGGAGCCAGCGCAGCTGAGCCGCGCTGTCCGTGGCCTTCACGATGGCGATGCTTCCCGCCATCATCCCGTCCCTTTCCAATATCCAGAGCCTCTCTCGATCTGCCAGAGGCCAGGAATACGCGGCCATGGTCCCTGCAACGTAGGCCTCGAATCCGCACGGGAATCCGTGCTCCCGGGCATACAGCGCTCCGTGCATCCGAACCATCTCCCCTATGTCGCCCGGCCTGAGATCATGACGCAGGGCCGCACCGGCCCGCGCGCACCTCAGTGCAAGCGCGCCGCTCATTCCCGCACCTCCTCGGCGAGGATACGATTATTTGTTGACTTTGTCAACAAAATACCGTACCGTACGGGGCGTGGCCCCCACACGTGATAATTCCGGCACCGTGGCTGCCGTGCGATCGTTCAACCGCTTCTACACGCGCCTGCTTGGTCTGCTTTCGGAAACGCTCCTGGGCAGCCCTGTCTCACTTGCCGAGGCGCGCATCCTCTGGGAGGTCGCACGCAACCCCGGGTGCCGCGCGGAAGACCTGATTTCCTCCTTGGGAGTAGATCGCGGCTACCTGAGCCGCGTCCTGCGCCGGCTGGAGAGGGAAGGGCTGATCTCCAGGTCCGCCCATGCGAGCGACGCCCGCATGAGGCTCCTCGGTCTGACAGCCAAGGGCGCCGCGTTCATGCGCAGGCTGGATTCCCAGGCATCTGACCAGATACGGCAGCTCTTGAGGGGCCTCGGCAAGGCCCGAAGGGTGCGGCTTGTCGGCGCCATGCGTGAGATCCAGGTTCTTCTCTCGTCCCCGCACTTGCAGGGGTCTGAAAGCGGAGCTACGATGGAGCAGACTGGCAGGCGACATGCGCGTCCGTGAAGCCGCATCAAGGGCAGATATCAGGCGATTCATCTCCTTTCCCCGTACGCTGTATCGCGATGATCCGCTCTGGGTACCTCCGCTGTGGGCGGATGAAAGGGGGGCGTACTCCCCCCGAAAGAACGCCATCCTTGCGCACTCCGACTACGCGCTCCTGCTGGCAGAGGAAGGTCCCGCGGTCGTTGGAAGGAGCCTTGTCTATGTGGATCGCAACTTCAATGCATTCTACGGAACCAGCACCGGATTCTTCGGCGCTTTCGAATGCGTGAACAGCCCGGAGGTTGCCGCGGCGCTGGATGACGCCGCCGTGAGGTGGCTACGGCAGCGCGGGATGCGCGCGGTGCGTGGGCCCATCCACCCCATCTCGGAAAGCTGGGGGTTCCTTGCGGACGGTTTCCAGGCCCCCCCTGTTTTCATGGCGCCGTACAACCCGCCCCATTACAACGATTTCATGCAGCAGCTCGGCTACAGCAAGGCAAAGGACCTTCTGGCGTATGAAGCAAGCACGGAACGCAACTACGGCATCCCGCGGCGGTTCTGGGATTTCGCGGACCATTTCCTTGCCCGCAACCCCGGCTTCAGCGTGCGGAGGCTCTCCCTGAAAGAGCTCTCTCGCGACGCCGACTCCATCCTGGAGATCTCCAACGTTGCGCTCCGGGACAACTGGGGCTATGTGCCCCTGGACCGTGAAGAGTTCCAGGAGATGTTCCGCAAGCTGCGGCCCATTGCAGACCCGGATGCAGTCTGGTTTGTGGAGGACCAGGGAAGGCCCGTCGGCTTTGCCCTTGGCTTCCCCGATCTCAACGTGATCCTGCGCCGGATCGGCGGGCACCTTTTCCCCCTTGGTTTCCTCCACCTGCTCTTTGGGGTCAGGAAGCTCCTGGATTACAGGCTGTTCGGTCTGGCCGTGCTGCCCGCATACCAGGGCAAGGGCCTGGACGTGCTCCTGTACCTGCAGATCTACCGCGCGCTTTCACCGAAGATCCGCAGGCTGGAGGCGAACTACATCCTGGAGGACAATCATCGGATCCGCAACGCCCTGGAGAAGCTGGCGTTGGATAAGGTGAAGACCTACCGGATATATGAAAAACCCATCGAGCCTGCTCAGTGAGCGAAATTCGAATGAAAATGGACATTATGGAATTTTTCTTGACGTAGAATACAAACGCGTCCAAAATATCTGTGTCTGTCTAACCTCGATATCAACTGCAAGAGGAGCGTCGCAAGACAATGAGAAACCTGAAACTTGCCGCGAAGATAGGAATTGGATTCGGTCTTGTGATCGCTGTGGCGATGGCCCTCGGAGCAATCGCCGTGCTGAGCATGATTGGCGTCCAGGGAGATGCCCGTCGCCTTGACAGCGAGACGGTACCCCAGGTTGATGTGGCGAATAATCTCGAGCGAAGCGCGCACCTCGCGAACTATTACATGCGCGTGTATTCTTTTACCACCCAGCAGACGGACCTCATCCCGGCCAGGCAGTACATGGCTGACACACAGAAATACATATCGTTGGCCGAGGTCCTGGCATCCAAGTATCCCCGTCTGACAGACCTTCGAAAGAACATTGCTGATGCCAAGGCGAAGGTGATTGAATACAACAAGATCGCAGAGGACATCGCCGCGAAAAGCGCCGACATCGTCAGCATCCGTCTTGTCCGCGACAACGCGGCCTCGACGTTCATGCAGGTGTCCAACTCGTTTCTCGCCGCGCAAAACGAGAAGATGAAAGCGGCGCTCAGGAGAGGAGCAGGGCCTGGCGCCACCCTCCAGAGGCTCGCCCAGATCGACGGTATCAACGAGCTTGCCCTCCTGGCCAACAATCTCCTTCTGGCAAGTCTCAGGGCTGACGTGGCGGGAGACGCCTCCATCATTCGCAGCGGCATCGAAGATTTCAAACCGTTCGACGAAAAATGGAGTGCTCTTTCCAATGCCGCCGACCGGGAGGACAAGCCCATACTGGCGCAGCTGCGCAGCGCGGGCGCCGATATGACGAGCTCGTGCCAGTCCCTGCTCGATGACCTGACAAAGATCGGCGATCTGACGGCATCGGGCACCGCCGCGGCTCAGACGGTCCTGAACTCCGCCATGGAAACCTCCCAGGCTGGATTCAATGATGCGCGCAGAATCACAACCCTCACCGTCACGCGCCTTTTCACCGCCATACTCATGCTGCTGGTCGGGCTCGGCGCCGCGGCGATTATCGGCGTCGCAATAGCCTTTTGGATCACCCGGTCCATCCTGGGGCCGCTCAACCAGGGTGTGGCTTTCGCGCGGCGCGTGGCCGCAGGGGACTTCACGGGGCAGCTGGCCATCCGGCAGAGGGACGAAGTTGGCGCGCTGGTAGAGTCCCTGAACGGAATGGCAAAGAGGCTCAAGGAGACGGTGATCACTGTCCAGGAGAACGCGGCGCAGGTTGCCTCCACCAGCGAGGAAATCTCCGCCAACGCGCAGAAGCTGGCCGACGGGGCCCAGAACCAGGCCTCGACGCTGGAGCAGACCTCCGCCTCCGTTGAGGAGCTGACCGCGTCCGTGAACCAGGTCTCCGACCACGCTCAATCGCAGTCGACAGCCGTTCACGAGGGCTCATCGTCCATGGAACAGGTGCAGAAGTCCATCGAAATGGTTTCCGGAAGCCTGCGGGAGATCTCAGAGCTTTCCCGCAAATCGATGGAAGATGCGGTGGAGGGAGCCAGATCGGTGGAGTCAGTGGTGAACGGGATCAACCTCATCGCCGAGAGTTCGGAGAAGATCGGGGGCATCGTCGACGTCATCTCTGACATCGCCGACCAGACCAACCTGCTCTCATTGAACGCCTCAATTGAGGCAGCTCGGGCCGGCGAGCACGGCCGGGGGTTTGCGGTGGTTGCCGACGAGGTGAGCAAGCTTGCCGACCGCAGCGCCGCTTCCACAAAGGAGATTTCGGCTCTCATCAAAGAAAGCGGGAAAAGCGTGAACGAAGGCGTGCGGACGGCAAAGGGCTCCCAGATGGTGATGGAGCAGATCAGGGCTGCTTCCCTGCGCGTGAACGAGATGATCAGCGGCCTCTCGGATGCCATGACGCAGCAGGTCTCCGCGATCGAGCAGCTGGCCAAGGCCCTCCAGAACATCAGCGAAAAGAGCCAAAGCATTTCTGCGGCAACCAATGAGCAGGCCACCAACACACGGCAGGTAGCAAAGGCGGTGGAGAACGTGAACGAGCTGACCCAGGCGGCAGCGTCGTCCGCCGAACAGATGTCCGCAGCAACGGTGGAAATGTCGAGCATGGCTTTGGCGCTGCAGAAGCTCGTGGGTCAGTTCAAGGTGACGAACGACGCGGAGCAGGCGACAGAACCCCTCGCCATTGCCGCCGTCGAGGCGCAGGTTCAAGACCCTGCGTGAAAGCCAAACGCATCTTCCCGCTGGGTGGCATGATCGATGCCGCACGCTGACGGGATAGTGCAGGCCTGGTGACGCCTGCGGCTCCCGGCGGGGTTAGATCCGGCATGAACCCTTCAAGAATCGTTTTCCTTGTTCTTGTCATCCTGGCGCTGCCGCTGTCCTTTGCCTTCGCGGCAGGCGCGGGCGGCGTAACGTGGAGCGACCAGCGTTACGTCTCGGGACTCAGCAATACGACAGTCACATCCAGCGAGATCGGCGGATTCGGGTACGCGGTGAATAGAGAAGGCCTGAGAACCGGCGGATTCGGATATGCCATCTACTCACCATCAGGGACCCAGGCGCTGGCAGGCGGCGTGGGAGGCGTGATCCTGGGCCAGGAAGGACATACGGGTCCTCTTACCTTCGCGGCTAACCTCTGGACTGGCCTCGGCGGCATTTCGGCGACGTTTTCCGGCACTCGGACCGGTCACGCGATTGTCTTTGGCGAAGCCAATCTCGAGCTGGGGGTTGCCGTCATGCCGTGGATGCAGCTTTCCATGTATGCGGGAATGCAGGGCATGGCCGATGTGGATCCCCACTCCGGCGTGGGGACGCAACTTGCGAGCTACTGGCCGGTGGTGGGGATGAGACTTTCCTGGGGATCATTCAACGCCCGCTGGTAGGCTTGACCCGGGGCGCCTTGCTGATTTAAGGTCCGGCCATCGTGCCAGACCAGATCAATGAAGTCCGTCCTTTCAGAGCTCTTCACTACGATCCCGCCGTGGTCCCTGACATAGGACTGTGCCTGTCGCAGCCCTATGATGTCATCTCGGGCGCGCAGCAGGAAGCGTACTATCGCCAGCACCCCAACAACGTGGTGCGGCTCATCCTGGGCAGGATCGAAGCGGGGGACACCGAGAACGACAACCGCTACACGCGCGCGCGTGACCTCCTGGGACGATGGCGGGAGGATGGGATTCTGCGCCTCACCGGCAGGCCGTCCTTCTGGGTGTACGAGCAGGAGTTCGACCTGCCGGACGCCGGGCGGAGGCGGGTGCGCGGTTTCATAGGCGCGGTGCGGCTGCGTGATTACGCGGAGCGGCGGATCCTGCCGCATGAGAAAGTGATCAAGGGGCCCCTGGAGGACAGGATCAGGCTGACTGAGACCGCCGCAACTCAGTTCGAGTACATCTGGAGCCTGTACCAGGACAAGGCGTACATCATCGACAACATCCTGGATGCGCAGGAGAAGGAAGCCGCCATCATCGACTTCACCGAGCAGCCAGTCGGGGTCCGCCACCGGATGTGGCGGCTCACGGACCCCGAAAGCTGCGAGATCATCCGCCGCACCATGTCGCGGCTGAAGATCTACATCGCGGACGGCCACCACCGCTACCAGACCATGCTGACCATCCGCGACCGCATGCGAGCGCGCTTCCCCGAAGCGGGCCCCGATGCGCCCTGGGAATACATCATGATGTTCCTGGTGAACTCGGAGCACGAAGGGCTCACCATTCTGCCAACCCACAGGATGCTCCACGGCATCCAGGTGGAGAGCCTCTATCGCCTGGGCGCCTCGATCCTGGAGCATTTTCACGTGAAGAAATACACCTTCCGTGATGGGGATGAGCCGGCGGTGCGCCGCCGGTGGCTTCGAGACCTGCGGAGCGTGGAGGCAGGAGAGCACAAGTTCGGCGCTTTCATCGTGAATACCTCGGGTTATTACCTGCTCACCCTGCGGGACGAGGAGGCGTATGAGGAGCTGGTCCGGCTGGATTTTTCCTCAGAGTGGAAGCTGCTGGACGTGAACATCCTCAACACCCTGATATTGGAAGAGATCCTCGGAATCACGGAGGAGCAGCTCAGCCTGGCCACAAACATCTCCTACACCAAGGACATCGACGAGGCGCTGGCCAGGGTCCATGCCGGGGAGATCGACGTGGCGTTTGCGCTCAACTCCACGGCGCTCACCGACGTGCTTGCCATTGCGGAGAACAACGAGCGCATGCCCCGCAAGTCCACCTACTTCTTTCCCAAGCCGGTCTCCGGCCTCGTGTTCTATCCCATGGACCCTCAGCTGCAATCCGTTCCCTGACGGGAAAAACTTGGCAAGCGGCCCCGGCTGCGCTATACTCATCCTCTCATGGAAAACGGACTTGTCGATGAGCTTCACGAAGTGCCTCTCGACAGGGAGAACCAGGACCTGAAGGAGATCATCGAGATCGCCTTTCAGATCACTGCGCAACTCGACGTCGAGAACGTCATCAAGAATGTGGTCTGGAGCTTCGTGTCCAAGTTCCAGATGGAAACAGTCACCGTCCTTCTTCCCGGCGACATGGAGGACAGCGCCCCTCAGGTCATATTCTACCGCGGGGTGAAGAGGGAGGAACTCTCCCTGGAGCTGCCATCCGTGATCCCCATCCTTGCGTTCCTGGACAAGGACGAATACAGCCAGATCCCCTTTTCCTATTTCCGCGACAACTTCCCGGACAGGATCGTGGTGGAGCGGTTCGCCGAAATGGGAGTCGACATGATAGTCCCGCTGCGCACGGACAAGGGCTCCATCGGCATCCTCCTCCTCCCCGGCAGCGGGAGCGGCAACCCCTACGGCCTTTCGGACCTCCAGTACGTGACCCGCATCGTGCGCTTTGCATCGATTGCCATCGAGAATGCGAGCCTTTTCCGCCAGGCAACAACGGACCGCATGACAGGGCTTTACTCCCACCACTTTTTCGAGAAGACCCTGGACGAGGAGCTGGAGCGGGCCCGTCGGTACAAGTCCACGTTCAGCCTTCTCATGTTCGACATCGACCACTTCAAGAAGTTCAACGACAGCTTCGGGCACCTCCAGGGAGACCGCATCATCCGCGAGATTGCCCGGCAGCTCACCCGGTCCATCCGCCAGGTGGATTTCCCTGCGCGTTACGGCGGGGAAGAGTTTGCCATCATCCTCCCTGCGGTGGACATCAAGGGCGCCGTCGTCGTCGCGGAAAGAATACGGCGCAAGGTGGAGACCTTCGCCTTTCCCAGCGCAAACGGAGGGACGCCGCTTCACGTCACCGTCTCGGTGGGCGTCACCGAGTTCGATCCGGAATCCGCGTATGCCCCCTCAGAGATCATCCGGGAGGCGGATCGGGCCCTCTACCAGTCCAAGGCGAAGGGGCGCAACATGGTGTCCGTCTCAGCCCCCCGCCTGGGCTAGAAACCCAAAAGGAAGATCCGCCATGGTCATAGTTCTCGAGCGCACCATCCGGGAGCAGGACAAGAACCACATCCGGGAGTTCTTGAGCGCGCGTGGCTATACGATCCGGGAGATCGTCGGTCAGGAAGAGACGATCCTGGGAGCCGTCGGCATCTCGGGGATCGACATCCGCGAGGTGGAGCTGCTTCCCGGAGTGGCCAGGGTCATCCCCATCAGCTCCCCGTACAAGCTCGCCTCCCGGGAGTTTCGCAAAGAAGACACGGTGATCCAGGTGCGGGGCCCTGCGGGGACCATCCGCATCGGCGGGCTTCGCATCATTGCGATTGCAGGACCGTGCGCCGTGGAGAGCCGCGAGCAGACCATGGAATGCGCGGAAGCCGTGCGTGAATCCGGAGCCGTCCTTTTCCGCGGCGGCGCATGGAAGCCCCGCACGTCCCCGTATGCATTCCAGGGCCTCGGCGAGGAAGGTCTGAAGTACCTCAAAGAGGCAGGTGAGGCATACGGGATGCCCGTGGTGTCGGAGATCGTGTCCCCAGAGCACGCCGAGCTCATGCGCGACTATGTGGATGTGCTTCAGATCGGCGCGCGCAACATGCAGAACTTCGAGCTTCTCAAGCGGGTGGGCAGCCTGGGCAAGCCGGTGCTGCTCAAGCGGGGGCTTGCCGCCACCATCCAGGACCTCCTGATGTCCGCGGAATATCTCCTGGCTGCCGGCACCGATGATGTGATTCTCTGCGAGCGGGGCATTCGCACTTTCGAGACGTCCACACGGAACACCCTGGATCTTTCCGCCATCCCCGTTGTGAAGAAGCTCAGCCACCTTCCTATCATCGTGGACCCGAGCCACGGAACGGGGATACGGGCAAAGGTGTCTCCCATGGCCCTTGCCGCGGTGGCCGCAGGGGCGGACGGGATCACTGTGGAGGTCCACATCGACCCTGAAAATGCGCTGTCAGATGGCCCGCAATCCCTGTATCCGGAGCAGTTCGAGAAGCTGATGAGGGACATCGAGGCCATGGCGCCGGTGCTGGGCAAGGAGCTGGCGCGGCTGCCGGAGCCGCTTGCCCACGGCGCCGCCGGCCAGGGGGCCGTGAATGTGGCGTCGGCCCGCGGCTCCGGGTCCGGCGCTCACGCGGACGGCGCGGTGGTGGCCTATCAGGGGGAGAGAGGAGCGTACGGGGAGAAGGCCATCCGACACTGGTTTGTCGGCGATGTGAAGGCCCTTCCCGTGCCTGAGTTCCCTTCTGTCTTCGAGGCTGTCCTGGAGGGAAAGGCCGGGTTCGGGATGGTGCCCATCGAGAACTCCCTCACAGGTTCCATCCACCAGAACTACGACCTTCTCCTGCAGTACCCCGACATCAGGATCATCGGGGAGCAGAAAATACGCATCGAGCACAACCTCATCGGGCTGCCGGACGCAAGGATGGAAAACATACGCCGGGTGTACTCGCACCCGCAAGGGCTTGCCCAGTGCAGCAGGTTTCTCGACGCGCACCCCGGGTGGGAGCGCGTTGCCTTCTATGATACGGCCGGCGCGGTGCGCTTTGTCGCGGAGAAGGGCTTGCAGGAGAACGCCGCCATCGCGAGCGCCGAGGCGGCGGAGGTGTACGGCCTGACGGTCCTCAAGCAGGGTCTGGAAACGAATGTCCAGAACTACACACGGTTCTTCGTGATTGCGCGGGAGACCGATACGCCCGTCGTGCTTGGGCCGCGGGAAAAGGGGAAGGCATCCTTCTGCTTCTCCGTTGCTGACCAGCCGGGCGCCCTTTTCAAGGCGCTGCAGGTCATTGCGGGTCGAGGGCTCAACATGAAGAAGCTGGAATCGCGCCCCATCCTTGGAAAGCCGTGGCAATATCTGTTCTACATAGACGTGGACCTGCCGTCCGACCGGGCAGTGTTCGGCGCGTGCATGGAAGAATTGAAGGAAGTCGCGGAGGACCTTCGCGTGCTGGGGACCTACCGGGCAGGCTGACTTTGCGAAGCCGCTGAACCTTGTCCCGCAGATCACCGCCTGCTCAGGTTGGCCAGAATCCGGCGATACAGCTTGGTAAAGCGCTCTATACGCCGCAGCTTTGCCGCGGCGTCTGCGCTCCAGACGCTGAACGGATGCTCTTCGACGACCCTTGAGAAGTACCCGTGGGCCGCGCGGAGGAAGGCGAGGCTGCTCGCAATGTCTTCCTTGGCCGTGTAGCGCCGGGTGAAGCGGGGCACACGACCGGCTGCGATTTTCTGATTGATCTCGGCGATCCCGTGGATGGCGAGGGAGAAATTGATGAAGCCCTGCTTGTAATAGGCATAGGAGGGGTCCCCGTGAGGCGCCAACGCCGAACGATCTTGCGGTCGCCTGGCTGACCGATTGCCGAACGGGCGCTCCGAAGCGGGCGCCGCGGCCGGCGACACGGCTGGCGCCGAGGCCTCCTGGTGAGGCGCGCTCATGAGGGCTGTATATGCTTCGGTGAGCGTGATCATCGCCAGTTCCTGCAGGGGCTTCTTTTCCGGAGGAAACCTGTCGGGGTGATTCTCCATGACGAGGCGCCGATACGCCTGACGGATCTCATCCCGCGCGGCCAGCGGTGAAACGCCCAGAATCTGGCGGAAATAGCCGTCGTTCATTGACCTGCCAGGGCCGGGAAGGCGCTGCGCCTCATGCGGGGGACTTCTGAGTGGCCCCCGAGCGCGTTCCGTCCTGCTGCTTCTTTTTGGCCGTTTCTGCCCTCTCCCCGAACTCGTGGCGTCGTTGATTCGCCTTCACGATGCTGTTGCGAATGGCGAGCAGCTCCAGCTTGATTCCCCGCACGTTCTGCTTCGCCGCCTGGGAGGCCTTTGCCTGGAAGAACGCGTTGAAGCTGGCAAGCCGGCGGTGGATCAAGAGAAGCTCGTTGAGCTGCTTGTCCACGAACCCGGCAAGGGAAACCTCCGCCGTGCCTTCCAGCCGCTTGTAAGCCGGACCGGTCCCGGCGGCAATTGCCGCCAGGAGCGTCGCCTTCTTGCGCGTCTCCTCAGCGAACTGGGGAAAGCTCACTTTCTCCGTCTTTGTCGTCCCCAGGGCAGGCTCGGAATACTGGATTTCATAGGTGTGAATATCCGCCTTCTCCCGTGTACCCATGCCCAGAAGGCGCCTCAGCGTATGTCCAAAACCGCTCTCGCGGGTCAGCAGGAGCCGCTCAGTCTCCGTGAGAGACTCCACCGCCGTGATCAGCTCCTCATGCGGCCGGGAAAGGATCCTCACAGCCTCCATGAGGATCTGCTTGCCCTCCTTTTCCACAGTCTTCTCCACAGCGGGTTGAGGCACCGGGATGGCCAGTGACGACAGGAGCCGTTCCTTTCGGGACTCGGCGTCGCTCTCCACTTCCTCTGCAACCAGCTCCTGGGCAAGCGCCGGATACCAGGGACGCCCTTCCATTTCCTTCCCATACGCCTTGCGCATTGCGCGCAGGATCTCTTCTCTCTTCCCCTGCGCCCCCGCCGGTTCCAGGGAGAGACTGGGGAGCACGGCGCGGCGAAGCTCCGCTTTCCAGGATTCGCGATGATACGACACGAGGTCCGCAATGATCGATTTGCATTCGTGGAACGCCCGTTCGATCTGGGTCTCCTGTTCCTTGAGGATCTGAGCCGACATTGCATCTCCTCCCAGGAGGACCTTCATGAAAGCCCGGGCAAAGGCGCGCGTCGTGGGGCTGCTGGAGGTGTCGTTGAGCTCCGACCAGTTGACGTAGGAAAGGAGGGCGGAGAGCTTCTTCAGCCTCCTGAGCTTCAGCGAGCTCAGGTTGAAGTCCAGCTCCGTCAGGATGTACTTGAGCTGTCGGCGAAAGGCGGCAATGCGGTAGCTTGCCTCATCCGCGTTCTCGAAGTCCGCCAGCGGCGCATCGCTGGGAACCGTGATGTCGGTCAGGGCCTGTTCGTAGTTGTAGGGGTCCTCGCGAAGGAGACCTTTCTTGATCAGCATGCTCATGATGCTTTCGAAAAGGTTCTGGTAGCGCTGCACCACCTCCCGCAGCCGTGGAATCTGCTCCTTTTCCAGCCATTGGCTCCGTCTGGACAGCGCTTCGGTGAGCTGCTGCAGGAACTCCCCTGATCCTTCCATTATCAGGAATTATACGGTAAAGTGGGAAGGGACGCAATGTTAGCTGGCGCCCGGCAAGCGCGAACAAAATCGGCGAAGGAGCGCGGGAATGGGTGAAGCAACGCAATTCCTGCCGGAAAAGCTGGTCATGGCTGTCCTCATTTCGCGGCCGCAGAAGCAAAAGGAGCTCCTGGATGTCCTGGGCGAGACATGGGGCCCTCCCGATCTCTGCAGTCCGGCCATGCCGTTTACCTACACTGACTACTACGACAAGGAGATGGGGGCCGGGATCCAGCGCCTGTTTGTTTCCTTTCGGCGGCTCGTCGACCCGTCGTTGATCGCCGAGATCAAGCTCCAGACCAACCGGATAGAGGAGCGCTTTCTCGAGGGGGATGCCCGCAAGGTCAACATAGATCCTGGGCTCCTGTCTCTCAGCCGGTTCATCCTGGTCACCACCAAGGAAAGCGCCCACAGGATCCCCCTTGCGGGCGGGATCTACGCGGAGGTGACACTCCTGTACCACAAGGGGAGCTTCCGCCCCCTCGAGTGGACGTACCCCGACTATCGCTCAGAGGAATACCTGAGGATTCTCAACGAGATTCGAGGGCTGTACAAGGCGCAGACGCACGCGCATTCCTGAGGGCCCTGAGACGCGGGCGTTGCCTGAGGCGTCAAGCGCCGGGCATTTGCAGACGTTGATCTCCTGCGATGGCAAAACTCCTCTCTCCAGCCCTTGCGCCGCTCGTTCTCATTCTTTGTTCGTGCCAGAGATTCGGGCCGCAGGCAGAGCTGCAGGTCGTTATCCCCGAGCCTCCCGACTCCTGGGCTCGCGCGTTTGCGGATCTCAGCTACAACGTTACTTTCCCTGACTGCACAGGCGCGTGGCAGACCGTTGCCGTGGCAGACGTCAGCCAGCTGCCCGTGATCTCGTGCTCAAAGGCCGGAAATACGCCCATCCTCGCGTATCCGGTTGCCGGCCATTCGGAAGGGTTTCTGCGCCCTGCAGGAGCGCTTTACCCCGCGGATTGCGTTGATCAGGGAGATCAGGTGCGGTTAGTCCTTTCCTGGAAGACGGGCTGTCTGGCGCTGATTTTCATGCACCTGGCCGAACGCGGCTTCGACACGTCCCTGGTCAACGCCCCAAGACTCGCCTCGTATGTCGGGAAGCACGCGGATCCCTGGGGCCTGGATCTGGACGCCATCGCGGAGAAGCTGATTCACGGTGACTTCAGCGCGTATGACATTGACCTGCTCCCGTCTCGTGATGTGACACTGAAGCCGGGCGCCGGCGAATGGTTCCTGGAAAGCCCGTTCTCTCCTTCGCATCGGCTTGGAGATGGTGAGCTGCTCACCCTGCCGGGTCTCACGCTCGGCATGCATGCGCTTTTTCGCGCAGAGGGCGGGATGATCCGTCTCTCAGTCGGTGAGGGTGAAACGGTCATCGGCCAGCAAGACTGAACCCTTGAAACAGGCTGAGGCGTTCCGCCCGTGAGTGGCTCCATGCGCCTCCCGCGTGATATGTTCATGCGGGGGGCGCAAAGATGAGTTTCCTGGTGATCGCCAATCCCCACGCCGGTCAGGGGCGCGGCGCGCGCGTGCTCAAGCAGGTGGAAGAGGCTTTGAAGCGCCGCGGAGTGAGTCATACGACAGCCCTGTCCGGATGGGCGGGACATTCGGTTGAGCTCGCGGCTCAAGCGGCGCGGGACGGGGCGGCTGGGCTGGTTCTTGTGGGCGGGGACGGTACGCTCTTCGAGGCGTTGAACGGCATGCAGCAAGCCGGGAGGATGCTTCCTGTTGCCCAGATTCCAATCGGCACGGGCAACTCGTTCATCAAGGACCTGGGAATCGAGTCCACGGCGGACGGTCTTGCAGCCCTTGATGGCGGCAGGACCCGCAGGGTCGACATCGGCAGGATGAGGTCCACCGCAGGGCAGTTCTGCTTCGCGAATCTCGTGGGGGCCGGGTTCGTGGCGGACGTTGCAGCGCGCGCCTCCTCCTTCAAGTTCCTGGGCGACACCAGCTACAAGATCGGCGTCTTCATCGAGCTTGCCCTTCTGCGCTCCCGGCAATGCCGCATCAGGGCTGACGGGAAGCTCCTGGAAAGGGAGGCAGTCTTCGTCGAGGTCTGCAACTCCCGCAAGACAGGCGGTGACATGATCATGGCCCCGCACGCGGTCCTTGACGACGGTGTGTTCGATGTGGTCATTGCAAAAACCATGGACCGCCGCACTCTCCTGCGGCTCTTCCCTCTCATTTTCACCGGGGAGCATGTAAAGGACCCTCACGTGGAGACCTTCACCTGTTCCCTTTTTCAGCTTGAGTTCGATCCCCCGCAACGGGTGACACCTGACGGTGAGCTTCTGGGCACGACACCTCTTTCCGTTGAGGTGCTTCCCCGCGCCCTCGAGATGTTCACCCTGTGATCGTCATCCTCAGTCTCCTGTCCTGGACGGCCGGCATCTTCGTCTTTTCCTTGATGTCGCTTGTGCTCCTGGTCTTTGCGGGCGTCGCCTCTCCGCGCAGCTACGACGGAGCACTGAAGGTGCTGTGCAGGCTTCTGGTGCGCTGTTTCCCGATCCGGGTGGAGGTCTCGGGCCTGGCCAGGCTGGATCTCCGCAAGAGCTACCTTTTCATCGCAAACCACGTGAACATCCTGGACGGTTTCCTGCTGTATGGATATCTGCCGTGGCTCTTCCGTGGCGTTGAGCTGGAAGAGCATTTTTCCTGGCCGGTCTACGGCTGGTTCATCCGCACATTCGGGAACATCCCTGTCAGCCCCGGCAGCGGCGCGCGGACGGCGGCCGGGATGCGCAGGGCGGACAAAGCCCTGAGCGCAGGCATCTCCATCCTGGTCCTGCCGGAGGGTCACCGCACGCGTACCGGGGGGCTGGCAGGCTTCGGCCGGGGAGCGTTTCGGATTGCCGAGCACACGGGAGCAGAGATCGTTCCCGTCGTCATGGCTGGCTCATTCTACGTGATGAGGGTCGGCAGGTGGACGGTGCAGCCGGGAACGGTGCGCATCGTGGCGGGCCGGGTGATCAGGCCGGGTTCCCTTCAGAGCAGAGACGCGGTTGCGCTTCGCGACCTTGCGCGTGAGCGGATGGCTCGCATGCTTCTGGAGGCGGGGGACAGGGGGGAGAGGCCGCTGGCGCGCCCACGCGCCACTGGGCCGCACTAGAGTCGGCCTTTCGGCCGTCCCCGCCACGCGGGCGTGGCGGGGCCGACCTCCGACATCCTTGTCTAGGGCAGGCGGATGATCTTTGCGTTCGTCAGGACTTTCGGTCCGATCTCCGTCATCAGGACGTCGTTTTCCCAGCGCACACCGCCGTGGTCGGGGTCATAGAGGCCCGGTTCTATCGTGAAAACCATCCCCGGCGCAAGCTCCGTGTCAGCGCCGCTGCCCTGAACATGCAGGAGAGGCCTCTCGTGCGCATCCAGCCCGATCCCGTGGCCAAGGGCATGGGGCATCTTCCGGCCTGCGGCGGAGAAGACCTCCTCAGCTTTTGCAGCGGGCTCGCGCGGTGACGCTCCCGGCCTCGCTGATTGCAGCGCAGCCCCATACGCCTGCTCCACGAGCCCTATCATGCGCTCCTGCTCGTCGGAAAGCCTGCCACGGGCAAGGGTGATGGTCACATCGCTCGTGTATCCATTCACCTTGACCCCGAAATCGAGAATGGAAAGTCCCGGGCCCCCGAAGGCGCCGGCGGTGGAAGCGGGAAAGGGGTGAATGCCCCAGCTCCTGTCGGGTCCCGCGGCAAGAGTCTCGAACCCCATGCCTTCGGCTCCGCGTGACACAGCCTCCCTTTCCAGGAGCTGCGCCATCTCGATCTCCGTGGGGCCCCCCGCGGAAGGCGCCCGACGCAGAAGCTCTCCAACCATCGCGGCGAGCTCGTCCGTGATCCGGGCCGCTTTCTCAATGGAGGCCAGCTCCTCGGGATCCTTGCGCGCCCGCAGGGCGCCCAGGCGCGCGTCGGCGCCATCCGGCCGAATGAGGATCTCTGCTCCCGGCAGGTCCTGGAGCAGCTCTCGATGGCGAAGGAACGTGGTGTGACCGGTGAACTCCACCTTTTGCGTCCCGCCCGTCCCGTGTCCTCCCTGGTTCAGCACTGCGATGACAGCCTCACGGAAGGAGCGCTTGAAATCCGTGTACGGGATGATCCGGTCCACCACGCTCATCTCGCGGGCAAGGTTCAGGTCCCATGGCGCAAGCACCGTCCGCCCGTCAGCAAAGACGAAGAGTATCGCGTCCATGGGGTGGCCTGACAGCCACCGCACCGAGCTGGAGCGGAGCCCCTCGAAGTCGTCCAGCACGCAGGCTGAGACGCCGGATTCCGCCAGCCAGGCTGAAAACAGCGCCTGCCTCTGGCGAAGCGCGCGCCGCATCTGTTCAGACGGAGGCAACGACGTTCACCAGCTTTCCCGGCACGACGATGACCTTGCGGATCTCTTTCCCGTCCAGGAGCTCCTTCATCCGTGCGTTTGCCAGGGCTTTTTCCCTTGTTTCTGTTTCCCCGAGCCCGGCTGGGAGGTTCTCTTTTGCCCGGATTTTTCCGTTGATCTGGAACACAACCTCCACCAGCTCCTCTACCGTCAGGGCTTCCACCCACTCGGGCCAGCGCTGCCTGCTCACCGACGGGGCGCCCCCTGTCTTTTCCCACAGCTCCTCCGCCAGGTGCGGAGCGTACGGGGCCAGCAGGAGGATGAAAGGCTGCCAGAGCTTCCGGGGGAGCTTCTTCTGGCCGGAGACTTCATTCATGAAAATCATCATCTGGGCGATTGCCGTGTTGAACTCAAGCCTCCCCGTGTCCTGGCTCACTTTCTTTATGGTCTTCATGAGCAGGCGCAGCAGGGGATCCGAGGGCTCCTCATCGCTCAGGGTCAGCTCAGCCGTCCGCCAGATCCTTTCCAGGAAGCGCTTCACCCCGGCGATCCCGCGTGTGGACCATGGCTTGGAGACTTCCAGCGGGCCCATGAACATCTCGTAGACCCGCATGGTGTCCGCCCCGTAGGTGGCAATGATCTCGTCGGGGTTGATGACGTTCCCCAGGCTTTTGGACATCTTCACGCCGCCCTCGCCCAGGATCATGCCCTGGTTGATCAGACGCATGAAAGGCTCGTCGGAGTTTACCGCGCCGATGTCGTAGAGGAACTTGTGCCAGAACCGGGAGTACAGCAGGTGCAGCACCGCGTGCTCCGCCCCGCCCACGTACAGGTCCACGGGCATCCAGTAGTCGATCTTCTCCCGGGAGGCCAGTATCTCTGCGTTGTGCGGATCAAGGTAGCGCAGGTAGTACCAGCACGATCCCGCCCACTGGGGCATGGTGTTGGTCTCCCTCTTTGCGGGTCCTCCGCACTTGGGGCACGTGGTATTCACCCAGTCGGTCATGGCCGCCAGCGGGCTTTCCCCCGTGCCCGTCGGCTTGTAGCTTGCCACCTCGGGCAGCTTCAAGGGCAGCTCATCATAGGGGACTGCAACGGTGCCGTCCCGGGGGCAGTGGATCAAGGGGATGGGCTCGCCCCAGTACCTCTGGCGAGAGAATATCCAGTCCCGCAGCTTGTAGTTCACTGCGCTCCTGCCGATCCTCTTCTTCTCCAGCCATTCCACAATCCGTTTCTTGAACTCCACGGTGGGAAGGCCGTTGAACTCCCCTGAGTTGACGGCAACGCCGTCCATGGGCTCAGCTTCCTTCAGGGCATACAGGGAGCCGTCGCGGGAAACGACCTGCACGATGGGGAGGTCGAACTTCTTTGCAAACTCGAAGTCCCTCTCGTCGTGACCCGGTACGGCCATGATGGCGCCCGTTCCGTAGGAGATGAGGATGTAGTCGGAGATCCAGACAGGGATCTTCTTCCCGTTCACCGGGTTGAGCGCGAAGGCTCCGGTGAAAACGCCGGTCTTGTCTTTGGCGAGCTCTGTCCGTTCCAGGTCGCTCTTCAAGGCTGCCGCGGAAATGTAGTCCTGCACGGCGCTCTTCTGCCCGGCGGTGGTGATCCGCGCCACAAGAGGGTGCTCGGGGGCGAGCACCATGTATGTCGCGCCGAACAGGGTGTCCGGCCGGGTGGTGTAGACTTCGATCTCCCCGCCTCCCTTCTCCAGGGAAAAGCGGACGTTCGCGCCCTCGCTCCGGCCAATCCAGTTTCTCTGCATCAGCTTCAGGGACTCCGACCACTGGAGCTTGTCCAAGTCCGTCAGAAGTCTTTCAGCGTATGCCGTGATCTTCATGATCCATTGCCGCAGGTTTCTCCGGGTGACGGGCGTCCCGCAGCGGTCGCACAGTCCGTCCTTCACTTCCTCATTGGCCAGCCCGGTCAGGCAGGAAGGGCACCAGTTGATGGGGACCTCCGCCTCGTACGCCAGCCCCTTTTCCCACATCCTCAGGAAAATCCACTGGGTCCAGCGGTAGTACTCAGGCTCGCACGTGGAGATCAGCCTGTCCCAGTCGTAGGAGAAACCGAGGGATCGTATCTGCGAGGTGAAGCGCGCGATGTTCTGCTTGGTGGAGACACGGGGATGCGTGCCGGTCTTGATGGCGTAGTTCTCCGCGGGCAGCCCGAAGGAATCGAAACCCATGGGATGCAGCACGTTGAACCCGTTCATGCGGAGGTAGCGGCAGTAGATGTCCGTGGCGATGTAGCCCTCCGGGTGTCCGACGTGAAGGCCCGCGGCCGAAGGGTAGGGGAACATGTCGAGGACATACTTTCTCTTCTCGCGCGGGACCTTCGGGTCATCGAGCGCGCGGAAGGTCTTGTTTTTGTCCCAGTAATTCTGCCACTTCTTTTCGATGTCGCCGAACGGGTAGCCAGTCATGCACGGGATGATACTGACAGGGGAGAGGGAGGGTCAAGCAAAGGCCCTGCTCCACCGGCTCCACCGCCGGGCGACGATGGGGGTCCGATCTGGTATTATTTTCTTATGGCGGTCGGCGCACCTTTCATCTACCTGGACAACGCGGCAACGAGCTGGCCTAAAGCGCCGGGAGTGGCGGAGGCTGTTGCGCGGTCCCTCACCGAGCCGTTTGGAAACTCGGGCAGGGGGGCTCATGCCGCTGTCGTGTCGGCAGACCGTCTGACGTTCGAAGCGCGGACCACGGCTGCCCGGCTTTTTCATTTTCCCTCGTCAGAGCGGCTCATCTTCACCCCGGGCACCACAGCGTCTCTCAACCTCGTCCTCCGGGGAACCCTGCGGCGAGGAGGTGTGGTTGCTGTCTCGGCAATGGAGCACAACGCCGTCATGCGGCCGGTCCGCGCCCTGGAGAAAGAGCTCGGGCTGTCCGTTCGTGTTTTCAGGGACAACGGCGCATTCCAGCAGATCGTGGAAGAGAAACCAGACCTCCTTGTTTTCACCTCAGCCAGCAACGTGACCGGAGAGGCGTTTCCTTTCCAGGAAATGGCACAGGCGGCATCCCGCGTTTCTCCGGAGACGCTGATCTGCATCGATGCGGCGCAAAGCGCCGGGGAGGTCCCCATCGACCTGGGCTCCTTCCCGTTCGATTTCTTCTGCGTCTCCCCGCACAAAGGCCTTCTCAGTCCGGCAGGGCTTGGGCTTCTCTTCCTTGGCCCTCGCGCGGCGCCGACTCCGCTTTTCTACGGGGGAACGGGGAACGACTCGGAGTCGGAGGAGCAGCCGGCTTTTTTCCCCGACCGCTACGAGAGCGGCACCGGGAATCTTCCGGCAATTGCGGGTCTGCTGGCCGCCACACGCTACCTGATGGAGACGGGCGTGCCTGCACTGGCAGCACGGAGAAAGCGGAACGCAGAAATGCTGCGCGAGGGAGTCCTTGGGACCGCGGGGTTCCGCATCCATGGTCCCGCGAAACCCGAGCAGAGACTTTCCATTCTTTCCATCACGCATGAGAGGATCCAGCTGGACGAGCTGGCGCGCAAGCTCGACGAGAGGGGCGTCGCCTGCCGCCACGGCCTGCACTGCGCTCCAGCTGCGCACCGCTCAATCGGGACTCTCTCATCCGGGGGGACGGTCCGTCTTTCTCCCGGACCATTCACGACGCAAAGCGACGTGGATCAGGCCGTGCTGGCCCTGCGCGAGATCGGAGCCGAATCATGAAGCTGACCTCATTCTCACGGTTCGCCGGCTGCGGCGCAAAGCTCGGACCCGGCCTCCTGGACAAGGCGCTGTGCGGTCTGGTTCAGCGTGCGTACCCCGACCTGATTGCGGACTTCCGCCACAGCGAGGATGCCGGGGTGCTCAGGATCAACCCGGCGCAGGCCCTGATCCACACGGTGGATTTCTTTCCACCAGTCGTGGATGACCCTTTCCTCTTCGGCAGGATCTCCGCGGCAAACGCGCTTTCGGATGTGTATGCAATGGGAGGACGGCCGTCCACGGCTGTCTGCATTGTCGGCTTCCCCGTGGACTCGCTGGATGTCTCCGTTCTCCAGAAGATGATGGAAGGCGGCCTGACCGCGCTGGAAGAAGCTGACTGTCCGCTGGTGGGCGGCCATAGCGTCGACGACAAGGAGCTGAAGCTCGGGTACGCGGTCACGGGACTCGTCCACCCAGAGCGGGTATGGCTGAACAATTCCATCCGTGGAGGGGAGCGCATCATCCTGACCAAGCCCCTGGGGACCGGGCTCGTGACCACCGCGGAAAAGGCCGGTCTTGCGTCCCCGCACGCCCTTGCGGCCGCCATCCAGGGCATGAGCGCCCTGAACCGCAGGGCGGCTGAGATTCTCAGCGCTCACGCCGTTCACGCCTGCACGGATGTCACTGGTTTCGGACTTCTGGGCCACGCATGCGAGATGGCGGCTGACTCCCCGTGCAGCGTCCGCCTGTTCGTTCAGGCCGTACCTCTGCTGCCGTCCGTGAAGGAATACGCGGCCATGGGACTGGTACCGGAAGGCACGTACAGAAACAGGAGCTTCCGCCTGCCCTTCATTGCAAATGCGTCGGTGTGCGATGAGGACATGCTCAACGTTCTCTTCGATCCGCAGACCTCAGGAGGGCTGCTGGCGGCTGTCGAATCAGAACAGGCGGAGGCCGCGTGCGCCGAGCTCCGGGCCGCCGGCATCCCGGCAGCCGCGGTAGGGGAGACTTTCGCGGGAGGAGGAAAGGTGGAGCTTGCCTGATCTGCTTGTCGTTTTTCCCGGGATTCACCAGACTCTGAGCGCGGAGCAGACGCTGAAGGAGAAGGGCGTGCAAGTGATTCTGGTGCCCACGCCGCCTGGGCTGAGAACGGGATGCGGCTTTTCACTCCTGGTGAGCTCGGGGGAGGAGCTGGCCGTTCCTCCCTGGTGGGAAGGGCTGGCTCGGCAGGCCGTCGTGTATCGCGTTGTCACGCAGGAAGGACAGAGGAAATATGAGGAAGTCGATCGACGCAAAGGGGCTGGCGTGCCCCCAGCCGGTGATCCTCGTCAGAAAAGCCCTGGCGGAGGAAAACCTGGATGAGATCGAGATAATCGTCGACAACGAAGCAGCGCGGGAGAACGTGCTCCGCTTCCTGCGCTTCTCTGGTGCTGCGGGGCCCGTGGTGGCAAGCCGGGGTCCGGTCCACGCGATATCGGCGGCAGTGACCTTTGCGATGAGAGAGAAAGCCCGCGGCGGCTCGCCCTCACCCGCGTGCGACGAAGAGCGGGAAAGGGAAGCCCCACGGAAGTCTGCCGGCAAGACGATCTTCTTCTCCTCAGATCAGATCGGCAGGGGAGACGAGATGCTGGGCCGGCTCCTGATGAAAGGACTCCTGCACACCATCGGGGAGCTGGACAGGCCTCCCCGAACGCTTGTTTTCATGAACTCGGGCGTGCGCCTGGCTGCCGAACAGGAGGAAACGATAGAGCTGCTGCGCAGGATCGAGCATCGCGGGGTCGAGATCCTGGTCTGCGGGACCTGCCTGGACTATTATCACCTGGTCGACAAGCTCCGCATCGGCCGCGTGTCCAACCTCTACGAGATCACGGAAAAGTTCCTGGAATCAGCAGACGTGGTCACGGTTTCGTAGCGTCCCGCCGAAGGCTCACAAGGCCCCGTTCACGGCCGATCTCGAGGGCCGCCTCCAGGACGGCGCGACCCAGCGCCCGCGCTTTATCTGATACGGTTGAGGCATAGCGGACCTCGCCTCGAGGGTCCACATCCCCGATCTTCATCCCTCGGCGGACGGAAAGCCCGTCATGGATCAGTCCGCGGAGGCACCCGTCAAACGGAGCAGCCACCACTAACCCTCCCACCCGAGTCACGGGCTCTCCCATTGTGACCAGGTCCCCGATCAGCTTCATGGTGACGACAGTCCCGTCCTGGGGCGCCCGCAGGACGCGCTCGATGCCGCGCCCTCCGATCTCGCCCGGAACCCCGGAATCTTCACGAGCGGCGCCTTCGCGTATGACCCGGCCAAGCTCGTGCCCGCGCTCGGTCTCGATGACCGCATCCGCGTCCCGGCCCGCCCGCAACCCCGGTCCCAACCCAATGGTCACGCAGCCGTCTCTCCGCTCTGTCCCGGTATTGCGCTTGGCCATGATTGCATCAACCACGAGGACCGGGGAGATCCGCGTGAGGATCTCCGTCTGAGGGTCCACGAGCACGGCAACGCGGCCGCCGTTTACCACAACGGGCCATCCCTCTGCGTCCGTCAGCTCGGCGCGCACGCCCTCCACGGAATGGCTGCCTGTGTAGACCGCCTGAGCAAACGCCACCGAAAGCCTGATGGCAATGGGCTGGCCGAGCTCTGTCATGACGACGGAAAAGCCCGCGCGGTGCAGCGACAATGCGACGCCCGTGGCCAGGTCGCCGGCGCCCTTGATGAGCGCCAGCAGAGGCTCACTGCTCCGTTGTCTCGTACAGGACCTCCTGCTGCAGGGACACAAGGCTGCCCTGAATGCCGTACGTTTCTCCGAGGATCCGCAGCGCTTCACTGCCGGTGGCGCGCTTGCTGGCGATGTCTCCCTGGTTCAGGATGACATGATACCCCATGCCGGGCATGACTCCCTTGCGGCATCCGGCCGGGTGCGCTGCAAGGGCCGCCAGGGAGGCAGCATCGAAGCGGCCGGCGCCGTCCGGCAGAATCGCGAACGCCGCCTCGTGGTTGTAGCAATGCTCCTCGTCGACGGGCTCGTCAAAACCGGAGGCCCCCATGAGTGTAAGGACCAGGGAGCTGCCGGGGGGAATGACCGGTTCCCGGCTGGTCGGCACCTTCAGGGGCTTGCGGCGCGACCCGTCGCCCTCAACCAGGAGGACGCATTCCGGGTCCAGGGACAGCCCTTCCAGCAGCACTGGGTCGAGCCCCGCGTATTTCCCCTCGGAGGAAAGCGAGCCTGCAACGATCAGCCGCGCCAGCTCTGGACCGTTGCAAGCCTGGAGGACCTCCGCGGCGTTTGATGCGAATGAAACTGGATAGCCCGAGAACTCCTCCATTCCCACCCGGGTGGTCGTCGTCATGCGGACCCGGATCCCGGCTCTGCCCAGGATCCCGGCAACAGCGCGCATGGCGGTGGATTTCCCGCCCGCGCCTGTGAACGTTGAAATTGTGCCGGGGAGGAAGAGTTTCTTCACCAGGGTTTGCAGGTCAGGCATCGCCTACTCCAGCACTTCTCCGTCTCGAAGCTCGTAGATCCTGTGGCCAAGGAGCTCGGCTTCCCCTCTGTCGTGCGTCACGAGGATCACGCTCATGGAGAGCTGGTCCCTGAGGGCCAGGAACTCCCGGTGGGTCTCCTCCCGCGTGCGCCGATCCAGGGCGCTGAAAGGCTCGTCCAGCAGGAGAAGCCGGGGCTTCGTTGCCAGGGCGCGCGCCAGCGCAAGCCTCTGGCGCTCGCCGCCGGAAAGGAACGGCGGCTTTGCATTTCGCATGCGCGAGATATGAAACCGCTCCAGATACTCCACCGCATGGCGCCTGTCCGACCTGGGCATGGCCAGTGCGACGTTCTCCTCTGCCGTGAGATGCGGGAAAAGGGCGTAGCTCTGAAAGACGAAGCCCACGTTCCTTTCCCGGGGGGGAAGGCTGATCCTGCGCACGGAGGAGAACACCGTCTTGCCTTCCACGAGGATCTCGCCGCGATCAGGGCTGGACAGCCCGGCGATGCAATTGAGCACGGTCGTTTTTCCGGCCCCTGATTCTCCCCAGAGGATGGCAGTCATGGTCTTTTCCAGCATGAATCCGGCCTTGAGCGTGAAGAGCGGCAGCTGCTTCTCGAAGTTGATCAGCGTCGTGGCTCGCTCCTGCGCGCATTGCCGCGCCGCTCGTAGATGCTCACCACTGCCACAAGACCGAAGGACAGCGCAACAGTCACAGCCAGCAGGATGTTTGCTTCCACGCTCCGCCCGCTTTCAACGGCCGCATAGAGCGCAAGAGGGATGGTCTGCGTCCTGCCCGGGATGTTGCCTGCCACCATGAGGGTTGCGCCGAACTCCCCCAGGGCCCGGGCAAAGGAAAGGGCGGTTCCGCTCAGGATGCCCGGCGTGGCAAGGGGGAGCGTAACGCGCAGAAAGATCCTGCTCTCTCCAAGACCCAGGGTGCGGGCGGCATTCGGAAGCAGCGGGTCCACGCTGAGAAGAGCGGCCTTGCAGTTCTGGAACATCAGGGGAAGCGAGACCACGAAAGACGCGATGACCGCGGCTGTCCAGGTGAAGACCACGGAAAGCCCAAGCTGAGAAAGAAAAGCTCCCAACGGGCTCCTCTTTCCCAGGATCACAAGGAGGAGATAGCCCGTGATGGTGGGAGGAAACACCATAGGCAGCAGGATGATCGATTCCCAGATCCGGCGAAGGGCAACGGCGCGGAAGGCGAAGAGCCTCGCAAGGCCAAGACCGACCACCAGAGTGAGCACGGTTGCCAGGACTGCGACGCGCACGGAAAGGAGGATGGGGGAAAGCAGGTTCATTTCAGGATGAACCCCGCGGCCCGAAACGCATTCCTGGCTGCGTCACTCTGAAGGAAGGCGATCATTTTCAGGGCTTTCTCCCGGTTCTTCGATGCGCGTATCAAGGCGACCGGATACAGTATTGCGCCTCCCACCGAATCATCAGGAAACGCAAAGACCTGTCGGACTGACCCGGGCGTTGCAGCAAGCAGGTCGGTTGCAAAGACGATCCCCAGGGGCGCTGAGCCGTTCTGCACATATTGGAGCACTTCGCGCACGTTCCCCCCGAGCGCCAGTTTTGTTTTCACCACCGGGTACAGACCATACGTCGTCAAAGCCCGCACGGCATAGCGGCCCGCCGGCACGGTGTCCGGATTGCCGATGGCCAGCAGGTCTGCACTGGAAAGCAACTCTTTCAAAGCGCTGATGGCGGCAGCGGCAGTTTCACCGTGCACCGGGACAGCCGTAGGGCCGCCGATCAGGACGATCCCGTTGGAAAGGAGGTCTCTCCTCGTGCCGGCTACCAGCAGGCCCTTTGCCTCCAGGGCAACCATGTCTTCAGCGGAGGCTGAGAAGAAGACGTCCACCGGCGCCCCTTCCTCGATCTGCTTCCGCAGCGCACCCGAGCCGCCGAAATTGAAGAGCACCTTTGCTCCGATGTACCGCTCCGCCTGCCCTGAAAGGCCGGTCAGCACATCGGTGAGGCTGGCTGCCGCTGAAACCAGTATCTCCGGCTGCTGCCCCGCGGCCTGGGACGCCGAACCGAATGCGAGAGCGAACGAGATGGCAATTGTTGCTGCAAGACTTTTCATGCGTACCCTCCTGTGTATTAATAACAGGAAGAGGAGATCATGAAAACAAGCGGAAGCGGTGCGCGCTTTCAGCTTTCGGCCGCGGCCACCTTCGGCCTGGAGGCAGTGGTCCGTGACGAGCTGCTGGCCCTCGGGATGTCGGTGACCAGCACGGTGGACAGGCGCGTGCTTTTCGAGGGCACTGCCTTGGACGTTGCCCGGTGCAACATATGGCTGCGGACCGCGGACCGTGTGTGGCTGAGAATGGCTGAGTTTCCCGCCTCCAATTTCGATGACCTCTACGAGGGAGTGCGGCAGGCGCCCTGGAGAAACCTCCTCCCGCGCACTGCCGCGGTTGTGGTCAAGGCCAGGTCCTCCGGGTCCCGGCTTGCCTCGGTGCCTTCCATCCAGTCGATTTCAAAGAAAGCCATCGTCGATGCGCTCCTGGGCAGCAGCGGGCATCATGGCCGGCAGCGCGCAGAGGAGACAGGGCCGCTGTATACAGCGGAAGTCTCCCTCCTGCGGGACCAGGCCTCCGTCTGCCTGGATACAAGCGGCCCCGGGCTCCACAAGCGCGGCTACCGCGCGGAAGCCGGCGCCGCGCCGCTTCGGGAAAACCTGGCCGCCGCGCTTGTCCTGCTTTCCCGTTGGGGCCCTCCGCGGCCTTTCGCAGACCCGTTGTGCGGCTCCGGCACCATCGCCATAGAAGCTGCCATGATTGCCCGCGGCGCGGCGCCCGGAATCAGACGCTCCTTTGCGGCGGAGAAATGGCCAACCCTGCCGGCACGCGTATGGGCGGATGCGCGCCAGGAGGCGCGTGACGCTGGGCGCCGCGACGCGCGCATGAGCATCGAGGCGTCCGACAGGGATCAGACCATGATCGAGGCGGCCGGCAGAAATGCGCGAAAGGCCGGTGTCGCGGACCTGGTGCGTTTTCGCTGCGCCCCGCTCAGCGCCTTTCGGCCTTCCGAAGACTATGGCTGCATGGTCTGCAACCCGCCGTACGGCGAGAGGCTCGGAGAGAAACGTGACGTGGAGTCCCTCTCCCGCGAAATGGGGGAGCTGTACCGGCGGCTCGATACGTGGAGCTTTTTCGTCCTGACCGCAGGCACTGGTTTCCCGGACCTTTTCGGGGCGCCGGCTTCGAAAAACAGGAAGCTGTACAACGGGAACATCCGCTGCTACTTCTACCAGTACTATCGTCCTCTGGGCCCCGCCGGGCCGTGAATGCCTTTAGTCTGTCCTTCTGAGCCGAGACACGAAAAAGCCTTCCGTCTCTGCGCCGGGAAAAAGCCGGAGCGCTCTGGAGACGCGCGGATCAAGCCCCCGGGAAATGCCGGACCATGACCCGGGGATCGGAAGGGCAATCTTCTCTGTTTCCAGGGGGAAGCTCTCCAGCGCCCACTGGATAGTCTTTTCGTTCTCTTCGAGATTGAGCGTGCAGGTGGAATAGACGATGATGCCGCCGGGCCGTACTGCATGGAACCCGCTTTCAAACAGCCTGCGCTGCAGCCGGGCCTTGTCGGCAACCAGCTTCCGTGACCATGACCGGGAGGTGGCCGGCTCTCCGACAATGAACCTGCCTTCACCAGAGCAGGGGACATCAATGAGGACCCGGTCAAAGCATCCCGGCATCTCGCTTCCGATTTTTTCCCCACGACCCGTCCTCACCTCCACGTTTCGGCAGCCCTGGAGGGAAATGTTGTAGGAAAGGCGGCTGGCCCGCACGCTGTCAGGCTCCACCGCAAGGATGGAGCCCTGGTTCTCCATCATGGCGGCCATCTGAGTGGTCTTGCTTCCCGGCGCAGCGGCAATGTCCAGGACACGCTCGCCGGGCCGGGGCCCCAGTGCGAGGGCCGGGACCATGCTCGAAAGACTCTGGAGATAGATGCGGCCGTCACAATACCAGTCCCACTCCTGCACATCGCGCTCGCGCAGCCGGGCAAGGATGAATCCCTGCGGACACCAGGGGACCCTGCGGAACTTCACCCCATTTTTATTGAAATGCCGCGCAAGCTCTTCCGGCGCCGCCTTGAGAGTGTTCACGCGAAGAGTGGTCAGGCGACGGCCGCACATCCCGCGGAGGATGGCCTGGAACGCGGCCTGCGGAAAAGCCGCCTGGAGGTCTTCCAGGAACTCACCGGGGAGACGCTGCCGAGCTTCTCCAATCGACAGTCGGGCGGGTGCCGATCGTGCCACCGCGCCAGAGTACCACATCTCGGTCCTGCTTGACTTTCCCGCCGCCCTTCCGTTACGTTGTCATCGACATCTCATATGAACGCCCGTATTTCCGAGACCGTTGCGCTTCGGATGGCCTGGCTGAGGGACGTCGTGAAGCCTTCCCGGATTGCGGGAAAGCTCGTCAGGTTCCTTTTTGCAGGCCTCGTTGCCTCACATGTCCTCCTGCTCTTCCTGGTGCTCTTTGCAAGCCTTGCGCTCCTGCGCGTCAATCCCGGGACGACTGCGCTCATGGTATGGCGGGGAGTTACGGTTCACCAGAAGGCGGAGCGGGTCAGGTTTGTCCCTCTTCACCGCATCCCGCTGGTTGCCCGCAGGATGGTGATCAGGCTGGAGGATTATCATTTCTACAGCAATGTCGGGATTGACCTGGGCGCCATCAGGGATGCCTACCTGACCAACAGATCCATCGGCTACCCTGTATACGGGGGAAGCACCATTCCCCAGCAGCTTGCCCGCAACCTTTTCCTGACGCCCCGAAAGACCTACCTGCGCAAGTACAGCGAGGCGCTCATCGCCATCGAAATGGACCTGATCCTGCCAAAGAACAGGATCCTGGAGCTGTATCTCAACTGCATTGAATGGGGGAGGGGCGTCTTCGGGATCGGCGCGGCTTCCTACTATTATTACGGGACCAGCGTGGCCAGCCTCTCCCTGGACGAGATGCGCCGGCTGGTGACAATCATCACCAACCCTCTGCGCTTCGATGTCAACACGTTCCAGAAGAGCAGGCAGATGCGGGCGCGCTACGAGTATCTGCTGAGCAGGTTCCCGGATCCGCAGTCGGAGCCCACCGAGCCTGGGCCTCCCCTCGGTCTCCCGGATCAGCCGCCGCCCGTTTTCGACCAGCCCTTGGCGTCCATCCCTCCCGCCGGATCCCGGCTTGTAAGGTCCTTCAGCTATTTTCTATCTATTTCTTTCCTGTGGTCGTCGCACAGTCTGTAGAGCATGCCCGTCAGCGGGTTTTTCCGCGTGACTCTGGCACCGCATCGCACGCACAGGCCCTGGTCCCGTCTCTTCCTGTACAGGAGGGCGGAACGCTCCGTCCCTGAGGACTGGTAGCGGCTCACTTGGACCCGGTATCCCTTGAAAAGCCAGGTGCCGATTGCCTTCTCGTCGCCGGTGCGCAGATCGGTGAACACACGCTTCAGAGCGTCAGAGGTGATCTTCCTCGGTTCCATGGTGTGCCCTCCATCTGACTTTCACCCATGAATTGATAATAGCATCGAGCACCGGGGAAGGCAAATTCGGATCAGCTGCCCGCAGAACTGCGCGCAGGCGCGGATGTTCCGCAGCGGTTACCCGGCAGGCTGCATAGTCAGGGTCCCGACGTCGAAGAGTTTGTCGCCGCGAATGTAATCGTAGACGAAAAACTCCCCGGGCACTTTCAGGCTCTTCTTGTAGGAAAAGGGCTCATAGCCGTCGTGCTGGAACCCGATTCTCATCTGTATCCGCATGCTGTCGGTTTCACCTGTTTCCACCTGCGGCCAGAAGCTGAAGTAGCCGCTGGTCTGCTTGTTGGTGAAATAGGGGTTGCGCCAGCCTGTTTCCGCGGGCGGCGCCATTTTGTCGTTGATCCAGAGGGTGGCCTCTGCGGAAATCACAGGCTTGCCGTCACGCGCATCCACGATGCGCCCGAAGATGTGCGGCATATTGTAGAAGTAGGTGAGACGCGCTTCTCCGCTGTCCGCCGCCGGGGAGGGAACAGTCCTGCCGGCGCGCGAAGGAGCGCCTTCCCGCCTCCTTCGGGCCACCACGTCAATGGCGCGATTGACGCAGGTGATCAGCTCTATCACGTTCACCAGCCGCCGCCCCTCCCCGTTGCCGTTACCGGTTGCCTGCACAACCTCGCGGGTGAACCCACGTTCGCTCGTGATGTACTTGGGAGGGGTCCTGTTGAGGACATAGGCGGCCACGTCGAGCAAGAAAGAGCGCGTGGGACGCACGTCGGCACGGTCCTTCAGGACTATCTTCACAGTGTCCAGGACAAGGTCCTCGTTGTAATTCTTCAGCCGCATGATGATTGATCCTTTTGCCTGCAATGTATCACTCGGACAGGGGCTTTCACAGGATTTTCTAGCGATTTATACTGCCGCGCCATGGAGCCCCGGAGGATACGCGCCATCATCTACGACTTCGACGACACCATCGTGGAGAGCGAGCGGATCAACGATGCCCTGTTTTCGGACCTTCTCCTGAAGGAATATCGCCTGGAGCTCAGCCAGGAGGAGCTGGACATCCTCTACGGGTTCTCATGGACCGGCGTGTTCGACTGGCTGGCGGAGAACCGCGGCTTTCACAAGACCATGAAGGAAGTTTGGAAGACCTTTTTGGAGAAGAAGCGCGACTTCCTGAGGGGAAGGAAGTTGCGCGTGGCGCAGGGCATCGACAGGATGCTTTCCCTCCCGGTGCCCCAGGCCATTGTCAGCGGGTCCACCCGGGCGGAAATCGATGTCATGCTGGAAAACATCGACATGCCGGCGCACAGCGTCGACCTCATCCTCAGTGACGAGGATTGCGCGAAGGGGAAGCCGGACCCCGAGGGATTTCTCAGGGCTCTCGACCTCCTGAAAGCTCTTCCGAGCGAGGCGCTGGTATTCGAGGATTCCCCTGCCGGGATCGAGGCTGCGCGCAGGGCAGGGATCCCGGTGGCTTTTGTGGCGGAGCTTGCCTCTCGCGACAATGCCCGGCTCGCCGATCTGCGCTTCGCGACATTTGCGGAAGCCTACCCCTGGGTCAGATCACGGATCTGAGCTCCGCCTCTTCTCTTTCCTTTGCGAGATATGCCCGTGTCAGGGCTTCTTCAGAAATGTAGCCCTTGTTGACTGCGATCCGTCCGAACCGGTCGCGGATGTGGCCCCCTTGCTGCCGCTGCTCCCGCATGACGTCGTGGGCCTGATCAAGAGTCATGAGGTTGTGTGACACGAGCCAGGTTGCTAGTCTCATCCTCTTCCACCGAGCCATTCTTGCCTCCTTCCATTATGGTACTATACCAGCGCCGCCACGCAAAGGTTTCTTTGACCCGCGGGAGGTTCTTTGCTACCATCGCAGGCATGGGCAAAACGATCATCAGCCTCCTCAGGGAAACAGCCCAGTCGCATATTCGCAGGCGCACATGACGGGCGGAGACCTTCTGGCGGACAGGTACAGGATAGACCGCGAGCTGGGACGGGGCGGCGCAGGCATCACGTTCCTGGTTCATGATACGCGCGACGACACCCAGGCGGTCGCCAAGCTCCTGCATCTTGACCTGCTCTCGGACTGGAAAGCAGTGGAGCTTTTCGAAAGGGAGGCGGCCGTCCTCAAGGCGCTCCACAACCAGCGGATTCCGGCCTACAAGGATTTTTTCCGCGCCGATGTGGACGGTGTGGCGCGTTTTGTCCTTGTGCGCGAGTTCGTCCAGGGGACGAGCCTGCAGGAAAAGGTGGACTCCGGCTGGCGCGCAACCGAGAAGGAGATCTGCGACATCGGCGCGCGTCTTCTTTCGGTTGTGGACTACATCCATTCCGTTCGGCCTCCGGTCATTCACCGGGACATCAACCCCCGCAACATCATTCAACGCGAGGACGGGGAGGTGTTCCTGCTGGACTTCGGAGGCGTCCAGGATGCAATCCGGATCTCTGGCAGCGCAAGCCCCACCATCATCGGCACCCCCGGCTATACTCCCCTGGAGCAGTTCAGCGGCCGGGCCACGGTCCGTTCCGACCTGTACGCGGCCGCAGCCACCCTGCTCTTTCTGCTCACGCACAGGAACCCCGCTGATCTTCCCACGCGGAATATGAAGATAGACTTCCGGGCCGTTGTGGAAGTCTCTTCCCCCGGGCTGGCGCGCGTGCTTGCAAGCTGGCTTGAGCCTGACGAAGCGCGCCGCACCCTCTCGGTTTCGGATGCAGCAGCGCTCCTGAGGGGTGAGGAGATTTCCCCCGGGACGGGCGGGGCCCCGGCCTCTTCCCTGCCCTACGGATCGCGGATCACACTGGAGGAAAGCGAAGATCGATTGCGGCTGGAGATTCCAGAGCGCAGCGGCAGGAGATCCGCCTACGGCGGGTTCGGAATAATCTGGCTGGGCATCGTCGGATTCTGGACGTACTCAGCGGTAAGCATGGGGGCGCCGTTCGGATTCCGCTTCTTCTCCCTGCCCTTCTGGGCCATCGGGGTCCTCATCATTGCCAGGTCTCTGGGTCGACTCTTCGGCAGGGTCGGGATTACGATCGACAGAGAAAGCCTCACCTTCACCAGGAAGTTTCTTTTCTTTCGCCGAGAAGAGAAGGTACCCATTTCCGAGGTGGGACCCTGCGTGGAGCGGGAAGGCCGTGCTCCGGGCCGCCGCTCCCGCTACGAGCGTGAGTACGCGCCGCGGTCATTCCTTTCCCTGGACCTCGGTGCGAAGACGTACAGGTTCGGGGCAGAGCTCTCGCCGCGGGAGCGGGAATGGCTGCGGGACCGGATCAACGCCGAGGTCCGGCGGCTGCGGGAATAGCCAGACGCTTGACACCCCCCAAAACCGGCCTTTTAATTGAGGTCCTAAGGAGAAACGCATATGCCGTCTCTGATCGATGGGATCTTCTGGGGAGTTCTCCTCATCGCCGTCGGCGCGTGGTTCATCCTTCGGCGCTTTGTCCCCTTCCATATCCCGGTGGTTCGTCTCATCATCGCGGTTCTGTTCGTCTACGTCGGGATCCGGGTGCTTGTACACGGGCCTTTCTCGCGCAGCGGCCCTGTGGGTGTCTTCTCAGAGTCGCACCAGAGATACACGCCGGGGTGGGAGAGGGACTACAACATCATCTTCAGCAGCGGCGATGTGGACCTTTCCGATGTGACAGTCGGCGCATCAAGCATCAACACACAGGTGAACGTCGTGTTCGGGAGCGGCGTGCTGCGCATCAACCCTGCCCTGCCCGTACGCGTCGACATGACAGCGGCATTCGGCACGGTGGAGGCGCCTGACGGCCGCTCGGTGTCGTTCGGGGACACGGTCTACACTTCCGCAGCCTACCGTGACGGCGCCCCGGCCCTTGTGGTGCACGCCTCCGCGGTCTTTGGCAGGCTCGTGATAGCACGACCATAGGCAGGAACGGACCATGCAGATCAACAAAGTGGCGGAATCACGCGGTGTGCATTCCGTGCGGGAAATGATAGATGGCTTCAGCAGCGGGATGCTTGGGGCTCCGGCCCTTTCAATGAAAAAGGAAAGCGGATACTGGACAATCTCCTATGGGGAGCTGCGGGAGCACGTGCTCGCGCTGGCAACAGCGCTTCTGGACCAGGGAATCAGCAAAGGGGACAGAGTTGGCCTCATATCGGAAAACAGGAGCGAATGGGTCATAACGTACCTGGCAGTGACCAGCATCGGTGCTGTGATCGTTCCTTACGACATATTGCTGAAAACGGAGGAGCTGTCAGCTATTGTGCGGGCCAGCGGCGCCGGGCTGATCTTCACCTCCGCCGAATACCTGGAAAAAGTCCAGAAGGCCGCTGCGGGGATCGTGAAAAACCTTGTTCTTTTTGAAAACACGTTTTCTTCAATAGTGGAAAAAGGAAGGGGACTGCTGTCGGCAGGAGACGGCGGGTACGCCCGGTCCCAGGTCGCTCCGGATGATCTTGCGGCCCTCATCTTCACCTCCGGCACCACGGGCACTCCCAAAGGCGTCATGCTCTCTCACAGGAACCTCGTGGAGAACGGGGACGGCGTGCAGATGACCACCCCGCTTGGACCGGGAGACAACTGGATCATCGTGCTGCCGTTCCACCACACGTACCCCACCAGCCTGGGGATCTTCACGCCGCTTCTCAGCTACGGACGGATCACCTGCGTGCCGTCCATGAAGACCAACGTTCTCATCGGGATCATGAAAGACACCGGAGCAACATGCGTGCCCGCCATGCCCCTCCTGATCGAAAAGATCTACAAGGGGATCCTTGCCAACGTGAAGGCCAAAGGGGCGGCCGTGCAGGTGCTGTTCCGGCTGATGTTCGCCGTGAGCATGTTCTTCTTCAAGGTCCTGCACATCCGGCTGGGCAAGCTCCTCTTCGCGTCCGTGGCCCGCGAGCTGGGAGTGTCGAAGCTGCGCTTCTTTGTTTCGGGAGGCGGGCCCATCGCCAAGGATGTCATCGACGGGATGGAGGCGCTGGGGCTCGTCACGTTCCAGGGCTACGGTCTCACCGAGACCTCCCCGGTGATCTCCACCACGTGCCCTGCCCACAACAAGCCGGGCTCCGTGGGCCTGCCGCTGCACAACGTCGAGGTGCGCATCGATGCGCCGGATCACAACGGCAACGGCGAGATCCTGGCGCGGGGCTCCAACGTGATGCTGGGATACTACGGGATGCCGGAGAAGACGGCCGAGGTGATCGATTCGCAGGGATGGCTGCACACAGGTGACATCGGGAAGCTGGACCAGGACGGCTACCTATATATCACCGGGCGCCTGAAGAACATCATTGTCACCAAGGGCGGGAAGAACATTTACCCCGAGGAGATCGAGAACCTGCTCCAGGCCAGCCCCCTGCTCTCCGAGGTGGTTGTGGTGGGCAAGCTGGACAGCGAGGGCGGTGAGTATCCCCACGCAATTATCTATCCCGACCCGGAGGTGCTTGCCGCAATGCGGCCCGGGAAGAGCTTCACGGAGGATGAGGTGCGCGGGATCGTGCGCGCCGAGATCCAGAAATGCACCTCGGGGGCCGCACGGTACAAGATCCCGCAGAGCTTCGAGCTTTCCCCCGTCGAGCTGCCCAAGACGTCCACGCGGAAGGTCAAGCGTTACCTGTTCGCCGAAGCGGCGCGCTGAGCCGCTGTCCCACCGTCGCTTTCCTGGGTAGATTCTCCAGGGAGGCCGAGATGAGCGAGAGTCTGCCCGACCGTCATGAAACGGCGACAATCGGCGGCGGTTGTTTCTGGTGCATGGAGGCAGTGCTCCAGAGGATCGAGGGGGTGCTGTCGGTGACATCCGGCTATGCCGGCGGTTCCGCCATTCAGCCCACCTACGAGCAGGTCTGCGCGGGGGAAACGGGGCATGCGGAGGTGGTCCAGGTGGAGTTCGATCCGCAGCTCATCAGCTACGAGGAGCTCCTGGACGTCTTCTGGCAGGCGCATGATCCAACCACGCCGAACAGGCAGGGAGCCGATATCGGCACCCAGTACCGCTCCATCATCCTCACGGCTGACGATCAGCAGAAGAAAGCCGCAGAAGCCTCAAAGAAGAAGGCCCAGAAGAACCGGCATGACCCAATTGTCACTGAGATACGTCCGCTGGAAGCCTTCTGGAAAGCGGAGGACTATCACCAGAACTACTACAACTCCCATACCAGCGCCGGATACTGCAGGGTTGTGATATCTCCGAAGCTTAAAAAGCTGAAGCTGGAGTAGCCTACGCCCCGCGCCAGGGAGACACGAGCTGCAGGCTGAGCTCCCTGAGCCTTCGTCGAGCGGCCGTATTGTAAGCCTGCGCAAGAGCGCGAGCCGGCCTGGCCTGGTCGAAATACCCGCCGGATGCGCCGCCGGCAAGCGCGGCGGTCAGGACCTCCCGGATGGACTCCACACCGCGGCTCACGGGACCCAACGGCGCGATTCCTGCCTCACGCACCATTCGCGTGTCGAGGTACGTGCCCGGATGAAGCGCGTGCACCTGGAGTCCGTGATGGAGTGCCGCCAGATCGAAGCTCATCATGATGAGTGCCAGCTTGCTCCTGCAGTAGGCCCGCACGCCGCTGTACCCGCGCTCGGTCATCAGGTCATCGAAGTCCAGGGTCTCCTGGCCTGCCGATGCGACGTTGATGACGGCAAGGCGCGGAAGCCCTCGGGCAAGCAGCTCCTCCGTGAGGAGGAAGGGAGCAAGGTAGTTCACCGCGAAGCGAAGCTCATGTCCGTCCCTGCTCAGCTCGCGCCTTTTCCCGTCAGCTCCGAATCCCACTCCGGCGTTGTTGATGAGGATGTCCAGCGGGCCGGCGCCCGCGACTTTCCGGCCAAGAGCCGCTGTTTCCTCCAGGGATGAAAGGTCAGCCGCGAAACCCTGCACGGTCGCCCCTAGCGCGGCAAGCTCCGCGGTCACTCCGCCCAGCTTCCCCGCGTCCCTTCCATGAACCAGGAGCCGCGCGCCGGAGCCAGCCAGGGAGCGCGCCAGCGCCAGGCCGATGCCGCTTGTCGCTCCGGTGAGGAATACGCTCTTTCCACTGACAGCGTCGTTCATGAAGTAGACATGATATCACATGCACCCCACGAGCGCACCCGGGCGCTTGCCAAAGGATCCTCACAAGCTTCGGCGTGGCCCTGGCCAAGGCAGCGGTGCAGCCGCCTTCTGATGCCGTGGTTGTCCAAGGAGGCACGTTCTGGTAGCGTGATGCTCAATCATGCGCACGCACCCAGGCACCCGCTCGCCCTCCCGGGCTCCTGCCCTGCTCGCCGTCTGGGGAACGGTTCTTTTCTGGGGCCTCTCTTTCGTGGCGTCCAAGACCGTTCTGAACACCGGCGTTCCGCCGATGACGATGGTCACGCTGCGCTTTGTCGTTGCGACGATCATCCTCAACATCTTTCTCCGCAGATTTGATCCGGCGGCTCGCCTGCGGCGGAAAGACATTCTGCCCCTCCTGGCAAGCGGTCTGTGCGGCGTGACGATCTATTTCTTTTTCGAATCCCGCGGGATCAAGCTCACCTCCGCTTCCCATGCCTCGCTCATCATCGCGGTCATCCCGGTGGTCACGGTGTTGGCAGAGGCAATCTTCTTCCGGACCCGCATTTCGTGGATGGTCGCTGTGGGAATTGCCCTCTCAGTGGTCGGTGTCGTGTTCGTGGTGGCACGCCCCGGGGCGGGAAGCGCCGGGGCGTTCTCCCCGGCAGGGGACCTGTTCATGTTCGGCGCGTGCGGCGCATGGGTGGCTTATATCCTTCTCAGCAAGAACCTGCACACCCGGCTCTCCGACATTGCAATCACCGCCTACCAGTCCCTGTTCGGGACGGTCTTCCTGATACCGTTCTGCCTTCTGGAGCACGGCCAGTGGGTGCCGATCACCCCGGCGGCCTGGGTCAGCCTTGCGTACCTGGCGGTCTTCTGCTCAGCCCTTTCCAACTTCCTCTACATGTACGCGCTTTCGCGCCTGGGACCGATCTCCGTCAGTCCCTATGTGAATCTTATCCCGGTGGTCGGTGTGCTGGGGGGCGTGGCGCTCCTGGGAGAGACAGTCGTCTGGATCCAGATCCTGGGCGGCGTGGTCATCCTGGGCGGCGTTCTGCTCGTGAGCCGGCGGCAGCCGGCGGGTCCGCCAATCGAAGGCTGACCACGGACCGCACGGTCACAGCCGCCAGGATGACCACGCCGCCGGCAAGGGCGCGAGGCCCCGGAGTTTCTCCCAGGACCAGGAACACCCAGATCGGGTTGAAGATCGGCTCAAGGACCGCGGTGAGGAGCGTCTGGAGAGCAGTGACACGCTTCACGCCGTAGGTGAGAAGGAACGAAGGGATCCCGATCTGGAAGATCCCCAGGAGGGCAAGACCTCCGATCGAGCGAAGGTCCGGCGCCGGTCCCCAGAGGAAGGGGATGGAGACGACGAACGTGATGGCGTGACTGAGCAGGAGCGATTCCAGGGGAGAGCCGTCCTTCTGCCGACGAAGCGCTATCATGGCGCCGGCAAAAAAGATGCCGCTGGCAATTGCGATCAGGTTGCCCGCCATTCCCCCTCCGCCAAGCCTGTCCATGAAAAGCAGCACCATGCCGCTCAGCACCACGACGATGGTGGCCCAGTCCAGGAGGGTGGCCTTCTCACGAAGCAGGATCCAGCCGAAGACGGCGGCGTAGATCGGTGCGGTATACTGCAGCAGGATGGCGTTGGCCGCGGTTGTCAGCTTGTTGGCAACGACGAAAAGGACCATGCAGCCGGCGTAGCAGACTGCGCCGGCAAGCTGCGCGAATGACCACGTGAAGCGGGGACGTCGAAGGACGGCAAGGATGATCAGCCCGCCAATGAGGCTGCGCGCCCCGGCAAGCGCGAACGGGTTCCAGTCCACGATCTTGATGAGAAGCCCCCCGGTGCTCCACAGGAGCGCACAGGCTGTCAAAGCAACAATCGCCCTTGCGCGCGCGTGATCGGGTATTGGACCGGCGGCTGTCATGTGTGGGCACAGGATGCCGCTTTGCAGAAGGAATTGCAAGCTTGCGACCGTCTACGGGATAGTCCGACAGAGCGGTGGGCGCGTGGAGGCGCAATCAGCACGCGGCCGCGGGACGACAATCACGATCTCCCTGCCCCGCGCTTAGCCTTCGGCGCGCCGTTCCCGCCCGCGTGGGCATGCCCCTCGCACCCCAGGTAGCACTTGAGCTTCTTGTCGATGATCCCCGCGTACAACTCGATGAACGGCTTTGCCGGGCTCCAGTCGATCTTGTGCAGGAGCACCTCCTCCACCTGGAAGAAACCGACAGTGGCCTTCATTTCCACGGTGATGCGGATGGGTCTCTGCACACCCTTCTCAATCCTGACCTGCTCGATCGCTGAAGCGGAGTACTTGTGAATGTCACCCACGCGGGACTCAGTTGCAATCATCATGGGGATGCGGGCCCGTCCTTTTTCCATGTCGCAGCCGTCGGCAATGAGGATGAGGCCGGCCTCCAGGGAGTGGATTCTCTGCGTTGCCATGTGGCCGACAATGCATTCCACGGCCAGCGAGCGGACGACGACGCGCCGCCCGACATCATCCCCATAAACACGCGCGAGGACCCGATCCATGATGGGGAGCGAAAGCCAGACCCCGTCGTGCTCGTGGTCCGCGCGCCCCACGCTCATGCCGACGTCGTGCAGCATTCCCGCAAGGAGCAGCCCCACAAGGCTGTCCCCGTAAGTGCCGGCATCGTCCGCCTCCAGGCTGAGCTTGATCCCGGCCGTATGCATGAGCTCCGCCATGACGATGGCGTTGAGCACGACCGTGCGCATGTGCACCGGCCCGTGGTCGTTGTATCCCAGCCTTTTGATGGAGACGACATTTGCATACTCCTGCAGGTGCTGGATCTCCTGGTCATCCAGGAGGATGTCCGCCGCCGTTCGGGCAACGCCGCTGAGGCGTCCGCGGATCTCATTTTCCAGTCCGATCTGTTTTGGTGACTTCATGGGGAATCTTTCACTAAGACGATATGGGCGACATGATGGCGCCCGTGCCAGGCGTACAGCTGGAGCTGGCGGTCCAGGGTCTGCTTTCCCGATTCGGGATGGTTGAACGTGCGCTGGAAGTCCGACGGGGAGAGGGAGGCAAGGAGCCAGGCCCATCTCGAGTGCAGTCCGTCCAGAAGCACGAGTGATGCCTCCACGTCGAAACCCGTCACGTCCCCGGTGGTGGCCCATTCGTCCTGGTTGTACGGCTTGATGGTGGGGTTTGTCTCCGTCAGAGCGAGCTTCCAGCGGATGAAGGCGTTCATGTGGCTGTCGGCAATGTGATGCGCAAGCTGCCGAACGGTCCATCCTCCGTCGCGATACGGTGTGTCCAGCTGCTCCGCGGAAAGACCGAAGACAGCCCGCCGCAGCTCACGGGGGAGGCTTTCGATGTCGTGTATCCACGCTGTTCTCTTTTGCGGCGTTATTTCGCTGTCAAAGATGAACTTCCCAATGGGGTAGCGGAGTTTTTCCATGCATCAAAGGTACAAAAATCCCGCACGCTGTGGTATAAGGTGGAATGATCCGCATCAACCCGAACTACCCGAAGCTTTCCTCCTCGTATCTGTTCAGCGAGGTCTCCCGCCGCGTCGCGGCGTTCAAGGCTCGGCACACGGATGCCAGCGTGATAAGCATGGGGGTGGGCGATGTGACCCTTCCGCTGACACCGTCCGTGGTGACGGCTTTCCGCCGGGCGGTGGAAGAGATGGGCAAGGCGGAGACCTTCCGCGGGTATCCCCCGGACCTGGGGTATGATTTTCTTCGCACCGCGATCGCGGAGAACGACTTCAGGGCCCGCGGGGCCGACATCAGCCCGGAGGAGATTGCAATCAGCGACGGGGCGAAGTCCGACACGGCAAACATACAGGAGCTGTTTGCGGGTGACATCCGGATCGCGGTTCCTGATCCCGTGTATCCCGTCTATGTGGACACCAATGTGATGGCGGGCCGGACCGGAGCGTATCGCGACGGCAGGTATGCGGGGCTGATCTACCTCGACTGCACGGAGGACAACCAGTTCATTCCGGATCCGCCTCGATCCCGCGTTGATCTGATCTACCTGTGCTTTCCCAACAATCCTACCGGAGCCGCCATCGACCGGGCCCGGCTCTCGGCGTGGGTGGACTATGCCCGCGCTGCGAAGGCCCTCATCCTGTATGATGCAGCCTACGTTTCCTTCATCAGAGACAATTCCATCCCGCAGTCAATCTACGAGATCCCCGGCGCAAGGGAATGCGCCATAGAGTTCCGCAGCTTCTCCAAGACCGCCGGCTTCACCGGCGCACGCTGCGCCTACACGGTGGTGCCGAAAACCTGCATGGCCTGGGACGCCGACGGCACGGAGCATTCACTGCATGCAATGTGGTCCCGGCGCCAATCTACAAAGCTCAACGGCGTCTCCTATCCTGTGCAGCGTGCCGCGGCGGCAGTCTACACCGCGGAGGGGAAGACCGAGGTGCGCGGCCTTTCGGACTACTACCTGGGCAACGCCCGGCTTGTCAGGGAAAAAATGCATGCCTTGGGCTTCCCGTGCATTGGCGGAGAGAACTCGCCCTACATTTGGGCCAGCGTAGGCAGGGATTCCTGGGACTTCTTCGACCGGCTGCTCGCGCAGGCCGCAGTGGTCGTCACCCCGGGCAGCGGTTTCGGCCGTTGCGGAGAAGGCTACGTGCGGGTGAGCGCCTTCAACACCAGGGAGCTGGTGGAAGAGGCCTTGGAGAGGATTTCCCGGGTCGCTGGAGAGCTTCGGGCTCCTAGATGAGATGTCCCATCTTGCGCTTTTTCACGTCCAGGTAATCTTCATCGTAGCGGTTTGAGGGAATCACGATGGGGATCCTGTCTACCACCTCGATTCCTTCCTTCTGGATCTGATCGATCTTGTCGGGGTTGTTCGTGAGCAGCGCAACCGAGCGTATTTTCAGGATCTGGATGATCTTGGCCGCGACCTTGTAGTCGCGCGCGTCAACCGGCATGTTCAGGAACTGGTTTGCCTCCACCGTGTCCAGCCCGAGGTCCTGGAGCTGGTACGCCTTGATCTTGTTCAGAAGGCCGATGCCACGTCCTTCCTGCTTGAGGTAGATCACGGCGCCGAACGGCTGGTGAGAGATATATCTGGTTGCGAACTCCAGCTGGTCGCGGCAGTCGCAGCGAAGGGAGCCCCACACGTCACCCGTGTGGCACTCGGAGTGCACCCGAAGAGGCACGCGCTCCTTCCCCGCCACGTCACCCTGGACAATCGCCGTGTGCTCTTTCTCGTCCCTGCTGTCGAAGAACCCATAGAGCATGAATGTGCCCATGCGCGTCGGCAGCCGGGCGCTTGCTACCATCTGCACGCACAGATCGTCGTCAAGGCAGTAGGCGCCCACTCCCTTGCAGTAGTGGTCTTCAAGAACGAAGTTGGGCTTCCCCTTCATCTTGGCCAGAAGCTCTTCCTTCGTCACTTTCTTGTCGCACCGGGGTTCAATGAGGCTCGCCATGCCGGGTCCTTTCTGCTGTTCCTGCCCTCGACTGACCAATGTACGTGTTCGCCGGACCAAGGTCAAACCGGGCACAAATCTCCATTCTCAAAGCCGATTTCCGGTAAGCGATTCAGGCGAAACGTCGGTATTGTACGATACCGCGCTTTCGCGCGATCCGATCGTACAAGAAGGCTTCGAAAATGGAGGTATTTGCGGCCGTATGTTGACGATTCTGGACTTCTCTCGTAGACTCAGGCATGATTCCCGACAAGGTGCGCGCCGTTTTGGAGGCGCACGGGTTGCGCGCGGCTGAGTTCGACGCCGGAAGCACTGCCACGTCGGTGCTTGCGGCCGGGCAGCTTGGCGTGGCGGTGGGGCAGATCGCCAAATCCCTGCTGTTCATGGCAAAAGATGGGAAGGTCTTCATGGTGATTGCACCGGGGGATCGCCGCCTTTCCTCGGCCAAGCTCAAAGCGGCCACCGGGGTGAAGTCCCGCATGGCAAGCGTGGATGAAGCCCGTGCGGCAACCGGCTTCGGACCGGGGGGCGTCTGTCCTTTCGGCATCGACGGCTCGATCCGCATCTATATCGATTCAAGTCTTTCGCAGTATTCCACCATCTACCCTGCGGCCGGGACAGACTCTTCCGGAGTCCCCATGACTTTCGCTCAACTCGTATCCATTACGGGCGGGACCGTGGGGGATTTTCTCAACGACGACACGGAGGCCCCCTGATATGGATGCATCTGCAGTCTGGAAGAAAGGGATGAGCTTCACGGGCACGGCATTCACAAGCAACTTCTCCCTTCCCCTGGGTGCAAGCCCCAAAGTTGGAGGAGCTGATGACGGCTTTCGGCCGCTGGAGCTGATCCTGGTCGGCCTTGCCGGCTGCACTGCCATGGACGTGATCTCCATTCTTGAGAAAAAACGTCAGCAGGTCAGCTCATTCGAAGTGAAGGCCCATGGCGACCAGGCGGATGAACATCCCAGGTCGCTCACGCGGTTCGTGCTCGAATACGTCGTGACGGGCAAGGGGATCGACCGCGAAGCCGTGGAGCGCGCTGTGCAGCTGAGCCAGACCAGATATTGTTCCGTTGCGGCCACCCTGCGAAATGCAGGACCAATCGAAACGAAGATCACCATTCTCGAGGGCTAAGTCATGGCTTCCCGGGACCTGAAGGGAGGCTGGCGACCGTCACCCGTCGAGGCCGGCTTCCTTGATCTTGTTGAGCAGCGTGCGGCGGCTGATGCCGAGCTCCTGGGCGGCATGGGTCCTATTTCCGCCATGTCGTGCGAGGGCCTTCTCGATGAGCTCTCTCTCCTGATCCCGCAATTTGCCTGTGCGCGGCGTCCGCTGGGCCCGGGAGAACGGATGGCCCAGATCGCGGACACCGATCATGTCTGACGAGCACAGGATGTATGCGCGCTCGATTGCGTTCTCAAGCTCCCGCACATTGCCGGGGAAACTGTACGCGGAGAGCCGGGCAAGGGCCTCGGGCTCCAGCCCGCGCACCCTGCGTCCCATCTGCCTATTGAGCTTCTCGACGAAATAGCCTGCGAGCACCGGGATGTCGCCCCGCCTCTCCCGCAGGGGCGGCACCTCGATGCGGATCACGTTCAGCCGGTAGTACAGATCCTCGCGGAACTTTCCCTCGGAGAGCAACGACTCCATCTCCTTGTTCGTTGCGGCAACGATCCTGGCGTTGATGGGGATGGACTGCGTCCCGCCCAGCCGCTGGACTTTCCTTTCCTGGAGAACGCGCAGCAGTTTGACCTGGAGATGAATGGGCATGTCGCCGATCTCGTCCAGGAAGAGCGTGCCGGAGGAAGCCAGCTCGAACATGCCGCGCTTGCGCTCGGCGGCGCCGGTGAAAGCGCCCTTTTCGTGCCCGAAGAGCTCCGACTCCAGGAGCGCCTCCGGCACGCCGCCGACATTGATCGCGACAAACGGGCCATCGGGGTTCGCGGACATTGAATGGAGAAGACGGGCCACGACTTCCTTGCCCGTGCCGCTCTCCCCTGTGATCAGGACCGTGGAAGAGGTGCGAGCGACCTTCTCCACCAGCGCGCGCACCTCCTTCATCCCCTCATCTTCCCCGATCCAGTCTTCCGAAGCCATCGCGCGGCGTCCTGCCTCCGCCTGGCCGGCAAGGGAGCTTTCCGCGAGCACGCGTCGGAGTCGCATGACCAGCTCTTCCGGATCGAAAGGCTTGACCAGGTAGTCCTTTGCGCCCAGCTTCATTGCCTGCACGGCATCCCGGACATCGCCGTAGGCTGAGATGACGATCACGGGAGTGGGCGGCCCCGCCTCCTGCAGCCATGCAAGGAGCGAAAGCCCGTCAATTTTCGGCATCCGCAGGTCCAGGATGAGGCAATCGAAGGCTTCGTTTTCCAGAAGCGCACGGGCATCCGCGCCGTCCGAGGCAACCGCCGTCTCCATGCCCTCGGAGGCTATGAACGCCGCCACTGAGTCCCGGATGTTTTTTTCGTCATCCGCGATCAGGACTTTCACTCCGCGCTCCGCGCGGGCAGCGCGATGCGCGCCTCGGTGCCGCCGCCGTTTCGCGCGGCGAGCGTGAGGGTCCCCCCTGCAGCCTCCACGAACCTGCGCGAAAGGGAGAGCCCGACCCCCGAGCCGTGCACTTTGTCCGTGAAAAAAGGATCAAACACTTTTTCCAGCAGCTCGGGAGCTATGCCTTTCCCCCGGTCTCTCACGGCAATCACCACCGAGGTTTTCTCCCTCAGAAGCGCTACCTCCACGTCGCACCGGCCATCCGCGTCCGGGTAGCTCTCATGCGCGTTGCGCACCAGGTTCTCCATGACAGAGCGCAGGAGATCACCGTCAAAGCTCACTGCTGCTCCCCGACCCGACGGGGCAGTTGTGAAGGAGACCGGGACAGGCAGTTTTCCAGCAATCTCGGCCAGGAACTCCTCAACGACGATTCTCTGGGGACTGCCGACGGGATTCTTCAGGAAATCACCCACCCGATGCGAAAGAAGGGAAAGCCTCTCCACTTCCTCATCGATGGCATCGAGCTGGGCGGAGCCGTTGCCGCCCAGCCGCTTTCGCAGCAGCCCCGTCTGGATGCGTATTGCGCTCAACGGGTTCCTGATCTCATGAGCAAGAGTCCGCGCGCTCTCTCCTAGCCGGGCCAGCGTCTGCTGTTCCTGGGCCACTCGTCTGTGGCGAATATTGCTGGAGAGCAGAAGGAGGAACAGCGCGGCGATGCCGGCAACGGCAACAGGGGCCACTACCGCGGCCGTGCGGTACAGGAACTGCAGGCGATAGTAGGACGATATGTCCATGGCAAGGAACAGCGCGCCGGCCGGACCGTGAGGCGTTCCGCGAAATCCGCCGAAAGGCCTGCCGCCGTGCGGCGGCAATCCCATGCCCGGCATGCCCATCATGAAATGGCCCGGGCCCGGTTCTGGCCCCATCATTCCCGGGCCGCCGGGACCAAAAACCATCCGCAGGGTGAGAAGCCCATGCATACGGTCGTAGCGAAAGCCCGCGCGGGCACTTTCGACGTCGAAAACATCGGGGGCGTCACCGACGCGAACAATGGAGTCACCGTTTGGTGCGTACAGGCCGAACCCCCTGATCCGCGGATCGAGCCTGGCCGGGTCCAGGGACCCTTCGGCGCGGAAGGAGTTTCCCAGAGCCAAAGCGGTGCGGTCAGCCTCGTACTCCACGAGGATCCTGGCCCTGCTGGACTCCCCGATGAGCAGGAACACAGAAAGGATGCCCAGACCCACAAAGAGGATCAAGAATGCGGGAACGAGAAACCGTGTTTCCCAGCTTGCTTTCATCCGAATCAAGGATATCTTTCCCCGAAAAAAAGAGCCAGCGCAACGCGCTGACTCCCTGTCTGAACCGTTTCGAGAATCAGTCCCGATCCGACGGGCCCATCATTCCGTAGCCGGGTCCGCCACCGCGTCCGTAGCCGCCCATCATCCCGTGGCCCGGCCCGAACCCTCTGCCCCGGCCATCCATCATCCGCTCGGCGTAGAAGCGAAAAAGGTCGTAATCCTTTCCATCGATTGTCGCCTGGGTCACGAACAGGCCGGTGATGTTCCTGTCAGCGGCGGCCCAGCCCCACCGGGGGGAATCGCTCAGCTGATACCCCTGCACGGTGACCTGCGTCCCGTCTTTCACTCCTGAGCGATCGACGAGAAACGGCGGCACCATGAGAAGGTACTGCTTGTCTCCGACCTTCAGGATGGCGTGCGGAAAGCTCTGCAGGGATACAGTGCCCTTGAGCACTACTTTGTCACCCTGGAAAACTCCGGGCTGCGTCTTTTCATTCTGACCGCCGGCGAAAGCGGCGCTCGCCAGTGAAAGAGCAGCCAGGACCAGGGAAAGTCTCTTTGCCATAGTGGCCTCCTTGCATGTTCTGGCAGTACCTCTGCAAGGACCATGCCAGGGACACACGGGAAAATGCGCGTGTTTGCGGCAATTCACGTCAAGTTTCGTTGTAAAATGCCTGCCGGCGATCCGCACACTGCGCAGATTTTTCGCACTGACGTTTTTCTGCGAAAGACTTTCACACAAGGGACCATGTACAGATAACAGGAAATTATGAGATATTCATGCCATGTTCATTGCGTTTTTTGCGCCGACAATGACCATACAAGGCTTATGAGAAGATAGCGTGAAAGGGGGAGACCGGCCTTGACTGTTGCCCAGTACAAGAAGCTAGAGAACCAGTTTGCCCAAAGCGTGGGTCTCTGGCTGAGGCGGACCTGGGTCAGGCTTTTCGAAGCCTTTCTGCTCGGAATGAGAAAGGGCAAGCAGCGGTTCACCGTCATGATCATCCCCCACACGGAGAACCGGATCTTCAACTTCCAGATCTCATTCTTTTCCCTCATTTTTTTCACCTGCGTCATCGGTATTGTCGTGGCTGGATTCGCGCTCCTGGCCACTCATTTCACGCCCATGAACGAAAGGTTGAAGCAGGTTTCGGCAGATCTTCGGGACAGCGAAACCGCCATTCAGAGTCTTCGGGACGAGGTCTCCGCCCTGCGAAAGGCCGAAAGGGGCTTCAACGTGAGCGTGCAGACCGTGCGGGACTCCTTGACCAACCCGGACCCTTTCACGCCGGCGGGGACCAGCGCGGTGACCGCGCTTTTCCGCACGCCAGAGACTCGCAGCCAGGGCAACCTGAAGGAGCTGGCGGATCTGAAAAACACGACCAGCCTTATGGATAGCTCCACCGAGACCCTGGACGAGATCGGGAAAGTGCTGAAGACGTACAAAGAGCTTCTTGCAGACACCCCCACTCTCTGGCCGCTGAAGGGAGTGCACGGAATCATCACCACCCGGTTCGGCTGGACCATCCACCCGTTCACTCACATGGGGTATCTGCATCTGGGCGTCGACATCGCCTGGGCCATGGGGACACCTGTCCAAGCGGCCGCAAACGGGATCGTCGTGCAGACCGGCTACAATGACGACCTTGGCAACTTCGTCGCCATCCAGCACAAGTACGGATTCATGACCAGGTATCTCCACATGATGCGGGTGGCAACGTACAAAGGGGCCCACGTGAGCCGCGGCGACGTCATCGGCTGGGTCGGAACGACCGGGCTCTCCACTGGTCCTCACCTGCACTACGAAGTGCATCTGGGCGGCAACTACGTGGACCCCATGAACTTCCTCTCCATCCCCCCTGACCTGGACGCGACAAAAGGCGGTCGGGGCATGGCAAGCGATTGAGGATCTGCTTCTAGCCGCTGTGCTTTGCGCGCATCATTGCGGCTGTTTCCTCGCGGGAGGGTCCGTAGATGCGCGGCACCACAAGACCCGCCATGCGCATGAGGACAGCCACCTGGCCGCGATGGTGGATCTGGTGACGGATCAGCGTCTGCAGCGCCGCCGCAATGGTCACGGATCTTCCAAACAGGTCGATTTCCCTGGCAAGCTGTGCGTCTGTCAGCTTTGACCGGGCCTGCTCACCCAGCGCTGCAGCCGCCCTCTGGTAAGCATCCGCAATGAGGTTTGCAGAGCCGGGAGCTTCGGTGCCCCGGGGGGGTGTCCCGATCTCCAGTCCGATTGCGGACCCTGTTATTCCGATCATCATCACCATGTGCCAGGCGATCTTGCCAAGCGCGTTGCCTTCCGGGTCCGATTTCTGCTTCAGGGAAGCATCAGTGAGGTTGCGCTGCACGCCGAGGCTTGTGGCGCTTTCCCTGCCCCAGTCTTCGACGAACTCCGCTATGGTAGTATGCATGAGCTAAAGGTAACGTGCTCCCGAAGGCCGGATCAACTGCCCGGCGCTTGACGTCCCATGACGGCCGTGATACCGTGCGTCTGGTTCAGCTGGAAGAACAGTGCGAGAGAGAACCGCGGCGGGCGCGATGCCCGCGTGAAAGGTCGCCGAAGGGGCAAGCAGCGGGCCGGCGCACGGGCCGCTGAAACTCTCAGGCAGAAGGATCGCGCTGGGACAGCCCTCTGGAAAGTTGCCGCATCGGCCCCCACGGGGGAGGATCGGTCGCCGAAGGGGCAAAGCCTGGACGTGAGGCGGGAACCTGCGGGTAATCGCGAAGGCCACGGTCCAGGATCAATCTCTCAGGCCCATGACAGAGGAGAACGGGAACGCACCCGTTCTCCTTTTTTTATCAAGGGGAGGTTGCATGCAGACCAAGCTGCATGACTGGCATGTTCGGGCCGGCGCGCGAATGATCGATTTCAGCGGATGGGACATGCCCATCCAGTACGGGACGGGCCCCCGGGAGGAGCACCTTCGCGTTCGGTCCGCTGCCGGGATCTTCGACATCGATCATATGGGCAGGTTCGAGGTCGAAGGGCCCGACTCCCTGGAGTTTCTCCAACGGGTTCAGACCTGGGACGTCTCCCGCATCGGGGAAGGCCGGGCGCACTACAGCCTTCTGTGCTCGGAATCCGGCGGGATTATCGACGACATCTTTCTGTACCACCTTCCTCGATCGTGGCTCGTCATCGTGAACGCGTCCAATACGGCAAAGGACCTGGCCTGGATGCAGTCGCAATCGCGCGGCATGAATGTCAGCCTGAGAAATCGCACGGGCGACACATGCATGCTCGCGCTGCAGGGTCCGGCGGCGCGTGAGATCCTTAAGCCCTTGTGCGACGGGATGGACCTCGATGAGCTGGGATTCCATCGGGTCAGAGAATGCAGCCTTCTGGGCGTTGCTTCCATTCTCTGCACTGCGGGATACACCGGCGAGCCTGGCTGCGAGATGCTGGTCCCTGCCGGAGACACCGAGCGTCTCTGGGCTGCGGTCCTCAAGGCGGGCGAGGCCCGCGGGCTCATCCCGTGCGGCCTCGGAGCGCGCGACTCCCTGCGGGTGGAGGCGTGTCTGCCCCTGTACGGAAATGAAATCGACGAGAGCACGGACCCCATCAGCGCGAGCCTCGCCCGTGCCGCTGTCTGCATGGATGGGCATGAGTTCGTCGGCAAGCAGGCCCTCGGCGGCTATTGCAGCCAGGCCTCTCTCCTGTCGCCTGGTGGGCTTCGAGATGGTGGATGCGGGAGTGCCGCGGCAAGGCTACCCCATCCAGGCCGGTGGCCGGAAGGTCGGGCGCGTAACGACCGGCCTGGCAAGCGCTTCGACGCGGCGGTTCCTCGGCATGGGATACGTCGACAGCGCTCTTGCGGAGCCGGGCAGCGAGGTGCAGATCGTCATCAGGGAATCACCGAAAGCCGCGCGGATCGTAAAGCGGCCATTTTACACATCGCCCCACTGGAGGTGACAGGGATGGAGTATCGATTCGACGAGAAGGCGCGCTACTCGAAGACCCACGAGTGGGTGAGGATGGACGGCGCTGAGGCGGTTGTGGGCATCACCGACTATGCCCAGAACAAGCTCTCCGACGTGGTGTTCACAGACCTCCCTGCGGTCGGCAAGGAGCTGAAAAAGGAGACCGCCTTCATGGTGATAGAGTCTGTGAAAGCAGCGGAAGACGTGTTTTCTCCAGTCTCGGGTGCGGTCACCGCGCGAAACGAGAAGCTGGTCAAGGCGCCCGAGCTTGTGAACAAAGACCCCTTCGGGGATGGCTGGCTGGTGCGCGTGCGCCTGAGCAACGCGAAAGAGCTCGATTCGCTCCTGGACCCGGCGTCCTACAGGAAGTTCGTGGAGACCCTATGAGCTTCATTCCCAATACGGATGCCGACAGGGCGCGCATGCTTGCGGCTGTCGGCGCCGCTTCCATAGCCGAGCTTTTTCACGACGTACCGGAAAAGTTTCGCTTCCCCCGGCTGGACCTTCCGGCCGCGCTTTCCGAGCAGGAGATTCTTGCCGAGCTGGACTCACTGTCCCGGCTCAACCAGTGCGGCCCGCAAGTGCCTTCCTTCCTGGGCGCGGGCGCCTACCGGCATTTCATCCCAGCTGTCGTGGACGCCATGGTTTCCAGATCGGAGTTCGCCACGGCGTACACGCCTTACCAGCCGGAAGTCAGCCAGGGTACGCTGCAGGCCATTTTCGAGTATCAAAGCATGATGGCCCGGTTGACCGGCATGGAGGCCTCCAACGCCTCCCACTACGATGGGGCCGCGGCTACCGCTGAGGCGGTCATCATGGCGCTGAACGTCGCGCAGGGGGAGAAAAGGGGCGTGCTTCTCTCTGCCGGGCTGCATCCCCAGTACCGGGCGGTGGTCCGCACGTACACCCAGGGCATGGGGCTCACCATCACCGGCGATGAGAACATCGCAGATGGCCTGGATCGGCTCGGGTCCCTGTGTGATGAAAATACTGCCTGCGTCGTCGTCCAGTATCCGGATTTCCTTGGAAGGATTATCCAGCCTGACCATCTCTCCGCATTGGCGCAGCGGGTTCATGCCTGCGGCGGCCTGCTTGTCGTTGTCGCTAATCCCATTGCTCTTGGGCTTCTTGTCCCACCGGGGGAGATGGGCGCAGACGTCGTGGCCGGCGAAGGCCAGGCGCTTGGGAACCATCTCTCTTTCGGGGGGCCCTACCTGGGGTTCTTCGCCTTTCGGCGGGACCATATCCGCAGATCAAGCGGGCGGATTGCCGGGGAGACCGCGGATCACGATGGACGCAGGAGCTACGTGTTCACACTCAGCACCCGCGAGCAGCACATCAGGCGTGAGAAAGCAACCTCGAACATCTGCACCAACCAGTCGCTGAACGCCCTGGCCGCCGCGGTCTACCTTGCCGCCCTGGGGCCCGGGGGACTGCGGCGCGTGGCCCAGCTTTGCTGGCACAAGGCCCACTACGCCGCCTCCGCCATCGCCGGGCTGTCCGGCTACGCCGTGGGCAGGGAGGAGTTCTTCCACGAGTTCGTCGTTCGCTGTCCCGCTCCTGTTCAGCGCATCAACGAGAGGCTTCTGGAAAAGCACGGGATCATCGGGGGCTACGACCTGAGCGCGGAATATCCCGGGATGCCCAACTCCATGCTGGTCTGCTGCACAGAGGTCACCACAAAGGAACAGATCGACCGCCTTGTCCTTGCCCTGGAGGATTGCCGACATGCCTGAGCCGCTCATTTTCGAGATCTCTCGAAAGGGAAGGGAAGGGGTATCCCTTCCCGCCTGCGACGTGCCGCAAACGCCTATCCCGTCCCGCCTCTGCCGTTCGGAGCTTGCCCTTCCCGAGGTCTCAGAGGTCGACGTGGTTCGCCACTATGTGCGCCTGTCGCAGCTGAACTACGCCGTGGATACGGGCTTCTATCCCCTGGGCTCCTGCACCATGAAGTACAACCCGAAGGCCAACGACGCCGCGGCCAGGCTTCCCGGGATTTCGGATCTCCACCCGCTCCAGGGTCCTGCAACCTCCCAGGGCGCGCTGGCCATCATGCACGGTCTCCAGGCCATGATCGCCGAGATAGGCGGTTTTCATTCGGTTTCCCTGCAGCCTTCCGCAGGGGCTCACGGAGAGCTTACCGGCATCCTCATCATGCGCAAGTACCATGCGGACCACGGGCAGACCGGGCGCACCAGGATCCTGGTTCCCGACTCTGCGCACGGCACGAACCCCGCCTCCACGGCAATGGCAGGTCTTGAAGCGGTTGAGATCCCTTCGGACGCGCGAGGGAATATCGATATCACCCGGCTGAAGGCGAACCTCGACGAGCGCGTGGCAGGTCTCATGCTGACCAATCCCAACACGCTCGGCCTCTTCGAAGAAAACCTCCTTGAGGTCACGGGTCTGGTTCACGACGCCGGAGGCCTGGTGTACGGAGATGGTGCAAACTTCAATGCGATCCTCGGCGTGGCCAGGCCAGGGGCCATGGGAATCGACGTGATGCACTTCAACCTTCATAAGACCTTCTCCACGCCGCACGGCGGCGGAGGGCCCGGCGCAGGCGCAGTGGGCGTCACCGAAAGGCTGGCCGAGTATCTGCCGGGGCCCATCGCTTCCGATTCCGGAAGCAGGCGCTTCACATGGTGCATGCCGGCCCGGTCCATCGGCCGGATCAAGAGCTTCCACGGGAACTTCGGGATACTTGTCCGCGCCTACGTCTATATCCGCATGCTGGGCCCTGATGGCCTTCGGGCTGTTGCGGAAAACGCCGTGCTCAACGCGAACTACCTCCAGGCCAGGCTGAAGGGCACGTTCCCCGTGCCCCATGGGGACCGCACATGCATGCACGAGTTCGTGGCGCAGGGGAAGCTCGCCTCGGCACCGGACATCCGTGCGCTGGACATTTCCAAGCGGCTCATTGACTACGGCTTTCATCCGCCCACGAACTACTTTCCGCTCATAGTGCCGGAAGCCCTCATGATCGAACCGACGGAGACTGAGAGTATCGAGACTCTGGACAGGTTCGCGGACGCCCTGCTGGAGATCGCCCAGGAAGCTTCCGCGCATCCTGAGCTGCTCCATGAGGCGCCGCACTCCTCTCCTGTGCGCCGGCTTGACGAGGTCAAGGCGGCGCGGGAGCTGAAGGTGACTGCCGGATAGGCGGCCAAAAGGAAATCAGAAAATCGTTGGAGTAGCGCTGAAGGTTGTCGTCGTCGACATGAATAGCTTCACGATTCGCCAGTCCGTGTCCTTGTAGGTTGCCATGACGAGCTTCAAGTAAAGGTTGGAGCCGTACGTTGTAGGGGCGTTGATGACGGTCACAAGGACCCCAGTCGCAGGGGTGGATTCGTCCGTGGTCTGAAAGGTGTAGGAAGGGCTACCGGCAGGGAACAAAGTGTCGATCGTAACCGAACTGTTCAAAAGGGTCGGGTATTCCTGGGTCTGGTCCGGGTGAAAGTTCTCGTACGCGTTGCTTCTGTTGCTGTTCAGGTCACTCTGAAAAGTCGAAATCCTCTGGTCGATGGAAACCACCGGGTTCATATTGCAGCTGACGAGCGCCCAGACCAGAATGGCCGAAGCTGTCAGGATTGCAGCCACATACCTTGCTTTCATGTTCTTCCTCCGTTGTGATGTGCTCATATGTCAGCCGTCACGAGATATGGAACAATCGATTTCTCGAAGTCAGCCAGGAGGCTGTTGAACCTGGCAAGAAAATCCAGGTAGGCGCTGTCGCCCGGATGCGTGATGTTGCGTGTCTTCAGGAAGAGATACAGTCGTCCGCCCACGAAGCGTCGAAGAGACAGCGCCGCGAGGGCTGAGAAGCGCAGGTTCACGCCAAGATTGAAGGTCTGGTTCATCAAGGGGTTGACGACCTCATCCTGATACTTGCGGGCTTCGTCAGCCCCCTTGTCCTTGGAGATTCCGACCATCGTGCTTCTCTCTTCAGAGAGCTTCTGACTGTAGTCTTTGAAAAGCGCTGCGTAATCGTTGACATCCTTGATGTACCCCGCCATCGTTGCTTCTATGCTGTCCATGGCGGCGGCCGGGTCAGCCAGCATTGCGTTGAGCTTGTCGTCATTCCACTTTCTATAGTCGATCTGGTCGCTGTGAACGGTAAACTTGTCCCCCGGAGGCTTGCCCAGGCCCACCTCAACTCCCTCAGCGGAGGCGAGCTGCACTGACTGGCCTTCCGCCTGGACAGTCACCAGGCCTGAGTCCACCGCAATGAGGGTGGACCCGTCGGCGCCGGAGAAGACCGTGAACTCCGTGCCGCGCACGCCCAGGACCGCGCTATTTGTTCGCACCAGGGGTTCCTGGCCGGTGAGCTTGTTGTAACGGAACTTGATGGAACCCAGGGCCACGGAAAGGACAGGGGCTTTCTGGCCACTCTGCTCCCGCTCCATGAGCGTAAAGACCGTTCCGTGGCTCACCTTGATGGTCACGCCTTTCTGGTCCATCTCAACCAGGCCGTCGTCTCCGGTCTTCACGGAATCTCCGGTGTTCAGCTCATCACCCACGGCGGTGTCCTGCTGCCTGCCGCTGGTGTGCCGCGTCGTGGCATCACCTTCCGTGTACGTGACGTCAGTCGGCGCGGCCTGCGCTGCCGCCGCAACCAGGAGGATCAATCCAGTGACGATAAGTGTCTGTTTCATGCTCAGAACGGTCCTTTGAACCCGTAGATGGTCTTTGACCAGCTGTCCCTGAAAATCAGAAGGATCTTGTCGCCGGAAGTCGCTGTCCGCAGCTCCAGAACCCTTGCGTCCTTTTTCACGTACTGGGCGAAAAAGGATTTCACTTCCATTGTATCCGCGAATTGCTTGTAGCTTTCAGCCGTTACAGGGACCCCTTGCGTCAAAGCAGGACCTTCCACCCGGAAGCCCGCTTTCACGATGCCGTTCCAGAATGAGGCGACGTCCGCCTTCAACGCCACTATCTCCCCGTCAACAAGGAATGGCGTGGCGCTCATGGCCGCGAGCTTCTGCGCCTGCCCGTCGTTGATGAGCTGGGCGACCATCTCGACGTTTCTCTGGTCCCACGAGCGCTGCAAGGAAGCGCATGAGGAGAGGACAACCAGCGCCGCTGCCAGAGCGGTCAGGACCAGTTTTCGCCACAGGGCCACTTTCATAGTGTACACCTCACCAACGGGCGTGCACATCCTGGCGGATGTACTTGTTGTAGATCTCCTCCACCTGGCGCATCACCCCTCGGGGCAGGCGCGGGAGAGAGGCGGTCTTGGCGTTTTCTTCAACCTGTGCCGGCGTCTTGGCGCCCGGAATGACGCAGGTGACAGCATCATGCATCAGGATCCAGCGAAGCGCAAACTGGCTCAGGGTCATTCCCTTGGGAAGGATCTGCTTCAGCTCCTCCACTGCCTGAAGACCCTTGGCGTAATCCACGCCGGAAAAGGTTTCCCCGCGATCGAATGACTGGCCTTTCCTGTTGAAGTTCCTGTGGTCGTCCGCCTGGAACCTGGTGGTGCGCGTCATCTTGCCCGTCAGGAGCCCGCTGGCCAGCGGGACCCGGGCCAGGACGCCGATCCAGCGCGCCTTTGCCTCTCGGAAGAAAAGCTCCGCCGGCCGCTGGCGGAACATGTTGAAAATGATCTGGACTGTCTTGACTCCGGGGTACTCGATTGCCTTGAGCGCCTCTTCCACCTTTTCAACGCTCACCCCGTAGTTCTTGAGCTTCCCCGCTTTCACCAGGTCGTCAAGGCTTGCGAACAGCTCCGGCATGTAGTAGATCTCCCGGGGGGGACAGTGGAGCTGGAGAAGGTCCAAGGAATCCACGCGGAGACGCTTCAGGCTGTCTTCCACGAACCTCCGAATTGCAAGAGGAGTGTATTTCTCCGCGGTATGCGGCTGTAGTTTGCGGCCTGCCTTTGTTGCAACGTAGATCTTTTCCTTGCGGTCTTTCAGCAGCTGACCGAGAAGGCGTTCGCTGTGACCGTCTCCGTACACGTCCGCCGTGTCGAAGAAGTTGACACCCAGGTCTACGGCCTTGTTGAGCGCTGCCATGGACTCCTTGTCGTCAACCTTGCCCCATGCGGAGCCCATGGCCCACGTGCCGAAGCTGACCTCGGCGACTTTCATTCCGGTTTTCCCCAGAAGCCTGTAGTTCATGTCTTCCTCCAACTCTTCTGCGGCCCATCCTAACGGTTTTCCGCCCGTGCCGCAACTTTATTGTGATTGCAGCCAGATGATGTTTGTAACACCCGCGCCGATCATGACAAGGGGGATGGTGACGCCGATGGCGGCGTGCGCCGCCCCCAGCCCTATCATCAGGTCGTGCTGGCCCGTCTGCATGGCGTACGTGCTGAGGAACCCAAGGACGACCTGAGCGCTCATGAGCGAAAGGTGCGTTATGAACGCTATCTTGTGGAGCTTCTGCGGCGTGAAGCCCGGCGTGTCCTTGCTCCACATGCTGATGCCGGTCAGCGCATCCGCGAGGTACAGCACCTCCCCTGTTGACAGGAGCCCGATGTGCCACCATCGCAGAGTCTGCTGATCACCCCAGACCGTGGTGATTTCCGCGGAGCGCACAGCTTCGGCGTCCGGCTGGTTTTCATTCCAGTTGGCATCACGCCACGCGTGGCCCTCGTTCATCATGTCGAGGAAATGCACTGCCCCAATGACGCCCGCGGCCAGAAACATGCCGGCAGAGGCAAAGCCCGTGACCTCATGGAACGCGACCTTGCTGGGAAAGCCGAGAAAGCCGCTTGAGGGTTGGCCGGCGGCCTGGCCTTGAGCGGCACCCTGGCCCTGGTCTCCCTGCGCCTCGGAGATGGGCGCGTCGGAGTTGGGGGCGCCTGCGGCGATCCATGACTTGATGAGCGCTTTTTCGAGGGAGGTCAGCTTGGGGCCTTTCATGGGCATGGTGTCGTCGGAGATTTTCACCCAGAGGCCGCTTTTCTCCGGGGATCCCGGAGTCACCCTGCTGGGGTCGGCGACGCCCTCGTAGGATTCCGTCCAATCATGACATGCGGAGCAGCTTCGCGAGAGTATCTCCTTGACGGTGAAAAAGCCCTTGTTCCCGGCGCCGGCCTGGGCGCTGGCGGTCCCAACCGAGGTGAAAAAAAACGCAAGAAGGACGACAGCAATTCCGGTTCCATTCTTCATGACGTTTCCTTTCGTCCGCTTCCGACGAGACATCATACCATGGGTTTGACGGCGGCGGCACATAGATTTATCCTACGCCCAGGGGGACGCATGGCCGCATTGTCCGGGCGAACAACGGGGCCATCGTGAAAACTATCGGGGACGCGGTGATGGCGGTTTTCATGGATCCGGCGGAAGCTCTGCGCACTGCGGTGGAGACGATCGACTCATTCGAGGACCTGGAGACGGCAAAGAAGCTTCGTAACTCGATCATCGTGAAGGTGGGGGTCCACTACGGCCCCTGCAATGCGGTGACGCTGAACGAGAGGCTGGACTACTTCGGCACCACGGTGAACATAGCGGCAAGGGTACAGGGCCTGTCCGACGGCAGGGATGTCATGGCTTCCGATGCCCTCTATCTGAAGAGCGCAGCGGGCGCGTACCTTTCCGGCAAGAAGTGGAGCAGTGAGCCTTTCACAACAAGCTTGAAGGGCTTGAAGTCCAGCTACACTGTTCACAAGCTGACGCGCCCTAAATCCTGACGGGGCGCGGCCCTATGCGACCATGATCCTGATTTCTGTGAGGTATTTCTTCGGGTTTCCCGCAAAGAGCATGCCCGGCCCTTTCAGGTAGACCTCCCAGGAAGGGATGAGGGGCGAGAGTCCTTTCGCTCCCCTGTAGTCGAACAGCCGCCTGTATGTGCGGCCGATCTCCGAGTAGAGCCCCCGGTGGACAAGCGTCACCGCCCGGCCCCCTCGCAGTATCCTGCATTCGATCCCTTCCGCTCGGAGCGGTTTTCGGACCGGAAAAGCCACCTCGATGTCCGCATCTTCCTCCTTGAACTCTCCGTCATAGTAGAGGGAAAAGGGGCTGCCTGCGATGAGCCTTCCAACGCTTCTTGCAAGCTCGCCCAGACGTTTCCCCACCTCGTCGTAGCGGCCGCGGAAGCGCAGCCCGGCAACAAGAACGTCGTCGACTATCCTGTCTTCAACGGTGTCTTTTATCTGCAGCATCTGCATCTCCTTCTCATGCGCAAGGAAGAGATCGATTTCCTTCTTGACCCTTCGGTAATGCTCGGCCTTGCGGGAGATCTCCTCCGCCTTGCGCGCCAGCAGCCCGGCCAGGTCTCCGTTTTCCTCAGCCGGGCTGGCGAGCAACTCCTTGATTTCCAGGATGGTGAAGTCCAGGCTGCGCAGCCACGCGATGGCCTGCGCGCGCACAAGGCTTCCATCGTCGTAGTAGCGGTATCCCGTTTCCCCGTCGATGCGGGCCGGCTCCAGGAGGCCCTGCTCGTGGTAGAACCTCAGGGCCTTGACCGTCAGGCGTGATGCCTGGGAAAACTCGCCGATCGCGTATTCCATTCGGCGATGCTATCCCCCCAGGAACTCGGCCACAATCCGGGGGAAATCGGTCCTGTCCAACTGGAGAAAGTGCCCCGAACCGGGAAGCGTCTGGAACCTGACGTCGGCAAACGAGCGGTAATCCTCCACGGACGCTGCACCTGCCGGGTCCCTGTCGCCCGTGAGCACCAGGACGGGCGCGCTGACGCGTCTCAGGGCCTTTCTGTGATCGTACTTTCGCCCCATGGAGAAGAAGGCAGCCTGCTGGACCCATCCGCCCACCAGGGCAGGGTCAGATGCCTGGCTGGCCCCGCGGGTCGGCTGCAGGGCTGCTTCCGCCTGCTGCCAGAACGGGAAGAAGCCCGCGTTCAACGCCGAGAGGTCGGCCTCGCTTCTCTGGAATACGGATCCGAAGTCGAAGAAGCGTCCAAGCCACACCTGGCATGCGGGCCTGCTTTCTGCGGGAAGGAGCTGCCGTATGCGTTCGTACAGTCCTCCGTCCGGCGGGGGGAAGCGCAGAAGGTCGGCCGGGGCAGCCAGGACCAGCCGCTCGACATTCTGAGGAAACTCGGCTGCGTACATCGCGGCAAGGAACCCGCCGAAAGAATGCCCCAGGATGGTGAGCCGTTCGACCCCAAGCATCCCTCGGATCCGCTCGACGTCCGCAAGCTGGGCCCGGATGCCCAGCGCCTTCGTCAGCGCCTCCATGTTCCGGGGGTAGCTCTTCGATGCGAACCTGTCGATGGGCCGGGTGGATTTCCCGCATCCCCGCTGGTGGTAGTAAAGGAAGGTATGGCTCTTTTCCAGCGGCCCCAGGCCCGGCCAGGGATCGTCAGAGGCGATGCCTGGGCCGCCGTGCAGGACCAGGACCGGAGCGCCCGTTCCCCTGCTGAAATGGTACAATCTGATTCCCGGCTCCACTTCCCAGAACGATCCCTCGGGCTTTGCCGCATCCAGGGATATTTCTCCGTGCGCTGCGGCTGCTGAAAGGGACCCTGGCGCGTACGCGGCCGGACCGCAGCCGGTGAGAATGGCGGGCATCGCCGCGGCGGCGATAATCCCGCAGATGGGACCAAAGTGTTTCATGTGCACCTCCTGGCATGAGATGCACGGACGGTGGGCCCTCCCGTAAGGGGAGAGTCAACAGGAATTTCTAAACCTATTTTCGTTTCCGGTTCGCAACCGAACCTTTCCCCTGCGACCTTCCCGCGGCTTTCGGCTTGCGTATTGCCTGTTTCGCGGGCCCGCCGCGTTTTGTACTCACCTTGCCGGAAGAGGTGGTTTGGCCGGTGGAAAGATTGACCGTAACACTGTCAGTGGTTCCCGGAATTGATTTGAAGGCGATTGTGAGCTGGAGTGAGTCCGTCCCTTTCAGCGTCACCTTCTCCACTGTTACCGTGAGGTAGCCAAACTCCATGACGGGCGCTGTAACAAGCCGGAAAGGCCCGTCCACAGTGTTCGCAACAGCCCCACTCCTGGGTGGTGTGGCCGCGTAACCACCGCTCCCCGAGGTGACGTATGGTATTTCGCGGTTCAACCCCTCCACTGTGCGCGAAAAGCGCTGATACAAGTGAGCGTGTCCCGAAAGCACGGCATCCGGCCAGAGACCTGCAGCGACGCAACAATCGTCGATATCCTTCGAAAGCCCTACCGTGCCTCCATGCTTGCTGTCCGCCGACGTTGGCGGATGGTGAACCGCAATGATCACCGCCCGCTTCTGCGCATCGTGGTCAGGTTTCAGTCGCTGAAGCTCTCCCTTAAGGAATTCGAGCTGTGTGTCACCTACAATTGGAAAGTGTCCGCCCTGTGAAGAAATTACGCCTGGACCTTCGAGCACGTTGCTGTACAGCCCGATGATAGATACGAACGGGGCATCAAGGGTAAAATAGACCCCTGGCTGCGTCATGACACTCCTGACAAGACCTCCCGAATCAGTCGACGGTCCTGGTTGCGCAGCGCAGAAATTCCGCAGGAAAGCTTCGAGAGAAGGTACTTGCGGCCCGCTTAACGAGCTGCCGAACACCATCCCGTCATGATTGCCTGGGATTGCGAAGATCGGCCGGTCATAGGCCCGATAGGGATCATAAAACTGGTCATGGTAGTATTGGGCTTCGCCAAAACTGTAGACAACGTCCCCCAGATGAAAGAAAAAGGAAGGGGCGCCGGGTCCGCCCGCTTTGAGATCTGCCGCCAGAGCGTCAGCAACACTGTCCTCCTTCGCAATTGCCGCTGCGACAGATTGGTTCCTGTCCACTTTCGCTGCTCCGGTGTCGCCGACCGCATGGAACGCAATTCTGCCCGCATTCTGCATTTGGTCGATCGCATCCTTTCCAATCACATCAGACAGGTCAAGCCGAGGGGCTGACGACCTTGGCTGTGGGACGGGCTGCACCTGATTCAAATGAGCAAGAAAATACGGCGACTTGTAGTAGCTCTCACTCGTATTGTCGACTTGAAACGAAGTCGGATCAGGCCCCGGAGTCGGCTCGGCAAACAATCGACTCTGTGGACCCTGATTTCCATACGAGTAGTCCATTGGCTTTACCTGCCTGGCCATCAGATCCTCCTCAGGTTTGTGAGTTCCGAGAAACTAGGTTTCCTTCAGCGACTGCATAAGCTGTTCAAGCTCCGGCAGCGTCAATCCGCAGAAGGTCTTGCCCGTCGTGGGGTTGATCCAGGAGCTGTCGGCGATGGCATATGCCTCATCGACGTAGGCAGCGAAGAAGCTCCATGTCATCGTGTAGTACTCGCCCCAGGAAATGACGCGCGCTCCCTGGTCGTTGTAGCCGGCAAGCACGACGGCGTGCCCTCCGATAGTCTGCGCGCCTGGAACGACATCCCAAACTGACGGAGGGGGGGCGTTCGGCGGCATGATGTTGGCGGGAACGTTGAATCCGATGTAGGCGACTCCGCACTCGTAGATGGCCTGCTTGACGTCGGGAGGGTTTCGCGGATCGACTTCGACGAAGGCCGAGATACGGTGCCTGTTCTGTCCATTCGGCCCGAACGGAGCTCCGGTGTTGAGCAAGAAAGCAAGAACGTGCTGCTCATTGCCTCCTGGGCCTTCACCGCCCTTCCTGGGGTTGTAGCCGCAGGCCTGAATGTACAGATCCTCCACGTCAATGTCGGGCTCGGTGTCCATGTTCCGAGCCGCGTTGAAGGTCCAGACTTGGATTGCATGGTAGAACGCTGCGCAGGTGCAGTCACCCAATGTATCATTCATCATTATCCCGAGCTGCGCGGGCATTCGACTGGTGTAGTCAATCTGTGCTGGCAAGGTCACGGCAGCCCTGCCGGCAAGAAGTGAGCTCATGTGAGGCACGCGAGGGTTCCACGCCCTGGGCAACCTGCCAAGCTTTCTTTGACTTTGCGCCATAACGGTCTCCTTATGCGGCCGGGATCGAATATACGCCGCCTGTATTCAGCAATCAAAGCTTTTGTTAGTTTGCCCCGTCCGTCTGGAATGGCTATTTTGAACACGGTCAAGGCAGGAGCATGAGTCAGAGAGCCGAGTCGACTGGCGTCAAACGAATCAGCAAGTCCCGCGCGCTGCGCTTTGCCGTTATCGGCACTGCTTCGCTGGTTGTGGTGATTGCAGGAGCGGGGTTGGCGATCAGCATCGTGAACGGCTCCTCAAAGGTCGTGGCCGCCTCTGAGACTGCCCAGCCTGCGGGGGCAATCGATTTTCAGCCGACCGCAGAGCCGGACGTGGGAAGGGTGGAAGGCCTGCCCGCCTCCGCAGTGAAACCGACCGACTACCCCGGTCTCCTTGCGGTGGGCAGCGAAGCGCCGGACTTCGTTCTGTCGTCGGCCACAGGCCAGAAGGTCACGCTCTCCGGGTTCAGGGGAAAGACCGTTCTGCTTGAGTTTTTTGCCACATGGTGCCCCCACTGCCAGGCAGAGGCTCCGCATCTGAAGAGCATTATCGGGTCCCTCCCTCAGTCGAAGTTCGAAATGCTGCAGGTGAATGCGGACAGCGAGGATGCGGCCAGCATGCTGGCTTTCGATCGATATTACGGAATAACGACCCCCGCCCTGCTGGATCCCGGCACCACGCCGGGCAGCTTCTATCATCAGGGCGCAACCGGGCCGGTCGCCCTGCGGTACAAGATCGCCCTGTATCCGACTTTCTACATCATCGATCCCAAAGGTCGCATTGCCTGGCGGGCGGACCACGAACAGCCCGACGCTCTTGTGCTTGAAAAGCTCAGGGATGCAGCCGGCAGGTAGCGCCTTCCCTCGCGCCGCCGTGCCATGGCTGGGCTTCTGCATCCGCATGGCCGGCGCGGCGATCTGGATCTTTGCGGGAGCCTCCAAGCTCCCGGACCTCGCCGGCTTTGCTGCTCAGGTGGACAAATACGAGCTGCTTCCCCATTTCCTGGGCTCCCTGGCGGCCTCCATTCTTCCTTTTTTCGAGATCTTCCTCGGCCTGTACCTGGCCGCCGGGCTGTTCGTGCGGGCATCGGCGCTGGCGGGAACAATCCTCTTCGTCGTCTTCCTGGCCGCTCAAATCCAGGCGCTGATTCGTGGGCTTACTCTCGATTGCGGGTGCTTCGGGGCTCTCTCCAAGTCCACCGTCAGTCCCTGGACCCTGCTTCGCGACCTGGCCCTGGGGGTCCCGACCTTCCTGATGCTTGCGCTTCCGGCTCGGCGGCTTTCCCTCGACAGCCGGTTGTTCGGTGCCAGTGACCGCTTCATCTCCAATTCCTGACTGTTTTGGTAGACTATTGCGATTGGCGGAATTAAATTTGTCCCCTGAAAATTACCGCGCCGAATAAGGCGCGCAATAAGGAGAGGTACGAAGAATGGACAGAATTGGTCGAAGGCTTCTTGTCATCTTTCTTGTTCTTGGATTTCTTGGAGCCGCAGCGGGCTTTGCCTCCGCGCAGGGCGCGTCAGTCCAGGTCCAGACCGCAGGCGACGGGACCAGGTACCTGACCGACTCCAAGGGCATGACCCTGTACTACTTCACCCTGGATACCGACGGCATGAGCGCCTGCTACGGCGACTGCGAAAAAGCCTGGCCGGTCTTCTATGCGAAAGACCTCACGGTATCCTCCGACTTGAGCGCGGCTGACTTCGGAACCACTACCCGCAAGGATGGCAAGAAGGAGACCACGTACAAGGGCTGGCCCCTGTACTACTGGGTCCAGGACCAGAAGCCAGGGGACATGACGGGAGAAAACGTTCACGGTGTCTGGTTCATCCTCAAGGTTCCCCCGTACACCGTCATGATAGGAACGCAAAAGCCCGTGGGGAACTATCTCACGGACGGGGACGGGAAGACCCTCTACTACTTCACGAAGGACTCCAGCGGCATGAGCGCCTGCACGGGGGACTGCATCAAGAACTGGCCCGCCTTCTCGGCTGACTCCTTTGTGGTTCCCTCCACGATGAACGCCTCGGATTTCGCGACGATCACCCGGGACGACGGCACGACGCAGGTCACCTTCAAGGGCTACCCGCTGTACTACTTCATCAAGGACCAGAAGCGCGGACAGATCACCGGCCAGGCCGTGGGCAAGGTCTGGTACGTGGTGGACCCCGCGAAGTTCGCGCCGGGAGGAAATTAACCAAGTCTTGAACACCGCGGGCCTCGAGCCCGGGAACAGGGGGGTGACGGCATGGGCCAGGAGAAGCGTTCCGTTTTCGACGATCTGCTCCACGAGGACCGGGAGTTCCCGCCGCCGCCCTCCTTCGTCGAACAGGCTCTTGTAAAGGACCGCGGCGTCTACACGGAGGCGGAGAAGGATCCCCAGAAGTACTGGGAAAATGAGGCAAAGCGCCTGCACTGGTTCAAGCCGTGGGACAAGGTGCTGGACTGGTCGCCTCCGCACGCCAGATGGTTCCTGGGCGGCCAGCTCAACATCAGCTACAACTGCCTTGACCGCCACCTCCAGGGCCCCCGCAGGAACAAGGCAGCCTTGATCTGGGAGGCTGAGAACGGCGATACGCGGACTCTCACCTACCAGCAGCTGCACCGCGAGGTGTGCAAGTTCGCCAACTGCCTGAAGGACCTCGGAGTCACCAAAGGGGACAGGGTGGCCATCTACATGCCCCTTCTCCTGGAAACGGCCGTGGCCATGCTTGCGTGCGCTCGAATCGGCGCCATCCACAACGTGGTATTCGGCGGCTTTTCCCCTGACGCCCTTGCCGACAGGATCAACGACTCCAAGGCGAAGGTCCTCATCACGGCGGACGGCGGTTGGCGCCGCGGAAGCGTGGTTCCCCTGAAGCACAACTCAGACAGGGCCCTCGAGAACTGCCCCACCATCCAGCATGTGATCATCGTCAAGAACCTCCCCGGAGAACCTCACCTCCTGCACATCCACGAGGGACGGGACCACTGGTACCACCGGCTCATGGACCACCAGAAGGCGGATTGCCCCGCGGTGCCCGTTGACTCTGAGGATACGCTTTTCATCCTCTACACGTCCGGCACAACGGGCAAGCCCAAGGGCATTGCCCACACGGCGGGCGGCTATGCGGTCGGCGTCCAGACAACGACCCGCAACGTGTTCGACCTCAAGGATGAAGACATCTTCTGGTGCTCCGCGGACGTAGGCTGGGTCACGGGCCACAGCTACGTGGTCTACGGGCCTCTTCTCAATGGCGCAACAGTCCTCATATACGAAGGCGCGCCTGATTTCCCTGAGAAGGACCGGTTCTGGGAGCTCATCGAGCGCCATTGTGTCAGCGTGTTCTACACTGCGCCCACGTCCATCCGCTCTTTCATGAAGTGGGGGGACGAGCTGCCTGCGAAGCATGACCTTTCAAGCCTCCGGCTCCTGGGGACCGTGGGTGAGCCCATCAACCCCGAGGCCTGGATGTGGTACCACCAGAAGATCGGGGGCGGCCGGTGCCCCATCGTGGACACGTGGTGGCAGACGGAGACCGGCGCCATCATGATCAGCGGCCTGCCTGGCGTCTCGACAATGAAGCCGGGGTTTGCCGGCACACCGCTTCCGGGAATTTTTGCGACAGTCCTGGACGAGTCGGGGAAGGAAGTGAAGGAGGGAAGCGGTCTTCTTGCCATCACCCATCCCTGGCCTTCGATGCTGCACACCATCTGGGGAGACGACGAGCGATACGTGGAGACCTATTTCTCCAAGTGGGACAACAAGGTCTACTTCCCGGGCGACGGGGCAAAGCGCGACAAGAATGGCAACTTCATGATCCTTGGCCGGGTGGATGACGTTCTCAATGTCTCTGCCCACCGCATCGGAACCATGGAAGTGGAGTCCGCCCTTGTCGACCATCCGGCGGTTGCGGAGGCGGCCGTGGTGGGCCGGGCGCACGAGCTCAAGGGCCAGGCCATCGTGGCCTTCGTGAGCCTGAAGAACGGCCATGCCACCAGCAACGCGCTGGTGGATGAGCTGAAGCAGCACGTGGTGAAGAAAATCGGGGCCCTTGCCCGGCCGGAGGAAATCCTTTTCACCCGGGACCTGCCCAAGACACGGTCCGGCAAGATCATGCGCCGGCTCCTTCGCGACATTGCAGAGGGCCGGACTCTGGGCGATGTCACCACCCTGGCTGACCCCGCCGTGGTGGCAGCCCTCCGCGATCAATACGAGGAGATGTACGGAGGATAGCGGTCAGCTCCCCCGGATCCTCTTCACTTCATCACCGAACGCGTCGATCTCCGCGCCGCCCTCCAGGACGCTGATCTCCAGTTCCATCTCACGTGTCTCTCCCGGCGCGATCATGGGGAGCCGGCCTTCGGCGCGCAGAGTGGCGCGGTCCGCGATCCTCGTATTCACCGGCTCGATTCCCACCACGTAATCTACGTCGGCAAGCATCTTCCATTCGTTCAAGTAGGGCAGACTGGCGGTCTGATAACGCAGGGCGAGGCCCAGGCCTCCCGTGAGGTTTCTGTTGATGAGCGCTGCCCTTGTGAAGCCGCGTTCATCTGCGGCCATGGTGTGAAGGAAGTTCATCTCTTCGAACTCGGCCTGCGGGGCTGCAAACCGGCCGACCTCAGCGATGCCGCGCGCCGACCTGTCGTCGTACGGCTCGGTGTTTCGGGATGCCGCAATCAGCTCGCTCGTCTGATCCAGGAGCGGGAACCCTGCGTTCATGTGATAGAGGATGAGGAAAGGCGAAGGCTTGGAGCCGAAGTTCTCCACACGGTCTCTGATGCGCAGGTTTTTCGAGCCGATTGCCGTGGAGATGAACCTGGTCAGCCTGAGCTTGTCCCCGAAGAGCACCGCGTCCTCCACAGTACCGGTGGCTTCCAGCAGATACTCGTTCCCCTCCCACCGGGAAAGATCCGAGACCCTGACTGCGGGAAGCGCCGAATACCGTCCGTGCAGGCCGAGGTCCTCGTTTCCGTCCCGTCCCGGCTTGCCAAAATACGTGAGGCCGCAGGTGGTGAGAAGACCGCCAAAGAACACTCGCAGCCATTCCAGGCCGGCGGGATCGTAGTACGAGGGATGAGCAACGCCGCCTGCCGTGTGATAGACGAGGTTCACACCCTTGTAGGAGAAATCTGCGATGTCCATTCCCCGGTCCAGGAGGACAGTGAACGCCAACCCGCTGCCTGTGGCCACGTCCAGCGCCCGCACGCCGCGCGCCCGGCCGTCGGAAAGCTCGCAGTGGCGGATCCCGCCAAGCTGCCGGAGGTTGCCGATCCGCCGCTCAACCTCGCTGCGCGTGTATTCCTTCCCCGCTATGCGCATGGCTCCTCCTGGACAAGCCCTACAGAATGTACGTGATAATTGCGATGGCGGGTGAGCTCCTGCGGGATCCGATTCCGCGCGACACCTGGCCCGGGCTGAAAGCTCGTGCACGCCGGAAGGCGCGCTCCAGGCGGCTGCGGGTTCCCGCGGGAATGACGAAGCTGTCTCCGCATCGAAGGTCCATCCTCGCGTCCCCGCACAGGAGCCGCATGTCCCCCTCCACGACTGTCCCAGCTGAGCACGACGGACGCGCCGGCAGGTCGACGCCTGTGGCCACGATGGCCTGAAAGATCTCGAACTGTCGGCCCGCCAGGATGCTGCCAAGCGTGTCATCGCGCCGGTCGGCTCGAAAGATCCTGGGGCGCGCGCCGAAGTCGATGACCTGCAGCGCTTTCTCCATGTGCAGTTCCCTCGCCTGTCCGTGTTCGTTGCCCCGGTCCCAGTCGTATACCCTGTACGTGATGTCCGAGCTCTGTTGGATTTCCAGGAAGAGGACTCCCTGGCCCACGGCGTGGACGGTCCCCGAAGGGACAAGGATGCAATCCCCCGGCTTTGCTTGGAAAGAGGCGAGGAGCGATTCGACGTTTCCCGAGGCCACGGCCTCGCGCAAGCCGGCGGGGGTGGCGTCAGGGACAAAGCCGATGTGGAACCGGGCGTCCGGGGCCCGGTCCATGATGTACCACGCCTCCGTCTTGCCCCAGGGGTAGCCCTCCAACCGCCTTGCCTGCTCGTCGTCCGGGTGGACCTGAACTGATGACAGAGAGCTTACATCAACCAGCTTTACCAGAAGCGGAAAGTTGTCCCCGTATTCCTTGAAAGCCCTGGATCCAAGAAGGTCCGGCCCTGCCTGGCGCACCAGCTCATCAAGCGGCGTGCCGTCCAACGGTCCGCCCGACACCCGGGAGACCCCGTTTGGATGCGCGGAGACTTCCCAAGACTCGCCCACCAGCCCCTCGGGAGTTTTCTTGCCCAGCTTTTCGGCCAAGGCCCTGCCGCCCCAGGGGCGCAGCTGGAAAGCCGGCTCTGTCTTGAACGCCGGGACTTTCATCTGTCGGTCACATGGCCCCCACGACCTGGCTTTCCACCATGCGGATGCTCATCCACTTTCCCCGGCGATGCCGCAGGAACATGGACAGGCCCAGGGAGAAGACGAACACGATGAAGAACAGCCACACCAGCACCGGCGGGAGCACCAGGATCTTGATGAACAGATAGGCTCCTGATGCCATGACCCAGTGAAGGATGCCGGAGACTACCATGACCCACCGGGTATCTCCCGCCCCGCGCAGGGCCCCGCTGAAGACGACGTTGGCTGCATCCGCCATGGTGTAGAGCGCAGCCATCCGGAGCAGGGTTTGCGCTATCGGCAGGATTGACTGGTCCTGCGTGGTGAAGCCTCCTGCGAAGAACTGCACAAGGACCGGGGCGCCCGCCACGAAAACGATGCCCATCAGCGCCGCGTATCCCCATCCGAGCCTCAGGCCGAGGAAAGCCACCTTGCGCGCGCCCGCCGGGTCACCGGCCCCCATGCGGTGCCCCACAAGGGCCGTTGTGGCTGCTCCAACGCCCAGCATGGGGATGAACGACACCAGGTCGTAGTTGAAGGTGATCGTGATGGCGGTGGCCACCTGCTCGCTGTATGACTGCATGAGCATCACAAAGACGTTGAAGGCGAAGACGTTGATGAACGTTTCGGCTCCCGCGGGAAGACCGTATCTCAGGAGCTTCCGCAGCAGGTCGCCGCGCGGCACCCAGGTCGATGTTTTCCTGGTCCTCTGCCGGTAGCCGGAGCTTCGCAGGTAGGACACAAGCAGGATGCTGACGATGAACAGCGACCCTCCGAGCGTACCGAGCGCCGCGCCCTGGATCCCCAGCCGGGGGAACCCCATCTTGCCGAATACGAGGCACCAGTTCAGGGGAAGGTTCACCAGGATCCCCAGGAGATTGGCCGTCATCACGACCCTGGTCTTCCCCAGGCCGACAAAGTAGCCCACGAGGACGCTCTGGATCATGAATATGAAGGAGCCCAGCATGAGGATGCGATAGTAGGAAAACTCCAGCGACAGCTGGCGTGGGCTGTGCCCCGCCCAGATGAAAAGCCGGTGTCCGGCAGGGATGAGGAGGAGCAGCAGGGGATAGAAGCCGAGGGTCAGCCAGAAACCCTGCGAGGCCACCTGAACGCAGCGCTCTTCCCGCTGGGCTCCATGGTATTGCGCCACCAGCGCGTTCACGTAGCCGGTGATTCCCGTGAAAAAGGATGTGAAGACAAAGGACGTGAGCCCGCCGCTCATGGAAGCAGGAATGTGGTCAGCTCCCAGGAATGAAACGACCCAGCGGTTGAAGAACAGCATCAGGGTCTCCGACGCCTGGGAGACGACCATGGGAGCGGCGATAGCGAACATGTGCCCGAGAGTTATCTCGGTCCGCGCATTTTCCATTGAAGCTGTATCCCTGTGGGTGCATCATGCACGAATCAGGGCGGCGTTGCGAGAGGGGGCGTTAAGCCCGCTGTGTCTCCAGGCGCTCGGTGAGCGCCACCGGCGCGATGACCCTGACGAAGCGCTCGATATCGGCGAGGTGAGACCTGACAAGGTCTTCTCCGATTCCCGGCGGCGCGTACACGGTGAAAAGAAGGTCCGTGGTGCCCCCGGAGATGGAGGTGCGCTGGTCTGGTCCTCCGATGACGCTCGATATGACGCCCGCGGTGTCCGATATCCTCATGTCTCCTTCCTTGACGGTCCGCTGCTCCCCGCCCAGGGCCACGTAGGTCTCCGTCTCATTTCCAACATCGAGGCGAAGGGGGAGGCTGACCTTGTTCAGGTCATGCCCTGCCGTCAGCAGCATGTTGGACAACTCGGCCATGAACATTGCCTTGATCACCGCGCCGACCGACGGAATGCTTCTGCCTTTCCAGATCACCGACTCCAGCTGAAGAGCGACGTGATATGTCTTGCGGAAGGCCTTGTAGTAGCTCTCGTAGGCTGCCATGACCGGATGGGACTTCAACGTCTGCTTTCCGCCGGCGGAGAACCTTTCCCGAAGCCCGGACTCCGTTCCTTCCGCCAGCCTGTCCAGCTCTTCATGACGCTGCGGGTTTTGCGCGCCGCGCATGGCAAGGAGGCCAATCACCGCGCCCGGGTAGAGCTTCTTCCATCTCTCCGAGATTTCCATCATATATTCCCCATTATAATGCCTGCAATGACGGCCGCGCACCCGGCAAGGTGCTGCGGCCGCAGCGGCTCACCCAGCAGGAGACCTGAGAGGACAAGGGCGCTCAGCGGCAGCGCAGCAGTGGCTATCCCTGTACGGTTTGCCGGAATGCGCAGGGCACCATGGCCCCAGAGGATGTAGGCGATCACGGTCGCAACTGCCCCGTAGTACAGGACTGAGATCCATCCAACCATATCTATCCTCGCCAGGGGGAAGCCGCGCAGATCACGCAGCGCGAAAGGCAGAATCATCAGCGCGCTCATGGAAACCAGGACCGTGGTGTTCGTGACAGAGCCGATGCGGCCGCCGGAGGACTTTCGAAAAATCGTGAGCAGCGCCTCGCACACGGTGGCGGCAAGAACCAGGAGATTGCCGGCCAGTGAGCCCGTTGCTCCGCCGCTCCCGCGGCCCCACAGGTTGATGAGAAGGAGGCCGGCAACAGTGAGCCCGACTCCGACCGCAGGACCGCGACCCAGCCTCTCCCCCAGGGCAAGAGCCGCCAGCACGGCCATAATTGCGGGCGCGGCGCTCGTGATGACCCCTGCGCTGAGCGCGGAGGTGAAATGTAGGCCCCATAGCGTGAATGCCCGAAAGAGCACGATTCCGAAAAGGGCCTGGAGGAACATGTAGAGAAGCTCCTTCGCCCCCAGAAGCCGAAGCTCATGTCTGCGCGCGATCTGCGCCGGCAGGATGGCCACGAGCGCCGCACAGAGGCTCAGCTCAACCGACAGGAACACGGGGATGCGGACCGAAAGGAGCTTGCCGACCACCACGCTGCTTCCTGCAAAGGCCATGGCCAGGATGACCTCCAGGAGCCCGCGAAGCTCGCTGCCGGCCGCAGGGCGGCGCACTGCCGTGCTGGAAATGTCTGCGCTCATCGATACTCCTGCCCTTACAATGCCCGCCCGAAGTGGTTTACAAAAGGGCCACTTTCATGGTTAATTGATAGTGCCACCATGTCCTTTGTCGCGCTTGATCGCGGCGCCGACGCGCCGCTCACCCGTCAGATCTACGACCAGCTTCGGTCCGTGATCCTTGCCGGCGTCCTTGCATCCGGGTCCCGCATGATCTCCACCCGGCGGCTTGCCGGCGAGCTTGGCGTGTCGCGCAACATCGTCCTGGACGCCTTTGACCAGCTCCTGGCCGAAGGGTACGTGGAGGCGCGGACCGGGGCAGGGACCTTTGTCTCCTCAGGCGCTTTTTTCCCGCCCCGGGAGCTCCCCGGCCTGCCAGCCATCCGCAGCGTGGGGTTTCGGCCCTTCCATACCGACCTGATCGATTTCCGCTCCGGCCTGCCCGACCTCACCCTGTTTCCCGTCAGGACCTGGGAGAGACTGAGCCGCGCAACATGGGCCGGCCTCACGCCTCTGGACCTCTCCTACAGTCAACCCGAGGGACGGCGCGAGCTGCGAACGGAAATTGCCCGGTACATCGCAGCGTACCGCGGGGTTCGCTGCCATCCAGACCAGATCCTGGTCACTGCGGGAACCACGCAAGCGGTGGGCATCATCAGCCGGCTTCTCCTGGGAGGCGACCGGCGGACCTGCATCCTGGAGGACCCGGTGACCGTCGACATCCAGAGCATCGCGGCGGGTTTCGGAGGAAGGATCCTCCCCGTGCCTGTGGATGGAATGGGAATGGACGTGGATCTGCTCCCGCCGCGCGCACGGCCGGGTTTCATCTATGTCACGCCCTCCCACCAGTTCCCCCTGGGCGTGACCATGCCCATCCAGAGGCGGGCGCGGCTCCTGGAGTACGCGCGGGCGCGCGGCGCCTACGTGGTGGAGGACGACTACGACAGCGAGTTCCGGTACGACTCGCCGCCCATCAGCTCCATCCAGGGACTGGACCCCCAGCGGGTCGTCTACGTCGGCACATTCAGCAAGACACTGTGCCCCGCGCTTCGCATCGGCTACATCGTCTTTCCGCCGGAGCTGGTCAGCCGCGGAAGGGAAGTCAAGTGGTTTACGGACCTGCACAACTCCTCGGTGGAACAGCTCATCCTGTCCCGCTTCCTGGCTGGGGGCCATTTCGTGCGCCATGTTCACACGATGAAAAAAGCCCACCGGGCGCTCAGACAGACCCTCGTTGACGCGCTTCAGAGGCGCTTCGGGAGCACTGCGGAAATCCTGGGGAGCGCGGCTGGTCTTCACCTGTGCGCCAGGTTTCGCGGGGTGCGATTCACTTCAGCGCTCCTTGCCCGCATCGAGCGCGGGGGAGCGAAGGTGTACCCTGTTGAGGAGCATGCAATCGGCAAAGGGAAATGGACCGATACGCTGATCATCGGGTATGGAATGCTGACTCCGGCGCAGATTGAAGAAGGGATAAGGATACTCAAAACATGTCTACGATCGGTGTGACCGCCGCTTCCCCGAGGTTCACACTGTCATCGGCGTCCGACCCGTGATATAATTGGTTCATCCACGCAATCTGCATGCGGCGCTTGTATGACCATGAGAGGTTCGGGATGAAAAGAAACGCGGTCGCAGTATTGCTCGCTCTTGTTGTGCTCGGAAGCGTTTTTGCCCAGAATGAGCGCCAGCGCCCCGCGTTCTGGTGGAGCATTGCCCCCGCGGCCACGCTGCCTCTCGGTCTCAATTCAAACTACTTTTCCACCGGTGTGACGGTCGACTTTTCAGGAGAATACGTCAATCCCGTATGGCTCGGCTTTACGCCCTTGCTCAGAATAAACCTGAATTACGTTCCACTTTCCGTCAGCGGTGTGGGCGGGCTCTACGAGCTGGCGGGCGCCCTTGGGGCTGGGTATCGAATCACGCTTTTCGGGCCATTCTCAGGACGCGTCTTTGCTGACCTGGGCTACTCCTTTGTTGACCTGCTCACCCACGTTGCGTACTCGGGGTATTTCTTCGAGAACAACGGATTCGCAGAAGCAGGGGCAGGGCTCTCCTACGCGCTCAATCCCAATGTCGCCCTTCGATTCGACGCTTTCTATACGTATTACTTTCAGCTGTACGGGAACCTTGGCCTTTCACTCGGCGCCGCTTTCACTCTCAGCCCCCAAAATGCGACCGGCGGGGGGCAACTACCCGGACGCCCGCAGCTCCTCGACATAAGCCACGTCCATCTTGGAAGCGTTTTTCCCGTCTTTCATGCATTCTATGACGATCATCCCGTGGGGTCCGCAGTCGTCAGGAACACTGGAAAGACGCCGCTCAGCGACGTGAAAGTATCCTTCATAATCAAAGAGTACATGGATGGACCAAAGGAGAGCGCCGCGATTGCTGAGCTCAAGCCCGGGGAGACGCGCGAGGTGCCGCTGTACGCGGTTTTCAAGAGCAGCATCCTGGGAGTCACTGAGCCGACGAAAGTCACTGCCGAAGTGGACGCGTCATACAAGGAAACAAACGGAGCCCAGAACCAGGCAGCAGCGACGGCGACGCTGCAGATATACGACCGAAACGCCATGACGTGGGACGATGACCGCAAGGCCGCTGCTTTCGTGTCAGCAAAGGACCCCTGGGTCCTCGATCTTTCCAACAACGTGTCCGCCATGGTGCGCGATCTTCGCAATCCGGGGATCGCGAAGAACATCCAGACGGCCATCGCCTTCCATGACGCCCTCAGGATTTACGGCCTCGCGTATTCTCCGAACCCGAGCACCCCCTACTCATATACTTCCACTCATCCTGAAACCGTGGACTTCCTCAAGTTCCCACGGCAGACCCTGACATACAGAGCCGGCGACTGTTCGGATTTCTCCATCCTCTATGCTTCGTTCTTCGAGTCGGTGGGGATCGAGACCGCATTCATCACCGTTCCCGGCCACATTTTCATGGCGATCAACCTTAAGCTGAGCGAGGAAGATGCCAAGGCCAAGGTGGCTGCGTGGGAAGATCTGATCTTTGTGGACGGCAAGAGCTGGCTGCCCATCGAGACGACGATGCGGGACAAGGGGCTGCTCGACGCCTGGCGGGAAGGCGCCCGGGAGTGGCGACAGGGTCAGGCGGACAAAACTGCGGCTTTCTATCCCATCCATGAGGCCTGGAAGACATATCAACCCGTAGGGCTTGCCGCCGACAGCACCTCGGCACGGATACCGGCCCAGGACCTCGTCGGGTTGGCATTCAGCGCCGAGTTGTCAAAGCTGGTCGACAGCGAGATCGCCTCCCGTGTTTCAGCGCTCAACGACGCAATAACCAGGGAGCCCACGCCGAAGAACCTCAATGGGCGGGGCGTGGTCTACGCAAGATTCGGCCGCTATGAGCTGGCAGAGAAGGACTTTTTTGCGGCGCTCAATGCAAAGGACGATTACGTGTACGCTTTGCTCAATTTGGGAAACATTGCCACGCTGAAATCTGATCCTAAGACTGCCTACGATTACTATGGCCGCGCTGCCCGGGCTGCGCCGGACAACTCACGCGCGCTTCTGGAGCTCGCCGGCGCGGCCGTGGCATTGGGCAAGCGCGACGAAGCGGACACAGCCTATGTAAACGCGAAGAAGCTCGATCCCCAGCTGGCTGCTCAATACGAGGCCCCCGGCCAGGAGGCTCAAGGCGGAACGCGTGCCGCCGAAGCGGGCCTGCGTTCGACAACGTGGGTGGAAGAATGAACGGCAGAGGCGGTTCAAAGATCTTGCGGTTCGCAACGGCGGTCGCCTTCCTGGCGGCAGTCGGGGGCTGCTCGAACTGGGTCCTGGGCGTAGTGCAAAGCTTTGGGTCTCCGAATGGGGGGAAGATCAGCACGTTTGCGGGCAACGGGACCGGAAGCTTTGCCGGAGACGGAGGAGCTGCGACGTCAGCCGAGATCGACGCGCCCCAGGGAGTTGCGGTTGATTCCGCAGGCAATCTTTACATCGCTGACTCCGGCAACAGCGTTATCCGAAAGGTTGACATCAAAAGCGGAATCATTGGCCCCGCGGCAGGGAATTTCCAATTGGGCCCGGGCAACACGAGCCTTGGGGACGGCGGACTCGCCACGGCTGCACAACTGAACTATCCGTACGGTATCGCAGTAGATTCTGCAGGCAATCTCTATATTGCAGATACATTCAATAATCGCGTTCGAGAAGTAACCGCATTAGATGGGAAGATAAATACAGTAGCGGGAGATGGGACCGCCGGCACTTCGCTAACTCAACTCAACTATCCGTATGCCGTGGCATTTGATTCTGCCAACAGCAATCTTTATATCGATGACTATAACAATGACCGCATTCTGAAGGTTCACGGCGGCATACCCACTTTGGCCGCTGGAAGTGGGAGCGCAGGCTTCTACGGTGATGGTGGGCCTGCCGTTTCGGCAAGGTTAAACTACCCTTGGGGCATTGCAGTCGACTCCACGGGCAATCTTTATATCGCTGACACCTCCAACAACCTCGTTCGCAAGGTCGACACGAGCGGGAACATCAACACCGTGGCTGGAAGCCCCACGGGCTACGGCTACTCAGGGGACGGCGGACCTGCCACATCAGCCCTGCTCCATTTTCCGGTCGGTGTGACAGTCGACAAGGTGGGCAACATCTACATCGCAGACCAGAACAACAACGTCATTCGCAAGGTCGACACGAGCGGGAACATCAGCACTGTGGCAGGAAACTTCCACCTGGGAGCCGGTTACGGAGGCGACGGAAACGTAGCCACTGCAGCGATGCTCAACGAACCCTGGGGCCTTGCCGTCGACTCAGCGGGAAACCTTTACATCGCCGACAGCCACAATCAGCGCATCAGAAAAGTCGGCCCCGGCAAATAGCATCTGGTGGCGTGCTCGCCTGAGCAGGATATCGCGTCAATATGCGGCGTCTTGACTCGTGGAACTCGCGCTGAATAACTTCTTCCGTGCACGAAATCAGGGTTGCGCTTGTAGGAGACTATGATCCCGAGGTCACTGCCCACCGCGCAATTCCGCTTGCCCTGGAGTTGGCGTCCCAGGCGGCCGGCACACCGGCTTCATGGGACTGGGTTGGAACCGCTACAATCGGCGCCAATCCGGCGCTTCGGCTTTCACGCTATGACGCAATTTGGTGCGTGCCCGCAAGCCCCTATGCGAGCATGGCAGGTGCCCTGAGTGCAATCAGGTTTGCCCGTGAGTCGGGGCGCCCGTTTCTGGGCACATGCGGGGGATGTCAACACGCTCTGATCGAGTACGCGCGCGATGTCCTTGGTCTTGATGAGGCAGATCATGCCGAAACCAATCCCGATGCGAAATTGCCCGTTGTCTCCGCCCTTTCGTGCGCGCTTGTTGAGAAATCCGCCCGGATCAGGATTGTTGAGGGATCCGTACTCTCACGCATATATCCCGTGATGGAAATTGAGGAAACATACCACTGCAGCTACGGCGTGAACCAGGCATTTCAACATTTGCTCTTCAGCTCCGGGATACGGATCAGTGCGCGAGATACGGCTGGTGAAGTTCGAGCGTTCGAATTGGTCGGGCACCCTTTTTTCATCGGAACGCTGTTCCAGCCCGAGCGCGCCGCCCTTGCCGGCCGCCGCCATTCCCTGATCGATGCGTTTCTTTCAGCCGCCGCAGATCGTCATCGCTCGGTGGACATCGCTTCCTGAAGCTGCTTGTACGCGACGGAACTTCTCAACGTATTGTTGTCCCGCGCATAGTCAAAGGCCGTCCTCCCCCCACTGTCTTTCGCCTTCGCGTCTGCCCCGGCCTCCAAGAGCGTGGTGACTACCTCTGGACTTTGGGTGAACTCGGCGGCGTACATGAGCGGCGTCCGGCCGTCAACATCCCGAGCCTTTGGGTCCGCGCCTGCTTTGAGGAGCATGGTGATCAGCTCGGGGTTCTGGTTCCCCCAAGCGGCGTACATGAGCGGAGTCCGACCGTCAGAATCCTTGACCGTCGGATCAGCGCCGGCCTGCAATAGCGCTGCAGTCACTTCAGGGATCTCGTTGTATTCCGCGGCGAACATCAGCGGGGTCGCATCATTCTTGTCCTGAGCCTTTGGGTTTGCACCGGCTCTCAAGAGCATGGTGATCACCTCTGGATCTTCGTTGAACCCGGCTGCGTACATCAACGCGGTCCAGCCGTCCGCGTCCTTCGCCTTTGGGTCAGCGCCGGCTTTCAAGAGCGTGGTGATCATGGCCGGATTCCTGGTCCACCTGGCGGCATACATCAGGGCTGTCATGTCGTCATTGTCCCGTGCCTTGACGTCCGCGCCCGCCCTTAGCAGCCCGATGATCACGTCCGGATTTTTGTTCCACTTGGCCGCGTACATCAGCGCGGTCCAGCCTTCACTGTCGGGCGCATTCACATCTGCTCCGTCGCTGATGGCATTCTGGATTCTTTGCGGTGTTCCTGTGGATACAAGATCAAAGAAATCTGCGTTCTGCGCTTGTACTGAAGCAAGCGCAAAAAGAAACGCAAATGCTGTCAGAGAGAATCGCTTTCTCATCAAGACCCTCTGCGGCCACCGTGCACTGCTCGCCTACTGTGAGGCTCCCTGCAGTTGCCGATAGGCATCGGTTCCATCCAGGCTCGCATTGTACTGGGCGTAGTCAAAGGCTGTTGACCCCGAGTTGTCCTTGGCTTTCGGGTCTGCGCCCGCCTTCAGGAGCGCAGTGATCACATCGGGGTTCGGGTTGATCATTGCGGCCCACATCAGCACGGTGGAGCCCTTCTTGTCCCTGGCCTTGATGTCGAGGCCAGCTTTGAGAAGCGTCGTGATCACTTTGGGATTCTGGTTGCATCCTGCGTACAACAGGGCGTTAGCGCCATCATTGTCCTGTGCCTTGATGTCCGCGCCAGCCGCCATGAGCGTCGTGACCACCTCAGGATTGTGGTTGTAGCGGGCAGCCAACAGCAACGAGGTGGCGCCGTCTGTGTCATGGGCCTTGATGTCCGCTCCTGCTTCAGGAGAACACCGATGACAGCAGGGTTCTGGTTCAGCATGGCCGCGAACAGGAGCGCAGTTGCGCCATTCTCGTTTCGAGCCTTTACGTCCGCGCCTTTGTTGATTGCAGCTTGAACGCTCTGCGGGGTTCCGGTTCTTGCAAGCTCAAAGAAGTCCGTTGACTGCGCGTACACCAAACCCGCTGAAAGCGCTACAAGCACCATCGCAACTGCCATTCGCATATTCATTTCTTACCTCTGGAGTCGTCGGCATTCTACATCCGCACATCCGCGCTGTCACGCTTCTATCGCAAGGGCTGGCTTAGCTCTCCGAGCCCCATCCGGTGGGTGAGCCTCTGAGGCTTCACACGGGCCCCGGGGCGCTTGAAGCTGCGACGCGAAGCTGCGATCATCCCCTGTGGTGGTATCCTGATGCTCGACTACGACCTGGTGACAAGCAAGGCATCCTATCGCCTGCCCAGGCGGGACGATTTGCCGGAGCTTCTGAGGCTTGCCGCTGCGTTCGCCGCGGAAAGGCCGCCGGGGGACGCATCCCGGGACAGGATGCTGGCCACAGTTCGGGAGCTTTCACGCCATCCCGATCGGGGCTCCATCTTCCTGTTCGAGAGGAAGCAGGACTGTGTGGGGTACTGCATCCTCGTCACCCATTGGAGCAACGCATACGGGGGGACCGTGCTCAGGATCGACGAGCTGTACATCGAGCCGGGCCATCGGGGCGAGGGGATCGCGGAGGATTTCCTTGAGCTCCTTGGGCGGGTTGCGCCGCCGGGGACCTGCGCAATCCAGCTTGACGCCTCTGTCGGCGACAAGGGAATGATCACGCTGTGCGCCCGCGCCGGGTTCGAGGCAAAGAACGGGAGGATCATGACCAGGCTGACGCAGCAGGATTCAGCGGCCGGCGGCGCTTGACTGCCGCGTCAGGGAAATGATTTTATACGGAGGAACATGAACATGAAGCCGGTTGTCTGGGGCGTGCTTTCCGTGTCCACTCATTATCGCCTGCGCGTGCACACCTACCTTGCCAAATCTCCGCTTGTGGAGATGCGCGCCGTCGCCTCCCGGTCCCGGGAGAAAGCGGCGGCGTTTGCCAGGGAGTCGGGCATACCGCGCGCATACGGCTCATATGAAGAGCTCCTGGCGGACAAGGAGATCGAGGCTGTCTACATCCCCCTCCCCAACCACATGCATGCCGAATGGGTGAAGAAGTGCGCGGACGCAGGCAAGCATGTGCTGTGCGAGAAGCCCTTCGCCCTGGACGCACATGAAGCGGAGGACGCCATACGGCACGCAGAGAAGCGCGGCGTCCGGGTCATGGAGGCCTTCATGTACCGCTTCCATCCCCAGTGGCAGCGCGCCCGAGAGATCGTGAAGGCGGGCGAGCTGGGCTCCGTGCACTCCGTGCACACTCTCTTCGCATTCATGCTGACAGATCCGTCGAACATCAGGAATGTGCTGTCCATGGGAGGCGGGGGGCTGCCCGACATCGGCTGCTATGCCGTTTCCACCGCGAGGTTCATCTTCGGCAGGGAGCCGACTCGCGTGGTGAGCCTCGTGCACAGGGACCCGAAGCTCAAGACGGACATCCTTTCCTCCGGGATCCTTGATTTCGGGGCGGCCAGGTCAGTCTTCACCGTCGGCACGCAGACCTTCTCCTGGCAGAAGGTTGACGTCATCGGCTCCGACGGCCAGATGAGGATCCATCTGCCGTACAACGCGTATCCGGACATGCCGATGAGGCTCACGGTCACCACCGGCGTGGGGGAGAGGGACATCCTTACCACGGCGGCGGATCAGTACCAGCTGATGTTCGAGGGCTTCTCCCGGGCGGTCAGGGGCGAAGAACAGGTTCCCACGCCGCCCCAGGACGCCATTAACAACATGAAGGTGTTGGACGCGCTCTTCCGGTCAGAGACATCAGGCCAATGGGAGAAGGTCGGGTAGGTGGCGCTGGAGCTCTCAGCTCCTGATGCCGCGGTCCTTCGCCGCGGCTATAAAAATCAGAAAGCGGATACCACAAAAGCAGACGAACTGCGTAAACTCATAGAGAGCCCGAAAAGTTGTTCTTCAATTACTTGCAATATAATCAATTGAAATATAGGATTACGTTTGACCTTGGCACCTTTTTTGCTACAATCAAATGGGCCATGAAACCAGGTAGTTTCGGTCAAGGTCCAAAGCATGTATATTTGCCTGCGGGACATTCAGGTCGCAGGAAGGATACAATTTGAGGAGCCAGCACGCGCGCGTCGGAGGGTTGCAAGTGAAAACCAGGCAGGACAGAACCGTTGGCATCAGCGACATGGGGATCTACGTTCCTCCCCCTGAAATGGATGTCGAAGCTCTCGTTGCGCAGCGAGTTCGGGAAAACCCCATGCTGGACAGGCACCTCCAACGGGCCGGCCGGGTGACAGGCCAGACAGCCTTTCGGTTCCCCGAGCTGTGGGAGGACAGCGCCACGCTTGCCGCGCGCTCCGCATACGACCTGCTCGCCAGGAACCCTCAACTGGACATGGCATCCCTTCGCCACCTGATTGTCGGCACGGAAACCGGGGTGGACCATTCGAAGCCGGTTTCAGCGTACGTTCAGGGCATGCTCCAGAAAGCCGGCATCAAGCTTCCCACCTCCCTCTCCAGCTTCCAGACCCAGCACGCCTGCGCCGGAGGCACCTTCGGCCTTCTCAGCGTGGCGGGTCTTCTGGCAGTGGGCGGCAGGGCAAGGGATTCCGGCCTTGTGCTCAGCACCGATATTGCCCGGTACGAGACCAAGTCCACCGCTGAGATCACCCAGGGCGCCGGAGCGGTTGCGCTCTTGGTGGAGGCGGCCCCCAGGCTGGTGGAGCTGGACATGGCCGTCCTTGGCTTCTGCTCCCGGGACGTGGACGACTTTTTCCGTCCGCTGGGATCGATAACCGCACGGGTGAACGGAAGCTATTCCATGAAGTGCTACTGGGAAAGCCTCCAGGATGCGTTCCTGGACTATTGCCTCAGGGCCGGCCAGAAGCCCGACCAGGCTCTCCTCTCCACTGACTACTTCATCCTGCACACTCCCTTCCGCCGAATGCCGGAAACCGCCCTTCAGAAGCTCTTTGAGCGCGTCCTGGGCTTCGATGCCGCACGGACGAAATCCTTCCTGGAAGAAAAAAGCTTCTCCGCGGGTGTCGACCCGCTGGGCCGGATCGGCAACATATACAACGGCTCCCTTTTCGCCGTGCTTGCATTTCTTCTTCATGAGCGCTACCAGGCCCTTGGAGAGGGCATCGTGGGCAAGCGCCTTCTGTTCGCCTCCTACGGAAGCGGGAGTACGATGATCGTCTTCGCCGGCCGGGTTGCCCCGGAAGCGCCGAAGGTCATTTCCCAATGGGGCCTGGACCGAGTGCTGGATTCGGCCCGGCGGGCCGGTTTCGAGGAGTACGAGGCCTGGATTGCCAGCCCTATGCAGCCGGAGCTGTATGCCGAGCTCCTTTCCCACGCAAAGCTGCCGTCCGGGGCGTTCGTGCTGAACGGAATACGGAAGGATGGATACCGTGAGTACTCGTTCACAGGGGAAAAGGAGCAGGGAGACCGGCTCGAGGAAAGCGGGACACCTGGAGATCTGCACAGACCCGTCCCGATTCTCCATTGAGGGCGCTGGCGGCGGATTCGAAGGGATACGGTTCGTCCACATCGCACTGCCGGAGCTGAGTGAGACCGAGCTCGATACCGGAACGGACTTCCTGGGGCATCATCTCAAGCTGCCATTTTTCATCTCCTGCATGACCGGTGGGTCTGAGGGGGGCTTTCGGGCCAACAAGGAGCTGGCCCGGGCCGCTGAGGCTCTCGGGATCCCGGTGGGCCTGGGGTCCATGAGGGTGCTTCTGGAGGACCGCGAGCTGTTCAAGCATTTCAACATGAAGCCACTGGCCCCCAGCGTGCCCCTTCTGGCCAACATCGGGGCTGTCCAGATCAGGGACATGGAAAGACCGGCGATCTACGAGCTCCTCAATCGTCTCGAAGCCCAGGCCCTGGTCATCCATATAAACCCGGGACAGGAGCTTTTCCAGCCGGAGGGTGACAGGGACTTCCGTGGATTGAAGGAGGCCATCGCCCGGGTGTGCGATGAATGTCCCCTGCCGGTGATTGTCAAGGAGACGGGCTTCGGCATTGCGCCGCACCTGACCAGGGAGCTTCTGGCCTCGGGCGCTGCCTATGTGGATCTTGCAGGCGCCGGGGGCACCAACTGGATCCTCGTGGAGTCCTACCGCTTCCCGGAGCAGGAGAACTCAGCCGCCTCACAGTTCGCTCAGTGGGGGATCCCCACGGCGGTGCTGCTGGCTTCTTTTGGCGGGAGGCAGATCCGCCTCCTGGCCTCGGGGGGCGTCCGCGGAGGAATGGATGCGGCGAAGGCTCTTGCCATGGGCGCCCACCTTGTGGGTTTCGCCCTTCCCGTGATCAGGGAAGTTGCCGCAGGCGGTGCCGAGGCCGTGATAGGGTTTTTCCGGAAACTGGAGATGACCCTGCGTTCGACCATGCTCCTGACCGGGTCCCGAGATATCCCATCCCTGCGTCGCGCTGCAACGTGGAGGGAGCCCGGATTCAGCGCGCAACTCCACGCTTTTCTCAGGGCAGAGGCGTTCGCCCGGGGTTGACCGTCAGCTTTCGATGCACAGGGGGCGCGGAAGCGCAACAAGCTTGATGCGGCTCCGGCTGGCTGCTTTTCGGAGCCGGACGGTTGTTTCTCCCGCGGCTGCCGCATCTGCGCAGATCAAGAAAAACGCTCCACCTCCTCCGGCTCCGCTCAGCTTCCCTCCCAAGGCGCCGGATTGCCTGCCTTCATCCAGGAGCCGCTCAAGCAGGGGATGGCCTAACCCGAGATGCGTGAGAACTTCCATGGCGCGGTCGGCAAGCCTGCCCACCAGGGCCGCCGAGCCCCCGGACGTGAGCTCCTGCCTGGCATCAGCGGCAATCTTCCCCAGGATTGAAAGTGCTTCCCGGACATCCTGATCGCCGCCTCTCATGCGGTCCCCGATGTTGCGGACCAGGGCCGCGCAGTCCCCGGACCGGGGCAGCGCGGCCACTACCAGCCACAGCGGCGCGCACCTCAGGCGCTCCCACCGGGGCAACGCGGGCGGCTGCGGTGAAAAAGCGGTTATTCCTTTGAGCAGGGACAGTCCGGTGTCAATGCCTGACGGAGTTCCGTGGAAAATGGTTTCAAGGTCATGCGCAAGACGCCAGGTACGGGCAAGGCTGCCATCGGGCTCCCCACCATCGCTGAGGTTGAGAAATGCCGCAGCCATTGCCGAGCACAGGGCGGCGGAGCTTCCCATTCCTATCCCGCGCGGCACGGAGGATTCTATGTGAATGGCTGCTTTCCCGGATGGGGCGAGGTGCGGCAGAAGGGCCTCCAGCTTGTCGATGAGGCGCTGGACGGTCTGGCGGTCTTCAGGAGGGACCTCCTCCAGGTCCCATTTCCCGGCAGGGGCTCCGTGAATGGTCACCGTGGTGCGTTCCGTCAGCTGCACCCCGATGGCAGGGTGGCCGAAGACTGCCGCGTGCTCGCCAAAAAGGATCAGCTTGCCGAAAGCGCTGCCTACGGCTGCCATGTTATTCCGCCTTCGGCAATCCGGACCCGTGTCAGTTCCGATTCCTCCGGAGGTTCCGGGGCCCCTGGCAGTCGAAGATATCCGCCAAGCTCATTGCCGGCTCCCAGGGATTTGCACAGGCCGGGATCCAGGCCGGCAGGCGCCGGGATTCTCGCTTCGACTCCGATTTCATCTCCCAATGAGATGCCGAGGTCCCTGGCTTTCCCGAATGCGGACGCGGCCTCTTCAGCGCTGACTGCCTGCAGGAAAGCCATCACGTTGCTGTTGGATTCCTCGACAAGCAGCCGGGCCCTGTCCTTCTCCCGATCCTTCCATTGAAAAAACGATCGGATGGCGGCCGGCGTGGAGACCGGCGCCGGGCCCCGAAACAGATACAGCCCTGGACAGACCGACGGCTCCCGCGGTTCCCACGACGGGACAGCTCCTCCGTGGAAAAGCCCCCAGCCTCCGTGAAACGAGCAGTAAACGTCATATCCGCTGCCCACGCCTCCCTGGGCGGACCTGTGCGCTGCCAGGGCCAGCCGGGGAACAGTCGAGTCCAGCCGGCCGTCGCCGCGCAGCGCCGCCACCAGGGCAACTGCTACTGCAGCACTGGAGCCGAAGCCCGCTTTCCTCCCGTTTTTCAGGAACAGCTCGGATGAGTCGATGCGGACCTGAAGGCCGGGAAGCTCCGAGCGTCTGCCCGTGTCACTCCTCCATGCAAGGACTGTCGTGAAAGCCGCGCTGACAACCGGGCTTTCCGACGTGCGCTGCGGCGTCCAGAAAAAAGAGCCGCCGGGCCAGACCCCTTCCACGCTGAGGCTCCGGGCAGGCTCCGCCTGGAGGCGTACGCGCTTTTCCACCGCCGCCGCGGCGCCGAGACCTCCCTCCTCCAGCACGGCGTATTCCCCCAACAGCAGCATGTTGCCGGGCACGCTCACCCTCACGGCGCCGGTTCCTCGGCGGAGGTCAGCGAGATGCCGTCACCCGGGAAGCTCAGGATGGTCCGGGCTTCCGGCGCGGCCTCCTGCACGCCGCGGACAACCTTTTGCGCGTCCGCGGCGCTGCAGAGGATCTTCACCTGGGGGCCGGCGTCGATGGTCTCCCAGGCGCCGGTGCCCCGGTCCCTCAGCTGTCGACAGGCGTGGATCACCGCGAGCGTTGCCGGCAGCCAGTAGAGGATGGGAGGCCGGGAGGCGAGCATTACAGCGTGCATCATGCTGTAGCTCGAGCGGACAATCTGGCCGAGCTTTTCAAGGTCGCGATCCTGGAGCGCCTGAAGCGCTTCGGGGAGCAGCGCCCGGGACTGTGAAACCCACTGGGGATAGAAAGGCGATTTTTCCGCGGTTTCCTGCATGGCTTTGCGCGACGACACTGGCTTCGGGCCGGGCCGCAGGACTGCAACGACGATCCGGAGGTCCGGCCAGTGTGCCACATCGAAGGCCTGTGAGGCCGCGCGCGCCCCTTCAGGGAGCAGGACAAAGCCTCCGAATACCGACCGGGCCGCGGAAACCGAGCCCATCCGGGCAAGCTCTGAAAGCTCTTCCATTGGGATGTCCCTTCCGGCTGCGCGAACGCATGCCCCCGCGAGCGCGGCGAACCCGGAGGAAGAGCTGGCAAGCCCGGCCGCCGTGGGGAAAGAGTTGACGCTTCGGACCTGGAACCTGCTTGAAACGCGCAGCCGCGATCTCAGACAATCGAAAAAACGCGCATACCGGCCGGGATCCTGCAACCATCCGCCGACGGTGATCGAGTCCTCCTCGGCGATACGCGCGGATGTGTCCGTGTACAGTCCGCCCAGAGTGACCGCCAGGCTTGGGGTTGCCGGGAGATTGTCGCCGGTCTCGAGCTTCCCCCAGTACTTCACCAGGGCGAGGCTCGGCGAGGCCCGGCAGTTTGCCCACGGGTTCATTCGCGGCGCCTCACGCTCATTCCCGGCGCCGATCGCGCAGGCCTTCGAGGAGAGCCCGGGCTGATGCAAGGTCCAGGGTGCCGGCAGAGGCAAGCTCTTTTGCCAGGAGCCGGGCCTCGGGACCGCGGGCGCCTGCCAGGTAGGCAAGGCGCGCGGCGTGGTACTTCATGTGTCCCTTCTGGATCCCGTGCGTTACAAGGGCAAGGACGGCGGCGAAGTTCTGAGCAAGACCCAGGGCAGCCGCGATGCGCGAAAGACGCCTGGCGTCCGGGTTGCCGAGGATCCTCAAGGACGCGCGGCCCGCCGGGTGGAGATCCACCGACCCGCCCACGCAGGCTAGCGCGATCGGCAGCTCGATCTCTCCGCTCAGGGCCAGGCCGTCGGTGCTGTACCTGCTCAGGCCCTTGTAGCGGCCGTCGCGGGCCGCCCACAGATGCGCCGCTGCTTCCACCGCCCGGGTGTCATTCATCGTCGCCTGGGCGAGGCTTGCAATTCCGTTCATGATTCCCTTGTTGTGGGTGACTGCGCGCTCGGGGTCCTCCTGCGCCACCACGGACGCGGCTGCAATCCTGCGGGCCGCCTCCTGGCCGGTCATTCCCGCGGGAAGTCCGTACGCCAGGCGATCAACGGGAACGGAGAACCGCGCCCCTGCCAGCCTCTGGGAAGCGGCGTTGGTGAGAATGGCCATGAGGGAACGGCCGCCGCTCACGCGCTCCAGAAGCGGACGGACGCTCTCAGCCGCGGTGTTGAGCCGGTTTGCCCCCATCGCGTCACGCGCGTCGATCACAAGGTCCACCCGTACGACTCCCGAGGGAAGGCGGGCAGTGCGGAACTCCTTGTAGCCCCCTCCCCTTTGAGAAAGAGAGGCCAGCGGCGCTGCAAGGGCCTGGCGGAGCTCACCCCCGCATTCCGACAGCGCCTTCTCCCCCTGCGCGGTCACCCCTTCCAAAAAGACCTGCGCCGTCATCAGGGGCTCTGATGCCCACGTCTGGAACCCGCCGTCTTCGCGCGCCAGCATTGCCGCAAAGGATGCGGCCGTAATGACGGAAGGCTCTTCCACAGCCATGGGAATGGCGAGCTGTTCACCGTCAATCAGGAACCCGTTCGCGATGCCCAGGGGCAGGGGAATGCAGCCCACGGCAGACTCAACCATGACATCCAGGAGCTCGTGCAGCTCTGGCGCGCATGAGATTCCGGCCCACTCATCGTCCGAAAGAACGAATGCGCTGCGGAGGGCCTCGCGCCGCGCGCCCATGTCCAATCTGCGGAACCCCGCAGGCAGACGTCCCATCCTGGATTCACCCATGAGATCCAAGTATTACATGAAAGGCGCCCGAATGGCGACACGGGGCCTGCGTCCCTCACCTTCATTCCTCCCAGAGCTCCTGACAAAAAAACCTCGGCGGAGGCTGGGTTGGCCCCGTCTGCTGAGATATTCTGGTATGTTAGAGTAGGTCCATGAATCGCCGCAAAATACTTCTTGTAGAAAAATCGGTCACGCAGCGCGCAATGCTGAAAGACATGGTGGCGCACGAGGGATATGAAACGGTGGAGACCGCCACCGGCGCGGATGCCACCGAAATACTGCGGACGCAGCATATCGATGCCGTTCTGGTCAACTGGGAGCTTCCCGATACCACGGGGCCTGAGCTCTGCCATCGCTGGCATGAGTCGGGGGAGTTCGATCTCATACCGTTTCTCATCATTACCAGCTATACGAACGCGGAGCATGTACGCGATTCCCTGGACGCCGGAGCGACAGACTTCATTCGCAAGCCGCCCAATCAGGTCGAGCTGTTTGCCCGTCTCAGGTTGGCCTTGCGCATCCGCGACTTGAGTACCCAGTTGCTTGAGAACTCCATTCGTGACGCGCTCACCGGCTTGTTCAATCGCCGGCATATGCAGACGGAATTGGACAGGCATTGTCAGGCCGCAAAAAGATACGGCGAGGCATTCTCCGTTGCCATGATCGATATCGACTTGTTCAAAAACATCAATGATTCTCACGGTCATGCAATGGGAGACACCATCCTTCGGCAAGTCTCGGAATACCTCAACGGCCGGATGCGAAAGACGGATATCGTCGGTCGCTTCGGTGGAGAAGAGTTTCTTATTGTGCTGCATGCCACCCCACTGCCACAGGCGGGACTCGCGCTGGAGTCTCTGAGAAACGGCATGGCGGATCGTCGATTTGGCACTGACGACACCGTAGTGAATGTCACGTTCAGTGCCGGTGTCGCCTCCTGGTCCCCGGCGATAGCCAACGCGCAAGACTTGATAAAAAAGACCGATGATGGACTTTATGCCTCAAAACAGGCAGGCAGAAACAAGGTAACATTGGTTTCGTAGAGTTGTATCGCCGTCATCGGAGCGGTCTCTTATGTCGATGCCTCCAGGATCGGCACAGTCGGCGCGCGCAGCCGAATGTCCTGGGGTATCGCTCAGTGTGCAGCTATGCCCCGGCATCCACGGCCCTCTGCGCGCCTCTCAGGAAGCTCTTGAGAAGGGGCCAGAGCTCCCGATGTCTTTGGTATCCCGCCTCGTAGGAGCGCTGTCGGCCAGGATCAGGCTCGATCCTGTCTCCCAGGGAAACCATGGCCTCCACTCCGTCGGGGAACCCCTGGAAAGCGCCGCTGCCGATGCCTGCCATGATTGCCGCGCCGAGGCAGCCGGCCTCGGCCACCTGCGGGCGCGCCACGGGCCGGCCGAAGATGTCGGCACACATCCCGACCCACGCCGCGGACTTGCTGCCGCCGCCCACCGCCCGAAGCTCGTCGATTGCAACCCCGGCGGCGACAATGCTGTCCACCAGGTCCCGGATGTGAAAGAGCGTGCCTTCAATGATCCCCCGGAGGATCTCTCCACGGCTTGTCTCCAGCGTCATACCGGCGATCACGCCGGCCGCGTCCGAGGCGAAGTCTGGAGGTCCCATGGGGGCGAAACGGGGAAGGACCACAATGCTTCCCGGCTGCGGGGGCATCTCGGCCAGGAGAATCTCGTAGATGTCCCGGCCTTTTTCAGAGGCGATGTCCCGGTCCGCGCCTGCAAACGTGTCGCGGAACCATTTCACAAGCGACCCTCCGCGCGTGTACAGGAAGCTCACATACCGTCCCGGGGCCGCGTGGTGCTCCGTGTTCAGGCCAAGGGGGAGCATGACCGCCGGCTCCGGCCGTTTTGCAAAGACGGGGACCACGCAGAGGTAGCTGCCCATTCCGCACATAGCGATCCGCTCGGAGACGACTCCCGAGCCCACTGCGTTGGAGCACTGGTCGTGGGCGCCTGAAACGATCACCGTCCCCGCAGCGAGCCCGGTCTGGCGCGCGGCCTCACGGGAAACGCGGCCGGTCACGATTGCGGACGGGACGGGGGCAGGGAGCTTCTCTTTCTGAATTCCCGCCTTGCCCGCAATGCGGTCCGACCAGCAGGCGCCGTCCATGTCGAAAAGCAGGGATCGATTTGCAAGGGAGTAGTCAATGGCAGGCTCTGCTCCGAGCATGAAAGGGACGAAACTGCCCCAGTGGAGAAACTTGTACGTCCGCGCGTACAGCCCAGGCTCCCTGTCCCGGATCCACAGGAGCTTCGGCAGCGTGTACCAGTTTTCCAGGGGGTTGCCGTTGATCCGGTAGAGCTCTTCGGGGTCCAGCAGACCGTGCAGTCCCTGGAGGTACTCCGCGCCGCGCCGGTCGAAATTCAGAATGGACGGCCCCAGGATGGAGCGATCCCTCCCCACGGGGACCACTGCTTCGCCCAGAGAGGAGACGGAGAGCGCCTGAACGGGATCGTTTCCGGCACCCGCTGCCGCCTGCCGAATCACCGTCACGATCTTGGCCCACACCTCCCCGGGGTCCAGCTCTGCCTGCCCGGGGGATGGGCTTCTCACGTCGTATTCCTGGTATGCCATGGAAAGGGGCCTGCCCTCAGGGGTAAAGGCTGCGGCCTTGCACCCCGTGGTCCCCACATCGATTCCAAGGAGACTCATGACAGGATGGATCCTGCGATGCCGGAAATCCCGAAATAGTCCTTGATGAGTGAGCGCGTGCGCCGGTAGACGGCCTCACGCCCGGCCTCGACGCTTCCAGATGGTTTCAACGCATCCTCGTAAGCCTTGCGGACCTCGAAACCGACATTGACCTTCGCGATTCCCCGCTTCATGCCCGCAATCACATCCTGGTGCCTCACGCCCGAGCCGCCGTGCAGGACGATGGGAACCCCTGTCGCCTTGTGCAGGGCTTCCAGGTGCTGGAGGTTCAGGCGCGACTCGCCCTTGGGCTGGTCTCGAAGCGCAGCCACAACTGCCCCGTGGATGTTCCCGATGGATACGGAGAGCCAGTCGCAGCCTGTCTCGCGGACAAATCGCACGGCTTCCTCCACCTTTGTGAAGCCGGCGCCGGAGGCGAACAGCTCCTCGTATGGCGGCACGCGCCCGGCGCCGACCCTGACGATGGCTCCCAGCTCGGCTTCGCAGGGAATGGAGGCCGCATGAGCAAGTTCCGCGATCTCACGCGTGGCGGCGATGTTCTGCGCCAGGGGGAGGCGCGACCCGTCGATCATCACCGAATCGAACCCCAGCTCGATTGCCGTCTCGAAGAAGGGACGGTACTCGACCGGGCGGCCTTCCTCATCCTCCACAGGGATATGGTCCAGGTGGGCCCTCACGTGGCCGGGGTCCGCGCACGCGCGGTACTCCTTCATGAAGCGATCCGGGCTTTCGATCTCGAAAGTGAGCCACTCTATGCGGGCCACCTCAACCAGGGCAAAGGAATCCTCGTCTGCGACGGCCCGCACCACCGCCTCCATCATGGGGGGGAACGGGATGTTGAATGCCGGAAGCGCGATCCCAAGCGCGCTCGCTCGTTTGATGATCTCCCCGCTCGACTTCACGCAGAAGCTCCTTCCCGGCCTTCAGGCATTTCGCGGGATTATCGGGCGCCGGAGGACAACTTTCAAGCCGATCTCGTGATCCGCAGGTCGTTGATGCGCTCATTGAGAGGAAAGCAGGGTTCAGGGAAATATCCGATCGGCTGGCGGACTGAAAGCCCCTTGATCGACGAGCGCCGAGCGCCTATCGTGCCCCTCATGCGCGTCCCCGCCGTGCTCCAACCATATGCCCGCACCGTGACTCTTCCTGGGTCCCGCGTGACCCTCTTCTGCTACGATGCAGGCGCTCAGGATGCGCCGGGCATGCTCCTGGTGCATGGCCTGGGGGATGAAGCCGACTCATGGCGTTGCATCATCCCCTCTCTGGCCGAACGCCACCGCGTGGTTGCACCGGACCTCCCCGGCTTCGGCAGGAGCCCTTTCCCTCCGCATGGCCGCCTCACCCCGGCATACCTCGCGTCAGTTCTGCGCGAGCTCATGGCATTCCTCGGCATGCACCGGGTGACCCTGGTTGGAAGCTCCCTGGGCGCGGCGCTTGCGCAGGTAGTGGCCCTGGCGGACAGCGAGCTGGTTTCCCGTCTCATCCTGGTTGACGGCGGGTTCCTGGCAAGGACCTCACTCGATGCCGGCCTCCTTTTCGGGCTTGTGCCCGGAGTGGGGGAAAGACGGTATCGAAGACTTGCGGGTGACCTGGATGCGGCGTATGCCTCCCTCGGACCCTATTATGCGAACCTCAAGGACATGCCGAAAGCTGAGCGGGAGTTCCTCCGGGAGCGCGTCGGTGAACGCGTTGCAAGCATGAGCCAGATGCGCGCCTATTTCTCATTCTTCAGGGGCTTTGTCCGCTGGCTACTCTTCAGAGGAAGATTTCTCATCCCTCGGGCCCGGGCGCTCGATATACCGACCCTGTATGTCTGGGGCGCCCAGGACCACATTGTCCCCGTGGAGGCAGCACAGGCCACGCGCCTGAAGCACCCCGGGGCCGGGCTGGCCATCATCCCCGGCGCCGGGCATCTGCCTCATCAGGAGACTCCTCAGGAGTTCCTGCGCGTCATTGGAGAGCCGAGGTACGTAACACTGACGGACCCGTCGTCGCGCAGGCTCACCTGGTGAATGTATTCCAGGGTCAATTCCTCTTCCTGCGCGGTCATGACGGGAAAACCGTGAGGCCGATTGCGATGGGGCAGGTTGCCCTTGTCCCGGCTGTACTCTTCGACAAACCTGCGATGGTCGGCCAACCTTTCCTCAAGGAAGCCGTTGAGCATCTCAGCCATCTTTTCCGTCCCTGTCTTCAGGGTGCTGAACATCTCCTGGTCGATGTCCACGCCAACGCTGTTGCGCCCGTTTGCCATGGCAGCCAGAATCGTCGTCCCCGTGCCGACAAACGGGTCGAGCACGGTGTCTCCCCGCACCGAGTACATGTTGATGAGCCGGAAAGGAAGCTCGAACGGGAACGCTCCGCTTCGGTCCCGGCCTCCGCTGGAAAGGCCCTGCCGCGCGCCCTTGAAGTCCCAGATGTCCGAGAACCATCGGTTTCGCTCCTCCCAGAAGATGGCGCTCTGCATGCGGGCGTGCCTTTCTTCCGATGAGGTGAACTTCCTCTTTGCCCCTTTTCTCATCAGCAATATGTGCTCGTGCTCCAGCGTGACGTACGCGCCGGCGGGGAGCATTCCGGAGCCCATGAACTTGTTTGGAGCATTGGTCTGCTTTCGCCACAGCACGGCGGGCAGGACGTCGAATCCCAGGGACGCGCAAGCGGACAGCACCCGCGCGTGGTTTGGATACAGCCGAAAGCGCCCGTCCAGCGTCCGGGTGGCATCGCCGATGTTGATGCATGCCCATCCACCCTCGATAAGGACCCGGTGGACCTCCTTCCACGCGAGGTCCAGATGGTCATGCATGAGAGAGAATGCGCTGAGCCCATCCCCTGCATCCAGGGCCGCCGGGACCCCGGGAACGCGTTCCCGAAAGAGCGGGTCCCACATCTCGATCATGGGATAGGGCGGGGAAGTGACGACAAGGGCCACGGACGAATCAGTGAGGAAGGACAGGTCTGCCGCGTCGCCCTGGAGCAATCTGTGCCGGCTCTCCCGCATGGCCGCCAGACTATCGGAAACCTCTTACCTTTACACCCCGTTGTGATCGGCTTACACTCGCGAACATGGATGCCTTTGCCGTGGCTCCCGTGGCTCACCCCTGGCGCAAGACAGCTCTGGGATTCGTGATGGTCATGGCAATCGGCGTGGGGCTCTGGCTCATAAGCCGCTATGACTACCTGCTCTTCCACAGCGCCGTTGAGATGTTCAGCATTGCCGTGGCGTGCACGATCTTCATGTTCTCCTGGAGCTCCCGGGGCTACCTGGCCACCCGTCCCTTCATCCTGCTTGGCATCGGCTATCTGTTCGTCGCCGTCCTGGACCTGCTGCACACCCTCACCTACAGCGGCATGAACGTGCTGCCCTCCGGCAGCGACTATGCCACCAAGCTCTGGGTGGCCGCGCGGGGAGTGCAGGCGCTCGTTACCCTGGCATTCGTTCTCCTTGCGCGGTCCCGGCGGGTTGCTCCCAACTGGCTCGGATTTACCCTGATCGGCGCAGCCACAGCCGCATGCATCATGGCCATCTTCTGGTGGAAAATCTTTCCCCTGTGCTTTGTCGAAGGGCAGGGAGTGACGCCTTTCAAGAAGGCCAGTGAATACGTCATCTCCGGCATTCTTGCCGGATCCACCCTTCTTCTGTACGGCAACTCCTTCTCCATAGGGAGGCAGGAGCGCAATCTCCTGGCAGCGGCATTTGTTCTCACCATCGCCGGTGAGCTGGTGTTCACCCTGTATGTGAGCGCATCCGGCTACCAGAACCTCATCGGTCACTACCTGAAGATCGGGTCATTCTACCTCGTCTATCAGGCTCTGTTTGCCTCTGAGGTGCGCAGGCGGATCAAGGTGATATCGGAGCTGGAGGCGTCCAAGTCCAGCCTTGAGAAGAGCGAGGCGGAGCTTCGCAAGGCCAACCTCTCGAAGGACCGGTTCTTCTCCATCCTTGCCCATGATCTTCGAAACCCCTTGAGCGGCATCCTTTCCCTGTCCGAGGTCCTGGCAAAGAGGTTCGAGACGCTCTCCCCGGACCGGATCCATGAGCTGTGCAGCCTCGTCCATGACGGCGCCCGCAGCGGAGCCGAGCTTCTGGAGGCAATCCTGCAGTGGGCGCGCGCGCAGACGGGCAGGCTGGAAGTGAAGCCGGCCCTTGTGGGGCTCTCCGAGCTGTGCGAAGGGATCGTGGGCCAGCACAGCAGCGCAGCCGGCAGCAAAGGCATCAGCGTCCGCTCCCGTGTGGACCGGGATGCCACGGCCTTTGTTGATGAAAACATGCTCGCCACTGTCCTGCGCAACCTTTTTTCCAACGCAATAAAGTTCACGCCGCGGGGCGGCGAGGTGGTCCTGGCGGCGGAGGCGCACGGGGAATGGGAGAAGATCTTCGTCAGGGACACCGGGGTCGGGATCAGCCGGGACGACATGAAGAAGCTTTTCCGCATCGACACGCACTTCTCCTGTATCGGCACGGACCAGGAGCGCGGGAACGGAATGGGCCTCATCCTTTGCAAGGAGCTGGTGGAGCTGAACGGGGGCCTGATCAGCGTCGAGTCCGAGCCCGGAAAAGGCAGCACATTCTGCGTGCGTCTCCCCCGCTCAGGGCCCCTGCGCAGGCCGGCTGCGGACACCGTCCAGGGAGTCTTTGTGTGAGCGGGAGCCTGGCGGACAGGAACTGCGTTCCCTGCAGGGGCGGGGTTCCCCCGCTCGGAGCGGACCAGATCGAAGAGCTCCGTCGACAGATCTCTCCCGAATGGTTGGTGGTCGAGAGGCACCACCTGGAGCGTGAGATATCGCTTCCGAACTTTCGCAAGGCGATGGCGCTGGCCAACCAAATTGCCGAGGTGGCCGAGCAGCAGCGTCATCATCCCGATCTCCTTGTCGCCTGGGGAAGGCTGAAGGTCACTCTTTTCACCCACGCAATCGACGGTCTGCACCAGAACGACTTCATCATGGCGGCCAGGATAGACGCGCTGCTCCAGTCTTCAGTACCTTGAGGAAAAGGAGTCCCCTTATGGCAGTGACTTCCACCATGCTCCCCCTGGGAACAGTTGCCCCCCGGTTTTCCCTTCCTGACTGCCGCGGCGGAACGGTGTCAATTGAAGACTTCAGCCAGGCCCCCGCGCTGCTGGTGATGTTCATCTGCAACCATTGCCCGTATGTGAAGCATGTCCAGAAGCCGCTGGCATCTCTTGTGAAGGAATACCAGGCAAGGGGCCTGGCGGCCGTGGGCATCAGCTCAAACGACATCGAGAGCCATCCTGATGACAGCCCGAAGGACATGGCACGGGTGGCCGGCGAGATCGGCTACACCTTCCCCTTTCTGTACGACGAGAGCCAGGAGGTCGCAAAGGCGTACCACGCGGCGTGTACGCCGGACTTCTTTCTCTTCGACGCGAAAGGAAGGCTTGCCTACCGCGGGCAGATGGACGCGAGCAGGCCGGGGAACGACATTTCCGTCACCGGGTCGGACCTGCGCCGGGCCCTGGACGCCGTTCTTGCCGGCAAGCCCGTGCCGGGAGAACAGCGGGCAAGCATCGGCTGCGGCATCAAGTGGAAGCCGGGGAACGAGCCGGAGTACTTGGCTACCTGAGCCGGCGTTGACATTCCCGGGATTCCTCACCACTATGAGGGCGCTGACGAGACTGCAATCATCCCTGGAGAGCGCCCTTTGCCGAAAACCAGCACACGCAAAGCGGATCACCTGAAGCGGCTGCGAGAAGCAGTCCGCAATGTCCTTTCCTTCGACAGCGCTCTTCGCCCACCAAGCTCGGACGGCGTTCCCGGCGGGCTCATCGAGTTTCCCGCCAGGGAGAAGAGGGAGTTCGTCATCATCGGGGACCTGCACGGGAATCACAGGAACCTGCGCGCAATCCTGGACCACGGCAGGAACCTCGACAAGGTGAAGCAGGACAAGGCCGTGCTGCTCTTTCTGGGCGACGCGGTGCACAACGACAGGAGCGGCTTCGCGTACGAGATGGAGTCTTCCATCGAGACCATGGATATCATCATCGGTCTCATCAACGACTATCCGCAGAATGTCGTCTACCTCCTGGGCAACCATGATTCGTTCCAGCCCGAGCTCTCCAAGATGGGGATCCAGCAGGGCCTCCTGTACCGCGACGCGCTTCTGTCCGCCCGGGGGTCGCAGTACCTCAGCGCCATGCAGGACTTCTTCGACGCGCTCCCCCTGTTCGTGATCCATCGCCATTTCCTTGCCGTGCATGCCGGGCCGGTGCGCGGCGGCGTGACGCGCATGGAGCTGGTGAACATCCGCCATTTCACGAACCTTGTCTGGCAGCTCACGTGGAACAGGCTGAACGAGACCCGCTCAACGCCCAGCATGAAGGAGTACGGGCCGGAGGACCTCGACGCCATGCGAAAGCTCCTGGGGTGCCCGGCGGAAATCCCGATCTTCGTGGGCCATAATCCCATGTGGAAGTGGGGGGAAGAGGATTCCATCTGGATCGATGCCCTGGGCACCCAGCACCACGTCATCCTCTACGATACCCTGGAGACGAAGTGCCCCTACATCTCGGTGAAGGGTTCCGTGACGTACACGGTGAAATATGCGGACCTCGCGATAGCGCCGCGGCGCTTCGTGCTGGACGACTACAAATAGAGACGCAATACGACGGGAGCGGAAGCAATGAGCTATTTCGACTATTCGGACCTTGCGGCTTTTCTCCACGATGAGGACCTCATTCATCTCCTGTGCGCGGACCTGAGCTACCCCGAGCTGCTGGAGAGGTTCCTTGTGGATGATTTTCTCGTCACGGAGGCGGGGATGAAGATCCCCTTCTTTGCCGAGGTGCGCGACTACGTGGGCGCCGTGGAAAAAGCGGACCCGCAGCACCGCTGGATCGTGAAGCAGGTGTCGGAGGACGACGCTCTGGGCGCTGCCATGGGGTCGATCTGCTTTTTCCTGGATTTCTTCACGAAGACCATCTCAGCGCCGACTCTGGTCACGCGCATCGGAGGGAAGCTGTACAAGGCGGCCAAGATCATCACAAAGGCGGAGCAGCTCACCGGGGCCAACTACACCGACATCCCGCAGCTCAAGGAGCAGCTGCTCCTTGACCTCGTCAACCGCTGGGTCTACTGCGACGAGGACAGGAACCCCAACAACTACATGATCCGCTACACCTCGCGGGGGGACCAGGTGGTGATAGCCATCGATTTCTCGAACGTGGATCTGCTGTTCCCCGGCACCAAGATCAAGGGCCGCACGGAATCATTCGGGTGGGAGAGGATAGAGAAGACCCGCTATCTTACGCCCCTGAAAGTGGAGCACTTCCAGACCTACGACATGGAGTTCTTCGACATGCGCTTCGACTCTTTTGCCAGGGTGGGGCGCAAGATGCTCCTTGAGCTGTGCAAGGGCTGTCTGCGTTTCCAGCCTGATCATGCCGCCCTGGCAAAGACCGTCACCGACAACCTTCTCAAGCGCATCGAGTACGTGCACGACTATTTCGCGGGCCAGTTCCCGCGCGTTGCCAAGTCGAAGGAAAAAGAGAAATACAAAGACATGGGGAGCACATTCACCAGGATCTACAAGGAGAAGTGAGGCGCCGGGCGGGACCGGCGGCCGCCTCTATTCGTAGATGTGATCCGGCGGGACGCCGAAAGTCGGGGACTTTGCCTTCTCCAGTATCACCTCGGTGATGGACTGGCTCAGACGTCTGGCGTGGTCGAAGAAATCGGACCTGATCCTCCCCGCCTGGGCGGCGACGTTGCGTTTCTCCACGTCGGTCTCATGCGGCTTGTCGAGGTCCGCGATGGAGGCAAGCACGTCGAGGATTCCCCTGTTCAGGGGCCATTCCTGGTCCCGCGACTCGTCCAGGAACTTGCCGAGGCTGTTCACCTGCGCGATGCTCACAGGGGACATCTGGTAGCCTTCCTCCGCGGCGAAATAGACCTTTGAGAGGAAGCCGAAGAAGACGCGCAGTGACTTCTCGTAGATCTCGTTCGCCTTGAGGGAAGCGAAGGTCTCGAAGACCGCCTTCACGATGTACGGGTTGGGGACCACGCAGTCCAGGTAACGCTCGGGCTCGTGCCCCGCCAGCAGCGCCTCTATGGCGTAGCGGTTGTTGCTGGCCAGCAGGGTGATGTAGATGGGGTAGTTGTCGCTGGTGATTCCCAGCCGGTTGAGGAAGCTGGCGTACGCCCACAGGGCGCTCGCCGCCTGCGGCGTCTTGGCATCGAGGACCTCGGTGATGGCCCTGTGTTTGAGGTAGTCGATGGCTTCCTGAGAGATGTTGCCGACCCTGACCTCGTCCCTGATTTTCTGGATGTCCATGCGTGTCCCCCTGTGACAAGACCGCGGGGCGGAGGCACCGCCCCGCGGTCATCGGGATCCGTCAGGTCGACTTCTTGCGAGAGGAGGGGCCGCCGGACTCCTTCTTGGCTGCCGGCTGAGCGGGGGCCTGCTCCTTGGCAGTGGACTGCCCGCGGGAAGAGACGCGGATGTTGATCTGCTCTTTGGCGATCTTGTCCTCCTGCGCCAGCTTGCTCTTGGTGAACTCAACCGACTTGCGCGGCGGGATCTCGAAATCCTTGTAGCTCATGCGCGCAAGGAGCACCGGCGGGATGACCTCGTTCAGGTGCTTCGTGCTGTCGAAGAAGAAGTTGCGGATCTCGTTGGAGTGGATGGCAACCTCCTCCATCTCGCGGTTGGTGGCGTCCATCCCCTCCAGCTGGGCGACCCTCTCCAGGATGTCGAGGATGCACCTGTTCAGGGAATCCTCCTGTCCAGCCTCCTCGTCCAGGTGCTTGCCAAGGGCGTTGAGGTCTGAGACGGTGAGGGGGTAGATCTTGTAGCCGTCGATGGGCACGTTGTATGCCGCCTGCAGGATACCTAGCACCACGGAGAGGGACTTCGCGTACAGTCCCCCCGGATGCCTTTCCGCAAGGAGGTTGAACGCTGCCGTCAACAGTTGCGTGTTGGGCTGGATTGAGCTGAAGAACAGGAAGGGGTCGCGAGACCCGATCAGCGCGTCGATGACCCAGTGGTTCCCGATCTCCAGCACCTTGATGAAGAGGGGATAGTTCTCCGCCGTGAGCCCCGTCTTGTTGAGGAAGTGCGCGTAGGTGATGGCGGACTCCACAGCCTCGATGGTGCGGCACGCGAGGATCCCGCTCAGCATCTTGTTCTCGATGGCCGCGATGTCGGTCGCGGTATAGGTTTTCGTCCTGTCCAGAATGACCATGGTATCTCTCCTTGTCCTCTCATCAATCTTCGAAAACGCTGCCCGGCAGGACCTCTTTCACGAGGTAGTCGGACTTCACAAGGAGGACCTGCGGGATGGCGTCCTCCATCTTCCTGCGCTTGTCGAAGAAGTTGCCGCGGATCACGTTGCACTGGCGCGCCAGCAGCTCCATCTCCGAGTCTCCCTGGCCCTCCAGGGACGCAAGGCGGTCCAGGATGTCCAGGATGGCGCGGTTGACCGGCTCGTCCTGTCCCTTCTCCTTGTTGAGGTGCTTCCCGAGGTTGTTCACGTCGTTGATGGTGACCGCATGGATCTTGTAGCCGTCCTTGGCATAGCTGTAGGCGGCCTGCAGGGCGCCCATCACGATGGCCAGAGTCTTGGGGTAGATTCCCCCGGGGTGCCAGTTGGTGAGCAGCCGGAAGCACGTGGATACCAGGTGCTTCGTAGGCTGGATGGGCGTGAGAAAGAGGAACGGATCCGTGTTCCCGAGCAGGGAATCGATCACGAAGTGGTTCTCCATCTCCAGCAGTTTCATGAACAGGGGGTAGTTTTCGTTCGTCAGGCCGCTCTTGCGCAGGAAGGAAGCGTAGGTGACTGCCGCCTCCACTGCGTCGGTTGTCCGGCAGGCGAAGATGTTGTTGATGATGTGGTTTTCCACGCGGAAGATCGATTGATCGGACCACACCTCCTTGTTGTACTCATCCAGTTGAGCCATGTCGTCGCCCTCCTATTTCGTCGTTTTCGTGGTGTCGCCGAGCTTTTTCTGTTTTCTCGGCTTGACCGTGGTTGAAAGGTAATTCCCGCGCGCCAGGATCTCAGGCGGCATGACGCCCGTCATGGAGCCTTTTCTGTCGAAGAACGCGTTGCGGATTGCGGTGGCGTGGGAAGAGTTCTTGTCCACGACGGGATCTTCATTGTTCATGGAACGATACTCTGCGATGTCGGCAAGGATGTCGAGAATGAAGCGGTTGATGGGCTCTGTCTGCGGCTTGCCCTTATCCAGAAACTTGCCGACGCTGTTCACATCCTCGATGGAAAGCGCGTACAGGGCATTGCCTTCCTTTGCGCTGTGATAGACCCGGTAGATGATCCCGAAGATCAGCTCGAGGGTGAGGTCATTCACGCCGCCTGGCTTGTACGATCGAAGGACCTGGAAGCAGAAACGGAGGATGTACGGGTTGGGCTGCACCCGGGTGAACAGATCGAATGCCTTCTCCGCCCCGATCAGCGCCTCGGTGACATAGCTGTTCTCATCCCGCAGGATCTCCAGGAACAGGGGATAGTTGTCCGGGTTCAGGCCCTGCTGGTTGAGGTAGCGCGCGAACTCCACTGACGCCTCCACGGCCTGCGGTGTGTCGCATTTCATGAACCGGGAAACGGCCTGCGCCTGCAGTTTGTAGAGGTCTTCTTCGCTCCAAAACTTCAGCATGGGAAATTGAAGCATTTGCAGCCCTTCTTAAAGTGATTCTAAGTGACAATCTCTATGTTGTCAAATTTTATTACTTTCTGCTGGTTCTTCGGCGGGGTGGGCGCGCTTCCTTGCGGAAGCTCTTTGGCCCTGTCGGAGCGCGCACCAAATCCTTCACCAGGAGCACATCGGGGAGCGCATCCACCATCTTTTTCGTGTGATCGAAGAATGCCATGCGTATCTCGTTGGCTTTGATCCCGACGCGGATGGTGTTCCGGTTGTCGCTGTCGATTCCCACGTAATAGATGTCAAACAGAATGTCAAGCAGCAGACGATTGCGTGGCTCCAGCTGATCTCTTTCCTTGTCCAGGTGCTTGCCGATGCTGTAAACGTCAGAGAGGCTCAGGGGATAGATCTTGTAGCCGTCTTTGGAGGTCTTGTACGCGTTCTGCACCACGCCCATGAGCGCAAGGAGCGCTTTCTCCGAAAGCTCGTTTCCCTTGTATTTTGCAAGGACTCGAAAGGTCTCCCGGAGCAGATACCAGTTGGGCTTGATGGATGCAAAGAGAAGGAAGGGGTTGCGGTCCCCGACGAGAACATCGATGACGAACGGGTTGTTCGTTTCAAGGAGCGTCAGGAAGAGGAGGTAGTTGCGGTTGGTCATGCCTTGGGCGCTGATGAGCTGCGCCAGCGCGGCCGCGGCATCCACCTGCTCCGGCGTCGCGCAGAGAATGACGGTACGCGTCAGGGAAAGAAGCGCGCTGCGGATCTTCCTGCGGTAGGAGTGGGACGCTGAGCGCTTTTTCCCTTCCGTCCTGTACCGTGTGACTTTCGTGAGCACCCGTGAACCCTGCATTCTCCTAATTCTCGGTCCTAACAGTCATAATCATTACGCTGTGCCTTTTCTTGACACCGGAAAGCCGAAACGTTAGTGTTTTTTGGAACGCAGAACATGCAAGGCGATGACGGCTCCACACGTCGGCTGGACTCGCTGCTCGACGATCTGTTCGCGGACCGTCCATCCGAGGCTTCCGATATTCTCGGAAAGGTTTCCCAGCTCGTGACTCCCCGAAATCGTTCTCTTGCGCAAGTCAGGATTGCGCGACGTCTTCGGGCCATGACGGCGTTTTCCCCCGAGATGGCCGTGAAAGCCGCCTGCGCCCTGCACGTGAGCGGAGTTCCCGCCCACAGGCTCGTCCACTTTCTCTCGACAAGCCTGCCGGGGTCGCTGACTCTCACTCAGTTCGAGCTGGCAGTCAGGTTCATTTTTGACGACGATCCCCCGCTGCCTCAGCAGCTGCTGTACGATCTCACCCGGTACACGTACCTGGAAAAGAAGCTGCTAACCCGGCGCAGCGTGGAGCTTGCCTCCCGGCTGCGGGGGACCCTCACCCCCAGGCTGCTGCTCTACCTCTATCTGCTCTCCCTGCGGGACGACCTGAGCAATGAGAATGTCCATCTCATCCTTCTCATCCTGCGGATCTGCTTCCCTGCTCTGAAGGTGCGCGGGAGGTCGGGGAGGATTTCCCCCTTGGAGGAACGGGAGGCGGCAGAGGCCTGGAGGAACGCACAGAAAAGCGCCCGGTACGCGCAGCTCAGTCCACCTGTTCCCCGCGCAGTCAACCCTGAGGAGAGGCAGGACCGCGAGTCGGCGTCCTACTTTCTGGACAAGTATTTCTCCGTGCAAGAGGCAGAAAAGCAGCCGGCGCAGAAGATCTCGTTCACCAGCTCCAGCTCCCGGGGAGGAGTCCCGCGCGCGGCAAAGCCGGACCCACGGCCGCGTCCGCGGGTTCAGGCAGGCGCCAGGGGCTCGCGGAAGACCACCGCGACGCTCCCGCCCCGGGCACCCGCTACGCCGCGCACCGCCGTTCCGAAGCAACCGCCTCTCAGCGCCCCGTCGGAAGGACCATACCTCGCGCTGGCGCCATTCATACTGGCTGCCGTGCTTGTGGCGGTCCTGGTATGCGCCAACCTCACCATGGTGGAATCCTTCAAGATCAGTCGCGGCGGGGCGGGAGGGCAGCCTGCTGCGGCCACGCCTGCGGCGCCTGCAGTCCCTGCAGCTTCAGCCGGAGAACAGGCCCCTTCTCCGCCAACCCTGACGCCGCACGTCGTACAGCAGGGTGACAGCCTCTGGAAGATATACAGGTCCCTGCGGAGCGAGGGAACGGTCGACACCCGATGGAAGGACTTTGTCAGGATCATGAAAAAGCAGAACGGGCTTCGTGATCCTGACCGGATCTACCCCGGAAACGTGCTTTCGGTCACGACAGAACCCAGGTAGGAGACTGTATTCTCGATTGGTTGCCCCCGCTGCAAGCTCGTCATTATCTTTCCCTGAAAGGAGACACACACGATGAACAAATTGCGAGCCATGGCAGCGGTCATGGCGGTGTTGCTGATGGGAGCCGGCGTTGCGTCCTTTGCCCAGGGAAAGCTCGGGACAAGCTCCCGCAAGCCGTCCATGGACGGGGTCGTGCAGGCCGGTGAATACAGCTACTCCCAGGACTTCGACCAGCAGATGACCCTGTACGCCAGCCGCACCTCCAGCACCCTGTACCTCGCATTGGTCGGCAACACCTCTGGATGGGTTGCCATCGGAGTGGGCCAGAGAATGGATGGGGCACCTATTTTCATGGGTTTCGTCAAGGATGGGAAGGTTTCATTCAAGGCACAGATGGGCAACGGCCATCGTCATGGGGATGCGCCTGCTGACGTCAGCGGCACCGTGGAGTCATATGCGCTGAAGGAGAGCGGCGGAAAGACGACGCTCGAAGTGGCCCTCAAGGCCGGCTCATACATCAAAAGCGGCCAGTCGTCGCTGGACCTGATTTTCGCCATGGGGGATCAGGGCAGTTTCACCCAGTACCACAGCTATCGGAACATGACCAGCCTGAAGCTGGAGTAGCCCTGCAAGAGATGAAAAGCGGCCGGCAGCCGGCCGCTTTTTTCATGCCTGCGTTGCCGCCACGGCCTCTCCCTGCTTCAGCCACTCCACCATTCCGAGGGCGAACCGGGCAAGATCCGCCGGCGTGCGCGAGCTCACGAGGTTGCCGTCCACAACAAGGGGCTCGTCCACCCAGACGGCCCCGGCGTTCCGCATGTCGTCGCGGATTCCCACCGTGCTGGTGGCCCGACGCCCGCGAAGGATGCCGGCAGAGATGAGGACCCAGCCGGCGTGACAAATGAAGGCAATCAGCTTGCCCTCGTGGTCGAACTGTCTCACCAGGTCTTTGACGTGCTCGATTCGCCGCAGCTTGTCCGGCGCGAAGCCCCCCGGCACAAGCAGCGCGTCGAACCCCGAGGTTTGTATATCGTCTATCGAGGTATCGGCCCTGCACGGGTAGCCGTGCTTGCCGTGGTATTCACGTCCTTTCTCAGGGCCCGCAACCACAACCCTCCACCCCTCCTCTTCGAGCCTTATCTTCGGGTACCACAGCTCCAGGTCTTCGTAGATCTCATCCACCAGTGCGACGATTCGCTTCATTGCAGGGCTCCTTTTCTTCGAAGGTATCTCATTGCGCCGGCCATCGGCGAGCGTCGCAGCGTTCCCCCGAGGGGAGAATCTTTTTGCATTTGCAGGGGCCTTGATGCATACTATGAACAGCGCCTGCAATGAAGCGGATTCTCCTGATCGAGGACGATCAAGCCATTACGAATCTCATCGTGATTCTCCTCGAGAGAGAGGGCTACGAGGTGACCACCTCATCGACTGCGGAAACCGGCATCAACCTGGCGGCAAGCCGTCCGCCTGATCTCATCCTCATGGACATTGCGCTCCCCGGGATGGACGGCCTGGAGGCCACACGGATACTGAAGAGCCGCGGTGCCACGCGGAACGTACCCGTCGTCGCGCTCACCGCGCAGGCGCGGAAAGAGGACGCTGAAAGGGCGGCGCGCGCCGGTTGCGAAGGGTTCATCGCCAAGCCCCTGTCCACGCGTGTCTTCCTGGCCCAGATCGCCGGCCACCTCCATCGGGCATCGTCCAGAAAGGAGTGACCGTCAGACGATGCCGGGAGGACACAGAGTCATGGTCGTCGATGACGACGAGATCATCAGGAAGTTCATGCGCGACCTCCTGGAGGTGAACCACTACGACGTGGAAGAGGCTCCGGGCGTGGCCTCCGCCTCCCAGGCACTGCGGGACAGGGAGTTCGAGGTGGTGCTGACGGACCTGATGCTGCCCGACGGGAGCGGCCTCGATGTCCTGCAGGCGGCCCGGGCAAGGCCATATCAGCCGGAGGTCCTTCTCATCACCGCGTATGGAACAATCGACTCGGCCGTGGAGGCGGTCCGGGCTGGAGCATTCGACTACCTCACAAAGCCCCTGTCCACCCAGAAGCTCCTCCTGGCCGTGGAGAGGGCCATCGAACGGCGCAGCCTCAAGCGGGAGGTCCGGGAGCTGCGCAGTGCCGTGGAGGGGAGATATGCCCCCGAGAATATCGTGGCCGTGAGCTCCGGAATGCGCAAGGTCCTCGAGATGGTGAATATCGTGCGCACCTCCGACTCCAGCATCCTCATCCAGGGCGAAAGCGGCACGGGCAAGGAACTGGTGGCCCGGGCCATCCACTACCGCGGGCCGCGTGCCGCTCGTCCCTTCATTGCGCTGAACTGTGCGGCTCTTCCTGAGGCACTGCTGGAAAGCGAGCTCTTCGGCTACGCCAAGGGCTCGTTCACCGGCGCCAGCGGGGAGAAAAAGGGCCTGTTCGAGGAAGCCGAAGGCGGAACGCTGCTCCTGGATGAGATCGGCGACATGCCGGCCGCGCTGCAGGCCAAGCTGCTCCGAGTGCTGCAGGAAGGGGAGGTCCGCCGGGTCGGGAGCGCCTCCGTGCGCAAGGTCGACGTGAGGATCATTTCATCCACGAACAAGGACCTGGCCTCTCTGATCCGGGCGGGGAGCTTCCGCGAGGATCTCTATTACCGCCTTGCCGTCATCCCCATTGCAATTCCGCCGCTGCGCGAGAGGCGTGAGGACATCGAGCCGCTGTGCCGCCACTTCATGGCTGTTCACAGCGCCAAGCTGGCAAAGGAAGTTCCAACCCTTGACCCGTTGTCCATGGAATCCATGCTGGAGTATTCGTGGCCGGGCAATGTGCGGGAGCTGGAAAACGTAATAGCGCGCGCGGTAACCCTTTCCTCCGCGCCGCACATATCGGCTGAAGAGTTCAGCCGGATCTTCTCCCTGGGCAGGGCGCAGACCCAGACAGTGGAGAGCGCTCCCATCGGTGCGCCCGGCGCTCCGGAGCGGGAGCAGCAGGAAAGGGAGGCCATCGTGAGAGCACTCCGGCAGGGAAACGGCAACCAGACCAAGGCTGCCAGAATCCTGGGCATGGGGCGAAACACATTGTGGAGGAAAATGAAAAAGTATGGGATCGAACTTCCACAGTAATGTTCCAAGGTTGTTCCAGCGCCTGGAACAGCCTGTTCCATTCGAATGCACCGGCCAGCTCCCGCGGCACAGACTGGCCTTCAAACAGATGCCTTTGGCCTGAAAAGGCCTTTTATTCTGGAGTTTTTAACGTAATTTGAAACCTATTGGCAGGTGCCTGCAGTAACCTGATTGGCACGCTGTTTGCAACAGCAAGTGTGTACACTTTTGTGCACGAGGGAGGATGGCAAAAATGGCGAAGAGAGTTCTTGTTGTCGATGATGCGAATTTCATGCGCATGATCGTCAAGGACACGCTCACCCCCCGGGGATTTCAGATATGCGGGGAAGCGACCAACGGCGCAGAGGCGGTGCAGAAGTACCAGCAGCTCAAACCAGACCTGGTGACCATGGACATCACAATGAAGGTGAAGGACGGGCTGCAGGCGGCCCGCGAGATCCTTGCTGCTGACCCCAACGCAAGGATCGTCATGGTCACGGCCCTTGGGCAGGAGAAGATGCTCCTGGATTCCATTGCTCTTGGCGTGCGGGATTTCGTGGTGAAGCCCTTCACTGCGGAGCGCATCCTGTCCGCCGTCGAAAAGGCGCTGGTGTAGAAGGAAATGGCTGAGATGAAAATCAACGCGAAGCATGTCAATCCTTTCGTGGAAGCGGCCATGAAGGTCGTCAGCCAGATCACCGGCATCGAGGTCCGCCGGGGACACCTCTCCTACAAGCCGAAGGTAGAGCCATCCTTTGGTGTGTCCATCATCATCGGGATCTATGGGTTCCTCACGGGCCAGATCGTCTACAGCCTGGACGGCAAGCTGGCCGAGCGTCTTGTCGACAAGCTCCTGGAAGGCAAGTCACCGCAGCAGAAGAAGATCATGTTCCTGGACTCCCTGGGGGAAGTGGCGAACATGATTACCGGCAATGCAACCGCGCTCCTCAACCAGAAGCAGGACCAGGTCCTGAGCATCACCACTCCGGCAATCGCGGCGGGGGACAATCTCAGCATTCACCTGGTCCCCAAGCCGGCGCTCGTCCTGGGGTTGATCACGCAATACGGGCCCATCGAGATCAGCATCGCCGTTGAGGAGAAGGAAACCCTCAACGAAACGGACATCTTCGAGGACGTCTTGAACGAAACCTGAGCCCGGGAGGAAGATTCATGGAAGTGAAGGCGGAATACAGAACCATTTTCTGCGAAGAGGCCGCCGACCAGCTCAAGGAGTGGGAGGAAAGCCTCCTTGCGCTGGAAAAAAGCCCTGAGGACGGCGAGCAGATAAACCGGATGTTCCGGGCCATCCATACGATGAAAGGGTCAGCGGGTTTCATCGGCTTCGACCAGCTGGCGCACCTGGCCCACGACCTCGAGTCCTCCCTTCAACAGGTGCGCGAAGGCAACAGCCGGTTCGACGCCACGGCCGCCTCCTTCCTTTTCGAGGGTCTGGACCTCTGCAGGACCATGATCGACTCCTTTACGGAGGGCCGGGATGCCGCAGTGGATACCAGGGACTTCCTGGCCCGGCTTGCCGCAATCCGTCCGGCTGGCTTGCCGCTGGACGGCACGGCGCAAGCCGCCGTCTCTCCCTTGGCTCCGACCGCCCCGGGCGCCTCCGCGTGCGATTTGGCGGTCCACATCGATGGCGCCGCACGGGAAGCCTATCTCAGGTCATTTCTCGTCAAGAGCAGATTGGAGCGCATGGGGAGAATCCTTGCCGTTGACCCCTCCCTGGAATCCCTCAAGGACAGCGCGGCGCCGTTCTCCTACGTGGTCACTCTTGAGACCACGGTTGACCCCGCCACCATTCCCAGCGCCATCAACATCGACCAGGTGACCGTGGCTCTTGCCCCGGTGGCCGGGCAGCCGGCCGGAGAAGAAGCCAACCTTGCCGGGCCTGACCAGAGGGCAGGCAGGCCCTCTCACTTGGACGAGGTGGTGCGTGTCTCCGTATCCAAGCTCGATACGCTGCTCAACCTTGTGGGCGAGCTCGTCATCCACAATTCAGGGTTCGTGGCCCTTTCCCAGCAGCTGCGGGAAGAGATCGGAAAGACCCCCTTCATCTACGACCTGGAGCAGAAAACCGAGGCCCTGTCCTCGATTACCCGCGACCTTCAGGAAGGCATCATGAAGGCGCGGATGCTTCCCGTTGCCAACGTCTTCAACAGATTCAACAGGGTCGTGCGGGACCTTTCCAAGGCCAGCCGCAAGAGAGTGGCCCTGGAAATATTCGGCGAAGAGACGGAAATCGACAAGAAGGTGATCGACCGGATCGGAGAGCCCCTCGTGCACCTCATCCGCAACGCGGTGGATCACGGCATCGAGAGCCCGGAGGAACGCATCGCAGCCGGAAAGAACCCGGAGGGCCGTGTACGGCTTGGCGCCTACCAGGACGGGGACCACATCTGCATCGAGGTCTCGGACGACGGAAGCGGGCTGGACCGGGCGGCAATCCTGAGCAAAGCCCTGGAAAAGGGTTTGCTCACCGCAGAGGAAGCCCCCCGCGCAACCACGGAACGGATCCTTGGCTTCATCTTCCTTCCGGGATTCAGCACGGCTGTACGGGTCTCCGACATCTCGGGCCGCGGGGTCGGGATGGACGCGGTGAAGGCAGCCGTCGAGGAGATGAGCGGGAGCCTGCGCGTGCGCTCCACGCCGCGGGTTGGCACCACCATCACCATTACCCTTCCTCTCACCATGGCCATCATCTCTGCAGTGCTCGTGGAGGTAGACGCCGCTACGTTCGCCATCCCCCTGTCCTCCGTGCGCGAGATTCTGAAAATCCGTCTGGATGCCCTGAAGAGCGTCGGAGGCAAACGGGTCATCCTGCTGCGGGAAGAGGTCCTGGCGCTCGTGCATCTTGCCAATGCGCTCAGGGACGGCAAGGGCTCCGAACAGGAGCCTGCCACGGAAGGAATGCCCGTGGTAGTGGTGGACTTCGAGGGCCGCAAGATCGGTCTCGAAGTCGAGAGGATCATTGGAACGCGGGAGATCGTCATCAAGAGCCTGAGCCGCCACTACCGGGAGATCGACGGCCTGATCGGCGCCTCCATCCTGGGGAACGGGAAGATCGCTCTCATCGTCGACGTGGAGACGATGGTCAGCCAGCATTACCATGGGGAGGGCTCGAACGGAAGAATCGGCGCCAAGGGAAGCGTCGACATCGAGGCCCGCTACGAGGAAGCCCGGGCAGGTCAGACGGCTCCCCCGCCTTCCCGGCCGTCCGGCCCGGCAGATCTTGCCGCGCCCCCGGTCCCGGCGCAGGCATCCGCTGCGGCGCAGGCGCCCGCCCCTGCTTCCCAGCAGGTCGAGGGTCCTTCCCTGGCCGATCAGCTTGAGCCGGTGGAAGTGACGGAGCTGGGAGAGCTGGCCAGGAAGGTCATCTACAGCCAGGGCACGCCGCTTGAGGTGGTGAACAACACGAGCGCCATCCAGGCCTCGATGTCCCTTTCCCAGTTCACCGGCCGTGAGATCCGGGTCAGCTTCCCCGAATCACGGCTCATCCCCATCAGCGACGTCGCTGAGACCATGGGTGGAGAGGAAGCCTCGGTCGGGGGGATCTACATCGAAGTGCAGGGCGACCTGCGGGGTGGGATATTGCTCGTCCTCCCGTTCGACAACCTCCTGGAGATGGAGGACCTGGTGCACGGTCGGCAGGTGGGGACCACCCGGGAGCTGGCCAGCGTCGACCTGTCCGCCATGTGCGAGATGGGGAACATCCTGGCTGCCAGCTTCATCAATACGATGGCGGACAGCACCAATCTCATGGTTGCCCCCGGAGTGCCCGAGATCAGCGTGGACATGTGCCTTCCCGTGATCGACTCCGTCCTGGCCCATTTCAACCAGCCTGGTGACGAGATCCTGATCACCGAAGCGATCATCTACGGGTCCGGCTCGGAAAACGTCGTCTGCCACCTCGTCCTCTTCCTGGAGCCGGATTCACTGAAGAAGCTCATGGACGCCCTCGAGGCGGGCCCATCCACAGGCGCGGCGGGATGATATGGCGGAAATCGTGAACGTGCGGATGGCGGAAATGAACATGGTGCGCGACTCGCACAGCCTCAAGACGATCCTCGGCTCCTGCGTCGGCGTGATCCTGCACGACCCTGTGAAGCGGATCAGCGCCCTTGCGCACGTGATGCTTCCCAGTAGCTCGCGCAGCGATTCGTCCATCGGGAAGTACGCCGATACGGCCATCCCCGCGCTCCTCGCCATGATGGCAGGAACGGGCAGTCGCGCCTCATCCCTTCGGGCATACCTCATCGGCGGGGCCAAGATGTTCCCCATGGCTTCCGGGGGGATCGGCTCCATCGGAGACCAGAACATCTCCGCAGCCCGCAAGGTCCTGGAGGACGCGGCCGTGCCCATCGTGTTCGAGGACACGGGCGGCACCAGAGGCAGGACGGTGATCTTCAATAATGAGAGCGGGCAGGTTTCCGTGCACACACTGAGCCCCGCCGTCCCGGTGGGAGGGGCTGCGTGAACGCTCAAGCTTCGCCGACCATGGGGCTGCCCGTCATCTCGGATGAGACTTTCAACGAGTTCCGCGCCTTCATCTTCGAGAAGACCGGCATCCACATGCGCGACGGGAAGCAGATCCTCATTTCCAACCGTCTGCGGAAGCGCCTTGCGGCGCTGCACCTCTCTTCCTACGAGGAGTACTACCGCCTGCTCGTTTCTGGCAAAGCGGGGGAGACGGAGCTGCACAATTTCATCGATGCGGTCAGCACCAACGAGACATACTTCTTCCGGGAGATCAACCATTTCAATGTCCTGCGAAAGACCATTCTCCCCGAGATCCTCCGTCACAGGCGCCGCGTGCGCCTCTGGAGCGCGGGATGCTCCACCGGTGAGGAGGTGTATACCCTGCGGCTGGTGGTGGACGGGGCGCTGGGGGAGTGCGGGTACCCGGGTGCTGAGGTCAGCATCGTGGGCACCGACATCAGCACCACGGCCATTTCCCGGGCGAAGAACGGCGTGTACTTCGAGCGCGCCCTGCGCCTGGTCCCGCACGCTGACCTGGACCGCTGGTTCTCTCCGGCAAAAGACGGCGCACGGCAAATCTGCCAGGAGATTCGCAACGGAGTCGACTTCCGGGTCCATAACCTGTTCAAGGACCCGGCCCCGGGAGGGCCGTTCGACATCATCTTCTGCCGCAACGTCATGATCTATTTCAACAAGGCAACCCAGACGAAGCTGGTGGACGAGGTCTTTGCGGAGGCTCTGGATCCCGATGGGTATCTTTTCATCGGACACTCGGAGTCCTTGAGCGGCTTCAGCAGGAAGTTCCGCTACGTGGCGGCGTTCAAAGCGCCCATCTACCGCATGAAGAAGGAGACGGAATCGTGATACGCGTCATGGTGGTCGACGATTCGGCTCTCGTGCGCAGGATTGCCACGGACATACTCTCATCGGACCCGGAAATCACCGTTGCCGCCACTGCGGCCACCGCCGAGTTCGCCCTGGCAAAACTGGAGCGGGAGCGCCCCGATGTAATCACCCTGGACCTCGAGATGCCAGGCATGGGCGGCCTGGAAGCCATCCGCCGGATCATGAACGCGCGGCCCACCCCGATCATCGTGATGAGCGCCCACGCACGGAAGGGCGCGGACCTCACCATCCAGGCCCTCGAGGCCGGCGCAGTGGATTTTGTCCTCAAACCCGCCAATTCCCTTTCCGGCGGCATCCCCGCCATCGCCCGTGAGTTGACCGAAAAGGTCAGGGACGCGGCCCGTATCATCATGGGTCCGCGGGTGAGCCTCGCTGCCCCGCTCGAGGCTCCCGCGGAGGCCGGGGAGCGCGCTGCCGGCGTCCGGGCTGCTAACCCCGTGTCCGCTTCCTCGCCGGGATTCGACGGCGACGCGGCGGACCTTGTTGCCATCGGGACATCGACGGGGGGTCCGGTCGCCTTGAAGACGGTCCTCGCGCAGCTTCCCGGAGACTTCCCCGTTGGCGTTGTGGTGGTGCAGCACATGCCGCCGGTCTTCACCAGGGCTTTCGCCGACAGGCTGGACCAGTGCTGCGCCGTTCGGGTGAAGGAGGCGGAGAACGGGGACGCAATCCTGCCGGGCAGAGTGCTCATTGCGCCGGGCAACTGGCATATGACGGTCACCCGGCTCGGCGTGGAGCCCCGCATCCTTCTCAACCAGAACGATGCCGTCAACGGGCATCGCCCGTCGGTGGACGTGCTGATGCGCTCAGTGGCCAGGGAATACGGCTCGCGCGCCGTCGGCGTCATCATGACGGGAATGGGCAAGGACGGCGCCGAAGGCCTGCGGGAGCTGCGGGCGCGCGGCGGGCGTGTCATCGCGCAGGACAAGAACACCTCCGTCATCTACGGGATGAACAAGGAGGTCGTTCAGAACGGGGACGCCAACGAAGTGGTCCCCGTAGACCAGATTGCCTCCCGGCTGCGGGGATGCGTCCGCGGCGGGAGCGCGGCGAGGAGTGCTGTATGAAGCTGGCTGAGCGGTACAACCTGGACAATATGAAAAACAGGGCGGAGGAGATGGTCTTCGAGGCCATCGAAAAGCAGATCAACAAAGGAGGGGACATGTGCACCTGCGAAGAGTGCATCCTGGACCTCGCCGCATGGACGCTGAATCACGTCAAGCCGGGATACTACACGTCGCTCTTGGCGCCCCTGACGCCGCGGCCCGAGTCCGAGCGCGCCATGCGGGTCGAGATCGAGCTTGCCCTCGCATCAGGCATGAAGAAGCTCAAGAACCATCCCCATCACAGTTGAGGAGCCGCCGACTATGCAGGATCTTGTGAGGCCGGGACCTCGGCCGGTACCGATAGCTGTTCCACCGCAGATCACGCCGCCCCGCATCCTTGTCCTGGAGGACCAGGCGGAGATCCGGTCTCTCATCACCGCCATGCTGAAGATCCGGGGGTTTGCCTGCGACACGGCGGGGTCCCTGGCGGAGGCCCGCGGCATGGTGGCCCGGGTCACCTATGACATGCTCTTTCTGGACATTAACCTTCCCGACGGAAGCGGGCTTTCCCTTGCGGAGGAAAGCACGACATCCCCCCTTGTGGTCGTGATCACCGGGTGCAGCGACATACAGACAGCCGTGCAGGCAATCCGAGACGGCGCCATTGATTTCATCACGAAGCCATTCACCGTGGGGGACTTCCTCCAGCGCCTTGACAGGGCAATGGAGGAATGGAAAAGCCGTACCAACACGCGCTACTACGCGCGAGCGTTGGAGAACCTTGTCGTCGTCAAGGCGAACGAGCTCTCGCAGACTTCCCGCCAGCTTGATGAGGTCCGTGACTCCACGGTGGCCGCCCTGGGGGCCGCGCTGAATCTCAAGGACCACGAAACCTCCGACCACTGCCGCAGAGTCTCGCAGAACAGCCTCCGCATGGGTGAGGCGCTTTCCCTCTCCTCCTTCGAGCTGCAGAACCTGAAGTGGGGGGCCTACCTCCATGACGTGGGGAAGATCGGCGTGCCGGAGCACATCCTGCTCAAGCCGGGGGACCTCACCAAAGAGGAGCGCGCCGTGGTGGAGAGGCATCCCCTCATGGGATGGACCATGCTGCGGGGGATCGATTTCCTGAGCTATGCCACCGATGTGGTCCTCTCCCATCACGAGCGCTTCGATGGGGGCGGCTACCCCAAGAGGCTTTCGGGCACCGACATACCCCTGCATGCGAGAATTTTTGCCGTGATGGACGCCCTGGATGCCATGACGTCCGAGCGGCCCTACCGCCCCCCGCTCCCGTACGCGGAGGCCTGCCGCGACCTGGAGAGCAAGGCGGGAACACAATTCGATCCGGAGATCCTTTCGATTTTCCTGCGCGCATCCGAATCCACCTGGCTGATCCAGGGCCGGATGCAAGCAACAGCCTGACCGGTGGAAAAGCCGGTCGTTTGGAGCGGAGGTACGAGTGATGGATGCACTGAAGGACAGGGTGGACACGCGGGGCGAGCTTCGTCAGTTCATCAGCTTTTCAGTCGGGGACGAGGAGTATGGGCTGGAGCTTCTGCGGGTGAAGGAAGTCATCCGGGTCAGGGAGATCACCTGGCTGCCGAAGGCGCCCAGTTTCGTGAAGGGGATCATCAATCTGCGCGGCGACGTGATCCCCATCATCGACCTGCGGGACAAGTTCGGCCTGGAGGCCAAGGAAGCCACCGCAATGACGCGCGTCATCGTGGTCGAGGTGGACGGCAAGCTGATGGGAATGGTTGTCGACTCGGCGAGCCAGGTGGTGCGGATCCCTGTTGACCAGATCGACCCGCCGCCTCCCGTTTTCGGCGGGCTCGCCCAGGATTTCATCACCGGGGTGGGAAAGATCGACGACAAACTGATCATCCTCCTCAACAGCGACGCCATCCTCACCGCGGAGGAGAGAACGCAGCTGGGCTCGCTGCACGACCAGCCCATGGGTGAGCAGACAGGAAAATAGCGCAATGAGCCCCGGTGCCCCGGAGTCCCTGCGGCTCGCGATCGAGCCGCTTGTCACTACACATCGGCTCCTTTCCGCGTTCGACAGAGACGCCAGGGGCCTGGAGTGGCTGCACGGCGACCTGTTCGACAGCCGCGCCGAGGTGGCGCTGTCCGCCATGGACGCGGTGGCGTCCCTTGCCAACCCGGCAAGCTTCACCTTCGTGACCAGGGTCGTTTCTTCCGCGAGCGGCGAGCTTCAAACCGCCGCGGTGCGGGCGCTTGGGACGGTCCGCCATCCCGGCTCGGCCCGGGCTCTCGTGGAATTGTTGAAGACGACCCGGGACGAGGGCCTGCGTCGCGAGATCCTGGATGCGCTGGCCTCCGCGGTCCCCAAGGACCGCGAGCTGGCAGGCTTTGTCCGGCAGATCGCCCGCTCCCCCATGGCGTCCGCCGGAGCGCGGGCCCACGCAGTGGGCCTTCTCCTTCGGCTGCGCGGGGATGCGGCGCTGGATGAGCTGCTGGCTGATTCCCATGAGGAGACGGTGGACCAGGTGCTCCGATCGGCACTCGACATGCCAACCCTGGCGCCAAGGGCCGTGGAGCACTATGCGCCCCAGTACAAGCATCTTCCGGCCCGAACCCGGGCAGCGCTGGTCTCCGTTGCGCTGACCCAGGACCTCGAAGCGTCCGCCGCGCTGCTGCGGGAGGCCCTTGCAGATCCGGTGGCGGATGTCCGCAGGGCGGGGTATGCGGGGATTGCCGCCGCAGAGCATCACCTGAAGCTTTTCCCGACCGTCATCGAAAGCCTCCTGGGCCGGGCGGAGAGCAACGCCGCCCTGGAGGACGAGGTCCACGAAGCCGTCAGCCGTATGGCCAGCACCGAGGGCGCCGCCCGGGCGGTGCCCGTGGCGCTCCGCGGCCGCGTGATCACCTTCATCAACGAGCACTTCCGCAAGCTTCGCGAGGAGGGACGGCACATTGCCAGTGAGTCCCACGAGCTTGGCTGGCTCATCATGAGGTCCAAGGAGTACCTGGAATTCTACTGCGATGAGGATTTCAAGGCTGCGCTCCTTCGCTACCTCAAGGGCGCATCCACGGACACAGAGGATGATCTGCTGAAGAGGCTCAAGGCCACGGCGGTGCGCGTCGAGGTGCGTCATTTCGACGGCTACACGGCCTTCGCGGAGATCATCAAGAACCCTCAGAGAACGGGGATGGGCCTGGTGGCCCGCGAGCTGGCGCTTGCGAAGCCCGGCAAGGGGCTCCTTTTCTGGCAGCTCATCCGCGCGGTTCGACTGGCCGGCGTGGTTCTGAGCCCGGGGGCAGGGCCGACGGTGGAGGGCACGCTGAAGGCCATTTATACCTGGGCCCGGGGGGAGAAGCTGTTCCGGCTTGCCGAAGCCGCCCTCTCGGCGTTCGCCCGGGTGAATCCGACGGAGGCGGTGGCCGCGTGCAACGAGTGCCTGACCCTGCCGCTGGCAAGCAAGGTGCTGGCAATCGCCTCTCTTCACCTGCTGCGCGAGCTCAGCCCGTCAGAGCTCGAGCCATCGTCGGCCACGCTGCTCTCCGCGCAGGACGACCCCTACGTCACGCTGAACGCCGTGGAGGCCATCAGCGCTTTTCCCGCATCATCCAACGGTGACCTTGCCAAGGCGCTCCTGACCCGACTGTCGCTTTCCACAAACAGGGAGGTGATCGAGTCCATCGGCGTCTACCTGGGGGACAAGGCGTCTTTGGACATCATGGAGAGCCTGCGGGACGTGTACGCCGGCGGGGATGGGGCGCGCAAGTCCGCGGTCCTGTCAATCATGGGTCGCCGCATTGCCTCGGGTTTCATCGGAAACCGGGAAGGCACTGTCGAGTTTCTGTACAAGATCCTTCGGGGGAACGACTCTTCGCATCGACGCGCGGCCGGGCTGCTCCTGTGGAGGCTGGGAGACGATTACGCGCCCGAGGTGATAAGGGATTTCCTTTCCTCCGGCACCCTGGAGGAGCGCTCGGAAACGCTGCGCGGTCTCACAGGCCTCCTCCGCGCGCAGCTTCTGCCATTCCTCGCTCCACTCCTGGCGGCCGAGAGCCCTCTTATTCACGGACCGCTTCGCGACCTCCTGCTGAGCGCCTCGGAAGACCTGCGCCAGGACGTGCTCGAGCTCGCGCTTCGTCTGAGAGGCACATCCGCCGGAGAGGATGCCGAGGCGGCCCTCCCGGAGGAGCCAGGGGCGGCCGTCGACTTCCGCACCGAGCGAAACGCCTTCCAGTTCGAGCGGGAAAACGTGCAGGACCTCGTGATTCTCTTCACGGACATCCAGGGGTACTCCAAGAAGGCCCAGTTTCTCACGCCGCAGCAGGTTTCCAGCCTGATCCAGGACTACGAGAAGATCCTCCTTGCCCTGGTGGAGGCCCACCGGGGGGAGCTGGTCAAGCGCATGGGCGACGGCCACCTCTTTGTGTTTCAGGACCCGCTCTCCGCGGTGCTCGCTGCTATCAGGCTGCAGAAGTCGCTGAAGAGGTTCAACCGTTACCGGGAGGAAAAGTCGCGCGTCGTCATCCGCATCGGCATCAATTGCGGCAAAGTCGTGCGCAAGGGCCAGGGGGACGTCCTGGGCAATACGGTGAACATAGCGTCGCGCCTGGAGAGCTCCGCGCAGCCCGGCTCCGTCCTCGTTTCTGAAGCGGTCCATGAGAAGGTCAGGGACTACATCCATGCGCGCGAGATAGGCCGAATCACGGTGAAGAACATCTCGGAGCCCATCCGTGTCTACGAGCCGTACGAGGTCGTGCTCGACCTTCCTGCCGCTCTGGACCCCCTGAAGGGAGACAAGGCCGCGGGACGGTCCACAGCCGCCGCGGTCGTCCCCGCTGCCGCGGCGCCGGCGGGACTCTCGGATGTCGTGACCGTGGACCCGGAGGTCATCCGGCAGATCGCCACATGTTTCGAGAGCCTCCAGAGTCTGTGCCGGGACGCTCGGGATGGAAATGTCCCCCTCGTCCCCATCAATGAGAAGGTGCTTGCGCAATGGGACCGCATCAGGTCCCGGTTGCCATCCACCGGGGCGCCGCAGAGCGTATGAGGCGCATATGAACGGCAGGCAGGCGGTGCAGGGAGTCCCCTTGCGTGAACTCCTCGCGCGCAAGGTGCGGGAGACGCTGGATGGCGAATAGCGGATCGGTGCGCAGGAACCTCGGCGCGCTTTTTGGCCGGCGGACCGCGGCGCCCGGCCGGCTTGCGCAAGCCATCTCCGACGATGCTCCGTCGGACGCCGTGGAGCGGCTGGCGGGGGGCGTGGCTCATGATTTCAACAACATCCTGCTCGCGGTGCGCGGATACGCCGAGCTTGCCCTTGGGGAGGAAGACCTCGGCCCCGGAGCCAGGGGCCACCTCCAGGAGGTCATGTCCGCCCTGCAGCGGGCCTCGGAGCTCGTGGCCCAGCTTCTTTCCGTGGGCCGCCGCGCCTCATCGTCACTTGGCGAAGTGGACCTCAACGAGTCGATAAGCCGGGCGCTGGAAAACTGCCGGGCTTCCCGGGCCGGAGGCTGCCAGGCGAGCTTTGTCGCCGGTGTCGGCCTGCCCAGGCTCCTTGCCTCGGCGGACCAGGTGGAAAAGCTCATCTCGAGCCTCGTCACCTTTTCAATCGAGAGAACAGTCAAAGGAGGTCGGCTGTTCATCGAGTCGCGCGTTACGGCGGAGGACCCGCCGTCGGGACAATCAATCGTGCTGCGGGTAGCCGCGCCGGGCGCCATCGTTGCCGATGACGAACGGGCGCATGTTTTTGAGCCGTTCTACGTCGCCCCGTCCACCGGCAGGAGACTGGGATTGGGCCTTGCCGCCGCCCGGGGTGCCGTTTCCCTGCTGGGCGGGAAGATCTCGCTGGCAAACCCCGCGGGAGGAGGCATTGAGTTCCTCATTACGCTTCCCGTGCGGACGGAAAGCGTGAAAGCGCCGCCTGTCCTCGGAGGCGGCACCCTCCTCCTGGCAGAGGACGACACCAGCGTCCGGGACCTTGCCTCACGCGTCCTTGGCAAGGAAGGATATCGCGTGCTGGCGGCCCGGGACGGGGAGGAGGCGATTCAGCTTTTCCAGCGACACAGGGAGGTCATCCGCATCGCGATCCTGGACGATGTCATGCCCAAGCTCAGCGGCCGCACTGTCCTGGAACGGATCCGGGAGACCAGTCCCTCCCTGCCGGTCATCCTGTGCACCGGGTATGCCTGGGGAGCGCAGGAGTCCGTGTCACGTCCAGGGGTCGAGGAGATTCTTGCAAAGCCCTATGAGCCGCGGGACCTCCTTCGGTGCGTGCGCCGCGTTCTTGGCAACGGAGGGTGAGAGAGGGAATGCGCCCCGAGATGCGGGTCCTTTACATCGAGGACGATCCCGGACTCGCCCGGCTGGTCCAGACCAAGCTTGCCCCCGAGGGCTATCAGGTGGACAGCGCAGCCACAGGGCGTGAAGGCCTGCGGGTATTCGACGAAGCCATCCACGACCTCGTCATCGTGGACTACCAGCTTCCCGACTGCAACGGGCTGGACGTGCTGCAGACCCTGGTATCGAGAAAGGCCGGCGTCCCGGTGATCATGGCCACCGGCGCGGGCAGTGAAGAGGTTGCAGTGCGGGCCATGAAGCTGGGCGCCGCTGACTACATCCACAAGGAGAGCTACGAGAAGTTCTTCCGCCTCCTGCCCTCGGTGATCGAGAGGGCCATCCGCCAGGCAGAGATCGCCAGGCAGAAGCTCCGCGTCGAGGCCGACCTTCGGGAGAGCGAGGAAAGGCTGCGCTCCATCCTCATGTCGATGGACGACGCCGTGCTCGTGACGGACCGAAACGGCCTGCTGGTGGCTTCCCGTGCGCCCTCCAGCTCCGCGGCGGCGGCCACGGCGTCCCCCGAGTGGAGGGGCAAGACCTTCGGCGACGTTTTTCCCGCGGCGGTTGCCGCGCGCTTCAACGCGGCCTTCTTTGCCGTGCAGTCGTCCCAGCGCGTGGAGCAATTCGACTACAGCCTGGCGGCCGGCGGCTCGCAGACCTGGTACAACGCAAAGGTCTCGCCGCTGAAGGACGACAGCGGAATCTTCGCAGGTGTGACCATCGTGGCCCGGGACATCACGGCCCGCAAGCGCGCTGAAGACCGGCTCACGTTCGCCATCCAGGCAGCGGACGCGGCCAACAGGGCCAAGTCCGACCTGCTGGCGGGAATGTCCCATGAGCTTCGCACGCCACTGACGGCCATCATCGGGTACGCGGAGATACTGGGCTACGAGTACTTCGGGTCGCTGAACGACAAGCAGAAACAGCAGATCGAGGTGATCCTGCAGGCTTCCCACCACCTGCTGGATCTCATCAACGACATCCTCGACGTATCGAAGATAGAGTCGGGGAAAACGGAGCTGGAGCCCACCCTTGTGAAGATGTGCTCCCTCATCGAGCACCCCATCACGATGCTGAAGGAGACTGCTGACCGGCGGGGCATCGGTTTGCAGGCCCACCTGCCGGCGGACCTCTCCGGCCTGGAGCTGCGCGTCGACGAGAGGCGGCTCAAGCAGGTGCTTTTCAACCTGCTGTCCAACGCCATCAAGTTCACCCCTGACGATGGCCGCATCGACGTGGCAATGAGGAGCCGGGGAGTGGAGCTGGAGATCAGCGTGACGGACACGGGGATCGGCATTCCCGCCCTCGAGCTGGACCGGATTTTCGACGCATTCTACCAGATCAAGCACAGCGGCAGGGCAAAGGAGCAGGGCTCGGGGCTCGGGCTGTCCCTGTCGCGCAAGCTCGTGGAGCTGCACGGGGGAAGGATGTGGGCGGAGAGCGAGGGGGAGGGAAAGGGCAGCCGCTTCGTTTTTACGCTCCCCTTCACGGAAAGCTAACAAACACCCCCTACATTGCGGCCGGGGGAAAGCCGTGAAGAAGGTGTTGTTCATCTGCGTTCACAATTCGGCGCGCAGCCAGATGGCGGAAGCCTACCTTCGCATGTATGGAGGGCCGGAGTTCGAGGTAGAAAGCGCAGGGCTGGAGCCGGGAAAGCTTAACCCGTTTGTCGTGCGCGCACTTTCGGAAGACGGGATCGATATATCAGGAAAGACGACGCAGGGCGTGTTCGAGCTGTACAAAGCGGGCCGGCGCTACGATTACGTGATCACGGTCTGCTCCCGGGAGGCCGCCGACCGGTGCCCGATCTTTCCCGGCATCACGCAGCGGCTCCATTGGCCTTTCCCTGACCCCGCGGCCTTCACTGGGACTGATGAAGAGATAATGGCGCGAGTGCGCGAAGTGCGGGATGAAATCAGGGAAAAAGTGAAAGAGTTCGCCTTGCAGACAGCGAAGGCGCCCTGACGGTCGCTCAGCAGCAGCCTGCACTCGTGCCCCCAGGGGCGCCGCACCCGCATTGCGGACTTGTTCCCCGGATCATTCCCTGTATCACTGCCGAGGCACAGCCGACACCGGCTTTCACCCTGATGGCTTCCTGCTCGCAATTGTTCGCGCATGCGCCGCACTCCATGCAGGCTTCCCTGTCAGCAATCCGCGCCTTCCCGTCCGCCATGGCCAGCACCTCGTGCGGGCACACCTCGATGCACCGCCGGCAGCCGTTGCACTGCTCCTGATCCAGCGTCAGGGTCTCTCCGTTTCTGATGTACGTCATTCTCATGAGATGTCTCCTAGATGCCCAGGAATCTGGATGCAGCCAGCAGGCCCGCGCCCAGGACAAGAGAGGCTATCATCGGGACCGTGCTGCGGCGCACTTCCAGCTCTGCGCCCGCCTGGCAGGTGAACGTCGATGCGCCGGTGAAGTTCATGGCCAGGTACGCCGAAATGGAGGCGGCCGAGAAGACCAGCGCAAGGGACCCTGCAATGCTTGCCCTGAGGACAAGGGATGCCGCAGCTCCCCAGGCGACCCCGAGGAGCGCGCCCTTCAGCGAAAAGGCGCGGAACGGCAGGTACACCATGAGCGCGGGGAACGCGAGGGTGCCCACAAGAACAGCGCCGGCAAGCGGGAGAAAAATGCTCAGGAGCTGCCGGACATAGCCCGGGCCGACGGGAAGGGCCAGGAGCGCGGATGCGGCGGCAATCCCCGCCAGAAATGGCCAGGATTGAACCAGCTCGACAGGAGCCACGGCCATGCGCTCGGGAAGACGGAACTCCACGCGCCTCATGGCGTCGTCCTTCTTCATGCCGTTGGCCAGAAATGCAGGGATGTCCCGGGCGCGGACGGGCCCGAAGACGACCCTCCAGCCGGTTGCCTTCTGCACCTGCGGCGCGGAAACCCCGGTTGCGCCGAGCTGCGGCACGATCAGCGTCCGGTGGGACACGACCTGATCCAGGCGGAGCGCCAGCACCTTCTGCTCCAGCTCCCGTGTGCCGAAAGTTCCTTTTCCCGCTGCGCACCAGACGTTGACACCCTTGGTGTCAAGGACCAGGATCCACGCGTCCGTGCCGGAAAGCTCTGAACGGAGCGTGTCGAAGGTCAGCTTGTAGTTGGCAGTCACCAGGACAGGAGACTCCGGGGCGGGCTTCCCCACGGCATAGAGCCCGGGCAGCACGATGTAGCGGCTTCTCCCGATGTTCCAGCGCACTCCCCATCCTCCGAGGATGTCGCGCAGGGAAAGCCTGGCCGAGACGACGTTCACTGAATGCACGGATTTTCTCCTTTTTTTCTCACTTCCCTTATTGCCTGGCCCAGGAGGGCAACAGATTCCCTGGCTGCCTTTCCCTTGTCCGCGGGGATCGAGTCCAGGAGGCCCGTGTAAAACCGATCGCACAGCGCGTTGATCGAAGCTGCCCTGGCTTTCCCCCTGGCCGTGAGGCTGATGATCTGCTGACGTCTGCTGGCAGGATCCGGCTCCCGGGCCAGAAGACCAGCCCGGCACAACCCATCAACCGACCGGCTGAGGGTGCTCTTGTCCAGCTCCAGAGCCAGAGCCAGCTCGGTGACACTGGTTTTTCCGCGCAGCTCCACTTCCAGGAGAAGATGGCATTGCGCTACCGTCACGCCGCAGCAGCCCGTCTGGGAGGCGAGCGTGAGCTCGATCTGGCGCTCCAGAAGACGAAGATCCTTTCTGAACCCCCGAACTCCGCCCCGGTCCAAAGTGTCTCCTTATAGGTGTAGAATGAAACGATTGTATTATACAACAAAAAGTGTGTCAAGCGGCGCGGCAAGCACTGTCCGAGGCACGCCTGTCTATCCGCGGACCTTCCTGACCAGCTCCACTGCAGCCCTGCAGTTGTCCCTGATGAGCGCCCACTTCTTCTCAGAGATGGCCTCTCGAGGGGCAATCCAGGTCCCGCCCACGCAGGCAACCACCTCTGCGCTGAGGTAGTCTGACAGGTTCGCCGGCGTGATTCCCCCGGTGGGCATGAACCGCACTCCGGTATGCGCGAACGGCGCTGCAAGGGCCTTGATCACCTTCAGGCCGCCGAAGGCCTCAGAGGGGAAGAACTTCAGGAGTTTCACGCCCAGGGAAAGCGCTGCTTCGATCTCCGAAGGCGTCACCACACCCGGCACAAAGGGAAAATCCAGACGGCTCGCCTCGGCCACCACCTCCGGGTTCACGCCCGGAGCCACGCCGAAGCGTGCTCCTGCGTCCTTTGCCCGGCGAAGGTTCTCGGCGCTGAGCACGGTGCCTGCGCCGATGACCATCGTGGGTCTTTCCCGGGCCATCGTCGAGATGACCTGCGCAGCCGCTTCGGTTCGGAACGTCACCTCCACCACGGGGAGGCCGCCCTCTATCAGCGCGTCGGCGAGGGGAATGGCAGAAGCGGGATCATCGATCGCGACGACGGGGACCACCGCATGCTTGCGCACCATTTCCAGCACGTTCTGGTTGCTCACGATCATCCTCCTGAAAGAAGGGGAAACAAGGCTATCTGGTCGCCGTTGTGAAGCTCCGTCTCCATTGCCAAAGGGGTCTGGCTCCAGCCCCGGCCGTTCACCGTGCCCATCACACCTGGACCGGGAACAGCGAGGCCGTATTTCTCAGCCAGCCACCGGGAAAGATCGCGAAGCCTGGTTCCTGGCGGGAAGCGGACCTCTTCCGTCCCCGTGTTCGTGGCGTCCCGCAGGCCCGAGAGGTAGCGGATAGAAACGATGCAGTCCTCAAGCATTCCGGTTCACTTTTCCCCGGTATTCGAAAGCGCTCTTGAAGACCTCGCAGTGGACGGGATTTCCGGCTCCTTCATGATCCCGTGGATCAGGTCGAAATCCATTCCCAAGGGCTCCATCCCGCTTCCCTATTGAATGATTGGCGTACTGCTTCCGTTCAGATACAGCTTCTGAATGTACCAGTCGGCGCCCTCTTTACTCATGACGAAAACGGCGTTGAGAGGGACTCCCGTGTCGGAGGTGAAGGCCGGAGGCCCCATGATGGTGGCGACGACATTCGAAGGGTTCGAGTAGTCGATGAGCGAGGCGACGTACAGGTGGTCTGCGTCCGGCGGCACCGGGAAAAAGGCGCCCCACCAGGCCGGAGTCATGGTGGGCAGGTTCTGCGTCAGGGACTGGTCGAAGTTCGAATTGATGGCCGACCTGTCGGAGTTGTTCAAGCCGGCGATGAACAAGTCGATGCGCTCATGGATATCAGTTCCTAAAAGAGTGCATGTGCCGAGTGAAACCGCAATACAAATCGACATGACAATCAGGCAAAGAATCCGTGGCGCCTTCATTGCTGTTGGATCCCCGTGATCGTAGTTGTCTGGCTGCCAGATGACAAAGGGAAACCCAACCAGATGCCGATGACGGTTGTACCCGACACACCCGCGAGGTTTCCCGCTTTCAGCTGCGAAAGGGTGTACGTCCCGCTGGATCCACTGAACGTCGAGGCAGAATTGATGGTGAGCGTGTTGCTTGCGGAAGCGGGGCCGAGGAAGTACAGGTCCCCTCCCAGGCCGGAATAGACGTTCGACGACCATGTAAAGAAGTCGCCATCATTATTGCTATCGAGATAGAGGTTCGCGGAGAACGGACCGGATCCGGAGGCCGCAGTCACGGAAAGTGAATTGAAGCTCTGAAGGGTGCCGACAAAAAAGTAGAAGCCGACGTCCTCGCCTGAAGCTGCATTGGTGATGTTCAGAGTGATCGATCCGTCGGGGTTGATGGTCTGTGAGACAACGTTGGTGCCGTTAATGAGAGTTACGGGAGTAACGTACCTCGTGAAATTGGCTGGGAAAGTCGCTGTCCAGTGCAGCGTCATTCCCGCAAAAGTCTGCCGGGTGGAGAACTGCCACGAATAGTTGGCAGCCAGGGCGTTCCCGGAAACGTCCTTTGCCGCAGTTGTTATTGTTGCCGTCAGGAGCGAATCATAGGGAAGGCTTCCCGTGGGTTTGAACGTTGCCGTGTTTCCCGAGGCGCTCACCGTACCGGCAACCGGCGTGGATCCGCTCTCCACCAGAAACGAGGAAGCAGTGATCGTGGAACCGTCCATTGGCCGTGTGAAGGTAACCGTGATGCTCCCGATGGCCGAGAAGCTTCCAGTCCCCGAACCAGGGACTGTGTAAGCGACAGTAGGCGCACCGCCGATCGAACACCCGGCGATGACGCACATGATGGCGAACACGGCTCCCCGTGCCACTATGAACCCGTCTTTGAGCGTAGCCCGAACCCCCAGACACAAGTATAGCCGCTTGGGCTGCTGTTTTGTATAGGGTCTGCCTGTCGCGGGTCTATCCAGCGCTCCCGCTGACTTTCCACATGGCCACCGCAGCGTCCCAGAGCGGGTCCGGCGGCGGATCGGCCAGAATGGTGAGCGCTTCCTTGCTCACCGGGTGGGTGAAGGTAACGCTGCGCGCGTGGAGGTGAATGCCCCCGCCCGGGTTGGACCGGGTCGCGCCGTACTTCAGGTCTCCCTTGATGTGGCAGCCAACCGCGTGAAGCTGGGCCCTGATCTGGTGATGTCGGCCCGTCTCCAGCCGGATCTCCAGGAGATGGTAGCGCTCCAGGCTGAAAAGCAGGCGGTATGCCAGCCGCGCCTCCCGGGCGCCCGGCCTCTTTTCGTCCCAGGCGTATGACTTGTTCTGTTCGGAGTTTCTCGTGAGCCAGTGGACAAGCGTTCCCGCCTCTGCAAGCGGCTTTTCGGCAACCAGGGCCCAGTAGGTCTTTGCGACCCCACCTGTCCTGAACATCTCGCTCAGCCTGCTGAGCGCTTTGCTGGTGCGGGCAAAAAGGACAACGCCGCTGGTTGGCCTGTCCAGTCGATGAGGGATCCCGACGAACACTTCCCCTGTCTTGCCGCGGGAAGCCCGGATGTAGTCCTTGACCTTGTCCGCCAGGGTCACATCGCCGGTCTTGTCCCCCTGAACGATGTCTGCAGGCCGCTTGTTGACTGCGATGAGATGGTTGTCTTCATAGAGGATGGCAAGTCCGCTGCTGTCATGAGTCCGGCTCACGCGCCCCAGTATAGACCATCAACGCCCCGGCACAAACCGCATGGAGATGGAGTTCACGCAGTGACGCGTGTTCCTGGGGGTGAAGCCCTCACCCTGGAACACGTGGCCAAGGTGCGCGCCGCACGCGGCGCAGGTGATCTCCGTACGCGTGCCGTCGGCATCCCGGGAACGCTTCACGGCGCCGGGGATCTCCAGGTCAAAGCTCGGCCACCCGCACTGTGCGTCGAACTTGTCTTCCGAATGGTACAGGGGAGCGTCGCAGCGCCTGCAGACATACGTCCCCTTTTCCCAGAGGGACTCGTACTCGCCTGAGAAAGGCCTCTCAGTGCCTTTATGAACGATGACGCGCTCTTCTTCGGGCGTCAGAGGATTGAGCTTTTTCATGGCAGGGATAATATACTCACCCCACATGTCACGAAACGCAGGAGTCGCTTGTATTGTTGCCTCTGCGGCCTGCTATGGAGCCATGCCCGTCTTCGCCCGTTTCGCGTACTCCTCGGGGGTGAGCCCTGTCACGCTTCTTTTCCTGCGCTTTGCTTCCGCTGCGCCCGTCATGCTGGCCCTGGTTGCCTATCGCGGGGTTCGGCTGCCACGGGGCGCCGCCCTGGCGGCCCTGATCGGTCTGGGAGGGATAATCTATGTCGCGCAGGCCTTGTGCTATTTCACGGCGCTGACCCGGGCCCCGGCAAGCCTGGTTGCCCTCATCCTGTATCTGTATCCCGTCCTGGTTGCGCTGGGGGCAACGGTCGTATTCCACGAACGCTTCACCCCGGCACGCGCGATTGCCCTTGTTCTTGCCCTTGCCGGCGCGGCCCTGATGATCGGATTCGAACGGGGCGGTACGACGGCTGGCATCGTTCTGGCAATTGCCGCGGCGACCATCTACGCCGTGTACATCCTGGCAGGGGCCCGCGTGATGAGGAGTGTGCCGTCCCTTGCGGCCGCCGCTGTGGTTGTGTGCTCGACTGCAGTGGTCTACGGCGGCATGTTGGTGGCACGCGGACCCGTGTGGCCGGGGACGACGGCCGGGTGGCTCTCCATTGCAGCCCTTTCACTCGTCTCTACGGTGGCGGCAATTGCCCTGTTTTTCGCCGGACTGGAGCGCGTGGGGCCTACCAGCGCGTCCATTCTTTCCACGTTCGAGCCGGCCGTTGCGGTGACGCTGGCAGTGCTCCTGCTCGGAGAGGCGGTCACACCGGCCAGGATTGCCGGCGGGGTCCTTGTTCTTGCAGCCGTCATGGTCACTGCCGTATACTCCCCCCGATCATGAAGAAGAGGGATTACTCCCGGGTCCTTGCCGTCCTGGCGGAGGAATACACGCGCAGGTCCCCGCGCAGCGCGTCAATCAACAGGGAAGCCCTTCGCGTGCTGGTGGACGGCGGCAGCCACACCATCCGTCTCCTGCGGCCTTTTCCGCCCCGCATCCGCGAGGCGCGGGGCGCCTGCGTGACTGATGAGGACGGTCACAGGATCCTGGATTTCTGGCAGGGCCATCACGCAAACATCCTGGGGCACAACCCCCGGGAAATCACCGGGCCGCTGGCTGCGGCCTTCGCAAAGGGCTTCGGGCTGCAATCGGGTTTCACGGACTCCCTGCAGGTCCAGGTGGCGGAGACTCTCTGCAGCCGAACAGGGGCCGAGCGGGTCCGGCTCACCTCCAGCGGCTCCCTGGCAACCATGTATGCCATCATGCTGGCGCGGGCCGCCACCGGGCGGGAAAAGGTCCTGAAGATTGGAGGGGGATGGCACGGTGCCCAGCCCTGGGGACTGGTCGGCGTGGATTATCACGCCGAGAACAGTCACAGCTTCCAGCACGCGGAGAGCCGTGGCCTTCCCAGCGCCGTGGCGGACCAGGTGCTTGTCACGGGCTTCAACGACGTCGGAATGCTCGAAGAGCAGTTTCGCAGATACGGACCCGGCATAGCGTGCTTCATTCTGGAGCCTTTCATGGGGTCCGGCGGCAGCCTGCCGGCCACCCTGGCTTTCCTGAAGACGGCGCGGGAGCTGACCCGGAAGCACGGGGCTCTCCTTATCTTCGATGAGGTCATCTCGGGCTTTCGTTTCTGTGCCGGCAGCACCTCCCGGCTGTTTTCGATCCAGCCCGACCTTGCGACATTCGCCAAGATCATGGGAGGCGGTATGCCTGTTGCGGCAGTGGCCGGCAGGTCGGAGGTGATGGACCTTGCCGGCAAAGCGGGAGGTGTCAAGTTCTCCGGGGGAACGTACTCCTGCCACCCCGCCGCGATGCTCGCATCCATCACAATGATGCGTCACCTGGTGGATCGCGAAGCGGAGATATATCCCCGGCTGGCTGCCCTGGGGGACGAGGCCCGCCGGACCGTGGAGGAATCCCTGCGTTCGGAGGGCTTGCAGGCGCGATGCACCGGCTACGGCAACGATGCCTTGCCCGGCAGCTCCATGGCGTCGGTCCATTTCCCGTTCGACGAATCATGCCCCTGCAGCTCTCCCGAGCAGACGCGCAACCCGGAGGTCTGCGACGTCGAGCTGTCCGATACGATCCTCCAGCTCGCGCTTCTCCTGGAAGACGTTTTCGTCATGCATGGGCTCGGCTCGGTTTCCATGGCTCATACCGGAGAGGACATCTCACAGCTGGGGGACGCCTGCCGAAGGGCCGCCCGGAAAATCGTTTCCCTGGCCGAAGCTTGAAATACCGTTCCCTGCGCGCTACTTTCTTCTTCTGCGTGCGGGATCGTTCGCGGCGCACGCGAAGGAGTCTTTCCCGCATGAAGAAGGCCCTTGCGGTCCTCATCCTTGTGCTTGCCCCAGCACTGACGTACGCGGAGTTTCAGCTTGGCGGCGCCGGAATGTACAACGGGGACATCACCGCACTGGGGTCGCAGCAGATCACCCCGGCGGACTTCGCCTATGGGTTGGAAACGCGTCTCAAGTTCCTGAGCGTCCTCCAGATAGGCCTGACCGGCCTGTACTATACCCCGTCAATCGTCGGCGGCTCATCCTATATCCAGGCCCTTGCCGACTTCGGGCTTTCCTTCGACATCCTTTTCCTGCGTTTCGGCGCCGGCGTGGGGCCTGATTTCTTCATTCCGATGAGCGGCCCTTCCGTGTCGGCAACCTCTGTGGCAAACCTGAAGCTTTCCGGTGACATCAACATTGGTCCTGTTGCCATCGGTGTGGTTGCATTCTATCCCGTCCAGTCGATCTGGGATTTCCAAGGCGTCATGAGCATGAAGCCCTGGTTCGGCCTGACCGCCCTGATCCGCTTGTTCTGAATCGCCGGCGTTCGGTTGACGCCCGGTGGCATGGCCCTGCAGACGGTCTATCTTGACATTTTGGGATAAACAGGATATTGATTATCCTGTTTGGTGGAGCTATAATGCAATTCGGAACGAGCATCGAGTACGCAATTCACGGCCTGGTATTCATGGCAGGCGGCGCGTCCGCAACGGTCCTGGTTGGTGACATCGCAAAAGGAATCAAGGTTCCAGAGAGCTATTTGCGGAAGGTCCTTCAGCTCCTGGCGCGCGCGGGGCTCGTGGCTTCGCACCGAGGCGCCAAAGGTGGCTTTTCTCTTGCTCGTGATGCCAGCCGGATCACGTTGCGGGACGTTGTTGAAGCTGTGGACGGCAGCCTGCCCACGTGGTGCTGTGTGAAGGAGAAAAAGAGGTGCAGCGAAACACCGTGTCCCGTGTCGGCGGCATTCGAGACGGCACGGGAAAAAATGGCTGAATCGCTTGCCCAGACCTCCATTGGGGACCTTGTCCCTCGCATCGCCAGGCGCGCCGACGGCTGGCTTGCGGTGACCAGTTGCTCGTAGTGTCAAAAGGAGAAAAGCGTGCGCGAACGAGTACAGGAAGTGATCGAAGAAATACGGCCCATGCTCCAGGCCGATGGCGGGGATGTAGAGCTGGTTGATGTGACCGACCAGGGAGTCGTGAAGGTGCGGCTCACCGGCGCGTGCGGGGGCTGTCCAATGTCCCAGATCACGTTGAGCCGCGGCATTGAAAGCAGGCTGAAGGCCTCGGTTCCAGAAGTGGTCAGGGTGGAATCGGTGCCACGGGACGAGATCAGCTGAGAGAGCTTTTCATCCGGCGGTTTTCCACCAGCGAGTGATCGATTGCCCAGTCCTTGAGGAAGGCAATCGTGGTCTGCAGCGCGTCTGCAGGCGCTTTTTCCAGGTACTTTCGCACACCCTCCAGCTTGCGCAGGAACTCCTCGTTCCCGCGAACCACTGCTTCGAAGCCCGACGCCGGCTCCCTGCTGAGAAGCGTCTCCTCGTACTGCAGGTGCGACCGGGCAAGGCTGATGAACTTGTCAACCATGCCGGCAGCCCCGTCGCCCGGCTCGCGCCCCTCAGCCATGGCGGAGATCCCGTCGAGGATCTGGAACATCTCCTTGTGCTGGAGGTCGAGCCGCTGCACCCCGATCCCGTAGGAGTCGCTCCACTCGAAGCGCACCTCGGAGCGGAAGCTCTTCAGCCTCCGCTCGTATGTCTCCATGAGCTTCCACTGCACGATGGGGATGTCGTCCAGGGCTTTTGCCGGTATCGCGTATAGTGTCGAATCCAGGAGCGCACGCGCCTCGAAGAGGTCCACCGCTTTGTTTCCTTTGCCCCGGGTCTGCCGTTGGCTGGCAAAGCGCTCCTCCCAGCCCCGCGGAAGCTCGCGCGTCCCCCGCAGGATGGACTCCTCTCCGAAGAAATCCCCCGGGGTAGCGTTCTCTATCGGGATCTTGCCGAGAAAGATCGTGAGAAGCCCGTCGGCAATGAGGAGGACCTCGGCGTGCCCTTCAGGGCGCAGCACGGTATCCTCCTTCACCACGCGGCGCTCCATGAGTCCGGCGATTCTGTTCTGCAGGGTGAACGAGGCTACCTCTCCAAAGAGCCATGTGCTCTGGAGAAACTCACGCCGTTCGCGCGCTTCCTGCAGGCTCTCAGTCAGACCCCGGCGCCGTATGAGGTCCAGCCACGCGTCTCTGGGGATGCGCAGCGCGGAAACGTGGCTTGCCGCCCAGCAGATTCCGCTTGGACTCTGATCATGCAGCGCTTCCATCTCCCCCAGGAGAGACCCTGCGGACAACGTTGCATGCGGACCGTCCCGCGACTCCCCGCGGTTGACGATGCCGCTCACAAGCAGGAAGACATTGGCAACGGGGATGTCGGGGGTCTGCATGATGGTGCCCGGCGTAAAGTGTATGAGCGGGAAGGCCGCGAGGGTCTGTGCGTCGCGCATGGCCAGCCCGGGGAAGTACGAGAGGAGGATCCTCTGCGCTTCCAGGCGCAACGCTTCGTACTGGGCCTCGATGAGCACATCCTCGTCTCCGAAATTGACCGCAAGCCCGACCTTCTTCTGGTCCTCCGTCAACGGCGATGAGGTGTGGCTGAGAAGGCGCTTGTGTGAGGCGTCTCCAGCGAAGTCCTCCGCCTTGCCGTGTATGAGGCCGCCGCCGACGTCGATCTTCTTGACGTCAACAGGGGCAAGCAGTTTTGTCGTGCATGCATCGTAGAACTGCTGGGATATGCCGTTCTTGCCGAGGTCGTCAGTGACCATCTTCCTCAGCACCTCGAAGGCGCTGATGTCGGCGAGATGGGCATATGACCGGTGTGCAGTGCCGTGCTGGACGCGGAAGAAGAAAATGGTTGTCTCCACCGGGTGTGGTGAGAAGACCGGCAGGACCTCGAGGCCTCCCTCCAGGCGGTTCCACGTGTCCAGCATGAGGTCCCGCGGCTCGAAATAGCGAAAGAATGTGTCTTCCGCTCTTCCTGTCAGCGCAGCGTATTTCTTCACGACGCTGGCCCGAACAGGAGGAACCGCGAAATAGGGCACCCGCCGGTCCGCCCTGGCAAGGGAGGTGAGTCCTGCAAAATGGTCGTCATGGCCGTGCGTGTGAAATATCCCGGCAACCTCGTTGCCGCTGATGCCAAGGGCGGCCAGGGAGTGCTGGATGCCCGGCCCGGCGTCGATGAGATACGTCCTGCCCTGGAAGCAGACTATGCTCGCCATGCAGGGCCGGGTGACGTCCCACCCGTCTCCCTCCCCGACATGGATGATGGAGAAATGCTCCCGCTCGACCCGCTTCTGCGCCAGCTGGTAGGTGGGCAGGTAATCCTCCGTCTCGGCAAGGTTGAGGTCCACGGTGACCGAGCTTCCCTTGTAGATGAACTCATACCGGTTGAAGCCGCGTCGGCGCACAAAGGCGCGGTCCCGCAGCTCCACCGCCGGGGAGTCCACGATGCGCAGGTCCAGCAGGTCCTCGGTTCGCCGGATGTTGTCGAAGGCGAACCATCTCTTGATCCGAAGCATGTCGCGGGCCAAACCTTCCGCAACGCCCGTCTCCATGATCTCCGCCAGCGACGCCAGCCCGTACGTGCCGCGGTAGATGTAGTCGCTCTGGCTCCTCACCTGGTCCTCCAGCCCGATCAGCATGGGCTTGCGGCCGGTGTTGTTGGGATGATTGGGAAGAATCATCCCCTGGAGGTAGAGCATCTGGAGAACGGGGAACTCGGCCAGGTTGGAAAAGCTCCCGTGCTGCATCGTGGTGTCGGACAGGAGGATCGCGTTGGGCCCGGTCTGGGCAGGGACGCCGTTTTTCTCCCTGTCCACAATAAGGCTGGTTTTCATGAGGTGCTTGACGCTGTCCGCGGGGCAGCCGCACAGGATGAAAAGGTCCGCTTCGGGTATCTCCACCCAGTAGACCCCGTTGGACACCTTTACCTTTTTCATGCAGCGACGATCCCGTCAATTTTAATTGTCAGAATGTTTCAGCCCTCCACACTAGTATAGTAACGATAATATCGTAATGCAAAAAGCCGGCCTCAGCCATGCCGGAACGGGTAATACTCCATGGCCGTGTCGAACATCGCCACGATATTGGCTGGCGGCGTTCCCGCCTGGATCCAATGGGAGGGGCCCAGGATGTATCCTCCCTCTTTCCCCAGAACGTCGATGCGATCACGGACTTCGCCGGCAACCTCCTCGGGGCCTCCGAAGGGGAGGGTGGTCTGCACGCTGATGCCGCCCTCGAAGCAGAGCCTGTGCCCCGCCGCGCGCTTCAAGGCGGCGGGGTCCATGTTGTCGGCGCTGAACTGCAGTGCCTGGAGCACGTCGACGCCCATGTCGATGAGCCCGTCGACTGCCTGCATGACCGACCCGTCGGTATGATAGATAACCTTGGCGCCGAAGTGGTGAATGGCCTCATTCAGACGCCGGTGATACGGCTTGAGAAGCCTTTCCCATTTCTCCAGGGGCATGAGCAGCCCGCGCTGGTCGCCGATATCGTCAGCGGTGAAGATGAGGTCAACCTGCCCCGGGGCCGCTTCCAGGACCCGTGTGAAGAACTGGATGTAGAACCGCGCCACCCGATCCATGATCCGGTGAACCAGCTCCTCTTCCGCCATCACGTCCATCAGCATCTGCTCGAAGCCGCGCATATACCAGGAGGTCTCGAAGATGTTGCCGTTGCCCACCATGACGCACTTGTCGGTGCCCGCAAGGGCCGCGTCGATCACCCCGGGGAGGCCATCGTAGTCGAACCAGTCAGGGTCGGGCCAGCGGTGGGCATCAAGGTCCGGGATGCCGCCCGAGGCCGCGAGGGGATAGTCTGCAATCTCGTTGTAGCTGCCGGAGCCGTAGCTCACCACCCTGCGGCGCACCCCCCAGATGTCGGTGTCCGGAGGCAGGGGAGGGCCGATGTACCGCGGGCTCACTTCAACGATGTCGATGATGGGGGTAAGATACTCCTCCACCGACAACCCCCTCTCCGCCGCCAGAAAATCAGCCAGCGCGTTCATGGCCGGCGGGTTGATGCCGGCGCAGACCATGCCTACCGGTATCCTGTCTGTTGTGCGGTGCTGGAGCGCAAGAGCCACCCTCTCCCGGCCTGGAAGCGTTTCTTTGCGCGGCATGGATGAGGATTGTAGCCAGTGCGCGGCAGGTCAACAAGCGTACGGCCTGGTGCCGATATTCAGAGTGACGGGCTTATGCGCATGAAAGTCGCCTACGTGCGCCTTCTCTCGTCCCGGCGGGAAGACCTTGGGAGGGGCCAGGACCTTTACCGGCTGCGGGAGAGGCGGGGGGAGAAGATTGCCGCGGTTGATCCCGAGACCGAACGGCCCCTGGGGTGGATCTCCATCTATCCCGACAGGGACGCCGGTGGCGCTTTCTTTGCCCTGGCCGGCATCGAGGTTCTCCCCGCGTGGCGGGGAATGGGGATCGGCACGGGGCTCGTGAATCAGGCCGGGGACTACATGCGCGAGCACAGGACATCGAGACTGAAGTTCGGAACCAGCCCGCTGCTGACGTGGAATGCCGGCCTCTACATGAGGCACTTCGGGATGCGTTATTCGTGGAAGGAAGGAGTCAGGACCTCCGAGGGGAAGCCCTGGCCATACATTTCCTGCGAGTGGGACCTGGACGATCCTCTGGTGAAGCCGCCGGACCTCAGCCTGGACGAGCTGGGCGCCCGAAGCGCCGTTGACTGGACGGGGCTCGTCCCGGCGCCGCGCCGGGGGCTTGTCTATTCAGGTTCGCTCTTTCTGCCCCTGCCGGACCTGACCAACGATGACCTTGCGGACCTGGTGCAGCGCAGCCCGGAGTTCCTTTTCACCATGAACCGGGTATTCCAGGAGCTGTTCCGTCACGGGTACCGCTTCGCGTGGTTCGATACCGTCCCCGTTTCCGGTACGCTTCAGCGCCAGTGCTTCTATTTCATGGACAACCCCTTTGCCCTGTGATTGCACACGCCGGGAGAAATGGTTAGTATCCGTTCATGGACAATACGCTCGCGGTGGAGCTCTCACGAAGCGAGAGGGAGCTTATGCTGAACATCCTCCACATCAGCCCGGATGTCGAGAAGAAACTCATTTCAACCAGGATTACCGGCAACAGATACCACATCGATTTTTCCGCCGCCGAGCTCCAGGGGATCATCAACGGACTGGCTTCCGAATCGAACCATACGGACGACCGCACCCTTGCGCGCGCCTATGACGAGCTGCGCGAGAGGCTGGAGAAGATCCTGGAAAAGGACACGCCGTAGCGCAGCTGCCTGCCATGCAGAGCGACCCGCAAGCCGTCGTCTACCTTGCTCTGCTTACCCTGGTTGCCATCCTTGCCCTGATCATCGTCGTCCTGGTCTGGCAATCCGAGCGCAGGCGCACCGGCTCCCGCATCGAGGAGCTTCTCAAAGACCGTGACAGAGACCTCCTCTCTGCCCGCAGGGAGAGCGTGGAGAAGGCCAGGAGCTCCCTCAAGGGACAGATCGCAGAGCAGATGGCGCCGCTCCTGCCGGGGTTCCTCTACCTGCCGGCCGACGCGAGGTTCCTGGGTGACCCGGTTGACTACATCGTCTTCGATGGGTACACGGGCGTCAGAGACGGGGGAGCTCTCGAAGAAGGGCTCGAGGTGGTCCTGCTGGAGGTCAAGCATGGCAAATCTGCCCTCTCGCCTTTCCAGCGCAGTATTGCGCGCTCGGTGGAGGAAGGGCGGGTGCGTTTCGAGGTGTGCAGGATCCTGGAGGACGGATCCATGACTCGTGAAACATGGCACCCGCGGCGGCGCTCATGAAACTGAGAGTCCCCATCTTCGCGTTTGCCCTCTGTCTTGCCGGGGCAGCGGGGCAGGAGCTTTCCGCGCAAAGCCCCTCCCTCGGTTCCATGCGTCCGGGAAGGCAGATCAGCCTTGCCAAGGTCAAGGACACTTTCTTTTCCTATGTGCTGGGAATTGTTCTGACCGGCCTCGAGGTGGACCTCGACAATGCGCAGATGAGGGAAATCCTGACCGAGTTCCAGACGAAGCTCAAGTTTCCCTTCGACATGGTGACCCGGGTCATCCAGCACACTGAGCCCGATTCGGGGGAGCGCACAATCTCCCTCATCTTCAACGGTGACGTGTTCATTCCGATCCCCTATTCGTTCTTTGGCTACCACCCCGGCACCCTCAGATCCACCGAAACGCTCAGTTTCCGGGTCACCCGCTTTGCGTATACAGACCCCAAGGACCCGCAGGCATATACACCGGTGTACGATCTTTCCCTTTCGGACGGGAGCATTCTCCTTGACATTGATAGCTGGCTGGTCTACGTGCTTGGCAACCTCCTGGACAAGCTGGACGTCCGGCACGTCGTCTTTTTCAGCTATCAGGGCGCGTGGATCGGCCTCGTCGAGGGGAGAGGCAGGATCTGGAACCGGGACATGCGGGAGTATTTCGATTTCACCAACAACAGGATCGTCTATCCCGTGTCCGACAAGCTCGATGCGATGGGTAAGGGGTTCATCGCTGCCAGCCGGCCGCTGGCGGATCACTAGCGCGCCCTTCCGGTCTTGATCCGAAACGGTCTCCGGGCGTACCCTTCCAGCGGGAGGGGATGGTGAGCGTGGTTATTGCCTGCGCGCAGCTTGCGTGCGCTCCCGGTGATATTCCCCGAAATACTGCCCGCATGACCGAGATGACGGCCCAGGCGGCGCGCATGGGCGCCCGCGTGCTCGTTTTTCCCGAGCTCTGCCTCAGCGGATATCTTGCCCCCTCTGCGGCCATGCGCCTGGCAATCCCCGCGGACGGCCCGGATATATCGAAGCTTCGCGCCGCGGCAAAGGAGACCGGGGTCGCCCTGTGCTTTGGCTTTCCAGAGCGCGCTCCGGACGGGCTGTACAACAGCATGGCATTCCTTGACAGGAGCGGAGCGCCGCCGATTGTCTACAGGAAGATCCATCTCTGGGTGACGGAGAGAGGCTGGGCCGCGGAAGGAAAGCAGCTCGTGTCCTTCGGCATGGATGGACTGCGCTGCGGCATGTGGATCTGCTATGACTGCCGGTTCCCCGAGGCGGCGCGCGCCCTCGCGCTGGGCGGCGTCAGGCTTGCGTTCGTCGGCTCCGCCTGGTTTGGCCCGGCAGCGGAGTGGGAGCTGGCGGCGAGGGCGCGCGCGCTGGACAACGGAATCTTTGTGGCCGCAGCTGCCGTCCAGGGCAGGTTCGGGGACGCTGCGTTCCACGGGGCAAGCCTCGTGGTGGACCCGCACGGCTTGCCGGGCAGGGATACACGGTGCGCAGCGAGGTCAGGGACTGCGACATTGCGGCGCTCCGCGGGGACGAGCTTCTCATCGTCGAGATCAAGAAGACCCTTAACCTTGCCGTGATAGTCCAGGCCGTGCAGCGCCAGCGGATGACGGATACTGTGTACGTCGCAATCCCACGGCCTCCCAGCAAATGGAAATGGTGGAGGGAGAGTCGCGGTGTCTTCCATCTTCTGCGGCGGCTGGAGCTCGGTCTCATCCTGGTGTCTCCTTCCAACGGCGCGCCCCCGGTGGATGTGGTGTTCCAACCCAGGCCGCTTGCGCGCAGAAGGCGGGCGCCATCCCGCCGCGCCGTGCTTGCCGAGATCTCGGGAAGGACCTCGGACCTCAACACCGCGGGAAGCTCCCGGAGGAAGCTCGTCACCGCGTACCGCGAAAGCGCAATCCGCATTGCCTGCTGCCTCATGTCCCGCGGCGGGATGGCGCCCGCGCAGCTTCGCGCTCTGGGCACGGGGCCCAAGACGCAATCCATCCTCCACTACAATCCGTATGGTTGGTTCACACGGGTCCGCAAGGGCGTGTACGCGCTGAGCGCTCGCGGCAGGCGCGAGCTCAAGGAGTACCCGCAGCTCACCGCGCATTACCTGTCTCTCATGGATTGATTCCGCCCCGGTTTCGGCGGTATGCTTCCAGCAAGGGGGGACACCGTGGCTTTTCAACACGTGGAGGGGACTGACAAGGGAAAGATCCTTGTCTATTCCCTCAGCACCTGCATGTGGTGCCGCATGGCGAAAAACCTCCTGAAAGATCTCGGGGTCAGCTACGAGTACGTCGACGTTGATCTTCTGCCCGTGGAGGAAAAGGATGCCGTCAAGAAGGAGATCCGCACGTGGAACCCCGACGGCTCCTACCCCACAATCGTCATAAACGACAAGGACTGCGTGTCGGGCTTCGATGAGACGGAAATCAAGGAGAAGATCGGAGTGAAGGGCGGATGAGCACGGGAGAGCAAAACCCCGTCATCACTCCCCAGCAGGTGCAGCAGCTCTTCGAGCGCCTCACGAAGGAGGCGGAGAGCGCCGGTTATCACCTGAACCCGGACGTTGATTTCACCAAAGGGCTGGTTGAGGGGCTCCTGGTGAACGAGGCGCGCTACGGTTACTGGGCGTGCCCGTGCAGGCTCGCTTCCGGCTCCAAGGAGCAGGACCTCGACATCATCTGTCCGTGCGACTACCGGGACCCTGACCTCGACCAATACGACACCTGCTACTGCGCCCTGTACGTTTCCCAGGACGTGGTGGAGGGAAAGAAAAAGGCGACCAGGATTCCCGAGCGCAGACCCGAGGGGCCCAGACCCGAGGCGCGCAGGCCCGGAGGCCAAAAGCCCCAGGGCGCAACTGCATCCGCAGACCGCGGGGCTGGCGGCGCGGGAAGCGCGGAGCCCTCCGCGGCTGGCGCTGGCCTGCGGGAGGCGCTGGGGTTCCCGGTCTGGCGCTGTCGGGTCTGCGGCTACCTGTGCGCCCGGGACCAGCCCCCGGCGGTCTGCCCTATCTGCAGGGCCAAGAAAGAGCGCTTCGAGCGGTTCCTCTGAGAGCTGCCATTCACGGCGCAGCAAGGGACGGCAGATCCACCGGTGTTCCCTGGTCCTGCGAGATAAGGCCGGCGACCCGTCTTTGCGCCGCGCCAAGTGAGCCGGACCCCGCCATGCTCACCAGCTCCTGGAACCGTGTCTTGTCCGAGAGGCGAGAGAGAAAAGGGAAGGACTGGCGCAGGACCCAATAGCCCCATCCAGGATCCAGCTTGAAGCTCGGGGTTCGCGAGCTTCCTCGGGTTCCGCTCTCGAGGCTTCGAAGCCGGCGGTATTCCCTGTCGATCTCCGCGCTCACGCCACGACCCGCAATCCTGCGTACCACGTCCATGCGGACCAGCTCCATCTTCCTGTCCAGGTTGGTGCCGCTCCTGAAGCTGACCGGAACCGGGATGGAGACCAGGATCTCTCCGTCCTGCGTGAATCCGGTCATCCCTTCGGTATGGTAGCCCTTTTCCAGAGGGAGCACCGGTGCGGCCCGCGGCGAAACTCTCAGGCTCCTGTACCGCGCAAGCTGCTCGGCAACCCGGCGCACCTCTTCCTGGAGACCGGGGTGGCCCGGCTGTTCTGCGAGCCGGCGTTCGAGATCAGGCAGAAGCTCATTCTCCATGTAGTGGACGGCCTGCGAGAGGGGGAGGCGCATGGAAGGCGACGTGTATGTCACCTCTTCCCCCTCCTCGATCCCGTACGGAGGCTTCTGTGGCCTGAGCCGTATCATCACCGGGAAGAGGGAGAGGAGGATCCGCTGCAGGAAACGCGGGTAGCCCTCGATGTCCAGGGGAGGATAGCGATCGTCCTCACCCATGTACTTGCGGATGGAAGTGACGAGGGTCCGGGAAAGGATCCGCCTGCTGCGTTCACTGATCTCCAGTGGCTCCAGGAATGCGTCGCCGCCCTGGACAAGGAACTCCTCGAAAAGCCTCTTCACCTCGATAAAGGAGGCGCTCTCCTGGACGACTCCTTCCTGATCACGCGAGATGTTCTGCGACGTCAGGCCGTCCACCAGGCGGATTGCCATCGAGGCCCGTCTGCCGATTGCCGCAGCCAGCTCCTCGAAGCCTGCCCCGGCCCCAGGCCTGGCGGCTCTTTTCATCAGGGCAAGGCACAGGCGCAGCTTCACGCCGGCCAGGGTCAGGGTGAGATCGATGTCCTTGAGCCCAGAGAGCCGGGAGTCCAAGGCCTCCACCAGGCCCTCCAACCTGCCTTCCTCAGCGAGAAGCTCCTGGGCCTGATGCGCAAGGTCGCTCACGGGGCAAGTATATTACTTTCCGGGCCAGGCCTTCAGGGCTCTGCGGACGTCGACGAGCTGGCCGAGATGGTAGGAATTGTGATCCACGACCAGAAGAGCCTCGCGGAGCAGGGTCTGGCCGTCGCCGTGGGGGATCGGCGCAAGAAGGTCGTTCTTTGGATCCTGCACCAGCTTGATGACGGCCTCACGGTCTGAGCGGAACTTCTTCACCGTTTCATCCCAACCCGAGTCGGCAACGGGTGCCGCCGTGCCGGGCCAGTAGCCTTGCGGCCATTCGGGAGACTTGTGCGCGGGATCTCTCACGAACTCCAGGATGTCCCACTGCGCCATCCAGAGATGGTACAGGATGTGCCACGCCGTGTGGGGAAGTCCCGCAACGCTGCGGCCGGCGAGCTCCACCGGGAAGCCGTCCACGGCTTTTTCGAATGGAACGTGCGCTCCACGGCCTCTGAGCGAGTCCGCAAGCTGGTCGCGAAGCTTTCCTTCGTCCATGGCGTTTCCTCCTATCCCCTTCAATGTACTGCATCTGCTGTTCCAAGGCGCCCATTTCCTACTATAGTGAGGTCGAATGGAACGCAAGGACATCGCCGGACCGCGGCCGCTCAGGACTTTCGCGGCTCTCGCATATCCCAACTACCGTCTCTGGTTTGTCGGGCAGATGACCTCCCTTTTCGGGACCTGGATGCAGACCACGGCGCAAGGCTACCTTGTCTACGAGCTCACACACTCGGAGGCGTACCTGGGCTACGTTGGGTTCGCTTCGGGGGTCGCCACATGGGCGTTCACTCTCTACGGTGGCGCAGTTGCCGACAGGATGCCGCGGCGCAACCTCCTTGTGGTGACGCAGACCTTCGCCATGCTCCTGGCGTTCGTTTTGTCCCTTCTCACCTTCCTGCGCATCGTTGCCCCCTGGCACATCGTTGTCCTTGCGTTCTTCCTCGGCGTGGTAAATGCGTTCGACGCACCCGCCCGGCAGTCCTTCGTGCTGGAGATGGTGGACCGTCCCGTGCTTACCAACGCAATTGCGCTGAACTCCATGATGTTCAACACGGCCACGGCCATCGGACCGATGGTCGGCGGGCTCACATACTGGCTTTTCGGACCGGCCTGGTGCTTCGCCATCAACGGCCTTTCCTTCCTGGCCGTCATTGCCGCGCTCCTGGCCATGCGCCTTGCACCGTGGACACCGCCGGCCCGCAGGGGATCCACCTTCGGAGAGATCAGGGAAGGGTTCCGCGCCGTTGTTGCGGAGCGTCGGATCCTTGCCATCATCTGCCTGATGGCATCGATAAGCCTTTTCGGCATGTCGTTCGCAACCCTCGTCCCCGCCTGGGCGGTCCAGATCCTTCACGGGGACTCACGCATCAACGGCTTCCTCCAGTCTGCCCGCGGCATTGGGGCGCTGGGATCCGCGCTGTGGATCGCATCGATCGCCCATCGCCGCAGGAAAGGGCGGACCATAACGTTGGCCAGCTTCCTGTTCCCCGTGATGCTCTTCCTTTTTTCCCTGACCCGCGTCCTTCCCCTGTCCCTCCTTGCCATCCTTGGCGTGGGGGCCGCGAACATCATGGTGAACAACCTGGCGAACGCGCTGGTGCAGACCCTGACCCCGGATGCCGTGCGCGGCCGGGTCATGAGCATCTACATGCTGGCCTTCTTCGGCTTCATGCCGGTGGGAGCGCTGCTTGCAGGGTCTATCGCGACGGTCATCGGGGTTCCGACCACAATCGTGATCGGCGCCTCGGGCACGCTCCTGTGTGCCCTGGCCGTGGCGCTCCTCGTGCCCTCGGTGCGAAGGCTGGACTAGGATGCAGTGGCTCGTGCACGCCGTCGTCGCGTGGATGGACAAGCTGATGGCGGCGGCCCGCGACAACTACGGGGTCAACCCGGTTGTCTTCCTTGTCATCCTTTTCGGCGCGAGCCCCGTGTTCTACTTCTCCATCTACCGGATGGTGCGGGCCCTGGCGAAAAAGCACTTGAACGGCGTCACTCTCTGGAGCATGGTATTCCTGCTCTCCACCGCGGCTCCGTACCTGTACGTCCTGCTTGCCGGAAGGAATCTTCCCTGGTGGGTGTACATCATCATCGGGCTACTGCTGGCTCAGGGGGTCTGGTCGCTGGTGCGCAGGCTGAAGAAAAGGCCGCAGCCCGACAAGTCATAGGGGAGGGAGATTCGTATGACGCGATTTTCTCGCAGGATGGGTCTGGCGCGCAGATCTTTTGTGCGCGAGATCCTCAAAGTCACGGAGGATCCGTCCATCATCTCCTTTGCCGGCGGCCTGCCCAACCCGAGGTTCTTCCCCGTGCAGGAGCTTTCACGCGCCTCTGAGAAGACGCTGGCGGAAGCCGGCGCCGCGGCGCTGCAGTATGCAACCACGGAGGGGTTCCCGCCTCTTCGGGAATACATTGCCCGGCGTTACGGGCGTCGTGGAGTGCGCGTGTCTCCCGAAGACATCCTCATTACCAACGGATCGCAGCAGGGGCTGGACCTGGTCGGCAAGGCGCTGCTGGACCAGGGGGATGTCGCCCTGGTGGAGCGGCCTACGTACCTGGCCGCGATCCAGGCGTTCAGCCTTTTCGAGCCACGCTTTCATGCCCTGGAGCTGTGCGAGGACGGCGTCCGGGCAGAGCTGATTGCCACGGCGCTCAGAGAGCACAACCCGAAGGTTTTCTACGTCGTGCCGAACTTCCAGAACCCTTCCGGGATAACCTGGTCCGCGGCGCGGCGCCGGGAGGCGGCCTCCCTGATTGCCAAAAGCGACACCGTGCTGGTGGAAGACGACCCGTACGGAGAGCTGAGGTTCGCCGGGCAGGCTGTTGCGCCCATGGGACGGGAAGGGGACGGAACCCTGTCGCCCTGGGCCGTTCTCCTTGGCACTTTCTCCAAGACGGTGGCCCCCGGCCTCAGGCTGGGTTGGCTGTGTGCAGGGCATGAGATCATGGAGCGCCTCATCATTGCAAAGCAGGCCGCGGATCTTCACTCCAACGGGTTTGCGCAGCGGGTTCTGAATCGCTACCTTGCGGACAACGATGTGGATGGACACATCGCCCGCATCCGCGAAGCCTACGGACGGCAGCGGGACCTCATGGTGCACATGGTGGAGACGCTCTTTCCGGCAGAGGTGCGCTGCACAAGGCCGCTGGGCGGGATGTTCCTCTGGATGACGCTGCCTGAGGAGATATCGGCCATTGCGCTCCTTGAGGAGGCCATCAAAGAGAAGGTGGCGTTCGTGCCGGGCCAGGCCTTCTTCACCGATGACTGCGGCGCAAATACGATGAGGTTGAACTTCTCAAACGCGGATGAGCCAATGATCGAGGAGGGAATGAAGCGTCTGGCCCGGGTGTTCGCGGGCATGCGGACCCCTGGGAAGGGCCGCTAAGCTGAATCAGGTGAAAAAATCCCCGGTATGGGGAGCGGTCCAGTCGAGAATCAGCGGAGTCACGGCGACTTTTCTGTCTTTCACGAGCACATGCGCGTCTGTTCCCTCCGCGTAGCGCGACTCGTCAGTATACAGAGTCGCATCAGCCACCACGGCGTCATCTGACTGTCTGCCCATCCTGGTCAGATAATAGGGGCTGCGGTGGAGCCTGCATACCTTCCAGTCGGTCTGCCTGTCTGCGCCCATGGGAACGTCGATCTTCAGCAGGTCGAAGCCGGGAAACCCGCGTTTCTCGATGAAACGGCGGATGAAAAGAGAGAGAAAGAACTTCGCCGCGTTCCAGTCGATTGGAGCGTAGGTTCTGTGCCCGGTAATCTCTGTCTGCATGGAAACGGCTATGGCGGGAACTCCCCGTGCTGCGCATTCAAGAGCGGCTCCAACCGTTCCCGATGTGCTGATGTCGTACCCGATGTTCTCCCCGTAGTTGATCCCGGAAATGGCAAGGTCGATTTTCCTCTCTCTCAGGACCGTGGAGAACGCGTGCCGCACAACGAGCGCAGGGGTGCCCTCCAGGTGGAAGGCTGGGATCTTCTGGTCTCCCACGTTTATTTCGGTTATAGACAGCGGCGCCGTCCTGTCGCCTACGAGACTCCTTCCGGCGCCGGTCTTCTGGCTTGATGGTGCGGTGACCCAGACTCTGCCGAAATTCCGCGCTGCATCTACCGCAGCGATCAGGCCAGGCGAGAGGACGCCGTCGTCGTTCGTGCACAGGATTTCCATCATTTCCCCGGTTTCAGCGCATCGACTTCCAGGCGCACCATGCGGACAACTCCCTCTCCCTGAGGGCTCAGGGGGTGAACGGCAAGGTAGCGCTCCACAACCTCTGAGAGGAACTGCTGGCGGAGGTTTGCCGGGAGCCTTTCCGTATATGGCATCCACGTTGTGCGCAGCCATCCCAGGAGGCCTTCTCTGCCTTTCTGGCGCATATCTCGAGGGAGAAGCTCCACTCGCCTGGGCTCCAGGCCTGCTTCCGTCAGCCAGTGCCGGTATTCCTCAGGCCCGGAGAACGCCCAGGGGAACTCGAAATCACGGAAGAAAGACCGCCAGGCGTCTTTCTTCATTACCTGCGCGGCCGCGAAGAAGATCTCTTCCCCGTTCCCCCTGCCTCCCATCTGGAGAAGCAGTCGGCCTCCGGCTTTCAGGCTCCCAGCAACGCCGTGCAGCACGGCGCCATGATCCTTGACCCAGTGAAGGGCGGCGTTGGAGAAAACCACGTTGAAACCTTCCTTGAAGGAAAGGGCGCGGGCGTCCATGGTGAGGAAACGCACACCTGGAAACGCTGCGGCTGCTTTGCCGATCATGTCTTCCGAGCTGTCCACGCCGACCACCTCGCCGCGGGGGACGCGGCGCGCGAGCTCCGCGGTGACCTTGCCGTCCCCGCAGCCGATGTCCAGGATCCGTTCGTCTCCGCGGAGCGCAAGCTTTCCGATCAGCTCCAGAGCCCACTGAAACTGGGCGCTGGAGTTGCGCGCATACTGCTCCGCGTCCCAGCCGTATCCCTTTTCGGTCATCTCCTGATGCTCCCAAGGGCATCGACGAGCTTTGCAATCTCCTCCGGTGTGTTGTAGTGGACTGCGCCCACGCGCACCATGCCGCCCGAAGCCTCCAGGCCGAGGCGGGTTGTGACTTCCAGGGCATAGTAGTTCCCATCCGAAGCGCAGATCCCCTTCCTGTCCAGCTCCTCGCAGATGCGCCGGGGGTGCAAACCCTCCATGGTGAATGCGAATGTGGGCGCGCGCTCCCGCATCCGGGCAGGGTCCGTAATGCCGTGGATCCTCAAGCCCTTCACCGATGAGAGGCCGCTCAGCATCTCTCGCGCAAGCTGAGCCTCCCATTCCCTGATTTCGCACATGCCGGCCCGGATGGCCGAAGATCGATCAGAGGCCGCGATGTGCGGCGCGGGGCCGGGTCCGTGCCCGTGCCCGCCCAGGGAGGCGATGTACTCCACCGCTCCCATGGCGCCAGCGATGGATTCGAAGCTCTGCGTTCCCGTTTCCCACCTGTCCGGGGACGCGTCACCGGCAGGCCGCACCTTGTACGCGAAGAGGCGCTCCATCAAGTCATGCGTCCCGTACATGACGCCGATGTGCGGGCCGAAGAACTTGTATGCGGAGCAGATCAGGATGTCGCAGCCAAGGCTGGCAACGTCGATTGGACCGTGCGGGGCAAAGTGCACGGCATCCACGAAGCACAGCGCGCCCGCCGAGTGGGCGATCTGGACAGCGCGAGCGATGGGAGAAATGGTGCCCGTGGCATTGGAGGCGTACCCGACGGCAACGATCTTTGTGCGCGGACCGACCTGAGCCAGAAGGTCTTCCTCCCCCCAGGCGCAGTCAGCGGGGGCGAAGTCCACGTACCTCACCATGCATCCCCTGTCCCTGGCCGCGAGGACCCAGGGAGTAACGTTGGCGTCATGATCCAGCCGGGTGACCACGATCTCGTCTCCGGGGGAAAGCTCGCGGGCCAGGCTTCGGGAAATGTGCATGGTGAGGGAGGTCATGTTCTGGCCGAATGAGATCTCCTCCAGCCGTCGCGCCCCCAGGAAGTCGGCAAGGGCTCGCCGGGCTTCGACAACCATTGCGTCCGATTCCCGGCTGGATCGGAACACTCCGCCGTGGTTGGCATTTCTTGCAACGAGGTAGTCGTTCATCCGGTCCAGCGCCTCCCGGCAGATCTGCGTGCCTGCCGGGTTGTCGAAATGGATGACGCCGGACTGCAGGGCCGGAAAATGCGCGCGCGCAACTTTGGGATCAATCATGATATCTCCTTCCATCTCCGACAGGCCGTCCTGTGCCCCGGACTGACTTCAACCAACCCGGGCTCTGGCGCGAGCCTGCACTCCCTGGTGACAAAAATGCACCGCGGGTGGAACCTGCACCCCTGCGGGATGGCTGAAGCGGACGGGATTTCTCCGCGGATCGGCAGCTCCCGCATCTCTTTCACCCGGCCGGGAACCGGCTCGCATACGGCCTGGATCAACGCCCGGGTGTAGGGATGCGCCGGACGGTCCACGATATCGTCCGGCGTTCCGATCTCCACGATCCGGCCAAGGTACATGACGGCGAGCCTGTGTGTGAAGAACCTCGCCGTCGAGATGTCGTGCGTGATGTAGAGATAGCTGAGCCCCCGCGCCCTCTGCACCTCTTTCATCATGGAAAGGATTTCCGCGCGCGTGGACAGGTCGATCATGGAGACCGGCTCGTCTGCAACCAGAAGCGACGGGGAAAGGATGAGCGTGCGCGCCGTGGCCACCCGCTGTCTCTGTCCGCCGGAGAGCATGTGGGGAAACCTGTCCAGGTACTCCTCTGCCGGCTCAAGCTTCACTTCGGACAGGGCCCTGCGGACCATCTCCTCCTGCTCGGCGCGGGTCCTGCCGATGCGATGGATGGCAAGCGGCTCCCGAAGCACATCGCGGATCCGAAACCGCGGGTTCATCGAGGCATACGGGTCCTGGAAGATCATCTGCGCCCGCCGGCGAAACGCCGCGGTCTCCGCCCGCGAGGACTTTGCCATGTCCCTTCCTTCGAACCGGATTTCACCCCCGGTGGGCGAAAGGAGCCTGACCACGAGCCTGCCTGTGGTGGTCTTCCCGCAGCCGGATTCCCCGATAAGCCCCAGGATCTCTCCGCGGCGGATCTCGAAGCTGACTCCGTCCACGGCGCGCACCACCCGCCGCCCGCGCCGTGCTATGAAATGCATGGAGAGGTCTGTGACAGAAAGAACGGGCTCTTCCGGCATCAGCCGCATCTCCAGCAGGCAGCGAAGTGTCCCGGGGCCACTTCCCGAAGGGTTGGATCGTCGGTGCAGCGGTCGAACGCAAACGGACAGCGCGGACGGAACCTGCAGCCGGAGGGCGGCACCAGCAGGTCCGGAGGGTTGCCGGGAATGAAAGCAAGCTCGTTCACTTTCTCCCTGAGGCGCGGCGTGGCTTCGAGCAGCATCCGGGTGTAGGGATGGCACGCTCTGCCGCCGAAGATGATTTCGTTTGACGCTGTCTCCACGGCTCTTCCTGCGTACATCACCAGGATCCGGTCTGCCACATCCGCTTCCGTGGCAAGGTCGTGCGTGATGAAGATGAGAGAGAGGTCCAGCCGTCTCTTCAGCTCTTTCACCGTGTTGAGTATCTGGGCCTGCACGATGACATCGAGGGCCGTGGTCGGCTCGTCCAGCACCACGACCCGCGGCTCCAGGAAAAGCGCGGTTGCAATCACCACCCGCTGCTTCATGCCACCGGAAAGCTCGTGGGGGTAGCGGTTGATCACTTCCGGGGCAAGTCCGACCAGTTCCAGGTATCGCTCGATGATCCGCCGCGCCTCGGCCCGGGTTGTTCGTCTGTGATGCTGCAGCGTCTGGCTCATCTGCCTGCCCACCGTGTAGACTGGGGTCAGGCTGTTCATGGCGCCCTGGAAGACCATCGAGACTTTCTCCCACCGCACCTGCCGGCGCACCTCCTCGTCGCTGAGAGACAGGATGTCCGTCCCGTCGATGACAATCCTTCCCGCCACGATCCTCCCCGGAGGCGCCGGCATGGCCAGCATCGCCGTAGCGAGGCTCGTCTTGCCGCAGCCGGACTCCCCGACAAGCCCCAGGGTTTCCCCGCGCAGCAGCTCGAAGCTCACGCCGTCCACCGCGCGGACTGGGCCGCGCCGCGTGAAATAGTGCAGCGCGAGGTCCTGGACGACGACCACGGGATCTGCCATGCCTGCCATCCCTATCGCGTCCTCAACTTCGGGTGGAGGATCCTGTCCATCGCGAAGCCGATGAAGGAAAACGTCATGCCCATCAGGGCGATCATGAGCCCGGGCGGCGCGACCCACCACCACAATCCGCCCAGGACGGCGCCACCCGTGAACGCGTCATGAAGGATCTGGCCCCAGGTCACGATGGTTGCATCCCCGAGGCCCAGGAGGCTGACGGTGGATTCATACACAACGGCGCCGGGAACAGAGAGCGCCATTGATGCGAACGCGTACGGGATGAGCAGCGGGACCATGTGGCGGAAGATGAGCCGCGCGCTTCCCGCCCCGAGGGCGCGGGAGGCTTCGATGTAGGTCTCCTCCCTGATGGAAAGCGCCATCGCGTAGACCGTCTTCACGGGTCCTGTCCAGAAGAAGGCGGACATGATCACAATAAGAAACCAGATGCTCGGCTTAAAGACTGCGCTGATCACGATGAGAAGAGGAAGGACCGGCTGGTTGGAAAAGATCTCGAACACCCGCTGCATCAGCCAGTTGACGGGCCCGCCGAAATACGCTGCCGTGATCCCCCACACCACGCCGATGGCCACGGAGACGAACGCGGTCAGGAGCCCGATCAGAAGGGCCCACTTGATGCCGGCAATCACGCCGCTCCACAGGTCCCTCTTGGAGTTGTCCGTGCCCAGGAGGCCGCTCACCCGGCCCGTGACAAGGAGCATCGGGTTCGACACTTGCGCGCCCTCCGTGGTCAACACGGCGAGCAGGGTGACCTGGTAGCCGCCTTTGAGCGGCCGGGGCGCTGCAAGCATTCCCTGCCTGGCCTGGGAAAAGAGCACGGTGGTCGGACGGATACGGTCAACGTCCGCGCCAGTCATGGTTTCGGCGGATTCATACCCCTGGAGGAACCCCAGCGCGGCTTGCCCCGCGCTCTTGTCCACGGAGATGCGAATGTCGGTCCCACTGCCGGCGGAAACCTGCTCCTGGTCCAGGGTGATCTCCTGGCCGTCGGGACGGGTGAGCGTGAGGGCCACGGGTATCTCGCCCGATCCCGCAAACCGGACAACGAGGTCGCGGGGGGGAAGGTCGAAGCCGTAGTTGTATGTGAAGACACAGGTCACAAGCCGGGCGCTGTCCGACGTCTCCTGCCTGCTTTGGGACGGGGACAACAGAAGGGAGACTGCGGATTTCTGCCGCGCGAACGCGTTGGTCCACGCAGGCGGGGCGTTTGCGGGCTGCTCATCCCAATAGGTGATGTCATGCCATCGGGAGTCAGTCTGGGGAAATGTGATGAGGCGCCTTTCGAATACAGCGCCTGCCAGAAACAGGACCAGCATGAGGAAGCCGGCAATGCCCGCCGGCTCGCGGCCCAGGCTGGCAAAGAGGTCGCGCATCCACGGCCGGGCAGGAAGCCGATCGGGCGCAGGGTGAGCGCCGCTCATGGGGAAGCCCCGGTCTTTATCCGGGGATCCAGGAGCCCGTAGATGAGGTCCAGGAAGGCAAGTCCTGCGATGTACATGGCGGTGGTCACTGCAAGCAGACCGAGTGTCACGGCGGTGTCCCCCTGCTCGACGGAAATCCAGTACAGGTTCCCCATTCCCGGCCAGCTGAAGATCCCCTCGAAGATGATGTTGCCGAACACCGAAGACAGGAGGGAGAGGAGCGCGATGGTGGTGAGAGGCGGCGCCGCCGTCCTCATGGCATGGCCAAAGAGCACTGTCCGTTCGGTGAGCCCTCGGGCCCTGGCGGCGCTGATGTAATCCTCCTGGAGGATGCTCAGGACGATGTTGCGTGCCAGGAGAGCTACGCCCCAGAAGTTCACAAGGACAAGCGTGATGACTGGCAGGGCCATATGCCAGACCAGGTCGACCGCAGAGGAAAGTCCCTGCGGGGGCGGAAGGACGTGCATGCCACCGGACGGGAAGATTGGCAGCTTGTACGCCAGGAGCATGATGAAGATCATTGCCACCCACCACGTGGGAAGACCGTAGACCACCATGGTGACGATGGAAGCGGACCTGTCCAGCGTCCTGCCTGCCCTCTGCGCCTGCTTCAGGCCAAGCCAGACCCCCAGCAGCACCTGCAGCGCGATGGACGTCGTGAACAGGAGCACCGTGCGCGGAACGGTCTCCATGATGATGCGCCACACATTGCGCTCCCCCTGCGAGCTCTTGATCGTTATGGAATTGCCGAACTGGAAGGTCACCGTGTCCGCCGTCCGCCAGAGGACCCGGACCGGCATGGGCCGGTCCAGATGGGAGACGCGGTACAGGTAGGCCCGTCTTTCAGCAACGAACCTCTGCACCTGTTCCGCGGATGCGTTTCTGAGCCTTGCCGCTTCCGGCTGCAGGGACTCCTCGATTTGCGCGCGCACCGTCTTTTCCGCGGTGGCCGTAAAGAGGACGGAGAAGATGAACATCTCGATCACGAAGATGGCAAGGGCGTTCAGGACGCGTCGAACGGCGTATCGCAGGTACATCGGAGGCCTAGAACAGGACGATGGTGGACGACTCCACGGACGGGGTCTCCCCGTGGAGCTGCGACTCCGCGATGATGGTATAGGTGCCAGCGGAAAGGGTTTTTGTGTCCGGAGCCGGAATGATGACCGAATACTGCCCCGGCCGCACGAAAACTCCTTTGTACGTCTTGTCCTCGCCGGGGAGGACGAAGGTGAGCTTGACCCGCGCCGTTGCATCCCCTGGCGCAGCGGTCGTCTCGGGGTACTCGATTGTCGAAACTCTGATGGTGAGGCTCAAGGGCTTCCCGCGCAGGGCAAGCGGGGGCGGCGTGACCGCGTCTATCCTCGTCGTTGCCGTCCTGAAGTGCCTGTTCCAGTAACCGGCCTCGAAGGGATAGGACGGGTCACGGAAGGCTTTCAGCTCCACGAAGCTGGCGTTCGGATCCACGTTGTCGATGGAGAAGGGACCATTGTTGATGTACGCGTTGTGGTGCGCGTCCATCCAGGCGATTGCCGCCTTGTAACGCGCCACGCATTCCTGCGGCGTCGTGAACTGCCGGATGGAGGCGGGCACGTAGGAGGTGTCAATGAACTCCTGGAGCTTTGCCTTGATGTCCTCCAGGCACCGGGGGGCCAGGACGTCCACCTCCGTGTACGCGGGGTCGGAGGAGAAGCTCCACGCGGTTCCCGACTTTCCCCCCTCTGCTACCATCTTTGCCAGAGCCTCAATGATTTCCCAGGAGCAGTTCACCTGCTGGCCCGAGGCACTCACCGACGTGTACAGTGCTCCGGATGCCCCGATGCGGTCCGGGTCCATGTGGTTGAAGTTGTAATAGACAGTGATGCTCTTGTCCGGGTTCATGACGATCCCCTTGAGAATATCCTGCCCGGGCCGCATGACGCTTTCATATCCGGCGTCGTAGTATCGATCCTTGTCCCCGACCTTCGTGATCCATTTCCAGATGAAGGCCTGCGCGTACAGCACGTCCGCTGTCCCCATGGGAATTCCGGTGTGCCAGTTTCCCCACTTGTAGTCATACGTGGCCCTGCTGAATGAGGTGACCCCCGGTCCGACCTGCACCCACGCTGCTTCCCGGGGGTCATATACGATGGCGTCCGCGGGAACCGGAATCTGTCCTTCCAAGGCAGGATCGCCATTGTCCCCTGTGCCCATTTTCACTTTTGTCAGAACGTCGCGCCAGCTCGCGCGAAGCGGTGCATCCTCCGCGGTGTTGGGTGTCACGAAGGTCGCCTTGTCCACCGTGGGGGCGGAAATGAACAGGCTGTACATGTCCTTGAATCCGTCCACCCCGACGGGATCCCACGCGCTTGCGAAAAGCGATCCGCGAGCGGACAGCTGGGTGACGCGCAGGACCTTCTCCCCGGATTTTTCCGGTTTCACGTCCGCGGTCACGAGCGACCACGGGTCCAGGCCGTCTCCCAGTCCATACACCATGCGTCGCAGGAACCGCGCCTTGTTTGCGGTGTACAGCTGGGACTGGCAGGAGATCTGGATTCGGGTGGCCTCCTTCAAGCCGAGCTCGGTTGCCTGAAGGATTGCGTCCCAGTAGTCGCGCGCGTCCTTGAACTGGCCGTTCTGGATCCTGCGGGTGAGGGAGTCGATCTGGTCGTTCTTGTAGCGCCAGAAATGCGGGTTGGTCCCGCCGGCCTGGTAGCCCTGCCAGGGCGCATACCACTGCGAGACGATGTTGTCCCAGTACTGTCGGGTCTCCCCCGCGCCCCACCCTTCGGTGTAGATATTCCATTCATAGCGGGCCGGATCCGTGTTGTATGCCACCTCGACGCACTTGGCCCTGTCCCACTCCAGCCTCTCCACCCGGATGCCCGCTTTTTCGATCTGGTTCGCGATATAGCGGCCTTCTTTCAAGCGGCCGTTCGGCTCGTCCACCCGGAAGAGGAACTTCACCGACAGATCCGAGCCGTTCCACTGCCAGTACTTTTCCCCTTTGACAAGCCTTCCCTGGAGGGCTGGAAGCTCCGATGCTTTCTGCAGCGCCGCGGTTATGTCCAGGATGGCTTTTTTCTCGTTCCCGCCCGGCGTCATTCCGAGCCTTACGGGGATGAGGTTGTAGCGGTACGTGCCGGGCTGGCCGGGGGTTGCCATTGTGAACATCGGGCCGCCCGCGCCTCCCAGGATCTCGTCCACGATATACTTCCTGTTGATGAGGAAGTTGAGGGCGTAACGCACCTCCCTGATGGCAAAGGGATTGAAGGAGTCCTTGCCGTCCACGGTCACCGTGTACGGCCCCGCGTCCGGGATGGGGTTGAGCATGAGGGACCAGCTGCCGGAAGGGACGTTATACACGTCGAGCTTCCTCTGCGTTTCAGCCGGGAGTGACCTGAACGTGTTGCCCTGGACGGGATACATGAAGACATCCGTCCTGCCCTCCGCAACGTCCTTCAGCGCGATGTCTTCCTGCATCCGCACGTCGAACAGGACCCTGTCGACGATGGGCCCTTTCTTCTGCTCTTGCGCCGACAGGACTGAAGCCGCGCTGATCAACAGAATGAAGATCGCAGAGAACCGCATCCGCATTAATGTGAGTATATTAAGGATCGATGAGGCATACAACGAATACAGCTGTTCCGACGTCGGTTGCACAGTCCATTCACCCGCAAACCATGCTGGGTCCCGTCACCATCCGGGTGGCAGATGTGTCTCGCTCCCTGCGCTTCTACAAGGAGGCCCTCGGGTTCCAGCCCGTCAGTGATGCTGCCGGTCTGCCCGCGCTGGGCGTGCCCGGCGCCGAGGGCGCGGACTTTCCCATCGTCGTGCTGAAGGAGACCCCTGAGGCCGGCCCGGCTCGCCATGCATCGGGCCTCTATCACTTCGCGATCCTCGTGCCCAGCCGCCCCGCCCTCGGGAGGGCCCTGCGCCTGCTGGCGCGCGCGGAGGTTCCGATCGGCCAGGCCGACCACCTTGTCAGCGAAGCCCTGTATCTCTCGGACCCCGACGGAAACGGCATTGAGATCTACCGTGACAGGCCGCGCGACCAGTGGAAATGGGACAACGGCACGGTGCAGATGGCCACTGAGCCTCTGGACCTTGAGGATCTGCTTCGGGAAGCCGAGAGTGAGCCCGGGGCGTCGGGTCAGCTGACCTCCGGCACGCGCATCGGTCACGTCCACCTGCAGGTCTCCGACGTTCAGAAGGCGGTCCGGTTCTATCATGGCATCCTCGGCTTTGACATTGTTGCCACATGGCAGGGGGCTGCTTTCGTGAGCGCGGGCGGCTACCACCATCACCTGGGGCTGAACAGCTGGAGCTCACGCGGCGCTCCTCCGGCCCCTCCGGGCTCCTCGGGGCTGGAGTCGTTTGTCATCAAGGTGCCGACCACGGAGGAACAGTCGCGCCTTGCCGGACGGCTGCAGGACGCCGGAGTGGGAGTGAGCGAATCCGGCGGTGCGCTGCGCGCCCGGGATCCCTGGAACATAGGGTTGGAGGTAACTGTATGAAAATCGCGGTATTCGGAATAACGGGGCGGATCGGGAGCCGCATCGCCCAGGAAGCGCTCTCCCGAGGGCACGAAGTGACAGGCATCGCGCGTGATCCCACAAAGGTGAATCTCTCCCATCCGAAGCTGCGCGTGACCCAGGGAGACGCGACCGACCCCGCCTCTGTTGCCGCAACGATGTCGGGTCATGATGTGACGGTGAGCGCAGTCGGGCCCGACATGCAGAAGGGCGTCGGGACACTGCTGGTGGATGCGGCGCATTCGCTCATCGAGGGAGCGAAGCGCGCCCGGGCCGGGAGGCTGGTGATCGTGGGCGGGGCCGGCAGCCTGGAAGTTGCTCCCGGAGTGAAGCTCATGGATTCCCTGCAATTCCCTGCTGACTGGAAACCGATTGCCAGGTCACACGCTGATGCGCTGGACGCCTATCGCAGAGAGAAGTCGCTGGAATGGACGTATCTGTCACCAGCAGCCATGATCGAACCTGGCAAGCGCACCGGCTCGTACCGCACGGGAGATGAGAAGCTTTTGAGCGACGCGCAGGGAAACAGCAGGATCAGCATGGAAGATTTCGCCGTTGCGCTTCTGGACGAGGTGGAGAAGCCACGCCACACGCGAAAGCGCTTTACTGTGGCCAACTGAGAAAGGATCGAGTGCGATATGAACAGGGCATTTCTGATTGCAGCAAGCCTGATTTTCGCTGTCTTTTCTGCGGGATATCTCGCAGCCGAATGCACCGCCACGCAGGGAGAGACGCTTGACGCAAACTATAAACCGGAAGCTCCCAAGCGTGCCAGCGTGGGGTCGGGGTACGTCCTTACCGGAACAGTGCGCGCATCAGGCGATTGTCAGCCAATCGCAGGGGCCACAGTCGAGCTGTGGCTCGCAGGACCGAACGGATATTCGGACAACTACACGGGGACCGTGGTTGCCGACAAGAGCGGTCACTACAGGTTCCAGAGTCCGTTTCCGTCCGCCTCCACCGGACGGCCTCCCCACATCCACATGAGGATTGCCGCTGACGGCTTCCTGCCCATCCAGACCGAGTGCTTTCCGCGTCAGGGCACGGCTACCGGTGTGTTCGACATCGTCCTGGAGCCCGGGGGGTAGGCCGCCAACAGACGGGGCTGTTCCGTCGTGGGCTCAAGACGCAGAATCGCCGGGCTGAGGGCCTGGATGACCACCGTGCCTCCGCGGGCAAAGCTCGCGCTCTGGCCTGCGGCAACCACGTAGTCCGCCGCGTTCCCGTCAATGGTTGCCCAGATGTGCCCCGCCAGGCACGTTATGCGAGGCGGCCGTGCCCTGAATCTGAATGAAATCAGCTGCCCACGGGCCAGCGCGAATGTCGTGTTGTTGCGCATCGTCTTCTCCTCAATGGAAAGGCTACACGGGGAGCGAGAGGAGAACCACCCGATTCTTGCGCAACGATCCGGTGCACCATGAAGCTTTCTGAACTGATTGCATCCCTCCCGCCGCCTCTCGCGATTCCCGGTGCGCGCCGCTCCATCAGGGAGGCGCTTGTTCGGTCCGGGACCAGACTGGTCGTGATCGATGATGATCCCACGGGGACCCAGACCGTGCATGACACGCGCGTCCTGCTGGATTGGTCAGCTGCCGCGCTCAGCCAGGCTCTTGCCCGTCCCGATCCGTTGTTCTTCATTTCCACAAACTCGCGGAGCCTGCCCCGGGCTGACGCCGAGGCGCTAGCGCATGAGGTGGGCCGCAACCTTCGGACGGCAGCGCGGCAGGCTGGGGCCCGTGTGCGCATTGCTTCGCGCAGCGACAGCACGCTGCGCGGCCACTTCCCGGCCGAAGTGGACGCCCTGGCGGCAGAGCTTCCCGCGGCGGTTGACGGCGTGATCCTGGTTCCAGCCTTTTTCGACGCCGGCCGATACACCATCAACAACGTGCACTGGGTGGAGCTGGGCGGGGAGCTTGTCCCTGCGCACCTGACCGAGTTTGCCAGGGATCCTGATTTCGGGTTCGCTCATGGTGACCTTCGCGAATGGGTCCAGGAAAAAACCGCCGGACGCATCAACGCCGGCCGGGTCATCTGCGTTTCGATAGAAGATCTCCGCCGCGGGGGACCTGAGAGAGTTGCCGCGCTGCTGTCGAGCGCCCGAAACGGCGCCGCGATCGTTGCAAACGCCGCGTGCGACGAGGACCTCGAAGTTCTTGCGCTGGCCGCGCAGGCGGCGGAGGAGAACGGCAGGAGCTTCATCTATCGCACCAGCGCATCGTTCGTCAAAGTCCGCGCCGGGGTGAATGACAGGCCGCTCCTTTCCCGGAATGAGATGCAGCCCGGCCCTGGACCGGGACTCATCATTGCCGGCTCCTATGTCGCTCGAACGTCCGCCCAGATAGAACGGCTGGCAGCCTCGGGGCGGGTCCTGCCGATTGAAATATCGGTTCAGCGGCTCCTTGACGGGCGCGCGCGCCCGGGAGAGATTCGCCGTGTGAGCCGCGCGGCCTCCGAGTCCCTTGCCGGCGGAGTTACGGTCCTTGTGCACACGTCGCGCAAGAGGCACGACGCCTCGGACTTCCTTGATGCCGGCAGGAGCGTCATGGCGGGACTCTGCGAGGTGGTGGCCGGCATCGAGGGGAAGCCCGGCTTCCTGGTGGCAAAGGGCGGAATCACCAGCATCGCTGTTGCGAAGACCGCGCTGGGCTGCGGCGAGGCAATGGTCCTTGGCCAGGCCCTCAAGGGAGTCCCTGTATGGCGCCTGGGTCTCGGATCGAAATGGAGCGACATTCCCTACGTGGTGTTCCCCGGCAATGTGGGAAAACCGGATTCACTCCTCACGGTGGTGGAGACGCTCATGGAACGGGGGTAGGGTCACCGCATGCCCCATCCCTGATCATTCACGCTATTATACGAAACATGAATTGACGATGCATCGTTTTCGACGTACATATTTCCTTGGGCGATGGAGTTCACCCTAACCGCTGCAACGCTGATAACTCCTGATCTCACGGTTAGGAGTCGCAGGCATGCCTCATCCAACCGATGTTCGCCCTCGGGATCCTGCCGAGACATGGGAAATCCGCTTCACAGAGGCGGAAGGCGGCTCGTACTTTCGAGCCGAGCGCGCAAGTCACCCCTATACTCCGCGTCGCGCGGAAGACATCCCTGCGGGCGCCCTGGAGTCTGTGGAAGAAGTCTGCGGCATTCGGGATCTGAGCCAGATCTTCATCATCCCGCAGGCGGTGCGTTCCATTGGATGGCTCAGTCAGAAGGTGATATCCCCCAACAGCGTCCTGGCCATCGGGGATCGGGCGGTCGGTCTCTGGACAGAGAAACCCCAACCGGGAGTGAAGCTCTTGATTCATCTGGAAAGGGTTGCGGCCATTGAAGACATCACAATCCTTCTCTACGGGAGGCTCAGCTTTGTCCCGTTCGGGGACCGCTTGACGATCCGATACAATACCGTGGCCCGCCAGGAAATGGAGCCGGCTCTTCTGGCGCTCAGGAAAAGGTTGGCCGGATCTGCCCAGCAGATGCCTCCGCAAGAATATGCGGATGGTGAGCTGCCTTTCAAATGGAAAGTCCTGCTCGAGGAGCCTCTGGTCCGACTTGAAAAGGGCTCTCCTGTTGCTTTTTCGTTCGCGCGTGTCCCAGGACGGTCCCGGCATGAGGCTGAACGCCGGCAACTCCTCGCGTTGAATCCCTTTGAGCTCGTGTATCTGTGCGACCCCACGGAGTCAACGGAACGATATGGGGTGGACTCCCTTATTGTTCCACGGTCCAGGATAACAGGAGCACGAATGCAGGGAAACGGCCTGGAGGTCAGCTCAAACGGTGCCAATATCCTGCTCTCGATGGCACCCCCACTTCGCGAGGCGGCGGTTCGTTGGATTGGATGAATCGCAGGCGCGCTTCCACGCTTTCGGGGAAAGTGCTGTGACTTCTTGCTGCAATCTCTTGACGGAAATTCCCCGCTCATCTTAGAGTGAGGACAGGGGATGGAGTCCCCCCCAATCCAACCGCCTTCATCCGAAGGCCGATGACTCCTACTACTCGAAGCACAGGTAGGAGGAATTTCCATGGCGAAGATCAGGGCAATCCATGCCCGCGAGGTACTGGATTCTCGCGGCAATCCCACCGTTGAAGTTGAAGTGGAATTGGAATCAGGGGTGAAGGGCCGGGCCATCGTGCCGTCGGGAGCGTCGACGGGGGAACGGGAAGCGGTTGAGCTTCGCGACGGCGACAAGAAGAGGTATGGCGGCAAAGGCGTCCGCAAGACTGTGGAGAACGTCAGAACCAAAATCGCGAATGCAGTTGTCGGCATGGAAGTCCTGGACCAGGAAAGGATCGACGCGACAATGGTCACGCTCGACGGCACCGCCAACAAGGCCAATCTTGGCGCAAACGCCATTCTCGGCGTCTCTCTTGCCGTCGCGCGCGCGGCCTCCCTGGCTTTGAACATTCCGTTGTATCGCTATCTGGGTGGCGTCAACGCATCTCTTCTCCCCGTGCCATGCATGAATATCATCAACGGAGGAAGGCACGCCGACAACACCGTGGACTTCCAGGAGTTCATGATCGCCCCGCACAACGCTCCCAGCTTTCATGAAGCCATCCGGATGGGAATTGAGACTTTTCACTCGTTGAAGGCAATTCTCGCTAAAAAGGGATACATAACCGCGGTCGGCGATGAAGGGGGCTTTGCGCCGAACCTGAAGTCCAATGGAGAGGCAGTCGATCTGATCCTGGAGGCAATCACCAAAGCTGGGTTCCAACCGGGCGGCGATATCTCGTTGTGCCTTGATCCGGCCGCGAGCGAGATGTGGGAGGATGGTACGTACGTCTTTTTCAAGTCCCATACGGAATCCAAGACACCCGATCAGATGGTTCGGCATTGGACAGACTGGATACAGCAGTATCCCATCGTCCTCCTGGAAGATGGAATGGCAGAAAACGACTGGTTGGGATGGCAGGCGCTCACCCGCGAGCTGGGTGGGCGCGTTGAGCTGGTCGGTGACGATATCTTCTGCACCAATCCTCAGATTCTCAAGAAGGGGATCGAGCAGGGGGTGGCGAACTCGGTACTGATCAAGCTGAACCAGATCGGAACCGTGAGTGAGACGCTCCAGACCATGGAGCTGGCGAGCGCGAACGGCTACAACTGCTTCGTCTCCCACCGTTCAGGGGAAACAGAGGACACAACGATCGCAGACCTCACGGTGGCTACAGGAGCCGGGCACCTCAAGACGGGTTCCGGGTGCAGAAGCGAGCGGATTGCGAAATACAATCAACTCATCAGGATCGAGGACGAGCTTGGATCTCAGGCTCGGTTCGCCGGCAAGGCGGCATTCAAGAACGCGGCTGGCTGAGAGTCCGGCCGCGTTCTTAGTCGTTCCCGGTTCCGAAGACTTTCCTGTAGAGATCTTCGCCAAAGCTTGTCTCCAGGGGCTCGCCTTCGAATATCTTGAAAGAGCGGGCTCCGTTGCTTTTCCTCTCAGCTCGCAGGAAGATGGCGTTTTCCATTTTTCTGTCAAAGAAGCTGTGCGCGAAGTCGTGCAGGTGGGTGACATAGAAAACCCTGATCCGTTTCTCCGACAATGCGCGGACAATCTGCCGCGCGATCTCTGAGCCCTCTCTCTCGTTTGTCGCGGCAAACGATTCATTAAAGAGCAGGAGGGAATTGGAGGTCAGGTGGTCGACGATCTCGCTCATTCGTTTCAACTCCTCGTCGAGCTTTCCGCTCTTCATCGAGGCGTCTTCTTCCCGCTTGTAGTGCGTGAAAATTCCATCGCAGACATTGGACCGGAAGGACTCTGCGGGCACGAACATTCCGCATTGCATCATGAGCTGGGCCAGACCGATGGCGCGCAGCAGGGTGGATTTGCCTCCATGGTTGGCTCCGGTAATTATCACGAGGGCCCTTCCGTCGGCATTCGTATCGTTGCCCACGACTCTCTGTGCCATATGCAAGGTCAGGCAGGCGTCGTACAGCCCCCGAAATGACAGACTATTATCGCCGGCCTGGACAGGCTCCGGAAAGGACGTCGGCTCCCCTTTGCCTGCAAGACGGTTGGCGAGGTTCAAACACCCTACATGGAAGGCAAGCTCTGTTCTCATCATGGTAAAGAAGCTGACAATATGGTCCGTTGACTGCGCAAGCGCGTTGGCAACAAGATTGATGCCCCGGTCTCGCAGCTCCGACAGCGCCTTTGCCCCGCTCTCATCCCTTTCGCTGATGGAGAACGAATAGGACGGGGATCTCTTCGTAAAAACCCGTTTCATCAGGCCCTGCTTGCCGTGCGTCTTGCGAAGCACGTAGTTCCTGCCTTTGTTTCCCTTTCCAAGCTCAGCGCTTATCAGGACCCCATCACGGAAGGCAAGCGTCTTGAGGTGATGCTGGATGGTGGTGAAATATCCTTCATCCAGCTCCGCTTTGAGCATTGCAAAAAATCTCGTGAACCCCTCAGACACGAACTCATTCGCATGCTCATCCGCGATGTTCCTGAGTCTTTTGAGTTGACCGACAAACAACTGCAGGACGTCCACCGATCGATGCAGTATCGTTGAGGGATAATTGCTGAAAATCCCCAGGAAAGTCGTCTTTTCCTTTTCAATGGATTCCACGGCGAGATCATACATCTCGCGGACAATCCCCGGGTTTTTCAGGCAATCCTTCAGGACATCCTGGCGATAGTGGATGGAATCCGCGTCGTTCAAGCTCGAAAGGACAACCTTCCTAGCCACTTCAAAGAGAACCTTGTCGTCAAGCGCCATGGCGGTGAACAGCGTTTCAAGCTCTAGGTCCTGCGTCAGGGCCAGCTCATTGGATGGCAAGTTCCGTTGGAGGTCAAAGTCCTGATCCTTGTACAGGAGAAAAGCTTTCATGACAGTATTCGCTCCCTCAGGAAATCGTAGGTCAGCCGGTACTTTTCAGCAAGCGATATCGCGTACGACAGCCCGTCCGCGCGCTTGCGGACGACTTTGTAGGTTCGAACCGCAGGGTTTCCGGGGTCGACCGTGCTGACCATGCTGACAGTTTTGTCGCTCATGGTGGAGAGCTCATCGATGAAGGTCACGCAAATGCACACCAGATCCAGCTGGATTATCCTTTCCATCACTTTCTTGCCCAGGAAGATTGCATCTTTCAGCGTGGTTGAATTGAAGATTTCATTCATGATTATGACGCTGTTCGACGTGGCCTCGCGGAGGATGCGATGAATTCGAACCAGATCGTCTTCGAGCTTTCCTCTGAGATTCCTGATGTCTTCTTCCTTTTCAAAATGGGTGAACAATTTGTCAAAAAGGAGAAGTCGAACTTCCCTGCCCTGGACAGGACAGCCGAGGCTTGCAAGGTAATGCATCTGCCCGAAGGCGCGGGCGAAGGTCGTTTTACCGCCCTGGTTCGGACCGGACACGATGAAAATGCGCTCCCTGCCGTTCAGGCAAAAATCGTTGCAGACAGGTGAGGAATCCTCCGCGGCGAGCTTGCGGGCCAGGGCCAAGTCGAATCCCTCAGAGCAGGAGACTTCCTTGCGGATGTCGGAAACGCTGGGATAGCAGAATTGCAGCCCCACCCGTTTCACGCCTGCAATAAAGTCCAGATACGAGATGTAGAATTGTACCTCGCGGTCAAAGGCGGCGACTGTTTCATCCAGGTAGCCGGCGTTGCGAGCGCAGTAGTCGTCGAGGTCCTGAAATATCTCGGGATGCAGTCGGGCAACCAGGTCCAGCACCTGCGCCTCGACGTGATTCATGTCGGATCCGTTTCGGAACTTTGTCAGGTAATCCTTGACCGCGCCTTGGTTGAACTTCTCGAATGTCCGTTCCACCTCGGCGCTGTAGTCGATTTCAGACTCATATTTCCGGACCCTGACGCGGCCGGCACTCACAAGCGTGCAGTATTGCACGGAGGGAAGATCCGCCTGCAGCTTCTTTGTCTGCGCGAGAAGTGAGGAAAAGCCTTCGGATGCGGCGTACCCGGCAAGATACGTGCAAAAGGACACAAGCCCGCGGGATTTCACTTCAAGGACGGATATGTCGCGCGCAAGGGATTGAACCGCGTCACAATAGATCTCCACGGCATCCAGGAACCATCTTTCCTTCTGGCGGGCGTAATGGAGCTTGTTTTCCAGGGCAATGTGCTGGCGCATCGTCTGCATCTTCTGCGCGAATGTCTCTATTGCCTCATTGATGGGCCTGTTTTCGAGATCCCGCATGACTTCCTGGCGATACAAGATCTCATCGACGTCATTCAGTGAGGTGTGGAAGAACGGCTTCAGGTTGTATTCGTCCTTGCCGACGGTAATTGCGTCTATGATCTGGTCCAGGTTCAAGTCAACGAAGAAATCCGGCGCTTCCGGAGTTTCTTTGGAGAAGCCGGCATCCGTTCTTCTGGAAAGCACGCTGCAGAAAATCATCTCTAACCTCCCGGGTCATCACGAGCGGAGCTTTCGCCTGGCGACGTGCCAGAACCATGGCACGGCAGCCAATTGCAGAACCACTGATACGGCAATCAGGGAAACCAGCGAAACGCCGTAGAGAAATCCGAGCGCTGCGCTTCCCAGGAACCAGAATGTGCCGTACGCCGCAGTGAACAACCCATATGCGGACGCGCGTCGATTCGAAGCGACCATCGGCGCCACGGCGGCGGGGATGATCGATTCGTGCACGCCCATGCCGAGCCCCCAGAGAGCCATGCCAATGAGCGCGCCCCAGAAGCCGCCAAGGAACACCAGCGGTGCAAAAAGGGCTGAAGCGATTGTCAGGACGATCAACACACGGAACCCGAAACGGTCGAAAAGCCGTCCGAACGCCAGTGAGCCAACGCCGCTGACGCCCATCGCCACCGCGTAGAAAACGGGGATGACATCTGATGAAACCGTCGACGCCTTTGCGAAGTGATATGCAATGAGCGGAAAATCAGCAAACCCGGCTGCGACAAGGGCTGCGCCGGCCAGATAGATCCAGAAAATGCGCGGCAGTCCCCGCGCCTGGACATCCGAGGTTTTTGCTTCATTTTTTCGGGGTGAGCGTACAGCAGGCGGGCCGTCATCACGAGGCAGAGGTTGATGGCGGCAGGAACAACGAGCGCCGCAAACGCGAGGCGATAATCGCCGCGGAGCGCGAGGACCCCGGCAACCGCCAAAGGCCCGAAAAGAGCGCCGAACTGATCAAGTGCCTCGTGAAGACCGAACGCCCAGCCATATCCCTTCATCCAGCTCCCGGCGTGCGCCAACATGGCATCACGCGGCGGATTGCGGGTGGCCTTGCCCATCCGCTCGAGGATGATGAGCACCGCAGCCATCTGCCAGTTTCCCGCGAGGGCAAGGAGCGGCACGGAGGCCATCTGGACGACATACCCCGCTATCGTGATCGGCCAGAACTTCTGCGTCCGATCGGCAACACGCCCTGAGACCAGCCGCAGGCCGTATCCGAGGAACTCACCCAGCCCGGCCACCACGCCCACGATGAAAGCGTTGGCCTGCAAGACCGCCAGGAAGGGCCCAAGGATGCTGCGTGAGCCTTCATAGGTGAAATCCGCGAAAAAGCTCAGGATGCCGATCAGGATGACGAACCTGAGCGCTGTCTTCCTGCCTTCTCTGACTTGCGGCTCGCTCATTTCACTCATGGGCATGCATCTCGCCGCTCATTCCACGATCCACGTATTCCGTGAGTTGGCCAAGGATCAATTGCAACCCCGCCAGGGCCTGCTTCGTCTCTTGAGCCGCGTCTGCATCGAGGGCGCCATAGTTTCCCAGTCGTTTCGGCTCCACCTCAGCAAGGGCTATCCAGACGAAATCGAGAGCTACGCGAAATGTCCATAGGCCCCCCTTCGACGGGGCGTCTGGGTGGACCGGAACAGCTTCGAGGAAGCGGCGCGCGACGCGGCGGAAGGATGCAAGGTAGTCGGCAATAACGCGCCGCTGGGTCGGGCTTACATCGGGCAGGCAGGAAGGAAAAAGCAAGTCTCCGTCCGCTTGTCCGAGGCCGGCCACCGCTTGCGCCAGAAGCTTGTCAACGTGTTGAAATGCGGCGAGAAGATAACGTTTGTGGTTTTCATTAAATGGCATTGCCTCCTTACCCCCTCATGCCCCGGCCGCGCAGGCCTCTCACACGGCCAGCTCATCATGTGCTCAGGCATCATCAGCCAGCAGGGCGTTTAACGGAGGAATGCCATCTCCACCGCTCAATGTATAAGCAATCAAGACATTGAACAAGAGGTTAAAGGCGCGGCTGAGACTTCACGTGGCAAGTCTCGTTCATCGACGCAAGCGAAAAATCGTTCCCGTCGATCTCGATTTCGCTGACCGCGCAATTGTCTTGCTTGAGATGCCATAGGCGATCGTTTCCCAGGCCCAGGACAACAAGAAGCATTGTCCTGTTCACGTCGGTGTGCGCCACGGCCACGACCGTCTCACCGGCATGTCGGGATGAGATCTCGGCAAGCGCCGTCACGCATCTCCGGCGGACCTCGTCAAGCGATTCGCCGCCCGGCATCTTCACCGTCTGAGGGGTTGTGTACCACGCAGAAAGAAGCTCAGGCCATCGCGCTTTGACTTCACGAGGGGACAGGCCTTCCCATTCGCCAAAACTCATGTCGATCAGGGCAGGCAATATCTCAACCGCTAGAGAGAAAGGGCGCGCAATTGCCTTTGCCGTGTCCAAAGCGCGGGAAAGAGGGCTCGAGTAGATGGCTGTCGGCTTCCATTCCGCTTCGATGCGCCGGGCGGTGAGCTCCGCTTGGCGCACGCCAACGTCGTTCAGCGGAACGTCCGTGTGCCCCCGGAATCGCTCGTTCACATTCCAATCGGTCTGTCCGTGTCGCACGAGAATGATCCGTGTCCGGTTTTCGCTCATCGAGGCGTGTCCGTTTTTTCTTGGATTCTTGCGAGTATGTGCCTGCTGTCCATATCATTCGGTTTTCGTTCGATGACTTCGACGATGCATCTTCTGGCCTCATCATACTTCCCCATCTTGTACAGACACCACGCGAGATGTTGGAGGAACATCGGCTCGTAAGGATTCAGATACATGGCCCGTCGGAACTGCGATTCGGCGACATCGAACATTTCTCTCTGCAAGGCGTACATACCTAGCGAATCGCGGTCATAGCCAAGGAAACGGCTTGGCCGCATCTGCTCTTCTCTGCGTTCGTCCCGGTTTGGACTGACGGATACTTTTCGCCGCATGGTCACTGACGCAGATGGCACGGTATGCGCGGGGACAGCTGACTGTCAACACTTCGCTCTTGACCGCCGCGGAGCTTTTCGATACCTTCGCCGCAGACAAGTTGGCGATGGGGTTCGCCATAAAAACGCCCTCATGGGGCTGATAACTCCTACCTGACACATTCTGCCAGCTGGAGGAGCTCCATGGAACCGCTTTTCTTTATTGCCGGTATCTGGCTTTGCATCTCTGTCATTGCAGCAATCATTGCGTACCACCTTGATATCTCGATAGCCCTGGTAGAGATCTGCCTCGGGGTGGCAGCTGCTGCGATTGCCGACCATTTCTTCGGCAAAGGATCGCTCGGAAGCAGTCAGCCATGGCTGCAATTCCTCGCCTCTGCAGGCGCGGTGTTGTTAACCTTCCTTGCCGGCGCTGAGCTTGATCCCGCCGTGATGCGCGCGAAGATCAGAGAGGTGAGCATCATCGGGATTGTCGGCTTCCTCGCTCCTTTCGCCGGGGGGACTGCGGTAGCGAGGTTCTTCCTGGGCTGGTCGATTTCTTCCAGTTTGCTGGGAGGCATTGCTCTTTCCACAACTTCCATGGCAGTGGTATATGCCGTGATGCTGGAGACAGGGCTGAACAAAACGGACTTCGGGAAAGGGATCCTCGGGGCCTGTTTCGTGAACGATCTTGGGACCGTCATCGCTCTGGGTCTGATGTTCTCTCCGTTCACCTACAAGACGCTCGCGTTCATCGTCGTGAGCGCCCTTGTTATCGGATTCCTGCCCACGGTGACAAAGTTCCTCACTCGCGTCTACGGCAACAGGACGGCTGCCATCAGGACCAAGTGGATCATCGCCGTGCTCCTGGGGCTCGGGACCCTGGCGTACTGGTCGGGAAGCGAGGCCGTCCTCCCCGCGTATGTCGTGGGCATCGTGCTGGCTGAGTTCGTCACAGCGGAGCACCTGTGGCTTCGCCGGCTTCGCACGTTGACAACTGGGCTCCTCACGCCTTTTTATTTCATCCGCGCCGGTTCGTTCATTTCGGTCCCTGCCCTGATTGCCGCTCCGGCGATGGTGCTCATGCTCTTCCTGGCGAAAGTGATCTCCAAGATCTTCGGATTATTCCCCCTGATCGGCAGGTTCCGCGGGCAGACCCAGGAACGGTGGTACTACACTCTCATGATGTCGACCGGGCTCACCTTCGGGACAATTTCCTCCCTGTACGGGCTGAGCCATGGCATCATCGACCAGGCCCAGTATTCCGCGCTTGTGGCCACGGTAATTGCCAGCGCTGTGATCCCGACTCTGATTGCCCAGCGCGCGTTCCTTCCGAAACACCTGCTTGCCCCTGCGGAGTTGAAGAAGCATGTTCTGAGGGTCCCCGAGGGAAGTCCCGCGGACGAATAAGATAGATGCTGCGGCTGTTCTTTGGCGTTGGCATATTCCTCGCCACTCTCGTCGTCATCGTGGTCAGGCCGTACAGGGTCACCGAAGCCATGGCGTCCGCAGGCGGAGCTCTGCTCATGATTGCCGGCGGGTTCGTTGGCATTCGCGAGGCGGCTTCCGTGCTGATCGGGCAGTGGAATACTCTTGGATTCTTCCTGGGGTTGATGGCCATTTCCGCCGTTGCCGAGGAAGCTGGGGTCTTTGAGACGCTGGCATTCCAGGCTGCGCGGTGGGGGAGGGGGAACTCGACCCGGCTGTACATCGCTGTTTTTTCCGTCGGGACGGTCATCAGCGCCTTTCTCTCCAACGATGCAACAGCCCTGATCCTTACCCCCGTTGTCTATGCGCTTGTGACACGGCTTCGCCTTCCCGTTCTCCCGTTCATGTTTGCATGCACCTTCATTGCCGACACGGCCTCCTTCATCCTTCCGGTGAGCAACCCCATCAACATCCTGATCCTGCACTCCTTTGGCGGCGGGCTGGTGACCTTTCTTCGCTACCTGGCCCTTCCAAGCCTTGCAGCCGTGGTGCTCAACTGCATCATCTTCCTCTGGCTCTTCCGGAGCGACCTTGCACAGGACTATTCGCTGTCGGCCCTGCCCGCACCTCGTATTGTTGACACGCGATTCCTTGCAGTCACCGCTTGCATCCTTGCGCTCATCGTCGTCTCCTACCTCGCGGCTTCCCTGACAGGAGTGCCGCTGTCCTATGTTGCGCTGGGCGGGGGGATCCTGATGGCCGCGGCCGCTCTCCTCCTTCGGCGTCTCCGGCCGGCAGTGCTGGTCCGAAAGATATCCTGGTCGCTTTTCATCTTTGTCGGAGGCATGTTCATTGTTGTGAAGGCTGTGGAGGACCTGGGGCTCACGGCGGCATTCGGGCGCATGCTCCTGGGCCTTGCGGCCGGCCGGCCCCTTGCGGCAGTGCTCCTTGTGGCGGGCGGCACGGCACTCGGCGCGAACCTCATCAACAACGTGCCGATGGCCCTGGTAATGACTTCCGCGCTGCATGGCCTCCCGCCTTCATTTACGGGGCACGAGTCGCTTGCGTATGCGGCCATTTTCGGCGCTGACCTTGGCCCGAACCTCACGACCGTCGGCTCGCTGGCCACCATGCTCTGGCTCCTGATCCTCCGGCGCCGCGGGCTGGAGGTATCCACTCGTCAGTACTTCAGGCTTGGCATTACATTCGTCCCGGCGCTCATTGTACTCGGCTCCCTGCTGATATGGGCCCGGTTGTAAGGAGGGGACATGCGTATCCTGTGCGCCATAGGCATTCGTCGCGGAGGGGAACTGGTCCGGCGGGTGAGTCGCATCACGCGGACCGGCGATGAGCTGGTCATCGTGCATGTCCTGGAAACCGGCCCTCGCCATGACCTGAACCACCTGGAAGGCACCATCCGCCCTCATCACGACCATCGGCGGGAGCTTGACGCCGCCGAGCAGGAAGCGGGGGGCGCCGCCCTGAAGGAAGCTGGCGAGGAGGCAGGCCTGGCGGGGATCCCCGCCACGACCAGGCTGGAACGCGGGAGACCCGAGCAGGTTATCGTGGCGCTTGCGCGCGAGCTTTCAGCCGATCTGGTGGCCCTGATGGCTCGGGAAATGCCGCACGGACATCCCCTGCAGGGGCCTCCCTCCATCGGCCACACGGCGCGTTTCGTCTTTGATCACGCGCCGTCAGACGTGCTGGTCTTCCGCGAGAAGTCAGAACCCCCATGGGGATGATGTGACCCGGTAGCCGTTGGCCGCCGCCCAGAGGCGCGCCGCGTCATCAAGCTTCCTGCTGCCTGAGTTCAGGAACCGTGTCCCGATCTCCGTGCTGCCAGATCTCTCCAGGGCAGCGATGAGAAGCCAGGTGTCCTTTGCCCTACCCTCCTTGAGAAGCTTCTCATAGTCTTTTGCAGCCTGCGCCGGGTCGGCGCCGAGCAGCTCGGCGGAGGCGGCCTGCATTTCGTCCGTATCTGCCATTTCCAGCACCCAGGCGCAGGCGCCACGCACGTCCCGGTCCTTCGATGCTTTGCCGATCTCCAGCACGCGCGGCAGGACCTCTTCCCCCATCCGGCCCAGAACGAATGCCACCCAGAGCCGGGCTGCCTGGTCCTTGCCCCCGAGCATGGCGTACAGTTTCTCCTTTCCCGGGTCCCCCATGTTGCGCAGCGCGTCGAGGGCAATGAAGGTCGATTCGGAGCTGGCTTCGGTGACAAGGAACTTTGCAATGGCGTTGATGGCACGCTCATCCTTCATCTGTCCCAGGGCAATCGTCGCTGCTGCTCTGTCATTCCATTCGGAGCTCTTGAACAACGCCATGAGAGGACTGAAGGATGCCGGTCCGATCTCCACGAGCGCTTCTTCAATTGCCGCTGCCTTTGGCGACTGGGGATGGTTCGGTTTGATTGCGAGGACAAGGGGGTTGACTGCCTTGTCCCCAAAGGAAACAAGCATCTTGCGCGCGCTCTCGGAGGTCGTGTCGCTGTCAAGCCCGAGAATCAGGACCGGGATGGCCTTCTCTCCGAAAGAAGAAAGAGTGTCCCAGTCATGCATCTGGAGAGAGACGAGCATCTTTTCCCTGTCGGTCTTCGCCACCCAGCCAACGTTTTCCAGCGCGTTGGCCGCCGCATCCCGCACCGTGCCGTTCTCATCTCCCAGGAAGAGAACGAGCCCCTTTGCAGCCCGGGGCTCCCCCAGTTCCCCCAACGCCTCGGCGATTGCCGCTCTGCCCGCGATGTCATTCTGGTCGGACTGGCTTGCGGGAATGGCTGCCACAAGGCCATCCACGGCGCGCAGGTCACCAATGAGAGTAAGCGACTTCGCAGCATTTTCCCGCCAGAGGAAGCCCTTTTTCAGCGCCGCTATGAGCGGCAGCACAGCCTTCCCGCTCTTCATTGCTCCCAGGGCTTTTGCCGCCGCGCTTCCTCTGACGGGCGAGTCTCCGCGAAGCTCGGCGAGCATCACCGTCTCGGCCTGCGCGCCGCCGATTGCTCCTATCGCTTCCGCGGCATCCTCCTGGATGGCGCTGGAATCGTCCTGGAAGGCGGCAATCAGCGCTTTCAAGGCCTTTGGGCCCCCCAGGGAGCCGAGGCGCTGGCAGGCCTCCTGCTTAGCCGCAAAATCGTCGGACTTCAGGACGGCCACGGCATCGTCCACGTCATCTGCCAGGACAGGGGAGACGGCGAAACACATTGCGGAAAGGAGGAGCAGCGCGCGGATTTTCATGCCCGGAGTTTACATGGTCCCTAGAGCGCGTCAAGCGGTATATACTCCAGGGAGGAAATCCTGTCATGTCAGGGGGAAGAGAATGGCCATCAAGAGTGAATGGGTGAGCTATGGGGATGAAATCGGTTACATTGCCGTGCCAGAACGCGCGGCGACACCATTGCCCGGCGTCGTTGTCATCCAGGAGATCATGGGAGTGAACGAGCACATAGAGGACGTGACGCGCCGGATCGCCGCGGCCGGCTATGTCGCGCTGGCTCCCGACCTTTTCAGCGTCAAGGGAACGCGACCCCCGGCTCTGACCCGCGAGCGGGTGGCCAAGGCCATGGCCTTCATGGGCCGGCTGCCTCCCGCTGCCATGGGGGATCCGGCGATGAGGGACGCGGAGCTGGCCAAGCTGCCCGAACCGGACCGTCAGCAGATCGGTGAGAGCTTCGGGCAGATCTGGGGCTCTACTGCGCCGGCTCGCATAGAAGCCGTGGTCGGCCAGCTGAGAAAGGCTGTTCATTACCTCCGTTCCGAACGCCAGGAGACCCGTCAGCAGCCCGTGGGATGCGTGGGTTTCTGCATGGGTGGAGGGCTTTCGGCGCTGCTTGCATGCGAAGAGCCCGAGCTGTCAGCCGCCGCGGTGTATTACGGGAACGCTCCCTCCGCGGAGAAGGTCGCAAAGATCGCCTGCCCCGTCCTTGCCTTCTACGGGGAAAAGGACCAGCGGGTCAACGCCGGCATACCCGGCTTCGAGGAGGCAATGCGCAAGGGAGGGAAATCATTCGAGCATCACATCTACCCTGACGCAACCCACGCATTCTTCAACGATGACGGACCGAGATACAACGTGCGGGCGGCCCGGGATTCCTTTGCCCGGCTCCTCATGTTCTTCGCAAAGACCCTCTCCGGATAGGCTTTCCTCGTGAGCACCGAATGCCTCGTCATGGCAAAACCGGCGGGTCCGGGCTGCAACATGCGCTGCGCCTACTGCTATTACCTTGGGAAAGCCGCGCTTTTTCCCCAGGGTCCTTGGCGAATGCCTGAAGCCCTGCTGGAGCGATATGTCGTCCAGCGTCTGGAGTCCTCACCCGGTCCCGTGACTCATTTCGAGTGGCACGGCGGAGAGCCCACCCTTCTGGGACTGGATTATTTCCGTACGATCGTGCGCGTACAGAGAGCCCACCGTCCCGCAGGCCGCAGGGTGTCAAACGGAATCCAGACCAACGGCCTGCTTCTGGATGAAGCCTGGGCCGGGTTCCTGAGTGAGGAGGGCTTTTCCGTCGGTCTGAGCCTCGACGGACCGGCGGACCTCCACGATGAGTTTCGAAAGGCCGCCGGCGGCGGCGCCACGCATGCCCAGGCGACTGCTGCTTTCCGCCTTCTCAGGCGGCGTGGAGTGTTCTGCAACGCCTTGTGCGTGCTCCATTCGGCGAATGCTGCTGAGCCTGACAGGGTGTACGACTTTTTCCGCGATCTGGGGGTGAAATACCTCCAGTTCCTTCCCCTGGTGATCCCGGCTGGGGGAGGCGGAGTACGCGCTCCCACCGCCTCCCCCGAGGCCCTTGGGGCTTTCCTTTGCCGGGTGTTCGACCGGTGGCTGCAGCACGACGTGGGACGGATCGTGATCCAGACCTTTGACGAAGCGCTGCGCCCGATCTACGGGATCCCGCATGCGCTGTGCATCCATAGGGAAACCTGTGGCGATGTCGCCGTCCTGGAGCATGACGGTGGATTCTACGCGTGCGATCACTTCGTGGACGCCGACCACCTCATGGGGAACCTGAAGGACCTGACCCTTTCGGAAATGATTGCTGATCCTCGCATGAAGCGCTTCGGCCAGGACAAACGGGATACGCTTCCCCGAACCTGCAGAGAGTGCGACGTGCTTTCCTCATGCAACGGCGGCTGTCCGAAGGACCGCATCGCCGCGTCGCCCGACGGCGAAGCAGGCCTGAGCTACCTGTGCCCTGCGTACCGGAGGTTCTTCCGCCACAGCCAACCAGGCCTTGCCCGCCTGGCCCAGCACATGAAGCTGGGCAGGTCTCTCAGGTCCTTCGCAGCGACTCCAGGTTCGAGCGGGCAGCCGGCACCGACGCCATGAACGCCTCCAGTTTCCCACATGCGAACTCTGGACACTCCGCGCACGTGGAAAAGCCCGGCCGATGCCGCAGAGTCTGATCTGGCACATCGCGCAGTATCCCTGTACGCCTGGGACACGGGAAGCCTGTCGATTTTCATGTCTTTCCTGGGCCGCTTCTGGTCCCACGATACAGCGAATCGATTGATTCCGCGAGGAAGGAATCGAACGTTATCCTGAACGGCGCGAGGGTCCTGTCCGCGTTAATCAGGGCCTGCACGTTCTCCGGCGGGAAGGCGAGCTGGGAGACGCCCACAACCAGGGCGTAGATTCCCATCAGGAGCGTGAAGCCTTTTCCATCGATCCCTGGATATCTCGCCTCCATGTCCCGGGAGGCGCGCAGGGCGAAATCACGGAACCAGCTTTTCATCCGGCGAAGACCGGGGGGGCTCAAGCCGGGCTCGATGGTCATGTGGAGACTCGCGAGGAGCCGGACCAGGAGGCTGCGGTCCGCAAGGCCTCTGGTGAGGTCCTTCCCGAGAGAGCGTGTTGCCCTTCTCTCCGTGAGGGCTTTCCACCAGGCCTCCATTTCATCCACCAGGATGGATGCAAAGAGGTCCTGTTTTGTCGGGAAGTAGAGGTAGAGCGTGCCCTTGACGAGGTCCAGCTCGCGTGCAAGATCGCTCAAGCGGACCTCGTCGAAGGACCGGGTGGCAATATAGGCGCGGGCGCGCTCCACGATGGATGCGCGGCGCTGCTCCTTTTTCTTTTCAGTCGATGCCCTCTTCATTAATGACCCAGGGTTATTAGTATTGACTCGTTCCCTCTGCTCCAATATATTCTGACCTGAAGTCAGTAACAAGGAGGCATTCATGGCAACGGAAATCACGGGAAAGTGGGCCCTCGTGACAGGGGCTTCGTCAGGGATCGGCGCCGAGATGGCGCGGGAGCTTGCATCCCGGGGGGCAAACCTGGTTCTGGTTGCCCGCCGACGGGAGGCGCTGGAGTCGCTTGCGGCGCAGCTTGCGAAGCAGCATGGGACCGAGGTCCAGGGGGAGGCATCCGACCTTGCCAGGGCCGGCGAACCGGAGCGGCTCTTCACAACGCTCAGCGCCCGGGGGATCACGGTTTCGATCCTCGTGAACAATGCCGGGTTCGGCGCCTATGGGCTTTTCGACTCGATAGACGCAGCAACCGAGGAAGCGATGCTGGACCTCGACGTGAAAGCGGTTGCCCGAATGACCCGGCTCTTTGTCGGGCCCATGCGCGCCACGGGTTTCGGCCGGATCCTCCTCACTGCTTCCACCGGCGCGTATATGCCGGGCCCGCTGTACGCCACCTACTGCGCGGCCAAGGCCTTTGTGCTCAGCTATGGTCATGCGATCCGGCGCGAGCTGCGCGGAACGGGCGTCACTGTCACCGTGGTTTCACCCGGGGTGACCAATACAGAGTTCCATCGGATTTCCGGCCTTGAAACGAACACCTTCAAGCGAGCGACCATGATGGCGGCGGCTCCCGTTGCAAAGGCGGCCGTCAAAGCTCTCCTGCGCGGCAGGGCAGAGATCGTGACTGGATTGTTGAACAAGGTCATCGTGTTCACCACCCGCTTCACGCCCCGGACTGTGGCGGCGTCGATAGCCGCTCGAGCGATGGCGTAGAGTCTCAGCGCGACAAGTCAGGGTACAGCTTCTGCATGCAATCCGGGCACAGGCCGTGGCTGAACTCCACGTCAGAGTGGTCCTCCATGTAGCTTTCCACCTGGTGCCAGTATCCCTTGTCGTCGCGGATCTTCTTGCACGAGGCGCAGATGGGGAGCAGGCCGCTCAACCTCTTTACATTCGCAAGTGCGTCCTGGAGGTCGACAATCAGCTTCTCCCGTTCCTTCTCGGCTTTCCGCCGTTCCGTGATGTCGCGCACCAGAAGGATGGTCCCGGTCTGCCTGCCGGTCCTGCTGGTCAGAGGCGTTGCGGAGACCTCCAGCGTCCTTCCCGGATCGTGAGGTGCTCCCAGGGTCTGGGTGGGCAGGAGGGCCCCGCCGAGAGTCGGGATGACATCACTCATCGCCTTTCCAATGGCAGGGGGGGCGATCTGGAACATCCGCGCCGCGGTGGAGTTGAAGTCTATGATCCGGTTCAGCAGGTCCACGACGAGGAACCCGTCCCGCATGTTTTCCACCAGGGCTGCCCGAGCCCGGGGGACAATGTCCAGGAGACGCAGGCGGTTGAAGGCGGCTAGAATCAGAAGCGCGCTGACTGCGAACCCAAGCGACATCGTGTCCAGCCCGGGAACCGGATCGCTGGGGAGAACAAAGAGGAGAAACCCGATCCAGGGGATGAGGACGGAGGCGATGAGGATGAAAGCCTGTAGCACATAGAGACGCGCAGCCCGTATTGCGACGCGCAGGATATGGTACATCCCGAGCAGGCAGGTCACGAGGAACCAGAAAACCGCCAGGAAGTACCACGCGCCGTAGCTGTACACCACCGTGTTCGTACCCGGGATCGGCCCCGGAACGAACCCGGTCCATATGAGGTGATGCCAGCTGTTTGTGAATGCAAGGGCAATCGTGGCGACAGGGACTGACCAGAGGAACGCGATCATCCACGGGGAAAGAGGCCAGCGGGAGTCGGAGTACTGAATCGCGAAGACAAGGAACAAGGGGGCAACGTTGCACAGACCGATGTAGCTGATCGCGTTCCACAGATACCTGTGCCATGCATCGGGAGAGGTGGTCTCTATTGCGGAAAAGAAACACCAGACCGCGATTGCAAACAGCGTGAGGCTCAAGGCAAAGCCGCCAGGGACATCGCGCCTGCGCCAGGCCGATCCGCCGGCGAACAGGACCGTGAATGATGCGGCAAAGAGCAAAAGCGAGTACGGAGTGATCATTTCCCCGGTATCATATCACAATCGGCCCGGCTTTCTTGAACACCGCCCTTCCTCCCGCTATAGTCGGTTGCATGGAGCACATGAAGAGAACCGACACCTGCGGCGCGCTTCGCGCCAAGGACGCCGGCAGACGCGTCACACTGAACGGCTGGGTGCACAGGCACCGCGACCACGGCGGCATCAGATTCTTCGACCTTCGGGACCGCTATGGCCTCACGCAGGTAGTCGTGGACTCGGACGCCTCGGCGGACCTTGCGGAGACAGGCAGGCAGCTGAAGTTCGAATACTGCGTCGCCGTGGAGGGGACGGTCCGCCCCCGGCCGCCCGCAATGGCAAACTCCGCCATGCCCACCGGAGAGATCGAGGTGAAGGCGGAAAGGATCGACATCCTCAGCCGGTGCGAAGTCCTTCCGTTCATGGTTGATGAGAAGGCGGACGCAAAGGAGGACACCCGGTTCAAGTACCGCTACATTGACCTGCGCACGGCCCGGATGCAGCGGAACATCGCGCTGCGCCATGCTGCCGCGTTCGCGGCGCGGGAGTTCCTGGTATCCCAGGGCTTCTATGAGATCGACACGCCGATGTTCATCAAGTCCACCCCAGAAGGTGCGCGGGACTACCTGGTGCCTTCCCGGCTGAACCCGGGGCGCTTCTACGCGCTTCCCCAGTCGCCGCAGCTCTACAAGCAACTGCTGATGGTCTCTGGGTTCGACAGGTATTTCCAGATCGCGCGGTGTTTCCGCGACGAGGATGCGCGCGGGGACAGGCAGCCTGAGTTTACGCAGATCGACATCGAGATGAGCTTCGTGTCGCGTGAGGACGTGTTCCTTCTGGTGGAAGGCCTCATGGCGCATATCTTCAAGAAGTCGATAAACACGGATATCGCCGTCCCTTTCCAGAGGCTGGCCTACGACGATGCAATGAGCCGCTACGGCTCCGATAAGCCGGACCTGAGATTCGGGCTGGAATTGAAGGATTTCGGAGATTTTGCCGCAAAAGGCAGCTTCGAGGTCTTCAGGAAGGTGATGGAATCCGGCGGAGCCGTGAAGGCGCTGGTTGCCCCGGGCTGCGGGGATTACTCCAGAAAGCAGATCGCGGAGCTGGAGTCGGTTGCCAAGGTTTATGGCGCGGCCGGGCTTGCTTCCATGAAGGTGTCCGAGCAGGGTCTGGAAGGCGGGGTCTCAAAGTTTTATACGGACCAGGCGGCGGCCATCCGGCAGGCCCTGGGGGCAAAGCCGGGGGACCTCATCCTCATGGTCGGCGCAGATCAGCGCAAGGCGTGCATTTCCCTGGGCGCTGTACGCACGCAGCTCGGCAAGGACCTCAAGCTTGCCGCCGAGGGGGATTTCCGCTTCTGCTGGATCATAGACTTTCCGTTGTTCGAGTGGAACGAGGAGGAGAAGAAATGGGACCCTGCGCACCATATGTTCACCATGCCGCAGGAGAGTTTCGTCGCGGACTTCGAGAGCAGGCCTGCCGAGGTCAAGGGAGATCTGTACGACCTGGTCTGCAACGGCGTTGAGCTCGCCTCAGGCTCCATCAGGATCCACGACCCCGAGCTTCAGAAGAGGATCTTCCGGTTCCTCGGGCTTTCCGAGGAGCAGGCGCAGAAGAGATTCGGCTTCCTCCTGGAAGCCTTCCGTTACGGGCCTCCTCCCCATGGGGGGATCGCTCCGGGCTTCGACAGGCTTGTGGCCATGATGGCGGGGGAAGGGACAATTCGGGAGGTCATTGCCTTTCCCAAGAACACCCTCGGCCAATGCCCCATGGACGATTCCCCTTCGGAAGTGGATCCGAAGCAGCTGCAGGAGCTGCATCTCGCCATCACCGGCCAGGAGCCGGCGAAATGAACAGGCGTCAGCGCGTGGCAGAGGCAATCGCCCACCGGCAGCCGGACAAGGTGCCCTACCACATCAGTTTCACCGTGCCTGCCAGAGAAGCCATGACGCGCTGGTACAGGGACCCGCAGTTCGAAGCCTTGCTGGGCAACTGCCTGCTCCTCCTGGAGACCGAGCCGAAAAACTCCTGGAAAAGGGTGCGGGGGGAGGTCTGGGAAGACCAGTTCGGCGTCCAGTGGGACAGGACCATCGATGCCGACATCGGCACTGTCTGCAACTCTCCGCTCACCCGGGACAACCTCGCGACATATCCTTTCCCTGATCCGCTGGACCCGTCGCGCTTCGAGGACTGGGCTGCGCTTCTGGCCGGCCGCCCTGACTCCTTTGTCGTTGCGAACATCGGGTTCAGCCTTTTCGAGCGGGCGTGGACCCTGGCCGGCATGGAGACCGTGCTCATGGCAATGGTGGATGACAGGCGCTTCCTGGACCATCTCCTGGACAGGATCCTGGACTTCAACCTGAAGCTCATCGAAAAAGCCTGCTCGTTTCCGATCGACGCCATGCGCTTCGGGGACGACTGGGGCCAGCAGCGCGGCCTCATCATGGGGCCTGTCCTGTGGCGCGAGCTGATCGGACCACGGGTCCGGCAGATGTACAGCCTGGTGAAATCGAAAGGGAAGAAGGTGTTCATTCACTCCTGCGGAAAAGTCGACGAGCTTTTTCCAGATCTGATCGAAAGCGGCCTTGACGTGTTCAACCCGTTCCAACCCGAGGTCATGGACGTGTACGAGATGAAGCGCCGCTACGGAGACAGGCTTTCATTCTTCGGCGGGATCAGCACGCAGAAGACGCTTCCTTATGGGACCATCCCGCAGGTGAAGGAGGAGGTCAGGCGCCTCCTGGATGCCATCGGCAGGAACGGCGGGTACATTGCATCTCCAGCGCACGACATTCCCAGGGACGCGAAGCCTGAGAACATTGCCGCCATGATCGAAGTGCTGCAGGCGCAGTAGGATCAGGAGGCGGGGCCATCGCGCCGCTGCTCCAGCACGCCCATCACGATCCGTGCGACGATGTCCACCAGCCGGGGGTCCACGTCTTCCAGCCCCGGCTTCGGCTTTCCCCAGCCCTGCTGTTCCCGCACTTTTTGCAGGGTGGTGATCTCGCTCTGGCTCAAGGGCTTGGGCTCTCCCAGGATCTTCGTGACCAGCCGCACCCGGGCGTACATCTCAAGCACTTCCATGCGGTAGTAGGCCTGCATCACGTCGGCGCCGACGGTGAGCGCGCCATGGTTCGAGAGGAGAACAGCGTCGCAGCCGGGGATCTCTTTTTCGACGGCATTGGGGATCTCCTCCGTGGTGGGGGTCCCGTACTCGGCGAACCCCACTCTGCCCAGGCCGAACACGATTTCGGGCAGGATCACGTCGGCGTCAAGCCGGATATGACACGCTGCAAACCCGGTGGCGGCCGGGGGATGAGCGTGCACGATGGCCGTCACATCGGGCCGGGTCCTGTACACGGCCAGGTGCATCTTCGTTTCCGAGCTCGGAAGCATGCTTCCCGAGATGACCTTGCCCTGCATGTCTATCATCAATATCTGTTCCACCGTGACGTCGCCCTTGTTCACGCTGGTGGGAGTGATGAGAATCCGGTCTGCGGACAGCCGCGCGCTGATGTTGCCGTCGTTCGCTGCCACGAAAAACCGGTCGCGCAGTCTCCTGCCGGCCTCCACGATCTGCCGCCTGGCTTCCTCTTCCTGCATGAAGGCGATAGTAGCCCTTCAGGACGACCGCGTCCAACGCCGGCGGGCTGTCCTAGGCCATAGGCCGAAATAGGCACGCTGATAAAAAAACCCGCGGACTGACCTCCCAGTTTGCATCAGTCAACGGGTAAGGATTGTTATTTTTGTTACAGTTACGTGCATAGTTGACTAGATATTATCAATTGTCAAGATACTAATTAAACATTATTGGCAATCTTACCGAAAATAATGTTGTTAGATAACAATACAAATGTTACTATAAACGCCCTTTGGGGTTGGCCAGCGAATGGCGACAAGAAACAGGCAGGGAAGGATCGCTCGAATTCTCGAGTCTCTTCAGACTGGCAGCGCGGCGACAATACAGGAGCTGTCACAAAGACTTTCCGTCTCCGAGATGACCATCAGGCGCGATCTAACCCTCCTTGCTGCCCAGAACAAGGTCAGGCTCGTCAGGGCAGGGGCCATCCTCCGGGCTGGGTTCCTTGATGCTCCCCTGGGCGCATACTCCCTGGCATCGGACCGGGAACAAGGCGCACAGGAAAGGTCCAGGATCGGGACCAAGGCTGCATCGCTCGTGGAACCAGGCGACGTTGTGATCATTGACTCGGGTTCCACCACCGAGTGGCTTGCCCGCAGTCTGCCCTACGACATGCCCCTGACGGTGATCTGCTTTGCGCTCAACATCGTCCTGGAAGTGGGAAGCCGGGAAAAGTGCACGGTGGTGTTCGCGGGCGGGACCCTGCGCAGTGATACGCTTGTCTGCGAAAGCGCCGAGGGCATTCAGCTCATCCGGCGCTACCGTGCCAACAAGGCCTTTCTATCCGCCGGAGGCGTCAGCGATGCGCTTGGCGTCACATGCGTCGATACAGCGGAGGCGGAGCTGAAGAAGGCTGCAATGCAGTCAGCCCAATCCAGGATCCTCCTGGTTGATTCGAGCAAGCTCGGACGGGTCACGCCCTCATGGTTTGCGGCGCTTGAGGACTTCGACGCCATTATCACGGATTCGGGAATCTCCCTCGAATACGTGGAGATCGCTCGCGCGCGCGGAATTGCGCTTCACGTGACATGAGCAGACTCCTGACGATGGAACCGGGCCGAGAGTTGACGGCACTGTAAATGAGCGTGATGAGCTTTTCCCGCGCGGTCCAGCCCGATGTATCCGAGCTGGTCGACATTCTGTTCCGACGCAGGCTTCCCGCGCGAGTCCATCACATCGAGCTTTTCCTCGACCCGGAGATCAAGGAAGCGGTTGTCCGGCGTTTCGGGCTGTGCGCAGATCTCGACAGGGCGGACCCGCTTTTCGAGACAAAACGGGACTTTGCCCTGCACTCCTTCCTGGGCTACGACGTGTTCCGTGTGGGTGTGGCCAGAAAGACTGTTTTCCAGACCGCAACAATTTCCGCGGCGGACACCACCAACCAGCCCGGCCAGAAACGGTCCGCGCGCGACTGGCAGGAAGAGCACGCGGGTCCCATCCAGGGATGGAAGGACTTCGAGAGCTACCGCTGGCCCCGGGTGTCGGATATCAACTTCTCTCCCCTGGAGTGGCTGGAGCGCAACCTGCCGCCCTCCATGGGGTGTTTCGAGCTGACCGCTCATATTTTCGAGATCCTCTCATTTCTCCTGGGCTATGAGACCCTCTGCTACGCCGTGGTCGATCAACCTGACCTCGTTGACGCCATACTGGAAAAGGCGGGCAGCTTCTACGTGGATTTCACAAGGACGCTGGTGGATTTTTCCCGCGTGGCGGTTGTCTGGGGCTCGGATGACCTGGGGTTCAGGTCCGGCACCATGATGTCGCCCGGCTTCCTCCGACAGAAGATCCTTCCCTGGCACAAGCGCTGCGCAGAGATTGCTCACGCAAAGGGAAAGCCGTACCTTCTTCACTCCTGCGGCAACCTGGATGAGATCATGGAGGACCTCATCACGGATGTCGGAATCGATGGGAAGCATTCGTTCGAGGATGCGATACTCCCGGTCACCGAGGCCAAGCGCCTCTACGGCCAGCGCATTGCGCTCCTCGGCGGCATCGACATGGACTTCCTATGCAGGTCGGATGAGGCTTCCATCCGCCAGCGCGTGCGGGAAACGCTTTCGATCTGCGCGAGGGGAGGCGGGTATTGCCTCGGCACGGGCAACACGGTTGCCAACTTCGTGCCGCTGGACAACTACCTCTGCATGATTGATGAGGGGCGGCGATTCGCCGTGTGAGTGACCCCGGTCACTCGTCCAGCAGGCAGGGCAGGTAGAAACGCCGCATTGCCTTCAGAAGCTCGTCGGGTCCTTCCACCGTCCCCCGGGCGCTCGACAGCCTGTACAGGAGGGTATAGTTGCCCATGTAGCGGAAGGAGAAAGTGAACCTCTCGGACTCCGCGCCGTTTCGCTTCATGATGAAATCGATGACGGCCTCGTTTCCGCTCATGCTTCGTGTTTCCAGCTGGAAGCTCACGATCGTTCCATCTCGCATGACGACCTGCTGGAACTTCGCGTCGCGGAACAGGGCCGCGAAGGTCCGGTTGCTGAAGTCTGAAACGCCGTCCTTCACGCACAGCCGGGAGCTCCAGACCGAGTCCGAGATGGCCGGGGCGGTCATTGCTGCGCCTGCTGGGAGGATGAGCAGCAGCAGGAGCAGGCCGGTAAACAGTTTTTTGTGCCTTTTCATACCGTCGGTACCTTGTATCGGGCGGCAAAATCATAATCTGAAACCGGAAATCGGCCCTTCCGTGACCACTCCCCGAGGCTGGTACCCATCTTGACCTGGCTGGAAGGCCAAACTCATAATCGCGCGTGCTTATGATAGATCCTGTCCGGCTGGATGATGACGCCGGCGTCCTTGTCATTCTGGACCAGACCCGTCTTCCCGGCGAGACCGTTTTCCTGCGCTTGGGCAGCCCGGAGGAGATCTGGGAGGCGATTTATGAGCTTCGCGTCCGGGGCGCTCCCGCCATCGGCATAGCGGCGGCGTACGGGGCCTATCTCGGAATCCGCGGCTCCACGGCAAAAACCTACGCGGAGCTGACTGAAGAGTTTGCCCGGGTGAAGAAATACCTTGCCTCGGCCCGTCCAACGGCTGTGAACCTCTTCTGGGCCCTGGACCGCATGGAAGCGCGCCTGGCCAGGGCGCGGGGAGTAGCTCCTGCAGAGGCCAAGGCCGCATTAAAGGCTGAAGCGGAAGCCATCCGCGCGGAGGATGAGGAGGTGTGCCGCAGCATTGGAGAGCACTCCCTGGGACTCTTGCGGAAAGGCTGGGGTCTTCTCACGCATTGCAACGCCGGCGCACTGGCCACTGCGCGCTGGGGCACTGCCACGGCGGCGATCTACCTTGGCAACCAGCGGGGGTACGCCTTCAAGGTCTATGCGGATGAGACCCGGCCGCTGCTGCAGGGATCCCGCCTTACGGCATGGGAGCTGGTGCAGGCGGGAATCGACGTCACAGTCATTTGCGACAACATGGCTTCCATTGTCATGAAGCAGGGATGGGTTCAGGCCGTCCTGGTAGGCTGTGACCGGGTTGCGGCCAACGGCGATGCCGCCAACAAGATCGGCACGTCCGGCGTCGCCATCCTGGCGCGTCACTATGGGATTCCCTTCTATGTCCATGCGCCGCTTTCCTCTATCGACCTGAAATGCCCCACCGGCGCAGACATCCCCATCGAGTTGAGGAAAGAGGAGGAAGTTACCCGGAAGTGGTACTCCAGGCCCATGGCGCCCGAGGGGGTGAAGGTTTACAACCCCGCCTTCGACGTCACCGACCACGAGCTGATCACCGCAATAGTGACGGAGGGGGGGATCGCATGCCCGCCGTTCAGCGATTCGCTTGCGAAGCTTGCGTCGGCTCCCGTGGCGCTTCATCCCGGCCGGCAGACTTCCCCGCATCAAGGGCAGGCCGGTTGCGGCTCATGAGAGCGCTCGGCGCGAGAAGGGAGAACGCGGCGACGGATCGAGGGACGGTTCATGACAGCGCTGTTTTCAGGCTATGGGTCGCGCGCCGCCCGGCTGCGTTCCGGCTTTTGGGCGGACACGGGCAGAAGGAAGGACCGGCTTTGAAGGTGCGGCCGGCGCGGTCAATTCCTGTGCAGCAGCCGCCCGCTGAATCTCCTCATTGGGTGCCTGATCGGCCTGAGCGGGGACCCGGGCAAAAGCCCTGGCCATCCCTTCGGCGTCCGCGGCTATCCTGAACTGCCCCACCAGCTTCTGCAGGTCCTGCGCCATGTGCGACAGCTCCTCCGTGGCCCCAGACATCTCCTCCGCAGAGGAGGCGGCCGCCTGCGTCAGCTCGTTCACGTGCTCCACCGCGCGCGATACCTGGCGCGAGTTTGCCGTCTGCTCCTGGGTTGCCGCAGAGATGCCCTGGCTCATCTGGCTGACCTTCTCCAGCGCCCTGGCCAGCTCCCGAATGGCGGCTATCTGGCGCGACATGCTCCCCGACAGCTCCCCGATCATCTGCTGAACCTTCTGCGAGCTCTGCCGTATCTGCTCCATGGCCCCCGCCGAGCCGTTGGCAATTTCCACCCCCAGGGTCACGTTCTTCACGCTCTCCTTGATCAGTCCCTCGATCTCCTTGGTGGAGGCCGAGGAGCGGTCAGCCAGCTTGCTGACCTCCTGGGCCACAACCGCAAACCCCCGCCCGTGCTCACCAGCCCTGGCCGCCTCGATGGAGGCGTTCAGGGCCAGAAGGTTTGTCTGATCTGCGATGTCGGAGATGACCTCCACGATCCCCCCGATCTTCTGCGAGCTCTCGGCGATGCGCGTGATGCCCTCCACCACCTGGTTGACCGCCTGCGCCCCTTCCTGGCTCTTCTGCACCGACTGGTTGGCAAGCGTGGAGATCTCCCCCAGGCTGTGGGAGACCTCATCGATGGACTTCTGCACGTGCTCCATGGAGGTGGCTCCCTGGGTGACCGCAGCCACCTGCGTCTTGGCATGCTCGCTGACCTGGTCCACGCTGGCCGAAAGCTCTTCCACCGATGCGGAAGTCTGTTCCAGGGTGGAGGCCTGGCTCTGCGCCCCCTCGGCCAGCGACTGCGCGCTGGCCGATATCTGCCCGCTTGCGCTTGCCACCTGGTGGGCGCTCTCCTGCACCGTGGCCACCATGGTGGCAAGCCGCGTGGACATTCCGTTCAGCGCCTCGGCAAGCCTGCCCACCTCGTCGCGCTGGTTGATGGGCAGCCGCTGGGTGAAGTCCCCCGAGGCGATGGTCTGGGCAAAGGCCACCCCCTTGGCCAGGGGCACGGTGATGGAGCGGGAGAAAAGCACGTAGATGAAGAAGGCCAGCACCAGAGCCCCGACACTGATGACCAGAAAGAGGGTGCGCAGGCTCGCTGCCGTGAGGATGTAGGTGTCTTCGGTCTCATCCATGGAAAGAGCCGCGCTCCATCCAATTCCTTTCACGGACGCGTACCCCGCCTTCTTGGACTGGCCTTCAAAAGTGAACAGGCCGACGCCTGATCCGCCGGCGACCATGCTTGTCGCGAGGTTCTTCATCCCAGGATCCTGGAGCGCGTTCAACGTCAGGATGTACTTCACCTCGGGATGCGCAATCACTTCGCCATTCTGATCAAGGACGAAGGCATATCCCCTCAGCCCGATCCTCTCGTCCGCGATGACCTCATTGAGGAACGTGATGTTGATGAAAATGACGTAGACGCCAACGATGGTGCCGCTGTCTGAAATGCGGATGGGCGTCGCGATGGGGACAACGGGCAGGCTGGTAACCTTGCTGGAGAAGATCTCTCCGATGTTCGTCACCCCGCTGAAAGCCTGCTGGAAGTACGGTGTTCCGGCGATGGACGTTCCCGTCCAGCCGGGATTCGAAGAAGAGAAAACGTCACCGTTCTTGTCCGCCACGACAGCGGCTTCGTAGGTCCAGTGGATCAGGGGGTTCGTTTCGAAGGGGGACAGCCTCCTGCTGATCTCACCGACGACGTCCCCTGCCTTGGCGACTCCCTTTTCATTCACGGCGCTGGCAGCCTGAATGATATCGAAATCATTTGCCTGAACCAGAGCGAATCTCCTCTCCTCCGTGAGGACGCGATCGATGTTCCGGGAGATTTCCTGTGATCGGCTGATCAGCTGATCATTTCCAAGTTTTGCGAGGGCGGCGCTGGATCGCGTGATGGCAAGAAAGGCCAGCAGAGCAAGCGGCACGATCATGAGAATTGTTCCCACGATGACCAGCTTGAAGCCGATGCGGATGTTCCTCATATTCCTGTCTCCCATCGCGTCTGAGAGTAGCGGACATTATACCACGGAAATGGATATAATTGAACAATTTTAGAAAAACCGGTTTCGAAAAAAGGCCACGGGGCGACAGACTTAATCCTCGGACAGATGGAACCTTACACTAATAACGACGCTTGAAGCAACAGGTTTTCCGTTTTTTACAGCAGGGAGAAACCGGGTTCTCTTGACGGCATCGAGAGCGGCATTGTCAAGGGACGCGAAGCCCGAGGAAGCTCTTATCGCTTCTTCAATGACAATTCCCCGGTCGTCGATGTCTGCGCGGACCTTGACCAGCCCCTGCTGGCCGAGTTTCCTCGCTGAAGCGGGGTAGGGAGCCGAGATCGATTGCAAGGGCACTGGATCGATATCGGAGATCGTGGGAGGGGGCTCGCCAGCCGGCCCGGACATCGATTCACCGGCCCCGCCGTTCCCTGATCCGCCAGGGCCCGCGTTTCCTAAGCCGTCTCCTGCAGGTGCAGCTCCGCTGGTCCCCGTGCTTGCACCCGCGCCGGCTTCCGTCGGCGCGGCCTGCCCGCCCGGCTCAACAGCGCCTTGAGCCGGGGGAGGTGATGGTTGCGGGACAGCGAGCTGCGGCGGCGTGGGCTGCGGCAGCGTCAGCGTTCTGGGAGCCGGGGCGGCGGCAGGCCGCGGGGGTGTTCGCGAGGCAGAAGCCGCGGAGCGCCGGGCCGCCGATCGCGGCACGGACGAGCCTCCATCGCCGCCTTGCCCTCCAGTGCCGGAAAGCTGCACCTCCACCAGCTCTATCCTTGCTCTGGTGACGGCCGGGGTACCGGTCGTGAGGAGACGCGTGAAAACCAGGAAGAGAAGGGCGTGCGCCGCAAGCGCAAGCGCGACAGAGGGGATGAAATGGCCACCCTTCTCTTTCATTTCTTTCTACAGCTTCAGCTGCATGCCCGTCACGATCGAGAACGGGGGCATGGGGTAGCCGGGATCGGATGGGCCGAAGCCCGCCTCAGTATAGTAGGTTGCGTTCAAAATGTTCAGCAGCTTTATCGAGAAAGACATGCTTTCCGACACCGTGAGCGCATATTCGGCGTTCAGGAGAACATACCCGGGGAGCATCCATGAGGGGTAATTGACAGGACTGACGAGCTTCCGGCCTACGTACTGCACCTCTATTCCAGCGCTGTTGATCTTGTCTAGGTACCGGGCAGCGATGCTCGCATTGTGCACGGGGATATACGGAACCCGCAGGTCGTCGGAAGGGCCGTAGCTCTGCCCAAGGTACTGAAGCAGCAGGCTGTAGATGAAAGTGTAGCTGGCCTGCAGGGACACCCGATCCGTCAGAGCCGCCGTGGCGTGGATCTCGGCCCCGGGGAGAAAGGATTCCTGGATATTCACGGGCGTTTCGACATAGACGGCGGGCTGGCTCGGAGAGTTGTTGTAGCTGCCCCATCCGATCTGGTTGAACAGAAGTCTCGCAAAGACGGCCATCTCGAATGAGAACACCTTGCCGGCATGCGCCGCTCCGATCTCACTATTGTACGATGTCTCGGGCTTCAGGCTCTGATTGCCATAAGAATAGTAGGTGTTGCCAGCATAGGAGCCGTCATAAGAATACCAGTAAAGATCCTCGAAAGTCGGCACCCGGTATGCGCTGCCGACGGAGGCCTTGAGTGAGGTCACATCCGAGAGAAGGAGCACGGTCCCGATCTGCCAGGAAAAGGAGCCGGTAAAATCCGAATAATAGTCATAGCGCACCGAGGGGGTGACCATGAGAGGCTGCACGGGGGAGAAGGGCAGTGAGACGAAACCGGCCAGCGTGAGCCTGTCCTTCTGCGAGGAAAGATTGGTGCTGTCCACAGCCTCATACGACCCTGTGCCTCCGTAGACAGCCGACGCAGCATCAGCGAAGGCGAACTTCTGCGTGAGATCGATGCTGGCGGCGTTGCCGGTATGGGTGCTGGTGAACGCGGAGGGTTGAACCGGGTTTTGAAGATACTCCGTGGAATATCGATACGAGCCTTTCACGTCCAGCGAGAGCCTGTCATTGAAGAAGCTGCTCGTGCCGTACGAAAATGAGCCGGTCGCGGAAGTATCTTCCTGCGTCTCCTGGCTGCTGACTCCCAACAGCGAGCCCGGTACGCCAATGAAGGAATGGGTGAATGTGCCCCTGGTGGAGAACGAGCCTCCCAGGAGCGGAAGATCCAGTCCCGCATATGCGCTCTGGGCAAGGTCCTGGGCATTGTTCCTCACCCTCCAGTCCCCGAGGTTCGCCGTGTCGTCCCAGACGAAGGCGTTCATTGCCCGGGTGAAGGAACCACCCCCGGTCAGGCCGACATCGCCCAGCTTGCCGGCAAGTGAAAAGTTCACGTTCTGGTTGTCGAAAAGACTCATGGCGGAGGCGGGGACGAAATAGCTCCCTGATTCATTGACCCCATTCGCGTCATGGGGAACATAGCTGCCATTCGTAATGGCCAGGTTGATGCCCGGCGCGCCGGCCTTCTTTGTTATGATGTTGATTACTCCGCCCACGGCGCCGGTCCCCCAGAGGGAGCTTGCGCCGCCGCGCACAATCTCGATGTGGTCGATGGCGTCAACCGGGATCTGTGAGAGGTCCACGGACCCGTCAAAGCTCGAGTTCAGCCGGTTCCCGTCCACCAGGACAAGGACCTGGGACGACGTGGATCCACGGATGCTGACGGTCTTTGTCTGGCCCTGAGGACCGTAGTCGTTGACCACGACGCCGCTCTGAGCTGCGAGCACGGCGGAAAGATCAGCGGCGCCGGACTGCTGGATATCCTTGTCAGTGATGACCGTGACAAAGCTCGGCGAGTTGAGGATGTCGGTGGGTTCCCGGGTGGCAGTGATGACCACCTCCGGCAGCTCGGGCAGGTCTTCCGCCCACGCGCGAGCGCTCAAGAGGGCCACGGCAAAAAGCGCGATCCTTGTGTCCATTCGGACTCTCCGGCAGTTCTCCCCGGGCCTTCTTTCCGGATCCTGACAGGATGTGAAAGGTGTGGTGATGAAAGGCAAAAGACAGCGCCATGCAACCCTTTCCTCGAAGGCACTCGGGTTCCCGGGATCGTCTCCTGGCTCTCGGATCACCTTACTTGCAGCGCCTTCTCACCCCTCCTGGGACGAGGTGATGGCTGTCAGAACGTCGCCGTTCCTGCTGCTTTCATCCCCGATGACAGTGGCGGGACCGCTGCGGAATTGCACCGCATTCCGTTGTCCCTGGAACGAACAGCGCAGGTCCTTCATACGTGAATTGCCCCCGCGCGTCAAGGCCGGTTATGATAGGCGGGAAAGGAGGGGACCCGTGGCTGAGAATCAGAAGTATTCAATCAACCTGGACGCCAAGTTCGGCCCCCTGGAGCTGATCGATGTCCCGGGGCTGGTCGCAGCGTGCACGGAGGAATGGTTCAACCAGACTCTCTGCCAGGTGAACCAGAGCGTGGTCCGGCTAGGGATCCTGCACGGCGAGTTCCATTGGCACAAGCATGACCAGGAGGACGAGTTTTTCCTTGTCCTCCAGGGCAGGCTCCTCATCGACCTGGAGGGGCGCGTGGTGACCCTTGAGCAGCACCAGGGTTTCATGGTCCCGCGCACGGTGCTCCACAGGACCAGGGCGCCTGAGCGGACGGTGGTCCTGATGGTGGAGAAAAGCTCGGTACAACCCACCGGGGATTGAGCTGGAAGAATGGTTGCCGTTTCAGGATCACGCTTCATCGATGAGCATGGCCGCGCGCTCATGCTGCGCGGCGCAAACCTCGGCGGGTCCAGCAAGGTCCCGCGAAGACCGGACGGCGCCACGCACGTGCGCGAGGGGTTCCTGGACCACCGCCACGTCTCCTTTGTCGGGCGGCCTTTTGCGCTGGAAGAGGCGGAGGAGCATTTCGCGCGGCTTTCGCAGTGGGGGCTGACCTTCCTGCGGTTTCTGGTCACCTGGGAGGCCGTGGAGCATGCCGGACCGGGGATCCATGACCAGGAGTACCTGGACTATCTCCGCGCAGTGATCGCCGGGGCGGGCCGGCATGGCATTCACGTTCTCATCGACCCTCACCAGGACGTGTGGAGCAGGTGGTGCGGCGGCGACGGGGCTCCCGGATGGACTCTGGAAGCCGCCGGGTTCGACCTCGCGCGTCTTGATGAAACCGGGGCTGCCATCACCCATCAGGCCATCGGAGATCCCCTCCCGCAGATGATCTGGCCAACGAACAGCGGCAAGCTCGCGGCCGCAACCATGTTCACGCTTTTTTTCGGGGGGAACGATTTCGCGCCCCGCACGACAGTGAGGGGCGAAGCGATCCAGGAATACCTCCAGCGTCATTACATCGCGGCCGTCAGCGCCGTTGCGCGCCGTCTCAAGGACCTGCCGAATGTCGTCGGATATGACACAATGAACGAGCCGCTTCCCGGCTACATCGGCTGGAAGGACCTCGATGCGGCAGGCGGGATCGTCACGCTGGGCGACTGTCCGACAGCTTTCCAGGGAATGCTCCTTGGCGCCGGCTGCCCCCAGGACGTGGAAGTGCGGCGCATGGGGTTTGCCCGCATCAGGCGCGTCGGGACCAGGACGGTAAATCCCGAGGGGCTCCGTGCGTGGCTTCCCGGGCATGATTGCGTTTGGCGGCAGAACGGGGTGTGGGACGTGGACCCCTCCGGAAAGCCCTTCCTTCTGCGCCCGGACCATTTCACCCGCGGACCGACCGGCAACGCCGACTTTACAGAGGATTACTACCGCCCGTTCGCCCGGCGTTTTACCCGCGCAATCCGTGAAGCAGATCCGCGCGCAGTGATATTCATCGAAGCTGAAGCGAACCGCCGGCCCCCGAGCTGGTCAGCGGAGGACGGAGCAAACGTGGTCTTTGCGCCTCACTGGTATGATGATCTGGTCCTTGCAAAGAAGCATTTTTCCCCCTGGATGGCCGTGGATTCCGCACGGATGAAGGTCGTGCTGGGCCTCGGGGCGGTCCGCCGGTCCCTGCGGAAGCAGTTGTCACGGCTTTTGCGCGTGGCGCGGGAGCGCGCGGGAGGCATCCCGACCCTGCTGGCGGAGTTCGGGACGCCGTTCGACCTCGACAGACGCGGGGCGTATCGGACGGGCGACTTCAGCGCGCAGGAGAACGCTCTGGATCGGAGCTTCGCTGCCATCGAAGAGAACCTGCTGTCCTGCGCAATCTGGAATTACTGCGCGGACAACACAAACGCGCGCGGCGACCAGTGGAACGCGGAGGACCTGTCCATCTTCAGCAGGGACCAGCGCACGGAGGCGGCAGACATCAATTCCGGAGGCCGGGCGCTGCGCGCGTTCGTGCGGCCGTATCCGCGCGCAACGGCAGGGGAGATTGTGCGCATGCGCTTCGACATGAGGCGCCGCGTCTTCGAGCTTGTGCTCCGTCACAACCCGCTGGTCAACGCGCCAACAGAAATTTTTGTTCCACGGCTGCAGTATCCGCGCGGCTTTCACGCCCGGGTGAGCGACGGCGTGGTGGTGCCCAGACCGGAGTGCCAGATCCTGGAATACCATCACGGGACACGGCGGGCAGAGCACTGGCTCCGCCTTGCGCCGAAAACCTGATGCCGGAGGTCAAGGGATGAAGACAATCGGCCTGATTGGCGGGATGAGCTGGGAATCCTCCATCGAGTACTACAGGATCATCAACGAAGAAGCCCGCGCGCGGCTGGGCAAGCTGCACTCCGCGCAAAGCCTCATGTACTCCGTGGATTTTGCGGGGATCGAGGAGATGCAGCGGGAGGGCCGGTGGGAAGAGGCTACGGAGTGCATGATCGACGCCGCGCGGCGGCTGGAGAAAGGCGGAGCCGATTTCGTTGTCATCTGCACCAACACCATGCACCGGATGGCGGACGAGGTGCAGGCCAGCATCGGCATCCCGGTCCTTCACGTGGTGGATGCGGCTGCCGATGCCGTGAAGAGCAAGGGCCTTCGCTCCGTGGGTCTGCTGGGCACTCGGTTCACCATGGAAGAAGAGTTCTACCGGGGCCGGCTGGCCAGGAAGCACGGGCTGGAGGTCCATGTGCCCGAGCCCGGCGATCGGGAGCGCGTGCATCGTGTCATCTACGATGAGCTTATTGCCGGAGAGCTGAGGCAGCAGTCCAGGGAAGCGTTCCTGCGAATCATCGAGGCCCTTGTCGCACGCGGAGCGCAAGGGATCATCCTGGGGTGCACGGAGATCGGGCTCCTGGTCAAAGACGGGGATTGCTCTGTGCCGCTGTTCGACACCACGCGGATCCACGCGCTTGCCGCGGTGGAGCGGGCGCTCGCTTGAGAGCCTCAGGGACCCTCGGGGCGGAGGGCAAAGGAGAAGCGGGTTCCCCTGTTCATTCTGCTTTCAACCTTGAGCGCGCTTCCGTGCAGCTCCACGATCTCGCGCGCAATGGCAAGCCCGAGCCCTGCGCCTCCGCGTGAGCGGTCCCTGCTCGGGTCAGCGCGATAGAACCTGTCGAATATGTGGGGGAGGTCCTCTGGCCCGATTCCGCTGCCCGTGTCGGCAACGCTGACTTCCACGGCCTCGCCCTGCCGCGACAGGGCAATACGCACCGAGCCCCCTGCCGGTGTGTAGGCCAGGGCGTTCTCTATCAGGTTGGTGAGCACGCGCTCGACAAGCCCGATGTCTCCCGTGACAAGGGGCAGGCTCTCCGGCGCGTCCACCGTCAGCAGCACGCCGGCGCCGTCGGCACCCGGTTTCAGCTTCAGCACGGCATCCTGGGCAAGCTCAGCCACCTGGAAAGGCTCACACTTCAGCTGCACCTGGCGGGTGTCCAGCTTCACCAGCTCGAACAGCTCTTCCACCAGCCGCTGCAGGCTGGCCGTGTTTTTCAGGCTGATCTCCAGAAACCGCCGCCGCTCTTCGGGGCCAAGGGAGGAATCCTTCAGCAGTATCGTCTCCAGGTATCCGCGGATGGATGCAAGCGGGCTGCGAAGGTCGTGCGATATGTTGCCGATCAGCTCCTTGCGCATGCGCTCGGCCTCCCGCAACTTTTCCATGTCCGCCTCGATGGTGGCCGCCATCTCGTTGAAAGACCGTCCCAGCCCGGCCAGCTCGTCCCTGCCGCGGACCGCGACCCGCCGGTCGCGCTCTCCCTTTTCGAACGCGCGAACGGCTTCGCTCAGGGCCCGAAGCGGCCGGGTGAGGAGGAAGAAGAGGGAGAGCCCGACGATGAGAGTGCAGAGAAGGGCAAGGAGGAGGGCGATGATTCCCGCGCGAAGGATGTAGCTCTGGCGGATCATCCGCAGCGTGGCATCGTAGTGCTCCCCGCCCAGGATGATGTAGACATACCCCGTGGCGTCTCCCATGGCGAGCGGTGCCGCGGAAAACGGCTTTGCCCGGCCCGTGCTCCTGGGGTCGTCGCCAAGGATCAGCTGTTCTCCGCCAGAGTCCACAAACCTTCGAACGGGTCCCATGTCAACGGAGCTTCGCAGCACGCGGTCTGAGGGTCCGGTGAAATAGGCAAGGATTTTTCCCAGCGCATCCAGGAGGTAGATCTCCACCATCGGATTCAACACCATCATGTAGTGGATGGCGCCGCGCACGCGGCTCTCGTCGAACCCTCCGGCAACCATGGGCTGGATCTCAGCGGCAATGCTGCGCGCGTATTCCCGGTTCAGGACCTGCTCAACCGCGCTGAAGAGCTGGCGGGCGGAGTTGAACGCAATGCCGACCCAGCCCAGGCCAAGGACCACGACGAGGAGGAGGAAAATCGTCGAGATGCGGGCGTAGAAGGACCTGAAAATCTGACTCACCGGCCAAGCTCCGCCGGCTCGGCGAACCTGTATCCCACGCCCCAGACCGTCTTCAGGTAGCGCGGCTGGCCAGGGTCCTCCTCGATCTTGCTGCGGAGGCGGTTGATATGCGAGTTGACCGTGTGGTCATAGCCTTCGTACTGGTAGCCCCATACCAGGTTGAGCAGGTCCGTCCTGCTGTATGTCCTGCCCGGGTTGCGGGCAAAAAGGGCAAGGAGGTCGAACTCCTTCACGGTCAGCTCTACCGTCCTGTCAGAAAGGGTCACCTTCCGCTTTTCGAAGTCTATCGAGATCTCACCCACGCGAACCCGGCCGCCTGCGGGCTTGCCGGCCGCGGCCTCCCGGTCGGTCTCCACACGGCGCAGAAGAGCCTTCACCCTGGCCATCAGCTCCCGGACGCTGAAGGGCTTTGTCATGTATTCATCCGCGCCAAGCTCCAGCCCCAGGACCCTGTCCACCTCCTCAGATTTCGCGGTCAGCATGAGAATGGGAGTGTACGGGTTTCTCTCCCTGATGCGCCGGCACACGGAAATCCCGTCCAGCTCCGGGAGCATGATGTCCAGGATGATCAGAGAGTGCCCGCCGGTGAGCGCTTTCTGGAGGCCCACTTTTCCGTCATGAGCGCGTTCGGTCCGAAACCCCAGGTCACGCAGGTTCATTGCAACAACGTCAGAGATTTCGCGGTCGTCATCTATGATGAGGACGCTGCCTTCCATCTCTCGGCCTCCGAATGAAATGTACGAAAATGATATACTCGCGGCCATGAAAGCGGTGCGCATGGTTGGTGCGGGCAGGCCTCTGGAACTTTTCGATGTCCCTGTTCCCGCAGTCGGTGACAGGGACGTCCTTGTCCGGGTGAAGGCGGCTGGCATCTGTCATTCCGACGCCCACTACCGGGCAGGCACGGTCCCCGTCCGGCCGCTGCCAATGACGCTTGGCCACGAGGTGGCCGGCGTTGTCGAAAAGGCCAGCGCCGGGGCAGCCAGGGCGAAGCCGGGAGACCGGGTGGTGCTGCACTACAACATCACGTGCGGGGACTGCTATTTCTGCAGCACCGGAAACGAGCAGTTCTGCCCCACCGGCCTCATGCTGGGTCATTTCACCGACGGCGGATTCGCCGAGTTTATCGCCGTGCCTGCCCGCAACGCGCTCCCCCTTCCACCGGAAATCCCCTTCGAGCAGGGAGCAACCCTCATGTGCGCCTCGGCAACCTCGTTCCATGCGCTTCGAAAAGCGCGGCTCAGGGCAGGGGAGAAGGCAGCCGTGTTCGGTATCGGGGGGCTGGGCTTGTCTGCTGTCCAGCTCGCAATGGCCTTTGGCGCGGTGGAGGTTTTTGCAGTGGACAGGCTGGAGGAGAAGCTGGAGCTGGCGGCTCGCTACGGAGCCGTCCCTGTGAACGCCGCCCGGGTCGACCCTGTCGAAGAGATCCGTCGATTCACCGGCGGCCGGGGGGTGGATGTGGCCGTGGAGGTCATAGGCCGCGCCTCTACCATGCACCAGGCCCTGCGCTGCGTCGGGCCCATGGGCAGGGCTGTCATCGTGGGAATCGGAAAAGAGCCGCTGTCAGTGGACACCTATGGCGAGCTGCTGGGCAACGAGGTCGAGCTGATCGGCTCCAATGACCACCTGCTGCAGGAGCTGCCGCAGCTGCTTGAGATGGCGCGAAGAGGCATCCTGGACACTTCCCGGGTGGTGACGCGGACCATCCCCCTGGACGCCGCCGCGATCAACGGCGCCCTTGACGCGCTTGAAGGATACGAGGGCGGCCTGCGGACCGTCATAGTTCCGTAGGCACAGTCTCGTTTATCCTGGTGAGGTCAAGGACCAGCTCGCCGCGATGGTCCGCGTGGAACGCGGGAACGAAGCGAGCCCCCCAGACGATCTCGTCCCAGCGGAACGAGGTGCGGGCATTCACGACCTGGTTGAAGGAGTCGTCGAAGCCCGTGATAAGGACCAGGAGCTCCGCGGAGCGCTCGGCGAGCTGTTCTTTTGCCAGCCCGGAGAGAGGGCTCGATTCGTTGATTGGATGAACGATGGTCCACGTCAGGGGAAGGAAGTAGACAGTGGACCGCTCAAGCTCCAACCGCACATACCTGCGCTTCTGCTGGCCCTCCACCTGCTCGACGGTCATCAGAAGCACCGTTGCCTCCAGGTTTACGATTGCGTTCGACCTCCTGTTTGCAATGCGGAACTGCAGGCTGACGCCGTCGTGGAAAGGGCAGATGATTGCGCGGTCGCTGAAGAGGATCCTGGCGGAAGGCCGCGAGAACCGCCCGTACAGAAGCCCTGCGGCAAACGCGAAACCCATGACCCCCATCATCGCCTCGAGGCTGGCTATCGCATTTGTCGCAATCCCCCGGGGCGAGATGGCTCCGTAACCGACCGTGGTCAGGGTCTGCACGCTGAAGAAGAATGCGTTCAGCAACGATTCTCCGCGAGTCAGTGCGTGAGCTCCGGCAAGGTTCTCAAGCCCTGCCGCAATGTAAAGGCCCGCGAAGATCAGGTTCACGCCGATAAAGAGAGCCAGGACCAGGCCCATGAAAGCGGGCCATGACAGAGAGAGCAGCAGCTGGTAGACGTGCAGGTCCTTGAGGCTTCCGCCCTTCCTGCGCACATTAAAGGAACCGTCCCGGTTGATGACCCTGCGAAGCTCGCCGGCGTAGGTCTGCGTTATCCCAGGATCGAACTGCTGCTGGTTCAAAGGCGCGCTGCTCATGGAAGCCTCAGGGATTCAGGACGTAGATAACGCCAAAGGACGCGACCCACCTGCTGTAGGTGACCCGGTACGGACTATTGCCCGCCGCCAGCCATTGCTGTGACGAGCTCCAGGCAGTAGCCTTGTAGGAGCCGCCAAGCTCCAGCATCAGCTCGGGGGTGAGGTGGTAGTGGACCCCGACCCAGGGGTAGCTCTCGTACATGAGCGTGGTTCCGTAGTTCAGCGGAAACCAGGCCTCGTAGGCTGCCGAAAAATCCATGAAAGGCTGCCGATCCACAAGCCAGAAGAAGGTGAGCTCCGGCCGCGCCACGATCGACTGCTGGTTTTCGAAGGTGTTGTATATATAGCGGCCTTTCAGCATGAGCACCCACGAGCGTCCGGGAAGAAAATCCAGGAGGAAGCGCGGGCTTGCATCGAGCATGAGCTCGTTCTCGAAACGCCCGACCGTGCTCTGCCAGGACCAGGGAAGAGGGCTCGGGTTGGAAACCCAGTCATCGTCGTGGCGCACCCCGGCCTGGAGGCGATAGAAGGCGCCCACCTTCAGGTTCTTCAAAGGCCGGTAATAGCCGCCGATGGTGAGGGCCCGATACTGGAAAGTCATACCAGCGTCCTCCAGCCTGCCGGTGATGTCAGCAAGAAAATCGAAGCTGCCCGACTGGAGGATGAGAGCGGTCCGGCCTTCCAGCTCCAGTGTTCCGTTCGGAGCAGAGGGGAGGTTGTCCGCAAAGCAGGGCGCTGAAACCAGGGCCGCCAGGAGAAGGAAGGAGCCTGTTCTCATTGGTAGTCGTGGTTCAGCAGGTCGCTGTAGGCCTGATCGAGGCTCGTATGGTCTTGCACGCCGCCGTTGGCTGCGTCCATGTTCCAGTTGAGCCCGCGGGTCCACGTGTAGCTGCGCGCCGGCGTCAGCTTCTCACCGCCGACGATGTTGATCCCCTTGCCGGCCGGAACCAGGGTATGCTGGTTCGCCGCTGGGATCGAGACGTCGACGAGCCCCGAATTGACGCACAGCCAGATGTCGCGCTGACTGTCGATGGTTCTTCCATACGCCACGAAGAACTCCGTCCCGCGAACGCCGGCCACAACGCGTTCCACCTGCACGGAGAAGCTGCCGGAAAGCTTCCCGAGGATTCGGGTGAAAACCGCGCCCGTGGTGAGAGAGACTTTCGTATCGCTCCCGATGGCGTCGATGACAACGCTGGTGCTCTCCCTGAGCTTGAGCTGTGTTGCGTTGGACAGGTCGATCACGGCAAGGCCGTCCGGTCCTGTCGTGACCAGGTCACCCTGGGACAGCCTGGTGCCGGGCCCGGCATCCTGCGAGCTGCCCCCGCTCGTCACGGTCACCGTCCCTTCGGTGTAAATCACCTGGCCTTCCAGCGCAAAAACAGCGGCGGGACCTGCGAGTGCGGAGATCACAAGTGCTCCCAGCGTCAATCGGCGGACCGCGCCCATAGTCGCCTCCTGTGCCTTGAATATACTCCTCTCGTGTGGCGTAGCCACTCTAGGAGCGTGTCGGGCGATGGTACGTCTGATTCGGGCAGACACTTCTACCGGATATCGCGCTTTGCGCGATTTGCCTAGAGGAGGTATCCCCAGGTCTGCAGGAGGTCGCCGTCCCTATGCCAGCGCTCCCCGATATCGGTGCGATAGAACATGTTGGGGATGACGATGTTCTTGACCCGGTTATACGCTTCCTTCCTGGCATCGTCCATGGTGGAGCCGGAGCCGGTGACCACAAGGGCATAACCCGAGTTGCCGGCAAGGCGCCAGTCCCCGTCAACCAGCCGCACATCGCAGGGGTGGACCCCGCCGTTCACGGGCTTGCGGAAGATGACCACGGCGTCTTCGGAGAACTTCTTGAATGCCTCGGAGTCCACGAAGGGAAACGGGGGGACGGCAATGACGACGCAGATCTGGAACCCCTTCTTGGTGCGCACGGTGATCCCCTGCCCGCGCGCCATTGCAGCAAGGAGGTCCGACCATCGCGAGAGCATCCCCTCGATCTGCAGGTTGATGGTGGGATAGCCGAACCGGCAGGTGAACTCCAGCGGAAAGATCCCCCGGGAGTTGGCGATGCAGTTGATGTCGATATAGCCGGTGTAGCGTACCGCGGCCAGCCGGTCTTTCATCTTCAGCAGCGTCTGCTGGAACAGGGTGCTGGAGCCGTGCCAGAAGCCCGAGGTCCCCATTTCACCCGTCTGCGGACCGATGTCATCGTTGAACATCCGTTTGTGCTCGAAGTTGACGAAGACAGGCTGGAGGAACTCCTTCCCATTGAAGAAGGCGCCGACAGCCACCTCGACTCCGGAGGCGTACTTCTGGAGCTGGAAGTTCTTGATCTTTCCGCTCCAGCCGTTCCTGTAATGCTCCAGCATGGTGAGAACGTCCAGGCCGTCTTCTTCCTGTCCTACAAACGACAGCACCTTCTCGTTCTGCGCCCGTCCGCTGGGCTTCACCACGTAGCGACCGGGGTTTGTCTTGATGAAGCCGATGGCGGCGTCGAAGGAGTCGAACTCCCACCGCGGCAGGGTGGTGATCCCGGCAGCCTTCATCTCCTCCTGGCCGAAATCACGGTCCATCTCCAGCTTGTCCGTGTACGGGGTGCCGCCGATCACCGTTTTCCCCTCTGCCCGCAGCTTGTCGGCCGCGCCCCCGAACTCGCAGTCATCGAAGACGATCACGTCCGCCCAGTCCTTGCAGTCCTCCCACTTGTCGATCTTCTCCACGAAGCCGTCGGCAACGTCCCTCTCCGACTTCTGCGCGATGTGGTAGCGGACCTCCTGCCCTTCCTTTTTCACCTCCCAGGCCAGATCATGGATCAAGCCGTACTTGGAGATGAACAGGAACCTCTGCGGGCGGGGGCCGGCAGGCAAAGCGGCGAGGGCGCTTGCGGCAGGCAGGGACCCGGGAGCCGGGGGCTGCTGTGCAGGTGGCAGGGGAGGAGCTTCAGGGTCAGGAAGGGCCGGCGGCGCCTCTGGAGGAGGAGCCGAGCCCGAAGGAGGTTGACCCCCGGCTGCCGCGGAATCGGCTGCTGCACCGGATGAGCCGGCAGCGTTTGCCTTCCCGCCGTTTTTCCTGGCCGGGGTCTTTTCTTCCGCCATAGTGTGTAGCGAACATACGAATGGGGCACAGTCGTCGGCAAGTATTTCGCGAAAGGAAATTGAGTAAATTTCACCTGATGAGCACTCCTCCGACTGAAAGCCTGCGTCTCACGAAGACCGCGGTCACGAGCAACCAGGAGATCGCCCCCGGGATTTTTCGCCTCACGTTTCCGCGCGAGCACGATTTCATTCCCGGACAGACACTTGCGCTCACCACGGATCCTGCCATCCCTGCGCGCTACTACAGTATCGCAAGCGGAACCCATGATCCTTTTGTTGAGATCCTGTATGATCTTGTCCCTGAGGGTCAGCTTACCCCGCGGCTTGCCCGGCTGGGTCCGGGAGACGCGCTTCTTGCATCCGAGGGGTTCGGGGCTTTCTGCGACGGGGAGGGGGCATCTGTGTGGATTGCAGCCGGCACAGGAGTGGCGCCGTTCGCTTCCATGGTGCGATCCGGGATGGTGGCGGACAAGATCCTTGTCCATGGCAGCCGAACCCTTGCCGGACTCTACCTGCGCGGGTACTTTTCCTCCATGCTCCATGGAGACTATGTACCCTGCTGCTCAGCAGAGACTGATGAGGGGGTCTTTCCAGGCAGGACCACCGCGTGGCTGGCTTCGGGAAGCCTGCCACGCGCCGAGAGGTACCTTCTCTGCGGGAGCAGCAGGATGGTCGTTGATGCGCGTGACCTCCTCATCGCCAGAGGAGTGCCGTTCAGCCGCGTTGTGGCTGAGATCTATTTCTAAGGGGTTGAGGGGATGCCGGGAAGTCTTTTCGGCGCAACACTTGCAGATCTGGGCCGCGTCGCCTCGGAAGCGGGGCTGCCTGCGTACGGCGCGCAGCAGCTCAGCCACTGGCTCTACGGCAAGAGCGCCACGAGCTTCGAGGATATGCTCAACCTTCCACGGCGCGCGCGCCAGTGGCTTGCTGAACGCTACTCCATTGATACCCCCGGGCACGTGAAGGTCACGGAATCCCAGGACGGAACCAGAAAATACCTGTTTCCGGCGGCTGGAGGAGGTTTCGTTGAGGCAGCATGGATACCCGAAGGCAGGCGCGCCACGTTGTGCCTCTCGGTCCAGGTGGGATGCAAGATGGGGTGCCTGTTCTGCATGACAGGAAAACAGGGCTTTCAGGGTCACTTGTCGGCAGGGGAGATCCTCAACCAGTATCGCAGCCTTCCTGAGCGGGATTCGGTGACGAACATCGTCTACATGGGAATGGGTGAGCCCCTGGATAATTTGTCGAACGTGCTGGAAAGCCTCGAGGTCCTGTGCTCTGCGCATGGGTACGGCCTCAGCCCTTCCCGGGTCACCGTCTCCACTATCGGGCTCATTCCAGCAATGCGTGAGTTCCTGGAACGCACCCGCTGCCACCTGGCCGTGAGCATGCATTCGCCGTTTCCCGAGGAGAGGCGCCAGCTGATGCCGGTCGAAAACGTGTATCCCCTGAAAGAGGTCCTCGACGCGCTTCGTAACAGACCGCTGGGAAGGCAGCGGCGGATTTCATTCGAGTACATCATGTTCGACGGCGTGAACGACAGCGACAGGCACGCCCGTGAAGTGGCAAGAATCCTCAGCGGGATCCGCTGCAGGGTCAACCTCATCCCGTTCCACCCAATCCCGGGCACACCGCTGGCGCCCACACCAAGGGAAAGAATGGAGCATTTCCAGCAGGAGCTGAAGCGCCGCGGAATACTCACCACGATCCGCCAGTCCCGCGGGCTGGATATCCAGGCCGCGTGCGGCATGTTGTCCACCCGGGAGCTTGTCCGCCTCAGAGGCGAGCCGGAGTGAAGGCTCCGCCCATGGAGTCCGCATTCCTCAAGCTTGTCTCCAGGTCCCGGGCCCTCCAGATACCTCTTGCCACAATCATCTACGCGGCGTGCGCGGCGATTCTCGGCGCCGGAATGTCTCCGGGCGTCTTGCTGGCGCTGTGGGCGTTCCGTCGTTTCCTCATGGCCGTGTTTATTGCCGGCGCCGGCCTTCCTGTCGGCTCCGTCCTGCTTTTCAGCACTTTCCTGGGCGGAGCGGTTTTTGCGTTCTTCTTTTTTTCCCTTCTGATCATGGGGCTTGTCGTTCGGCTGCTCTCCCTGGGAGTGAGGCCGGGCCGGCACGCGCTGGCCACCTGGCCCGTGCTGATCTGGACTACGCTCAATACGGTCCACACCATGGCGGTGCGCATCGTCCTTCCCGTTGTACCGGCCGGATATTTCACTACAATGTATTTCCGACTTGCCGGCTGCCGGCTCGGCAGGAACGTGTGGCTCATTGCCTCCACGATCCTTGACCCGTACCTCATCAGCATAGGAGACGACACGGTGGTGGGCGGGGATGCGGTCATCTCCGCGCACATGTTCATGAACGGAGGGCTTTACCTTGCCCCCATCAGCATCGGGAAAGGCTGCCAGATCGGCGCGCATGCGCTGATCAGTGCCGGGGCAACCCTGGGGGACGGCGCCGTCATCGGGATGCGGACCTACATCCGAAGGGGAAGGAAGGTGCCTGCCGGCGCGAACATCGCCGCGCTGGGCGGTCTGGCGCTTCGAGCTGCCCTGGACATGGAACGGGAGTCGGATCAGACGGTCAGCGGAGGATCTTTTTCACATACCGGGCAACGGCCTGCCCGAGAGCCAGGTGGTCTTTCTCCTCGAGGTGTATCCCGTCAAGGTCGCTCGAGCGGATGATCTCTGCGGCGTCCATGACGTGACAGCCGCGCAGGCGTGCGACCTCCCGGTAGTGCCCGCCGAGATCCCGTGACTTTTCCGCCCCTCCTTCGAACATGCCCTCCAGAGCTGAGAGCTTCCCCAGCGGCGGCGGCGCTATGAGGAGAACGGCAGGCGCAGCGCCGGCCGGCCCCGCCTGGCTTGCCGCAATAATATCCACGAGCGCGCCTGCGCCTGCGGCGATGTCCGAGGCATGGGCTGAGAACCTTTTCTTCAGGTCGTTGGTTCCCAGCATCATCACCACGAGGTCAAGAGGCGCGTGGGACTGGAGCAGGGGGGGAAGGTGCCGTCTGCCCATCTTGTCCCCCTCAATGGGGTCCTCCCACACCGTTGTGCGGCCGTTCAGCCCTTCTTCGATGACGGCGTAATTGCTTCCCAGTTCCGCCTGGAGCACGCCAGTCCAGCGGACGTTTCGCGGGAACCTCCGTCCGTCGGCGGCAGAGTATCCCCAGGTGTTGGAATCTCCGAAGCACATCAGCTCGAACATGTCGTCCCGTCGCTCCGTCAATACACGAAGGGGATCACGCGCTTTCGCTGCCGCGGATAGTCGGGAAATGTGTCCAGATACCAGGCGCGGTTGGCGTGCGCGCGCGGCACGAGGTTGGCCATGGTGAAAAGGGCGAACGCCAGACCCGGCAGGGACCAGGTGGCAAGGGCCCATCCCGTCCATTCCGCGATCTCCCCGAAATAGTTGGGGCTGGCCACGTACTCGAACAGTCCTCCCCGCGGGATCTTGTACCCGCTGTCCCCGTTCTCCCGCAGGCTTCGAAGCTCCGCGTCCGCTCTCACGTGCGTGACGAACCCCGCCATGAAGAGAGCCATTCCCAGCCCAACGCGAGCAGCGGGGATGATGCCGCTGTCCGGGGACAGCGAAAAGCCTGCAAGGAAATGGCCGTTCGCGTACCCGTTGAGGGAGTTGAAAGTGGCGGCGAAGAGGATCAGGAGCACTGGGAAACGCTTGCCGTTGTCCTTCATGAGCAGGGGAAAGAGGCAGGTGCGGTAGATGTAGTGCATCTCCCACAAGCCCAGAAGGACCAGGGCAAGAGGGCTTGCCCTTCTCTCGTCGAACAGGACAACGCCGGCAATGACCACCATGGCCGGAAGCTCCATGAGGAACCAGCTGGCCCGTGACGCAATTGACGGGCCCCATCCCTCCCTGAAGTGCCTTCCGTAGGGCGCAGTCACAAAGTACAGGAGGATGAACACCAGGGGAGTGGACGCGAATATTACCAGAAGCGAAACTGTATTGAGCATAGGCGCCCCACGTACTCTATCAGATACAGTACGATCAGGCAACCTGAGGGTTCAGCGGGAGGGCTCCGTCAAGATCGTTCGCTTGAGCGATTCAAAGCCTGTCGATGAATCCGGTCTTCAAGAAAATCTCGGTGGCGATCTTCCTCCTCTCCTCTGGATGGAGCATCATTCGTACGAGTTTGTCGATTGCTGCGAATCCAATCTCGGAAGTGGGCTGGGTGATCACCGAGATGGGGAATTTCAGGTAATCGAGCCACTTGTTGTCGTCGTATGTCACAATTTTTATCTGCTCTGGGATGCCGATGCCTATCTCTTCGAGGCTTCCTATCAATTGGTAACAAACATCCGATGTCGCGCAGAGCACGCCGTCGGGACGTACGCTTTCCACGAATTCCCTGATGAGCTTGTTCGAGTCCTCCTGCCGGTAGTTCACTATGAGCACCTGGGGCGGGCAATCAGGCAGGTGTTCCTGAAGGAAATTGCGATACCCGATGGCGCGCTGATGCACCGTGTATACGGTATCTGGATAGCCAATGAAACCGATCGTCCTGCAGCCCTTGGACGCGAGATATTCTGTCCCAAAGTATCCGGACTCGAAATTATTGATGCCTACGAAAACCTTGTCGTGCTTGTCGTACTTTCGGTCGACGAAAACAACTGGAATCTGCGTATCCTTTATCTCTTTGGGATATCTATCAGAATTGACGGGGGAGATTATAAGTCCTCCAACGTCTTTGTCGAGGATATTCTTGATATTGCGCTTCTCTTTCTCTGTGTCATCCTCTGAGTCGCAGACCAGTATCGAGTAGGACTGCTCCGATGCATACGTCTCGATGGCCTTGACGACGGAGATGTAGTAGTCCTCGGTGATATCGGCAACGATCACGCCGATCAACTTTGAGCCGTTCTGTTTTACCTTTGGCTTCCTGATATCATAATTCATCTCATCAAGGATCTTAAGCACGAGCTCGCGGGTCTCTCGCTTGACGTACCTTGTCTTATTGATTACATGGGATACCGTCGTGATCGAAACGCCGGCCTTTTGGGCTACATCCTCTAGTCGAACTAGTTTGGTCCGCATTATGCTTCCAACAATACATTGATAGTCATGCCATCTCTGGCATCAGACGATTGCATATTCTAATGGCAGACGTTTGCAGCGTCAACCGAAGCGCTCCGTCCGCGCACAACGCCTGGCCGGAGCGCCGATCCTTGCTCGAGCACGCGCGGACCTACTTGGCGACCATACCCTTGACGAGACGCCTCGTCCTTCTGGTCTTGCTCCAGATGTCATATATGACCGCCAGCGCGATGATCGCGCCGCGGATAATCTGCTGCAGATATGAATTGACGTTCGCGAGATTCAGGATGTTGTTGAGGAAGCCCACAATGAACGAACCGACGACGGTCCCGCCTGCGGTTCCGATTCCGCCGCTGAAGCTCGTTCCACCTATTATCGATGCGGTGAGCCCTTGGAATTCATAGTTGATCGCCCCATTGGGCAATCCCGCGTTGACCCTCGACATGAAGAGGACGCCGGCTATGCCGACGAAGAGGCCGTTGACCATGAAGGCCGTGATCTTGGTCCTGCTCACGTTGATGCCGGAAGCCTTGGCCGCTTCCTGGTTCCCGCCGATGGCATAGAGGGCTCGACCGAATCGAGTACTGTTGAGAATGTACCAGGTCGCCAGGAAGAGCCCTACAAGGAAGAAGAGAGGAATCGGTATGAACCCGACCGAGCCCTGTCCGACCTTCGTATAGTTGCCGATCTGATAGACATCCTGGCCCTTTGTCAAAAGGAGGGCGCAGCCTCTTGCCATCGTCTGCATCGCGAGTGTCGCGATGAATGCGGGGGCGTTGAGCAGTGCGACCATCATCGCGTTGAGATAATTGCAGAACAACGCGACGCCGATTGCCACGGCGAACGCAACCGCCATGGAGCCGGTCACCTTATAGCTGATGACCGACAGGAGTCCCGCGAGAGCCAGCACCGATCCACACGACAGATCGAGAAGTCCGCAGATGATAAGGATGGTCTCTCCGAAGGCGAGGATCGTGGTCACCGAAATCTGCCTCGTGACATTGGAAATGTTCTCTGCCGAGAAGAAGTTCGGGTTGATGACCGAGCTGAGGATGATCATTGCCAGGAGGGCGATGTAGATGCCGTAGCTCCTGCTGATGGTGGACCAGGAAAAGCGAGTCTTGCCGATCCCGTTCACGATGCCTCCCTCGTCTGCTTTTCGAATCCCATCGCCAAGCGCATTATTGCCTCCTGCGTGAACTCGTCGCGGGCCAACTCGCCTGATATCTCGCCTTTGCACATCACGTATATCCTGTCGCACATCCCGATGAGCTCCGGGAGCTCGGACGACACCATGATCAAGGCCCTCCCTTCCGCCGCGAGGTCGCCCATCAACTTGTAGATTTCGTATTTTGCGCCGACGTCAATCCCGCGTGTCGGTTCGTCCATGATAAGCACGTCAGGCTCGCTCAACATCCATTTCCCAAGCACGACCTTCTGCTGATTCCCGCCGCTCAGCGCTTCGACGGCCGTGGCGAGCGACGGCGTCTTCACGTTCAATCTCGCGCAGATATCCGAAACGAATTTTGTTTCCTTCGATCCATGCAGGCGTCCGCGATAGATGAACTGCCGCAGGTTCGATAGAGAGATGTTCTCGCGTACGCTGCGCACCGATATGAGTCCGTATCTTCGCCGGTCTTCCGACAGCATCGCAATCTTTGCCGCTTTGCTATCCTTGACAGAGGTTATCCGTACGCGTTTTCCGCGAACCCTGATCTCCCCCGAAGCGAACCTATCGAGGCCAAAGACGGCGCGCATGACCTCGGTCCGGCCTGCGCCCATGAGACCGGCGAAGCCCACAATCTCGCCCGTCCTCACATG
>JBEKUJ010000006.1:0-228385 GCA_049515135.1 Spirochaetia bacterium
AGGACGCATAACAAGTCGTTGAAGCCGACCCCTTAAATGGCTGGTCTGGTGATGCTACTTAAGCACTCTATCGTGGGCTGGCTGCTGATCTGATGCGGCGGGGCGGCTTAACTCTATGTTAGATTCCTTGGCGCCATGTCTTAATGCTATGCACAACCCCACAGCCCAGCACGGGGGTGGCATGATCGGCCTCGACTTCACTGTGAACCGCTCGTTCTTCATGAGCCTTTTCTTCATGATCTCGGGATACTTCTGCCGCGATGTCGAACGCTGTGAGCCTAGATGCGTAGGACTCGGCGACGATCAGCGTCGAGTTTTCGGGGGTCACGACCATGCCGTTGGGAAAAGCGATATTATCGGCCACCTGCCGGGCCGACCCATCGGGAGCGACCATGGCGTGGGAAAAGGAGGAGCTATAGAGAAGAGCAAAAGTCTTCCCCAGCTTGGTTGAGGCGCTGCTTGAAACGCAGTCTGGCACTTTTAGTTCGTTTCCCACAGATCTCTGCCGCATGGAATAGACAATCGCGACGCACGTGTAGTTGATCTGCAACGAGAGTCTTGAAAAAACGGGACGACCATTCGCACTAATAGGTCCCACTTTTCAAGACGCCAACCTGGTGTGGCTCATTCCCCCACGGCTTCTTTTCTGTCATTCTCTTTGATCCTGAACTCAACGATCTTCTTTATCAGGGCCAATGGCAGATCCGAGCGATGTGGAAACTGAATCGTCCCGCGGCCGCTCTGTTTGAATCCCTTCAGCTCATCGCGGAATTCGTCGAAAACTGTCATGCTCGCCGGGTAGAACCCGATATGTTTCTTGAACGCGCAAAAGTACACCAATCTCCCTTTGTAAAAGAAGGCGGGCATGTTGTAACTGACCCGGCCTTCGGCGTTTGGCGCCGCATCGCGGATGACGTTGCAAATCAGGTACAGTCTCTCTCGAGCCCCTTCATCCTGGCTCAAGATATACTCATCAATTGACGCAAAACCGGATTTCATAGGCTTTCCTTTCGCGACAATCTGATAGCATGCCAGGCAACCATCCCGACCCACAGCCAAGACGCAACTACTATGAGCCTATCCGTCAACCCCACATATCCGATGACACCAGCAGGAGCGTGTGCCGTTGGGCCCGCACTTGGGTCAATCTTGATACCGGCCAAGTGAAAAGTGAGAAACATGATAGCAAAGCTGGCTGCAAACAAGGCCACGGCGATCCATGTCAAGTTGGCCGACCAAAGCAGAGGTCTCTTTGCGACAGACCACCCCGGCGAATGACTGAGAGCCGACGTCAAGAACATGGCGGCAATAGGCAGACCAAGGATGCCTAAAACACCGGCCAAGTCGTGCAGTGGACTGTTGATATCAAACACGGCTGCCATGGCTTCGCCTGCGCCGGCAATGAAGAGGAGAATCAGACCTGCCTTGAAGATCGCTTTCCTTTCCTGCCGCCAAACTCCAATGAGCAGGGCCCACTGGCTGATCCCCCCAAAAGCGAACATGAGGGACAATATCCAGCCATACTTCCCATTCGCGTATTCGCTGATCTGGCGCCATGACGGGTCAAATTCCGGACTTACCACATGCAGCAGGGCCAGAAAGACCAGCGCGCCTGCTGCCGCCGCAATTGCTGTCCAATTCGCAACCCGTGCCGCGAAGGGCAGCTGCATGTTGTTGTCTGCCATAAACCCTGCTCCTTTCCAAAAAAGCATTGGCGCTTTTCTGCGCTTTCATGGTGTAGTCGGAGCAAATCCGAGATTCTCTACATCATGACCCGTCCGATCGTTGCGGCTCGCTCGAGAGTCGCGCGGCCTGCAAGAGAAGGTAGTTGCGCTCCGGAAGGTTTTCCGTTTTAGCTGCAGCGGCACGGTAAAGCCGGACAGCATCCTGTCGGTTTCCAGAGAGCTCCAGCAGATGCGCTCGGACCGCGTCGAGGCGGTGATGCTGCACGAGGCGCGAGTCGGTTTCAAGACCGTCCAGGAGCTTCAAGCCCGTCGCCGCGCCGTGAACCATTGCGGCTGCGATAGCGTGGCTCAAATTGACCAACGGGTTGTCGGACATCCTTTTGAGCAGGTCGTAGAGCGCCAGAATCTGCGGCCAATCCGTCTCTTCGGCTCGGGCGGCTTCGTCGTGGAGGGCGGCGATGGCGGCCTGCAGCTGATAGGGGCCTACCGACCCTTTGGGCAGCGCCTCCGAGATAAGCGCAATTCCCTCGGCGATCTCCTGCCTGTCCCAAAGAGCCCTGTCCTGCTGCGCAAGCGGGATGAGCTCGCCCTCCGCACCCGTTCGCGCAAGACGGCGGGCATCCGTCAGCAGCATGAGCGCAAGCAATCCGGTGACCTCAGGCTCGCCTGGTTGCAGATTGTGGACCATCCGCGTCACGCGTATCGCCTCATGCGACAGGTCATCCCGGCGGAGAGCGGGTCCGGCGCTGCTGGTGTAGCCCTCATTGAAGACAAGGTAGAGGACATGGAGGACCGCGCGAAGACGCTGCGCTTTCTCCTCAGGAGTCGGCAGTTGGAACGGAACGCCGGAGCTCTTGATGGTTTGCTTGGCCCGGCTGATCCGCTGGGCCATGGTCGCTTCGGGCACGAGAAAAGCGTGGGCGATCTCCGCGGTGGTCAAGCCGCCCACCGCCCGCAGGGTGAGCGCAATGGCGGAAGCCGTGGTCAGGGAGGGATGGCAGCACATGAACAGAAGTGCCAGGGTGTCGTCTTCCTGCGGCGAGGGCTCGGTTGCGGACAGCTCCTGCGCGGAGACGGCCTCCGCGGCCGTCTGGCTTTCGCGACGACGGCGGGCGGACTCACTGCGAATCTGATCGACCATTCGCCGGAAGGCGACCTTTGTCAGCCACGCGCGGGGATCGTTCGGCAGACCCTTTCGCCGCCACTGCCTGGCCGCGGCAACTAACGCCTCTTGAACTGCGTCCTCCGCAGCCTCGAAGTCACGAAATCTTCGTACAACAGTCCCGAGCACCTGTGGGGTCAAGTCCCGCAACAGGTGCTCGAGCGATAAGTCTGGTGGCTCCGTCATTGCCACTCTTCGGGCGCGCGGTCCATCACCTGCCGAACCTCGATGGGCATAGTCCCTCGTCCTTTTGGGCCCGGCGCGGCCGACGCCCGGGCGGCGATCTTGTAAGCCTCTTCAGGACTCTCCACGTCGATAATCCAGAATCCGGCGAGAAACTCCTTGGATTCGGGAAAGACCCCGTCAGTGATAGGCTCGCCATTGCTTCCCGCGCGAACCAGCTTGGCCTGATCGGGAAACGCCAGGCCTTCGGTAAGGACGAGCACTCCCGAGTCTCCGAGCTCTTTGGCGAACGAACGCATGAAGGCAACTTGGGCTCGGAGCTCTTCCTTGGACCACTTCAGGTACGACTCGAAGTCGTCTTTCGTACCAGCCATCATTAGCATGTACTTCATGTTCGTTTCCTCCCTACGCTGTTGCGCTTTTCTGGCGCGTTTTCACAGAATAGTCGGAGTTGAATTGAAGTTCTCTACATCCCTTCATGCTCCCGGCTGCGACCGCCAAGACTTCAAGAAAGTTAAGGTTTTATGATCCCGGATTTTTCTCTACAAGAACTTGCTTCCCTGTCCCTTGGCGGCTTTGGAGAAACTCATGTGCCTTCCCCGCATCTTCCAGGGGCCAGACTTTTCCCACTGCAACCCGGTAGCGCTTTTTCTCAAAGCCATCCAGGATGCCTTCCAGCGCCTTTGAGATGATCCCTCGGCTCTGTTCGGTGTCGAAATACTTCAGGAGGTTCACTCCGAATATTCCCTGGTTTGACATCGCAAGGCCAATAGGGGTCAACAGCGGCGTTTGAAGCAGGTTGAAAAGCGTGCGGGGTATGGACCTGCGAAGTCCGGTGACAATTGAAGAGACGCCGTAGCAGACCACCCTTCCCCCGGGGGCAAGGCTGGCAAGCGAAGCCCTGACATGGGCTCCGCCCCTCGGCTCCAGGATGACCTCAAACTGCGCAGAATCATGCCTGGGCCTCCACTCATCGTACGTCAACGCTTCCCGGGCTCCCAGGGAAAGGACGAGCTCCTTCTTGGATGGCGATCCAACCAGGCCCACGACCTCCGCGCCCGCCTGCACTGCCACCTGGACCATGGCCGTCCCCACACCGCCTGCCGCGCCCGGCACCAGCACTCGGTCTCCAGGTCGGACCCTTGCCATGTCCATCAGGGAAATCCATGCGGTGGCAAACCCGGCGGGAATGGCCGCAGCCTCGATGTCGGAAAGTGAGGAAGGCGTCTTACGGATGAATGCGGCCGGAACGACGATTTCAGTAGCATAGCCGCCGAACCGGGTGAACCCCAGGACCCTGTCCCCGCCGCGAACAGAAGTGACCTCCGCCCCCACCTCAGTGACGGTCCCCGCCACTTCGAACCCGGGCACAAAAGGGGGCTTGGGGGCCTCAGGGTAAAGCCCGATGCGCATCTGCACGTCTGCAAAGTTGATTCCTGATGCGCGCACCTGGATGCGCACGGAGTCGGCTGCAAGGGCTGCTGACGGAAACTCCTGGACGCGGAGCACCTCAGGCCCGCCGAAACGCGGGATCACAACCGCACGCATGTCTAGGCCACTCCGCGCGGAGCGCGGTATCCGGTAGATGTGTCCGCCCGCGTCAATCGTTCCATCGCCCTGAGGGCCTTTAACCCTTGAGGTAGCGGTCTATTCCCGCTGCTGCCTGCCTGCCGTGGAAGATGGCCCGGACCACCAGGGAGGCGCCGGTGTTGGCGTCTCCTGCGGCGAACACGCCCGGCGCGGAAGTCGCATAGTTTGGATCAACGCGTATATTGCCGCGAGGGTCGTACTCCACCCCCAGCTCGTCCATGAGCTTTTCATGCCTGACGTGGACAAAGCCCATGGCAAGGAGCACAAGGTCGACTTTCAGGGAGAACTCGCTGCCGGGGATTTCCTTCATGGCAAAGGACCCGTTGTTCCCCTTGTTCCATTCCACCCTGGCGAAGTGGCCTTCCGTCACCCTGCCGTCAACGCCGGTGAAGCGCTTTGTCGTGATGGACCAGTCCCTCTCGCAGCCCTCTTCCTGGGAGCTGGAAGTCCGCAGGATGTTCGGCCAGGCCGGCCAGCTTGGGTTCCACGGCTCCTTCCACTCAGGCGGCTTGGGCATGATCTCATACTGAAGCACCCTCCTGGCCCGCATGCGGGTCGAGGTGCCGACACAGTCTGATCCCGTGTCCCCTCCACCGATCACCAGGGTTACCTTGTCCTTTGCCGAAATCAGCCCATCCTCTGCGATCTCCCCGGACTGAAACATGTTGGATCGGGTGAGGTAGTCCATGGCAAAATGAATGCCGGAAAGCTCCCTGCCCGGGACCTCCAGGTCCCGCGGGTGTCCGGCGCCCAGGGTCAGGAGCACCACGTCGAAGTTCCCGCGCAGGTAGCGCGCGGAGATGTCCTCTCCGATTGTGACGCCGGTCTCAAAACGCACTCCCTCGGCTTCCATCTGGCGGATGCGCCGGTCAAGGATGTGCTTCTCCAGCTTGAAGTCGGGAATCCCGTAGCGCAGAAGCCCGCCGATTTTGGGGGAGCGCTCGAACAGGGTGACCTCGTGGCCGCTCCTGCGCAGCTGCTGCGCGGCAGCCATGCCGGCAGGGCCGCTTCCCACAACCGCCACGCGCTTGCCAGTCAGTGTGCGCGGGGGACGAGGCTCCACCCATCCCTCGGAGAAGCCGCGCTCCACGATGGCCAGCTCCAGCTGCTTGATAGAGACCGGGCTCGTGTTGATGGCAAGGGTGCAGGACGTCTCGCAGGGGGCAGGGCACACCCGGCCGGTGATCTCGGGGAGATTGTTCGTCATCTCCAGCCGGACAAGCGCTTCCCGCCATTCCCCATGATAGACGAGGTCATTCCATTCTGGGATCAGGTTGTAGACGGGGCACCCTGTGGAGTGGCAGAAAGGGATGCCGCAGTCCATGCAGCGCGCCCCCTGCTTCGCAAGCTCTTCATCCGGGAGGGTCTCGGTGAACTCCGTCCACGTCTTCACCCGTTCTTCCGGCGGGAGATAGTGGCCTGTTTTCCTGTCGAATTGAAGAAACCCCGAGGGATGTCCCATCAGCGGTACACCTCCTCGGTGAGCATCACGCTTTCAGCCTCTTTCGATTCCTCTTCCGCCATGCGCTCCAGCGCCTTGCGGTAGTCGATGGGCATCACCTTCACGAACCAGGGGAGCATCTCGCTCCAGTCCCTGAGGATCCGGGTGGCGTGCTCGCTCCTGGTGTACATCACGTGGCGCTCCACCAGCTGGCGCAGCATTGTGCGGTCCTGCATGCTGGTGATCGGCTCCACGTCCACCATCTCCAGGTTGCACTTGGTGTCGAACAGCTGATCCTCATCAAGCACGAACGCGATCCCTCCACTCATACCGGCCGCGAAGTTCACCCCGGTGCGGCCCAGCACCACCACGGTGCCGCCGGTCATGTATTCGCAGCCGTGGTCTCCCACCCCCTCGACCACCGCTATTGCGCCGCTGTTGCGCACGGCGAAGCGCTCCCCGGCCATGCCGTTGATGTAGACCTCCCCTCCGGTGGCCCCGAAGAGGTTCACGTTTCCCGAGATGATGTTGTCCTGCGCCCGGAAGGTTGCCGAGCGCGGCGGAAAGACAATGATCTTCCCCCCGGACAGGCCCTTGGCAAAGTAGTCGTTGGCATCCCCTTCCAGCTCGAAGGTTATCCCTGGAGCCAGGAATGCGCCGAAGCTCTGGCCGGCTGATCCCGTGAAAGAGACCGAGATGGTATCCGGCGCAAGGCCTTTTGCGCCATGACGCCGGGAGACCGCCGCTGAAAGCGTGGCTCCCACCGTCCGGTTGCAGTTGCGGATGGCCATGTACAGGCGAACCTTCTGGCTTCCCTCGATTGCCTTGCGCGAGCGCTCGATCAGCTCCCGGTCCAGTGACAGGGAGAAATCGTGCTGGGGCCCGCGCGTGCAATGCAATGAGGTCCCTGCGGGAACGTCGGGTTGTGCAAGGATACGGGAGAAATCCAGGCCTTTCGCCTTCCAGTGCTCCACCGCGCTGCGGGTCTCCAGCACTTCGACATGACCCACCATCTCTTCCACGGTTCGGAACCCAAGGGAAGCCATGATCTGGCGCATGTCCTGCGCAACGAAGCGCATGAAGTTCATCACGTGCTCGGGCTTGCCCGTGAACCGGGCCCTCAGACGCGGGTCCTGCGTTGCCACACCGACGGGACACGTATTGAGGTGGCACTTGCGCATCATGATGCACCCGATGGTGACAAGGGAGATGGTGCCGAAGCCGAACTCCTCAGCGCCTAGAAACGCTGCTATAGCGATGTCCCGCCCAGTGCGCATCTGGCCGTCAGCCTGGACCCGGATCCTGTCGCGCAGGCGGTTGAGGACCAGCGTCTGCTGCGTCTCCGCCAGGCCGATCTCCCAAGGGATGCCGGCATGCTTGATGGACGATAAGGGAGAATTGCCTGTCCCGCCGTCGTGGCCCGCAATCAGCACCATGTCGGCGCGGCCCTTGGCAACGCCGGCAGCCACGGTACCCACTCCGATCTCCGCCACCAGCTTCACCGACACCCGGGCATCCGGATTTGCGTTCTTCAGATCGTAGATGAGCTGAGCCAGGTCTTCGATGGAGTAGATGTCATGGTGCGGCGGGGGGGATATGAGAGTGACCCCAGGGGTCGAATGCCGCACCTTGGCGATGGTCACGTCAACCTTCAGTCCGGCCAGCTGCCCGCCCTCGCCGGGCTTGGCCCCCTGGGCCATCTTGATCTGCAGCTCGCGGGAGTTCACCAGGTACCAGGAGGTGACCCCGAAGCGCGCCGAGGCCACCTGCTTGATGGCGCTCCGGGCGGAGTCCCCGTTGGGAAGGGGCTCGTAGCGGCTCTCATCCTCGCCTCCCTCCCCTGAGTTGCTTGCCGCACCCAGGCGGTTCATGGCGATGGCAAGGGTCTCATGCGCTTCCTTGCTGATGGATCCGAAGGACATGGCAGAGGTGACGAACCTCTTTACGATGGACTCCCACGGCTCCACTTCCTCCAGCGGGACCGGGTCTCGTTTCTTGAAGGCAAAGAGGCCGCGCAACGTGCACAGCTGCTTCGATTCATCATTCATGAGGGCGGCATATTGGCGGTACAGCTCGTAGTTGTCCTCACGCACGGCCCGCTGAAGCAGCGCGATGGCCTGAGGGGTCAGGCGGTGCCCTTCGGAGAACGCCCGGTAGTGGATGCTGCCGCCGGAGTCCAGCCTCTCCCGCTCTGCAGGCGTCCGGGAATAGGTGGCCCGATGCCTCTCCAGGGTCTCCCGGGCAATTCCTTCGATTCCGATCCCGCCAATCCTCGACGGCGTGCCGGGGAAGTACTTTGCGACAAAGTCCCCCGCAAGGCCCACGGCCTCGAAGATCTGGGCGCTCTTGTAGCTCCTGATTGTCGACACGCCCATCTTGGACATGACCTTGAGGAGCCCTTTCTTTATTGCCGTAATGTACTGCTCGATGGCAGTCTCCAGGAGCATCCCATGGTCGATTTTCTTCCGCTCCAGGAGGTCCGCGATGGTTTCCAGCACCAGGTAGGGGTTCACAGCGCTGGCGCCGAAGCCGATAAGCGTGGCAAAGTGCATGACCTCCCGCGCTTCCGCCGTCTCGATGACGATGGCCGTGAGATGGCGCTTCTTCACCCGGGTGAGGTGATGGTGGAGGGCCGAGGTGGCAAGGAGCGCCGGGATGGGCGCCCGCTTCATGCTCACATCCCTGTCGGAGAGGATCAGCATGGTGTAGCCGGCGTCGACTTTGGCCTCCGCCTCGGAACACAGGGCGCCGAGAGCTTTTTCCAGCCCCGGCTGGCCGTCACCGGCGGAAAACGTCATGGAGATGACGCACGCCTTGAACCCGTTCCTGTCCAGCGTGCGCAGCTTGTCCATGTCGTCATTCGTGAGGATGGGATGGGGGAGCTTGAGCTGCCGGCAGTGCTCGGGAGTCTCATCCAGGAGGTTTCTCTCCCTGCCCACGAAGCTCATGAGCGACATGACGAGGTTCTCCCGATAGGGATCGATGGGCGGATTGGTGACCTGGGCGAAGAGCTGCTTGAAGTAGTTGTACAGGATCTGCGGCCGGTCGGAGAGCACGGCAAGGCTCTCGTCATCGCCCATGGAGCTGATGGGCTCCTGCGCGTTCATCACCATGGGTGTGATGATCATCTCGATGTCTTCCACGGTGTAGCCGAACAGCCACTGCTTCTCAAGCAGGGTCTGGCGGTCCGTGCGCACAGGGCCCGAGACCTGGAACAGGCCCTTCATCTCGATGCGGTTTGCGTCCAGCCACCGCCGATAAGGCCGCCGCCGCGACACAGCCGCCTTGATCTCGTTGTCGTAGATGATGCGCTTCTGCGCGGTGTCCACGATGAGCATCTTCCCAGGGGCCAGGCGCCCTTTCTGCAGCACGTCCTCAGGGGCGATGTCCAGAACGCCGGTTTCCGAGGCCAGCACAACCAGGCCGCTCCTGGTCACGACATAGCGCGCCGGGCGAAGCCCGTTCCTGTCCAGGATGGAGCCGACCTTGATTCCGTCCGAGAAGGAGATTGCCGCCGGGCCATCCCAGGGCTCCATGATGGCTGCGTGGTACTCGTAGAAAGCCCGCTTGTCCTCGCTCATGTGGTAGCGCGTGCCGAATGCCTCCGGCACCATCATCATGAGGGCATGCTCCACCGACCTCCCCCCGGTCACGAGGAGCTCCAGCACGTTATCGAAGATGCCGGAATCGCTCAACGTCGGGGTGATGACGGGAGAAATCTTCCCTATGTCGTCGCCAAAGAGCAGTGACGACATCGTTTTCTCCCGAGCGTTGATCTTGTTGACATTGCCGCGAAGGGTGTTGATCTCCCCGTTGTGCGCGATATAGCGGAAGGGCTGGGAATTATGCCAGGACGGGAACGTATTGGTGCTGTAGCGCTGGTGGATAACGGCCAGCGCGCTCTCGAACTCGGGATCAGCGAGGTCCGGATAGAACCGTTCGAATTGGGGCGCAACAAAGAGCCCCTTGTAGACGATGGTCCGGCTTGAAAGCGAGGAGACGTACAGCTCATCCAGGGAAAAGCCCTGCCCAGAGGCGGTGGATTCGATGACTTTCCGCGTGACATACAGCTTGCGTTCCAGGTCATCCCCGGTAAGCTCTCCGAAGGTGGCGAACACCTGCGATATGTGCGGCATGGAGTCCAGAGCAAGGTCCCCAAGCAGCTCGGGATCCACGGGGACGTCCCTCCAGCCCAGCACAGAGCCGCCTTCCTTCTCCAATACTCCGTCAATAAGTGCAACAGCCTTCTTACGCTTGCCTGCATCACGGGGCAGGAAGAGCATGCCGGCGCCGTAGCTTCCCTCGTCGGGGAGGGTGAAGCCAAGTGACGTCGTCTCCCGTATGAGGAAACGGTGCGGCATCTGGGTCATCATGCCCGCTCCGTCCCCGGTCCTGGAGTCGCCGCCCACTGCGCCCCGATGCACGAGGTTCTTCAGTATGGTGACTCCGTTGATCACGATCTGGTGGGTGCGGTGGCCGTCTACGTTGACGACAAACCCCACACCGCAACTCGAGTGCTCGTAGGAGGGGTCGTACAACCCTTCCCGCTGCATCCTGATCCGCGGGTCTTGTCCAGTGGGGCCCATGTCGTGTCCCTTCCTTCTTTAGGTTCGCCAGTTATGCACGTTGTGCATAAATAGTCAATGCGCCCCAAACGTGCGTGCCTTCAATGTATTGACTGCAGCACGCCGGCGGCACCACATTTCTCACTGGGGTCAGACGATGGCAGCATCTGTTGAAGAGCTGAAGCGCTGGGCGCAGGAACACCTGAGCTGGTTCGGCCAGTCAGCATTTCGCATCACGACGCCGGGAAGCAGGATATTCATCGACCCGTTTCGGGTCCCATCATCCGCCGGCCCGGCCACCCTCATCCTGGTGACTCACCCCCACCCCGACCACTATGACAAGAGAGCGATTGCGGGGCTTCGAGGGCTGGGCACCATGGTGGTGCTCCCCATGTCCTGCGCCGAGCCGGGGCAGAGAGCGATTGCGCCCGGACAGACCGAGACAATCGGTGGGGTGAAAATCACCGGCGTGCCCTCGTACAACGTGGCAAAGCGGTTCCACCCCAAGTCCGGCAGCTGGCTGGGGTACATCGTTGAGGTGGATGGAGTCAGAATCTATCACGCCGGAGACACTGACCCGCTTCCCGAGATGTCAGGGCTTCGGCCGGACATCGCCCTCCTGCCTGTGGGCGGGATGCTCACAATGAACTGGAAAGCGGCGGCGGCGGTCAGCAGGACGCTTGGCGCCACACTCGCAATCCCAATGCACTTCAACATGCTGATCGGCGGCAGGCGGGCCGGGAAACGGTTTTCCGCGGCAGTGGGGACAGGAAGCCTGGTTCTCTCCCGAGGATGAGCTGGTGAGCTCCCAACAGCAGCGCGTCGCGGCAATCGGCTCCCTCCTTCGTGCCCATCGAGGCGCTCAAGTCGGTTCGACACTGTTATCGTGTCTTGAGACTGCCATCCTCAGTCTTGAAGAATCGCTCATCAGGACTTAACATCCCTCTAACCTATGATGCTGTGAAGTGTTGTCAAACGTTTTCGCCCTTGGCCCCCTAGCATAATAGCTTGGAGGAAGCAAAGTGAAAAAGCGAATATTAGTTGCGGTAGTTCTTGCGGTCCTTTTGACGGCGTCGGCGCACGCACAGAACTTCATTGAGCTTGTGAAAAATGGGGCGCCGCAGGATGTGCAAGACGCTATCAGTAAAGGCGCTGCCGTCAACGGTTTGGACCATGACGGCCTGACCCCGCTGGGGGAGGCCGCCCGATACAACCAGAATCCCGAGGTGATCACTATTCTCCTGAAAGCCGGCGCAAACGTTAAGGATCAGACCAAGGACGGCTGGACCCCTCTGATGTACGCCGCCGAGAACAACCAGAATCCCGAGGTGATCACTATTCTCCTGAAAGCCGGCGCAAACCTGGAGGCTCGGGACAAGGATGACGAGACCCCGCTGATGCACGCTGTCCGGCTAAACAGGAATCCCGATATGATCACTACCCTCCTGAAAGCCGGCGCAGACGTCAAGGCTCAGACGAAGGACGGCTGGACGCCGCTAATGCTCGCCACTCGATATTGCCAGCAACCAGGTATGATCACCGCCCTCCTGAAAGCCGGCGCAGACGTCAAGGCTCAGACGAAGGATGGCTAGACCCCGCTAATGCTCGCTGCCCAGTACAACCAGAATCCCGAGATAATGACGACTCTCCTAAATGAAGGCGCAGAGCTGGGGCTTTGGGAAAAGGACGCGACCCCGCTGATGCTCGCCGCCCAGTACAGCCAGAATCCCGCTGTTGTCACCACCCTTCTGAAAGCCGGCGCAGACCCGGAGACTCGAGACAAGGATGGCGAGACTCCGTTGATGTACGCCGCCAGGAGTAACCAGAATCCCGAGGTGATCAGGACCCTCCTGAAAGCCGGCGCGGACTTGGAGGCTCGGGACAAGGATGGCGAGACTCCGTTGATGTACGCCGCCCGGTACAGCCGGAACGCCGAGGTGATAGCGACCCTCCTCAAGGGTAGCGCGAACATGTATGCGATAGACAATGCGGGAATGACAGCCGTCGATTACGCGCGAAGCAACGAGAAGCTGAAAGGCACCGACGCTTATCGGCAGCTCCAGGAGAAGCCCAGGGCTTCCCTGGAGCTCAAAGAACTAGTTTTTGAGGATATCTACCCTGTGTTTCATACCTACTACGACACTCATCCGCTGGGTAAGGTGATGCTGAGCAACACCACAAAGCAGCCCATCGCTGGCATCAAGGTGAGCTTCCAGATCAAGGAGTTCATGGCCGACCCGAAGGACTGCCCGGCTTCCTCGGATCTGGGGCCTGGAGAATCAAAGTCTGTGGATCTCTTCGGTCTGTTCCTACCTGCTATTTTGCAGACGACTGAAAAAACCAAGACGCAGGCACGGGTAGACGTGGAGTACACGTTCAATGGGCAGGTGCAGCATCAGAGCCTGGTGCAGGGTATCCCCATCCTGAACAGAAATGCCACCAGTTGGGCAGACAACAAAAGAGCGGCGGCTTTCGTGACCATCAGGGACCCTGTAGTCCTTGCCTTCTCCAAGAATGTGAACAGCATGGTGAAGGGAACAATCAAAGCAGCGGTCAATCCCAATCTGCTCACCGCGGTTGCTTTCTTTCAGGCCCTTCAGCTTTTCGGCCTCACGTACTCGCAAGACCCTATTCCCACCCTTACGGCAAACAGCCTGGTTGCAGACTTTATCCAATTCCCGCGTGAGACCCTGCAATACAAGGGCGGGAAGTGCAGTGATTTCTCCGTTCTCTATTGCGCACTTCTGGAATCGGTGGGAATAGAAACGGCGTTTATCACAATCCCAGGCCATATCTTCATCGCCTTCTCCACCGGGGTGAGTCCCGAAGAGGCAAAAAAGACCTTCTTCTCCCATGCGGATGACCTGGTCTTCATTCGTGACACGAGCTGGATTCCGGTCGAGGTGACTGAAACTTCCGGATTCCTGCAGGCATGGCAGGATGGGGCCAAGGAGTGGAGGGAGAATACAGCAAGCAACCAGGCCGATTTCTATCCTCTCCATGATGCGTGGCGGTCGTACGAACCAGTTGCGCTTCCGGGTGCCGAGGTGGCTGTGAATCTTCCCCCCTCCGAAAAGATCGTGAGCGCGAGTAGGGAAGAGGTCGGCAAGTTCATTGATCAAGAGATTTCCACCAAGGTTATTGCGTTGGAGAGTCAAATCGCAAAAGCGCAAGATCCTCGGAAGCCAACCAACGAGCTGGGAGTTCTCTATGCGCGTTTTGGCCGGTACGAGCAGGCGCAGAAAGAGTTCGAGAAGCTTCTTGCAAAAGAAGAGTACATTCCTGCCCTCCTGAATATGGGCAACATCCTTTACCTGAACGATCAGAAGGAAAAGGCGTTGGTGTACTACAACCGTGCGTATGCCAATGATCCTGGGAATCCAAGGGTGCTCCTGGGGGTCGCACGGGTTAGTCATGACCTTGAGAACTATGGCAGGGTAAAAAAGCTCTACGCCGAGTTGAAAGCAAGGGACCCAGACCTTGCGCAGCGGTTTGCCTACCTCGACCTGAAAGGAGAAGATGCCACACGCGCGGCCAATGTAGCTGGAGTGAATGGGGTTGTTGTATGGGAGGAGTAACAACGACCACGCTCCGCTGCGCAGGTTACGTGGTCTCCCGGCGCGAGCCGTGGTTGCGACAGGGATTGCAGAGGAAAGCGGCCAGTTTAGTATCTTAGCGGGGGAGGCTGAAATAGTGGCGACCATTCTCATCAGCGGGGCATCGAAGGGGATAGGACGAGCGACGGCTCTGCATCTGGATGCAAAGGGATTCACGGTCATCGCGGGAGTGCGTAGTGAGGCAGACGGCGAAAGCCTGAGACGCGATTCTTCGCCGCGCCTTCGGACTGTCATGCTGGACATAACCGACGGCGCCCAGATCCTTGCGGCCTGCAGGACGGTCAAGGAGGTTGTCGGAGATGCGGGCCTGGACGGTCTTGTCAACAACGCCGGGATCGCCGTGCCTGGGCCCCTTGAGTTCATTCCCATCGAAGAGTTTCGGCGGCAGATCGAGGTGAACCTCACGGGCCAGCTGGCGCTGACGCAGGCCATGCTGGAGCTTCTGAGGACTGCGAAGGGCCGGATCGTGAACATCAGCTCCGTTGGCGGGAAGATAGCGGGACCGATGCTCGGAGCCTACCACGCCTCCAAGTTTGCGATTGAAGCAATAACAGACACTCTTCGGCAGGAGCTTGCGCCATGGAAGATCCACGTGGTGAGCATAGAGCCCGGCGCGGTTGCCACCCCCATCTGGGAGGCCGGCGCAAGGACCGCGGACCGTCTCATGGGTCAGATGCCTGCACGTGCGCTCGAGCTCTACGGTGACGCGGTTTCGCGGACACGGGCGGGTGCCGAGCGCTCGGCGAAAACGGGCATTCCCCCTGAGAGGGTGGCCCGCATTGTCGAAGAGGCGCTTACGGCCCGGAGGCCCCGGACACGCTACCCGGTTGGGATGGACGGGAAGATCGGCGCGAGGCTCATCGCCAGGCTGCCTGATCGGATGAGGGACCGCATACTCTCTTCCCGGCCGGGATGACTCTTACTCGACTTTCAGAACTTCCTTGACCAGCTTCATGATGCCGGCCTTCGGCAACGCCCCCACGGCCAGCCGCGGCTGCTCGTTCATAGGGATGAAAAGCAGGCTCGGGATGCTCTGGATGCCAAACGCGGAAGCCACGTCGACTTCCTCATCCACGTTCACCTTGTAGACATTCAGCTTTCCGTCATATTCCTTGGCGATCTCATCCAGGACCGGAGAGATCATCTTGCACGGGCCGCACCACTCCGCCCAGAAGTCGATGATGGACGGGACGCTTCCGGCGAACTTCCATTGGGCGTTCTTCTCGTAGTCGAATACCTTGGTGACAAAAGTGTCCTTGGTCAGATGCTCTGTCATGGCGTTTCCCCTCAGTATATTAAAATTCTTATACAGTAATATGCGTATTCACCGGCGCAAAGTCAAAGCCGGCGGGTCACATGCCCGGGTCGCGTCCGGGGCGCGCCTCGCTCACTTGCCGGGCTTGAGCCCCGAGGTCGGCTGTGCATGCGACGGGTCCTCGGGCCAGTAATGCTTCGGGTAACGGCCCCGCATTTCCCTGCGGACCTCCGCATAACTGCCCTTCCAGAAGCCCGCCAGGTCACGGGTCACCTGCAGGGGACGACGCGCCGGCGACAACAGCCGGAACGTCAGCGGGACGCCGCAGATTCGGGGGCTTTCGGTGAGACCGAAAACCTCCTGGATCCGCGCTTCCACTGCCGGGACATCCGCGCTGTAATCGATTCGGCGCTTGCCGCCGGCCGGAAGGGTGATGGATTCCGGGACTTCGGCCCGGAACTTCCCCGCCACGCTGCCCAGGATTCCCTGGAGCGCGGACTGGAGCCTTTCCGCCGTCAGGACCTGAGCGCCCGTCAGCCTCAAAAAGGGACCCAGCCATACTTCTGCGCGCTCGGTCAGACCGGCGTCGCTGAGGTCGCCCAATCCCGCCTCCGGATGCGCCCCCGCAAAGAACCGCACGCGCGCAAGAAAGGACCGCGACGATTCGTTCCAGGGAAGCACCGACACGCCTCGTCGGACCAGCAGGGCATGAAAGGACCCCGCGATCTGCTGCTCGGAGGGCCTCAGGGGCCGCTCGGAAAGGAGGAGCCTCCCGGCGCGCCGAACCAGGAACCCCTTCGGCACCAGACCTTCCCAGCGGATTTCCTCCCGTTCTTCCGCGGCTGCGGCAAGCACACTGTCCGCCACGTCATTGTCGACAGGGGCGGCAAGCCGGATCAGACCCGCGGTCTCGCCCGCATCCGCGTCAGGGGCGCAGATCCAGGGCGCGGCCGCCCTGGTGGCGCCGACGCCCGGCAGACGCGCCATTCTGCCGGTGACGAAGTTGTACGTCTTGTCGGGCCCACGGCGGGCAATCCTGTCGGGGAATGCGTACGAGAGCAGGTTGCCCACGCGCGCTTCCTCCTCCGCGGTCCACGACACCCTTGCCCCCCTGACGCCCGTTCGCCTGAGGATCCGGTCGGCTTCCGTCATGATGGATCGACGCCAGGATTCGAGCTGGCCGCCGCGCGCGTCAGCCGTTCTCAGAAGCTCCAACCGCAGACGCACGTCCGGATCCCCTGAGAGCCCGGAAGAGTCCCTCTCTTCGAGAAGCGCGGCAGATACCGCTGCGAGGGCCGGCGAGCCGCGCTCCGCGCCGCGGGTGAACAGGACACCCAGGCGCGGCGGAAGGCCGAGCCCTGCCACCGCTCGGCCGAGATCCGTCGGGCCGGCGTCGCCGACCAGGCCGAGCATCCGCAGTATCTCCCACGCCTGTGTCCAGGCCGCAGCAGGCGGCGCGTCCATCCAGGCCAGCTCACCCGGCTCCCGCGCCCCCCAGAGGGCGCACTCGAGCACAAGGCCGGAGAGGTCTGACCGCAGTATCTCGGGATCCTGGCGCAGGAGAATCTGCTCCGACTCGCTCCAGAACCGTACGCAGAGCCCTGGACCAAGCCGTCCTGCGCGGCCTTGCCGCTGGTCTGCCGAGGACCGGCTCACGCGCTCGGTGACCAGCCGATCCAGTCCTGTTGCCGGGTGGAAGCGGGAAAGGCGCGACCATCCCGAATCCGCAACTGCCCGGACGCCCGGCACAGTAAGGCTGGTTTCGGCAATGGAGGTGGAGACAATCACGCGGCGCAGGCCGGAATCCTCCGCCCCCGAAGCGCTCCGCGCGGCAATCCTTCTCTGCTCGGAAAGCGGAAGAAGACCGTGCAACCCGAGGACCTCGGCGCGTCCCGAAAGCAGGCCTCCCAGCCGGCCTGCCACGCGCCTGATCTCCCCTGCCCCGGGGACAAAAGCCAGGATGTCGCCTTCGGTGGAACCGAACAGCTCTGCCAGGCCATCTGCGAACCCCTGCTCCCAGCCTCGTGCGGCGGACAGAGGCTTGTACAGGGTCTGCACAGGGAATGATCTGCCCGGGCAGCTCATGGCTGCGGACGGCCTCTCGCTGCCGGGCTCCAGGAGCCGGCTCACCCCTTCTGTTTCCAGGGTCGCCGACATCACAAGAACGGCGAGGTCCGAACGCGCCCTCCTCACTTCGAGGGCCAGCGCCAGCGCAAGATCGGCGTGGATGGAGCGCTCATGGAACTCGTCGATGATCACCAGGCCCACCCCGGCCAGAAGAGGGTCCTGCTGGATCATGCGCGTCAACAGGGCCTCCGTGAGAACCTCGATGCGCGTCTCCCTGCCCACGCGGGTGGCCGTGCGCACCCGGTAGCCCGCGCGCTGTCCCACCGGTTCACCCAGCAGCTCGGCAATGCGGCTGGCTATTGCCGTGGCGGCCAGCCGACGCGGCTCCAGCATGAGGATCTTGCGCCCCTGGAGCCATGAGGCGTCCATCAGGAAAGGCGGAACGAGCGTGGACTTCCCGGCTCCCGGCTCCGCGGTCAGGGCAAGCACCCGGCGTTCAGCCAGGACAGAGGAAATGGCGGGCAAAAAAGGAGCCAGGGGCAGATCTGTTCGAGTCAGGTCCACGAAGAAAGTGTACGGGGCCGCGAAAGCCTGATCAACCGCGGCCTGCCTGAGCGCGGGCCGCCCAGGGCGGCGCCGGCTCAACTTTCCGTCTCCTGTAGCGCACAAGGCGCCGGGTCAGCCGTTCGCCGCACGCAGCTTCGAGCTGGTCGAACTGCAGGCCGACCTGCTCAGGGCTGTGGGCATCTGAGCCGGTCACCATGGCCGCTTCCCTGTCTATCATGAGCATGACGATGTCATCGCAGGGATATGCCTCGCCGATCGACTTGCGCGTTCCCGAGGTGTTGATCTCGACGGACATTCCGCGGGCAAGGCACCTGTCCAAGACCTCCTCGACATCGTCGCGGTTGGTTGCCAGCACCGGCTTTCCCGGCTGTTTGATCAGATCCAGGTGCGCCACGCAGTCGAAGAGGCCGGTCGCGATCCCGCCGGCCATTTCCCTGAAATAGTCCCTGTAAGCGTCGGGAAGCGGCCTGTGCTTTCCGAAGTCGAACACCCACTCCCCGTCGTCCCACGAGGAGACGAAGTGGATGGACATGAGAACGAAGTCGAAATGGTGCTCCGAGAGAAAGCGCTGGAGGTAACCTTCCATGGAGGGTACATAATCCGCCTCGACCCCGCTCAGGATGGTGAGGTCCGGAAAAGCGGCGCGCGTTCTCGAAAGCTCATCAAGGTACGCGTCGAACTCCCGCTCGTCCATACGAAGCCGGTCGTTGTAGAAACCTGGCCTGAACCCCGGCAGTGGAATGTGGGGGGTGAAGCAGATCTCCCTCATTCCCTTCCTGCGGGCGGCGCGCGCGTATTCGGCGAGTCCGCCCACTGCATGGCGGCAGAAGTGAGAGTGCATGTGATAGTCGTGCATAAGTGCTCTGGTGCGCCTCTCGCACATCCATCCCACGCTACCGCGTGGGAGGCTCGGCGCACCTCCGCCATCCATGGCTAGGAATTCTCCCCGACTGCGGCGTCCAACTGGATCCGTCCCTGGTCCCCTGCAACGACTTCCCGGGGCGCCCGGCTCTGCTCTTCGGCGCGAGCCACACGCTTGCGCTCGAAGAGGTAGAATGCGGAGGGCACCACGAAGAATGTCAGGATTGCGGAGAAGAGGATCCCGCCCAACATGACCACTCCCATGTTCTTGCCGAACTCGGACCCCTCCCCGCGGCCCAGGATCAGGGGGAAGCTGATCACCAGCACCGTCATGGTGGTCATGATGATGGGACGGAAGCGGAGCCGGGCCGCCTCGATCAGGGCGTCCTTGAAGGGCATCTTGCCAATGCGCTCCACCACGAAGTCGAGGTACAGGATGGCGTTTTTTGCCGACAGGCCGATGAGCATCAGCATCCCCATCATGCCGAATATGTCCAGCCCGCCGCCCTGAGCAAAGACCATGAGGAGGGCGCCGATCAGCGCAAGCGGCACCGGCAACAGCAGGTAGACGGGATAGCGCCAGGAGTTGAACTGAGCAGCCATGACCAGGTACGCCAGGAACAGCGCAAGGAGGAAGGTAAGCGGCCCCGTGGTGACCAGCTGCGCAGCCAGCGCCACCGGGTTGAAGCGGTTGTTCGTCGTGAGGTTCAACCCGCCATCCAGCAGCCCCGATTTCTGGAGGTCCTCCGTGATCCTGTTCTTGACGGTCAAAAGCGGGGGAGCGTCCGGCTTCAATGTAATGGTGAGGTTTCCCGTATAGGCCCGATTGTATCTGCTGACGCTCACCGGCGCCTGGTTGAGAGTGAAAGTCCCGAGCTGACCCACCTGGACCGCCGTCTGCAGCAGCGGGGAATAAATGGGAAGGTTCAGCAGGGACTGCACGCCGGAAAGAGTTGTCGGATCTGCCAACACCTGGATGGGGTAGCTGAGGCCACCGGTCACCACGGTGGATGCCTGCACCCCGGATGCGTAGGTCTGCAAGGCGTTGGCGATCATGGCCGGCGTGATCCCCGTTCCCTTCAGCCGGGAGGGGTCCGGAACGAAATCGTTTTCAAGGCTCGTGTCGGAAAGGGTGGAGTAGACGTCAACGACCCAGGGATTCTTCTGGATCTCCTGGAGAATGCGCCCGTTTCGATCCAGGAGCGTGTTGAAGTCAGGGGAAACGACGCTCAGCTGCAGTGAGTTGCCTGCAGGCCCGAACCCGCCTCCCGAGTTCAGGAAGATCTGAGTCGAGGGCTGGTCCCGGAAAAGCGCAAGAATGCCGGCGCGGTACTTGGGCATCAACAGGAACACGTTGGTCCGTTTCTGCACGGGCGTCAGCTGGACGACCAGGTTCGCCGTATTGGTTCCAGAGAAGATTCCGTTCACCCCGTTGGGGCTGCTGCCCGTGATCGACTGGACGAGCTGGACTTCGGGCTGCTGACGAAGGTACGCCTCGATGCGGCCGACGCCGTTGTTTGTGACCTGAAGCGGCGTGTTGGGTGGGTTTCGAAGGTTGATGTTCATGACCCCTGAGTCCGTATTCGGCACGAAGTTGAAAGGGATGTGCGGGACGATGAGGACCGCTACTACCACCAGGAATGCGGCAGACCCCACGAGGACCCAGACGCCGTTCTTGAGAACGCCTCCGAGGGACCGAGCGTAGGCATCACGGACCCACTCGAGTCCGGCCTCGGTCCAGCCGTGGAACAGGGTTGTCAGGGACTGCAGCAGAGAAAGCAAGATCCGCCCGAAGTAGTACACGAGCCCCAGCGCAAGCGGGTATGCCACCATGGTAAGGAGGAACACGGGCTTGTGCGTGATCACGAGGATCAGGATGGCCGCCGCAATTCCGACGATGATTCCCAGCGCTTTCTTCCATGTCTGGAAGCCCCACCTGATGGCCTTGGGAAGCTGGACCCAGCTTCGCAGGAAGTCCGCCCAATTCATATCCTTCGACTCCGGCGTGTAGGCAAGGCGCACCGTGAGGAAGAGGACGGCTTCCAGGAGGGAGAAAGCAACCGCCGCGGCAAGTCCCAGGGAGAACTGCTGCAGGTAGCTCCCGATGAACCCTCCGATGAAGCTCACAGGAAGGAGCACGGAGAGCAGGGAGAGGGATGCGGCCACGACGGCGCTGAATACTTCGCTTGCGCCTCGCAGAACGGAATCCCGGAGACTGAAGCCCATGGCCCGGTATCGCTCCACGTTTTCCGACACGACGATGGAGTCGTCCACCACGATCCCGATTGCGATGATGAGCGCCAGCAGGGACACCAGGTTGAATGAGAAGCCTGCAAGCTTGTAGAGGACCGGAGCGGCCGAGAGGGCAATGGGAATGGCCAGGATGACGGAGATGGCCGTGTTGAGCTTGCCCAGGAAAAGCAGGACAATGATCGCGACGACGATGGCCGTGATGAAAAGCTCCCGGTAGGTGGAGTTCACCGATGCCCGGATGGGACCCGTGGAGTCGTTGCTGATTTCGATCCCATATCCGGACGGCAGAGTCGTGGATGCAAGGATCTTGCGAACGGTGGCAGCCACCGCCACGGCATTCGCGTCAGTAGTCTTCTGGACGGAGACCAGGACTTCCGGCCTCCCGTTCACCCGGGCGTAGTCGGTGGCTGCAGGGGTCCCCCACACGCTTCCCACCTGGTCCACCCTGATTCCCCGGTTGGAATCCACGAGGGTCTGCGAGATCTGCGAGATGTCAGCGGGCTGGTTCTGAGTGGAGAAGGTCAGCGCGTTGTTGTTCTTGACGATGGTCCCGATGGGCATCTGAAGAGCTGAGCTGGTGATGGCCGAAACGACGTCCTGGGGCGTGATGTTATAGTAGCGAAGGCGGTCCGGGTTCAGGAGCACCTCGAACTGCTTGGAGGGGCCGCCGTCAGTGAGGACCGTTGCAACCCCGTCGATCCTATCGAGGGAGGGCCCCAGAACGTTCTGAACATAGTCGTTCACATCTGCAAGGTCGGTGCCCTGGCCGGCTAGCCCGAACTGGATGACAGGGGCGGAGTTCGGGTCGAAGGTCTGGATGGTCGGCACCGTGACGTTGGTGGGGAGGCTCCGCACAGCGGCAGACACGGCCGTAGCCACCTGGTTGGCGTCAGCGTACTTGTCGGTGCTGGGATCAAAGGTGAGGACGACGCGGCTGACTCCCTGGGAGCTGAAGGAGTTGATGTCCGTTATCCCGCTGACCGTGGAAACGACGTTCTCCACGACCTGGGTCACCTGGAGGTCCATGACGCTCGGCGTGGCGCCGGGATAGGAAGTCCTGACAACCACCGCAGGGATGACGATATTGGGAAGCAGGTCGACTCCGAGGCCGCGAATGGAGGCGATGCCAAAGATCGCCACTGCCACGAAAATGCCGATGGCCAGCACGTACCGTGTGACTGAGAAGTTGACCAGGGGATTTATTTTATTGAAGACTTTTGCTTCGTAGTTGCGAAGCGTGTTCATCTGGTTCCTGCCTTTGTGCCGCCCGGAGGATCAGCGGCTGTCTTTCCCTGGCCGGTGGCATCAGGCTGTGAAGCCGGCTGGCCGCCGCCCGGTGTATCCTGAGCTGCAACAGTGCTCGTCACCTGGACCGACGAGCCCGCCAGCAGCCCCGGCGGCGGGCTCATGATGAGCTGGGAGCCGTCCGGGATGCCGGTGACCGCGGCCACGGTACCTGACTGGCCCACGATTTTCACGTACCTCATGACGGCCTTCCCGCCCTCAATGGCGAATACGTAGTTCTGGTCTTCGTTCGTCTCCAGGGCGGCGATGGGCACGATGGCCCCGTGGGCAAGCGTGAGCGAGTAGGTGACGGTCCCAACCGCTCCGAAGGGAGCCGTAGAGGAACGCGGGATGGTGGCCACCATGGGCACGACCCCGTTGATTGGGGCTGACGGCGCCTGGCTGATTTTCACCGGCACGGTGCGGCCCTGGTAGGTGAACTGCACAACAGTTCCCACGAGAAGATTGGGAGCGTCAGCCGGAGGAACGTTGAAGTTGATCTCTTTTTCCAGGCTCACGATGACATACACGGGCGTGTTCGTACTGACGTACATGCCGGGATTCACGTTCACAGCTGCGATCTGGCCCGTGAACGGGGCCGCGATCGAGGCGTAGTGGAGGTTCAGCTGGGCGTTGTCCAGCTGGACCTGTGCCTGATCGATTGCAAGGCGCGATTGCTGGAGGGTCCACACGTCGGATTTCTTGTTTTGATCCAGCGCGGTCTGGGCGGCCTGGAGGTTTGCCTGCGACTGCTGGAGCTGGCTCAACGCGTTGTCCACCGCGGAGGCGGGAGCGCCGCCAATGGCCAGCAGGGCCTTCTGGCCGTCATAATTCTTCTGCGCGCTGTCCACAGCCGACTGGGCAGACTGTACCTGGAGCATGAGCTTCGGGTTGTCCTTGCTTGCGTTGTCCTGCGCTATCTGGTAGTTGATCTTTGCGTTCTCGAGAGCAGCTTGCGCGTTGGCCACGGCCAGCTTCAGCTGCGCGGTGTCCAGGACCACTACCGGTTCCCCTTGCTTGACCCAGTCCCCGGCAAGATGAACGATCTTCTGCGCCACTCCGGCAACCTGGGATGCAACGGTGCTCTGCGTCACAGGGGCCACCGTTGCAGCAGTATCATTCCCCGCCATGAGAGGGCCGACCTTCACGGTGACTGCCAGCACGGGGATGGCGCCGAACTTGCGCGCTCCCTGTGCGCCCTGTCCCTGTGCGCCCTGCCCCGCTGCGGCCTGTCCGGTCCGGGCAGCGCCATTGGCGGCGGCCGCCGCGCCGGATTGCGAAGAGCGAGGCGCGCAGCCCGCCAGAACAACAGCGGCCAACGCCGCCAGGGTCAAAACCGCTTTTGCTTTTGTTATCATTGTTTTCATCCTTGGTCTCTTCAGTACCCCATGACGCTCAGGAGCTGCAGCACCGCCAGCTGGGCAGCCGATTGCGCCTGCACCGCCGCAGTATGGGCGTTTGCGGCATTCACGGACGCAGTCAACAGGTCCTGCGTGGAGGCAGTGCCGTTGCGGCTCTGGATCTTGTAGACATCGACAAGGAGGTCATCGTTCTGCGCCGTCTCCTGCGCCAGCTCGACCTTCTCTCTGGCGAGCTGCATGCTCTCCCACGCATCCTGCACGTCCGCGACAATCGATTTCTGGAGCTGCGACATCTGGACCTGGTAGACCTGATCCAGCCGTGTGCCCTCATCAATCAGGTTCCGGGCCGCCCCCGCGTCCAGGATGGGCATGGCGATCCTTACCCCGGCGTCTGCCAGACCGACATAGGCGTTGCTGAAGGAGTTGTCGATGACCAGGTTCACCCCGCCAACCAGGCTGACCGTCGGGGTGGCCAGGCCCCGCGCCACGGCCAGATCCACCGCGGTGGACCTGCGGCTCAATTCGATGAGCTTGACGTCCACTCTTCTGCTGAGAGCCACGGATATCGCTTCCTCCAGCGTGCCTGCCGACACCTGCTCTTCTCCAGGCTGCGCAACGGTGAACTGCCTGTCAGTCGGCGTGCCGATCAGGATGGCAAGACGGATGCGGGCAAGCCGAAGGGTGTGCTCCGACGTGCGCACGTCGATCTCCGCGCTGTGGGCGTTGATCTGAGCAGTCTTGAGGTCTACCTCGCTGGCCTGCTTGAGGTTGTAGATTGCGGTGATCTGGTCCATCAGGGCGTTCTGCCGATCCAGGATCTGCTTCTTGGTGTCGAGGTCCTGCAATGCGGTGAACATGGCGTAGTATGCCTGCTTTACCTGATAGATGAGGTTCAGCCTCCCCGATTGGGTGGAAAGCTCCTGACCCTGGAGATTCAGGAGGCTCTTGTCAACGGTGGCTTGCGTCGCGCCGCCGGGGTATCCGTTCCACAGGGTCTGGCTCACTGACAGTCCCAGGCTGCTGGTGGTGTCGCCAAGACCCGGGACGGTCACTCCCGGGATGCTCGTGTTGCCGATGGGAGGAGTGAACGGAGCTGCCGTCACGCTCACGCTTGTGAGCGGTCCGGCCAGGCCGATCCCGAGCTCAGCTCCCTGCGTGGGAGATGCCGCGTTGCCGAGGCTGGAAGCCCGGGACAGCGCCAGCGCACCGCTGTCATAGAAGGCATAGTTGTACCCGGCTCCCGCGGTCCCCGCAAGAGTCAGGGAGTTCCTGGAGACGTTTTCCAGGTGCCCGGCCCTGGTCACAGCGAGGTTCCCCTGGAGGATTTTGTAGTTGTCGCCGTTGGCAAGAGCCGCGTCGATGGTCTGCTGGAGCGTGATCACCGGCAGGGATTCCTGCGCGAACACGCAAAGCGTCGGGGCCATGATTGAAAGCAGGATTGTGACTATCCGTTTCATCTCAAGAAATAATACAAACTGGCCGAGCAGGGGCGCAATAGACCGGGTGTGAAAGAGGGATAACATTTTGTTATGAGCGTTTTCCCCTCTCCTGGACCTTTCTCGCGCGGCGCTCTACCATTGAGACGGAGGTGTCCTATGCCAGAGAAACCCAGCGAAAAGCTCCAGGAAGCCCGCGAGCATATGAGGGCGGCCCGCACCACGGTGCGCGAGACTCTCGAAGACCTTCTTCCGAAAGGCTTTGTCGAGCATCGCCGCGCGGCCAGAAAAGAAATGCTCCTGGCCATGAGAAGCCTTCTGGACGCGGCCATCGAGCGGGCAGAGGGAAAGTGATTCATCGTCCCAGGAGGATCCAGCCCAGGAGAAAGATCTCCACGCCGCCGACCACCGCGGCCATCTCAATCCTGCCGCTGAGGTAGAGCTCCGTACAGGCAACCAGGGCCGCGGCAAAGATGATGGAGCCGGCCAGCTTGCGGACTCCCCGCTCAAGGAGCGCAACGTGGTGCTTGAGCTCGGGCATCCTGACTTCCAGCCTGCCCTGCTCTGCCCGGGAAATGAATGTATCGGCGCGCCGGGGCAGCCCCGCCAGCACCCGGAAGACCCCGGCAATCTCCTGAAGAACGCCTCCGAGCCTGCCTCTGCCGTCGGAATCGACCAGCCGGCGCGCGTACGGGGCAAGGCCGTTCCACACGTTGAAGTCGGGGTCCAGCCCGGAGGCGATGCCGGAGAGGATGCTCACGCACCTGCCCAGCATGATGAGGCTCTCGGGCACCTGGAACGGCATCTGGTAGAGGAGGTCTCCGAACTCCTCCGCGAAGGCTGCCGCCTCCGCCCTGGTCATCCTCATCATGTCCCTTGTCGATTTGCCCCAGATCGTGTTGAAGACCCTCTCACAGGCGCGCTCCACCAGTTCCTGGTCTGCGCCCGGGAGCAGGATGCGCAGCTTCTGGAAGGATTGGACCAGACGCGAGGCGTCCCTGGTCCCTATGGAGATGAGCGCCTCTCGAAGGCCCGAGAAGGTGTCCGGGGGCAGGGTCCCCGTCATCCCGAAATCGACGAACACGAGCCTCCAGCCGCCGGGCGCGCGCGCCTCAGGGAGCACGAAGAGGTTGCCGGGGTGGGGGTCCGCGTGGAAGAACCCGTCTTCAAAGACCTGCTTCAGGTAGATGTCCAGGAGGCGGTCAGCCACTTTGCCGCGGTCCAGCCCCGCAGCCTCGATGGCCGCGTAGTCGGTGATTTTGATGGCTCCCACATCCTGGAGGGTCAGCACCCTGCGGGTCGTGTGGCTCCAGACGACATCAGGGACCCGGACATCCTCGCGGCCCTTGAAGTTCGCCGCGAACCTCTCCGCGTTCTTCCCTTCCTGCATGTAGTCGATTTCCTCGAAAAGCGTGCGGCTGAACTCGTCGATCAGAGCAGGGAGATGAACGTGCCGGCGGATGGATTCCATGCGTTGCAGCCACCCGCCTGCCACCCGGATGGCTGCAAGGTCCGCCTCCACGATCTGCTGGATGCGCGGCCTCTGGACTTTGACCACAACTGGCGGGCAGGGTCCGTTCTCGGGGGAGGCCCTGCAGATCCTGGCCATGTGCACCTGCCCGATGGATGCCGATGCGACGGGCATGGGGTCGAACTCCACGAACCTGCGCTCCAGGGGCTCGCCGTACTCCCCTTCGATCACCCGCTTGATGTCCTCGAAGCGCTCGGCGCCCACCTCGTCCTGCAGATCTGCAAGCTCGGTGGTGACCTCGCGGGGCAGCACGTCAAGACGGGCGGAGAGGAATTGCCCTACCTTGATGAGGACCCCGCCGTGGCGCACGGCAAGGCCCCTGAAGGATGCCGCAATCGCCCGCAGGCGCCGGGGCCTGGTGCGCGTCGAAATCCCGCGGAGGCCGATGCGGGGGAGGAGCACCTCCCACCACACCACGCGGAGCATGACAGCGGTAAAAAACCTCAGGATCCGGCGGTAACGTGACTTCAGCATCGAAGCCCAGTATAGCCCTCGGCGCAGCCCATAACTATGCAGAGACAGCCAGCCGGTCCAGCACGGCGGCCATGACGGAGTTGATGCGCCGGAACCGCTCGGGTTTGCCGAGGATCAGGCTTTCGGTCTGCACGAACCGGGCCGGCGCAAGGTCCGCGCGGCAATTCTCCACGAGAGCGCCCGCTGAGACGGACGTCGTCTCCAGGTGGAATTGCAAGGCGATCACGCGATGGCCCACCGTGAACGCCTGGTTTTCGCACGCCTCGCTTCTGGCGATGTGCCGAGCCCCCGGGGGAAGGTCGAACGTCTCCCCGTGCCAGTGGAACGCCTCCTGACGGCTCGGAAGGGCCTCAGCAAGGCCTTCGACGGCTCTCCCGGCTTCCCCTTCGGCGCCGACGCGCTCCACCGGAAACCAGCCGATCTCGGAAAAGGTGTTGCGGCGCACGCGCGCCCCCAGAGCGCTGGCTATGAGCTGCGCGCCGAGGCACACTCCGAGCACGGCCTTTCCCCGATCGATCGCCTTTGCCACGAACTCCTTTTCTTCCCTCAACCAGGGGTATGCCCGCTCATCGTTCACGCTCATGGGGCCGCCCATGATGATGAGCAGATCGAGGTCGTCCAAACCGGGAAGGACAGGTCGATCGAAGAAGCGCGTCGCGCTCACGCGCGCGTGTCTTCGCTCAAGCCACTGCTCGATGCTCCCCAGCCCCTCGAACGGCACGTGCTGAAGCCAGTGCGCCTTCAGCCCCATGAGCTGATCTTCCTGTCCTCGGGATACGGGGTCCCGCGTCCGTCTTCCACCCAGCCCTTGAGGCTCAGGAGGAAGTACCCCCATTTGCAGTTCCAATGGGCCATGAGCTCTCCGGCATCGGGCCACCCCGTGTGGGAAAAGTGAAGAACGGTTTCACCGTCTGCCGGGGCAAGCTCGAAGCAGACCTCAGTGCCGACCCACCCGTCGGGACCTTCCATGCATACCCATCTGACCCGCCGGTCAGGGATCAGCTCGAGCACTTTCATATCGTGGCCCCGGTCCCCGAAGCGGAAACGAATGAGCGCGCCGGGAGCCGGCTCACCGGTGACGTGCCATGTCCACCAGTTGATGAGGCCCGAGCGCGTTGCCAGCGCCCGGTACACGCGGCCGGGCGGCCCTTGGATTCCGATGCGATGGACGATTCCAGGCATGCTATAATCAACACAAAAAGGAGACCCCATGGCAACCGTTGAACCTCCGCATGGCAGGTATGCGCTCAAGAGGCCGGCAAACCTCTCCCCGCGGATCGCGTGGCTCCGCGATTACTACTTCACGGGATTGCGCCGGCCCTGGAACAATGAGTTCACCGCGTGGACCACGGGCGCATCGTGGGACTTCCAGTTCAACGAGCTCACGTTCTATATCGTTCCGGAGACCTACACGTTCTTCCCTACCTTCCGGGCGTCCTTCAAACAGGCCGCGCGCGCCGTGGAGCTGCCTGCCGGCTTCTGGTCTCTGAGCCTGCCGGAGCGCAGGGCGCTTTTCATCAGCGAGGTCATGACGCGGTGCGTCCCGGCCGAGGTCCTCCCCGGCGATCTCATTGCCGGCGCGCGTTTCAACGTGATGACCTCGGCCTGCCTGACCAAAGCTGAAGCCGCGCGTTATGAGAAGCTCGTGACAGGGCCCGGAGGAGCCCGGCAGGCCGTCCTCTGGTTCCACAACCACGGCTACGGCAATGCCGGCGCAACAAGCGGCCACCTGATCCCGGACTACCCCAGCGTCCTCTCCCGGGGCTGGCGCGGCATCCATGAGGACATCGCCGTACGGCTTGAAAAGCTTTCGCCGGCCAAGCGCGCAGGCCCCAGCGGGGCCCAGCTCAGCGCAATGCTCACCGCGTCGACCATGGCGCGTGACATGGCTTCACGCTACTCGACGGTCTGCCGGAAAGCCGCGGAAGCGGGGCAGGATGCATCACGCAGAACAGAGCTTCTCCAGATGTCGGAGATGCTCCTGCGCGTGCCGTGGGAGCCTGCGCGGTCCTTCTGGGAGGCGGTGCAGTCGCTCTGGCTCACCCATATGCTCGTCATGAGCGACGAGAACTATCCGGGCCCGGGGCTTTCCTTTGGCCGTATCGACCAGTACCTCCTGCCTTTCTGGGAGAGGTCGTTGAGAGAGGGAATGGACCGTGAATGGGGGAAGGAGATCCTGAAGTGCTTCTGGATTCATTGCAACACCGCATATGACGCAATGATCCGCGTCGGCGGGAACCAGGGGATCACTGCGGGGTACGGCCAGCTGATCTCCCTCTCCGGCCTCGGGCCTGACGGTCGTGACATGACGAACGACCTGACCCTTGCCATTCTGGAAGTCATTGACGAGATGTCCCCCATCCTCGAGCCCAAGCCCAACGTGCGCCTGCACCAGGGGTCGCCCGAGGTCCTCCTGGACAAGGTGGTGGACATGATCGCATCCAGCCAGGGCGCGCCTTTCCTCCTGAACTTCGACGAGCGGTCAATGGCCGGGCTGCTCCTGGAGGCGGGCAAGGAGCGCGTCCCGCAGCTCATTCACGAAGGCAATGTCTTCGACTATGCCTCCGTGGGCTGCCTGGAAAATACGATGGCCGGCAACGACAGGTCGGGGACGGTCGATGCCAACCTCAACCTTCTCAAGGCCGTGGAGCTGGCCCTCACCGGCGGATACGATCTTCTGCCGTTCACAGACCCCATGACCGGAAAAACCGAAAGGCCGAGACGGCGCGCTCCGCGCACGCCGGACCCGGCGCGCTTTCAGTCGTTCGAGCAATTCTGGGACGCGTACGCCGAGCAGACCCGGCACATCGTCAGGCGGATCGTGGAGCTGTATGAGAAAAGCGAAGCGGTCCGGGCGCGCTTCCTTCCCACACCGTACCTATCCTGCCTGGTGCGCGGGTGCGCGGAAAAGTCACTCGACGTCACGCAGGGCGGCGCAGAGCTGGCATTCGTGACACTGGAGGCCGTCACGTACGCCACCACCGTGGATTCCCTCCTGGCGGTGAAAAACCTGGTTTTTGACCGCAAAGAGTGCACCATGGAGGAGCTGGTCCGGGCCCTGCGAGACAACTGGGAAGGACACGAGAAGCTGCAGGCCATGGCCGTGAACAAGGCACCCAAATACGGGCGGGACGATGATGAGGCGGATGCGCTGGGCCGCAGGGTCATGGAGCTGTGGACGGCCGAAGCGTGGAAATACCGCACCAGGAGCACGGGACGGCGGTTTCGGCCTGGTATGCTGAGCTGGAACTACTGGGTCTCCGACGGCTTCATCCTCCCGGCGAGCCCTGACGGAAGGCCGAAAGGCAGGTTCCTTTCCAACGCGCTGTGCCCGTCCACCGGCGCCGACAGGAACGGCCCAACGGCCAGCACGAACTCAGTGGGAAAGGTCATTGCCGGCACGGCGGATGGCGCTGCGCGTTCAAACCTCCTGGCAAATGGGGGAAGCCACACAATCAGCTTCAATCCCTCGTTTGTCAGGGACCCGGAGCACAGGAAGAACATGAAGGCCTTTCTCAAGGCCTACTGCCGCAACGGCGGCACGGCTTTGCAGATCAACATGCTGGACCCCGACATGCTGCGGGACGCGCAAGCGCACCCCGAGGGCTACCATCACCTCCTGGTCCGCGTGACCGGCTACAACGCGTACTTCACCACGGTGGGCAGGGAGCTGCAGGATGAGATCATTGCCCGGGAATCCCACTCACTTGGGTAGCCCCGGCGCGGAAAACCCTTCGGGCGTCATTGTCAGCGTCCAGAGGCTGTCAACCGAAGATGGGCCAGGCATCCGGACCACTGTCTTCCTCAAGTGCTGCCCGCTCTCCTGCCGCTGGTGCCAGAACCCAGAGAGCATCTCGGAGCAATCGCAGCTGCAGTGGTTCTCCGTCCGCTGCATCGGGTGCGCGTCATGCGTGACGGCATGCAGCGCCGGCAACCTGGCCATGACCGGATCCGGCTTGTCCATCAACCGCCTGCGCTGCACGGGCTGCGGGACTTGCGCTTCCCGGTGTCCGTCAAATGCCCTGGAGCTGGCGGGCAGGGAGATCAGCGCCGCTCGGCTTGCGGAGGAACTGGAGAGGGACAAAGCCTTCTACGAGCAGTCAGGAGGAGGAGTAACGGTATCCGGGGGAGAGCCGCTTGCGCAGCCGCTATTCACCCGGGCGCTCCTGGAAAAGCTGCTGGAGCGGGGAATCCAGACAGCGCTGGACACCTGCGGGTTTGCCGCGCCTGCCGCGTGGGAGCAGGTGCTCCCGTTGGCAAGCCTGGTGCTGTACGACCTCAAGCTCATGGACCCGGTCCGGCACCGAAAGCTCACCGGGCAGTCCAACGAGCTGATCCTCGGCAATTTCGCCGCTGTGGTAGACGCCGTGCGGCTGCGGACACGGCGGCTCTCCCTGTGGGTGCGCACCCCGCTCATCCCGGGGGCCACGGCAACCCGGGAGAACCTCCTGGCCATCGGCAGGTTTCTGGCCAACTCAGCGCAGGGCGCAGTGGAAAGATGGGAGCTTTGCGCATTCAACAACCTGTGCAGGGACAAGTACAGCCGTCTGGGGATCGAATGGGACTACGCCCTGACCCCGTTGATGAAACATGAGGAGCTGGAGGAAGCGGCGGCGAACGCCCGGGCTTCCGGCGTGGATCCCGGAATCGTATCAGTCACAGGCGCGGCGCGCACGCGCGCCAACGCGTGAGGAGAGGAGGACCGGATGGCCAGAAAAGCGGAATGTGCGACGTTCTCCCAGCAGGATATCGAGAGCCTCAGACCGGCTATGAAGATCGGACTGCTCGCCACGGTCAACAGCCAGGGGCTCCCTCATATCACGCTGCTTTCAAGCCTCCAGGCGGCTTCCCCCACCGGGCTCACTTTCGGTCAGTTCATCGAGGGCCTTGGAAAGTCCAACGTGACGAAAAACCCCAGGGTCGGGTTTCTTATCATGACGCTCCAGCGCGAGATGTGGCGGGGCCGCGCGCTGTTCAGGGAAACGACGCGGAGCGGACCCGAGTTCGAGGAGTACAACAGGGTCCCGATGTTCCGCTACAACGCGTATACGGGCATCCACACGGTCTTCCGCTTCGACCTCGTCCGTCACGGCGGCCGGGAGCGCCTCCCCATGGCCAGCATCGTCTGCGCGTCTCTGGCCACAAAGGTTGCAAGCCTGTTCACGCTTTCCCGCCAGCCCTGCCGCGCCCTCACGGGGGAAACGCGGAGACTCATGGAAGGGATGGGCAACCTGAAGTTTGCGGCCTGGGTGGACACGGAAGGGTTTCCAAGGATCGTGCCCGTGATCCAGGCACAGCCCTTGGGAGACCGCATCATCTTCTCGACCCTGGCCTTCACGCGCGAGCTGGCGGAGATTCCCCCGGGCGTCCCGCTCGCTGTCTTCGGCATGTCTTTGAACATGGAGGACGTGCTGGCGCGGGGCCTGTACCTGGGCGCCCGCCGGATCGGATGCCTGCGCTGCGCGGTGGCAGAGATCGACTGGGTCTACAATCCCATGCCGCCCGTCCCGGGCCAGATCTATCCCTCCGCGGAGCTCGCGCCGGTCACGGACTTCGAAGCCGCGGCCCCTCAGTCTTCTCCGTAGGTGGAATGGGTCGTCCTGCCCCGGAAAATCCAGTACTGGAGAATGTTGTCTGGACCTCGAAGACATTCCGGCCGCCATCCGGGTCAGGCCAGGCAAGGATGTTGAAAGCCGCCCCGGAGCCCCGCGGGTTGGTGTTCCAGTGGGATTCAATGGCGGCAAGCTTCTCCGGCTGCGTGCAGTAGATATGCAAACCCTGCGCGTCCCCCAGGGAGATCTGCAGGGGAGCCATCACGATCGCGAGCGCGCCCAGGAAATTGTCAACGACAAACCGCCCCTTCTCGAAATGCCCGCCGGCCGGAGTCTGCATATGGCCACTCCGATGGAGAAGTTGAGCAGGAGAAGCCGGCTCCAGAACTGCAGGCGGGAGAGGAGGAGTGTGTTGCCGAAGAAGCTCATGAGCGGGGAGTTCCCTGACCTCTGGTCCTGGCCAGCGGGAAGGTGAGCGTTGCGCCGAACCACGCCACAACGACCACCATGGGGAGCAGCAGAAAGTCCAGGATGAGATAGGGCATGCTCGGGCCCGACTGCCGGGTCACGACCCCGGGGTCCTTCAAGCGCCAGATGAGGGCGCCAAGGCCGTCGACGAACATGCAGAGCGAGACGACGATCTTGATCGTCACCGGCCGCATTGGCCGGGCGTCGTAGTTGACCCACCATGTGAAGAATCCCGTCGGGATGACCACAAGACAGGAAAGGAGCCCGACAGCGAGGCAGCTGACCGCCGTGATCTCGAAGCCCGGGAACCTCGTTGCCAGGAACAGTACCGTGAACAGCGGGGCAAAGATGAGAAAGACGATCGGGAAATGCACTGTCATTGGGTGCGGGTGTCTTCGGAAAAAGGGGTGACGCTCGAGGAACCGCTCGAGCGCCGGCCAGACGCCCGACTGCGGCTCGGAGGCATTGCCCGCCGCGGAAGGGGCAAGGACACCGACCTGGGGGTAGCGATCCAGCACCGTCAGGTCGTGGGGAGCGGCGGACATCTCGGCGGTCAGGTCCCGGCCCGCCGGGTGGCGCTTCATGTGCGTTCCACCCCGCCAGTACCTGCTGGCGGTGACGTCGAACACGCGTCCGCCATACGCGATGTAGATGGGCGACCCGTCCTCTCCGTTGAATCGGGCCAGGTCCTCTGCCGTGAACTTCCGAAGCTCCTCCGCCATCCAGATTATGATACTGACCAGCGAGGCGGTGCGCATAGGCGGAGGTACAGGAACATCCCTTTCTCTATGGAGCCCAGCGAGCGCAGGGAGGCTTCCGGCTGGTCGCGGCAATCGCAGCGCAGATGCGGTCTTTCCCCACCCCGCCGCACTCGTGCGTCCTGTTTTCATCGAGAAGGTCCTTGATCTGAAGGGATGTCAATGGCATGGGACAAAAGTAATCAAAGGTTGATCGCGAGGCTCGTTCGTTTCTACTTTTGTAGCTGCGCCGACAAATCCGGATTCGTGGCGCCGGTGTACAAGTGATTGGGAAAAGGAAGGGTCCGTCATGATGCCTGTACGCTATAACGCGGTCCGTGAGAGTCCGCAGCAGGACACGAGAACCGATGAAGAGCTGGTCCGCATGCTGGCAGACGGCCGGCCGGAAGCCCTGACGTCGCTGTACAACCGGTATGCGCCGCTGGTGTTCCACATCGCTGCCCAGAGCCTGGATACGGCGACGGCTGAGGACATTGTCCAGGAAGTCTTCCTGTCCCTGTGGCGAAAGGCGCACACATACGACCCGCGGCGCGGCCTTTTCCGCCCGTGGCTGCTGCAGGTTGCCCACTTCAGGGTGCTCAACGAGCTGCGGACGCGAAGCCGCAGGCCGAAACTGGATCCGGACTCAGGCACCGAGCTTCTGGACGACCTTGTCGACGGCAGTGACGGACCCGTGGAGACCGCCTGGCAGACGTTTCGCCGGGAAGCTGTCCAGGCAGCGGTGGAAAGGCTGCCCCACGCCCAACGTCAGGCGCTGAGCCTGGCGTTCTTCGAAGACCTGACTCACGACCAGGTGGCGGAAACGCTTCGGCTTCCCCTGGGCACCGTGAAGACGCGCATCAGATCCGGGATCCGGAAGCTGCGCTTCCTCCTTGCCCCCATGGGAGTGGCTGTTGTGCTGCTGGCGGTCCTGCTCGGCGTCGCAGTGCGCGCCAGGCAGGGACAGGAGCTTGCGCAGCGGACCGACAGGGCCCTGGCCTTTGTCACAGCCAGCGACATCACCACTCTACACCTTGCCGCGGCCCCCGGCGTGCCGGCCAGGACGCACGGGTCCTACAGGGGCAGGCCGGGGACGGCCCTTGCCGTGATCGCCCTGCACAACCTGGACCCGCTGACCCGCGGGATGACCTACCGGGCATGGGTGTTGAGCAGCGGAACGTGGATCCCTGTCGGCAGCGCAACGCCGGGAGCGGACGGAAATGCGCTCATCATCGCCGAAGGCCAGGTGCTCACGAGCCTCCCCGAGGGAGTGGAAGTGACCGTGGAGCCGGCGGGCGGATCTGCGGCGCCGCGCGGACCTGTGATCATCCAGTACCAGGCCGCGGGCCGTTGAGGTCCTCCGCAAAGCCTTCGGCTTTGCTAGGGCCCGCTATCCAGGATCTCGCGGATCTTGGAAAGAAAATCCGCGGAGTTGAAGGGCTTCTGGACAAAAGCCTGCAGCGGCTGCGGGCTGTCCTGCTCAGCGAAGGCAGTCTCCGCGTAGCCTGAAACGTACATGACCTTGATGTCGGGACGCGAGGAGCGGATTGCCCGCGCAAGCTCCGGCCCGCTCATTCGCGGCATCACCACGTCTGTGACAAGAAGGTCAATGGCGCCGTTGTCCGCCGCGATCTCCGCCAGGGCCTCTTCTCCGTTGGGCGCTTCGATGACCGTGTAGCCGTACGTGCCTAGCAGAGACCGGGTGAACGTCCTGACAGTCGCGTCGTCTTCAACGAGGAGAATGGTCTCGTTTCCCTCAGCGGCAGCGGTCCTGGTCGGGGCGGCAGCTTCCGCGCTCTGGCTGTCGTCCACCCACGGAAGGTAGATGGAGAAGGTGGTCCCCTTTCCCGGCTCGCTGTAGCAGAAGATGTGGCCTTCGCTCTGCTTCACTATCCCATAGGCCGTGGGAAGACCGAGCCCGGTGCCTTTTCCAACAGGCTTCGTGGTGAAGAAAGGCTCGAAGATGCGCTCCCGTGTGGCGCCATCCATGCCGTTTCCCGTGTCGCTGACCGTCACCTTCACGTAGCGGCCCGGGCCGACCTCGGGATGCCCGCTGGCATACGTGTCGTCCAGCGTGATGCTTCTGGTCTCGATGGCCAGAGTGCCTCCCCGCGGCATGGCGTCACGGGCGTTGACGGCGAGATTCATGATGACCTGCTCGATGCGCCCTGGGTCCACCCGCACGTGACCGGCATCCGGGTGCAGGGACGTTATGAGCTTGACGTCCTCACCGATGACCCGAACGAGCATTCTTTCCATGTTGGCCACGAGGTCGTTGATTGCTATCACCCGCGGCTGCAGGACCTGCTTGCGGCCGAATGCCAGAAGCTGGGCGGTCAGCTCGGCGGCCCGCCGGGCGGCGCGCGAAATCTCCTTCATGTGGTCCTTCAGCGCGCTTCCCTCCACGAGGGCTCCCTCCACGATCTCGCTGTACCCGCCGATCACGGTGAGCAGGTTGTTGAAATCATGGGCAATCCCGCCTGCCAGCCTCCCGATTGCCTCCATCTTCAGCGCCTGCTGGAGCTGCTCTCTGCTCCGCGCCAGGGCTTCCTCCGCCTCCTTTGCCTGAGTTATGTCGTGGCTGATGCTTCCCAGCCGGAACCCGCGCGGGGTCCGTATGGGGAATATGTATTGGCGGAAATGTCGAAGCGTCCCGTCCGGTCTCACAAGCGAGGCTTCCAAGGGGCGATTCGTCATGTCAGCCATGCCGGACTGCAGCGCCGCGCGGAACCTCTTCTCCAGCCGTTGCTCGTAGCCCGGGGTCCGTCTTTTCGGCGGCACCGTGACATACAGCAGGTGCCAGATCGTCATTCCCAGGACATCACCGCGGGAAAGACCCGTCATCAGCTCAGCCCCGGGATTGAACTCGATGACCCGGCCGTCCTCATCGATGAGCATGATGGCTTCGGCCGACCCCTCGATGAATCCTCGTAGGCTCTCCTCGCTCTCGCGAAGGCTCTCCTCGATCTCCTTGCGCTCGGTGATGTCATGAAGGACGAACAGGCGTCCCACGGGGTTGCCGGATTCGTCCAGGGGGGTGGAAACGGAAACGTGATACCAGTGCACGCCGCTTTTCAGCTGCACCCGGACAGTCCCCCGGGTGGAGGCCACACCGGCAAACGGGGCAAAGACCTCCCCCCAGGGCTGCGGCAGCTCCGCCAGCGGCCTGCCGGTGGCCTGCTGCGGGTCCATGCCGATGATGTCGTACGCGCTCGGATTGAAATCCACCAGGTTGTCCTCAGCGTCCACCACGAGGGTCAGCTCCTTCATGGTGCGCACGATGAGACGACTGGCAATGGGGATGATGCTTGGCATTCGAAAGCGGAAGAGCACCAGGGAGACCAGCAGACCGGTGACCACCATCGCAACCGGAGTGTAGTCAACGCCGGCCACCGGAGTGACACCGAAATGGAAGAGCACGTTGACCGCCACCGGCAGAAGAATGGCGCCGACAACGCGCCGGCTCTGGCTTCGAAACTTGGGCTGTGAATCTCGAGCCCACGCGGAAAGCAGAAAAACGCTTCCCGTCAGAAGAAGGTACGTGTAAGCCTCGTGCACCCAGTACAGAGGTCCGGTGAGGTAGTCGAGCACGGGAAAGGAGCCGGAGGAATCAAGGTCGAATCCCCACATGAACAGTCTTCCGCCCGCGCCGCTCAAGGCCAGGGAGACCACGACCGCCGGCTCGATGAGGAAAGCGACGAACGGCCACGGCGCGATCCACCGGGTCCAACCCCGGCTCTTCAGGACAGCGTGGAGCAGGATTACCGCAACGAGCCCGCTGGACAGGAAATGAAGGCGCTCCCACAGGATTTTGCCCTCAACTGTCCTGCTTGCAAGCTCAAGCGTCGAGGTGAGCCCCCAGAGTGCGCCCAGGAGCATTATCAGGGCAAAGGGAAGGGCAACGCGCGTGCGTCGCCGGGACAAGCTGTACAGCGCAAAAACAAGGAGAACAGGGACGGAGAGGGGGATGGGAAACAGCTCAGCCGGAAAGCGCATTCAAGCAGAGTATAGGGCAAGAGTCGGCTGGTGTCATCTCAGTGTCTCAGAACTTCCAGTCCTTACCCGACCGCTTCCTCACCTGCCACAAGCTCCGGGATCGAGAACCTCCTCAGCCTGCAGCTCACGAGCGGACGCCTGTGGCGCGGCGCGCGGATTGTGAGGCTGACATCGCCCCTGGTTTGTATTACAATGGGGGCTCACGATCCAGGGGAAATGCGGTGATACGGGTCATCATCTGCGATGACCATCCCATCGTCCGTGAGGGCGTCAGGATGATCATCCAAAAGCAGAAAGACATCGCGATCGAGGAAGAGGCTTCCGGCGGCCAGGAGCTGCTTTCAAAGCTCTCCCAGCGCGAATGCGATGTCATCATTCTCGATATCGGCCTGCCGGGAGGGCCCGATGGGATCGAGCTGTTGAAGTCGCTCTCAAGGGATTACCCCGGGACGCCCGTTCTCGTAATGAGCATGCACCCGGAGAGCCAGCTCGGCATGCGCTCAATCAAGGCGGGCGCGTCCGGATACCTTGTCAAGGGGAGCGAACCGGCGGAGCTCCTTGCCGCAATCCGCAAGCTGGCAGCCGGCGGGAAGTACATCAGCTCCGCGCTGGCGGAGCAGCTCGCGGAGGAAGTGTCACGGAAGGGGGCGCGGTCCCCCCATGAGAAGCTCTCAGACCGGGAGTTCAGGGTACTCTGCCTGCTGGCAGGCGGCAAGGGTGTGAGCGAAATTGCCTCCGAGCTGTTCCTCAGCCCGGCCACGGTGGGGACCTACCGCTCACGGGTGCTTTCCAAGCTGAGCCTCAACAACACGGCGGAACTGGTTCGCTACGCCGTGGAGCACCGTCTCCTGGATTGACCTTCGGTCCTTGTCAGAAGGCTTCGACACGCGTTTGTCCGAATATCTCCGCATGAAAATCATCGCCGCAACGACTTTCCCCGGGACGCGCATGGGATACAATCGACGTCCATGGGGGAGGAGACTTCCATGACGGAAAGTGTCGGGTCATCGGTTATCAGAGTTCGACAGGCTCTGGACTCGCATGGGAGGCTGAACCTGTGGCAGATTCAGGCCATCCTCGGTGAAACCCGGGAGTACTCCCTGGGAGTGCTGTCCCGGCTCTCCTGCCAGCCTGACATCGACCTGCAATGGGAAGAAGAGAGCATCCAGGTCGCCCTCAATCGAAAGAGCTGAGCATCCGGAGGTGCCGAAACGCGCAAGCAGGAAGCGCTGAAAGCTCGTCGCGGTGCAATGACGAGCCCAGGGCTGCGCGGACGGCGGATGTGGACACCCATGGCAGGGGTGAAGGAATCACCAGGAGCCGGGGATTCCCGGAGGCAGGCCCCTCTCCCGCCGCAGCGTCCATCCGGACCAGCGACACAGGGTGCAGGCGCTCGTTATGGCCTGCGCCAATCCTGTTGCTCTCCGCGTGCAGGGCTTCCATTGTCTCGATGATCGATATCGACGCGCCGGATTCGTAGCCGGATACATAGAAAGCCTCAACCGTCTGTTGTCCGTTGAGACCGAGGAGCCTGAAAAAAGAGGCGGGTCCGTCCAGAGATTTTCCGGCCTGAGCTGGAACCAGCGTGAACAGGGGCTGAAAAAGCGCAATTGCCTCCGCCGCGGCGCCCCTGCGCAGCTCCTCCGGATAGAGCTCCGCTGCCGGGGAAGGATCATGACAGATCAGGTACGCGATCTTGTCCAGCCTCGCCCGGACCATGACGGACAGCCCGGAAAGCAGGTGGCCCCAGTGGATGGGATTTGCTGACAGGGGAAGCACGCCGATCCGCACGACATCTGCCGACGGGGAAACCGGGGGGTCATCAGGAGTCATGCGCAGCCGTGTCCAGGGGTCGATCTCCCCGGCCATGATGAGTTGCGCGACCTGGTGCAGGAGGGCCCTGACGAGGCCCTGGATTTCCCCGATCCGCCTGCGGGCGGCGGCCCGGCCCAGCATGGAGGTCATGTTGGCCAGCTCGGTCATCACCTGCATGAGAACGTCCCCGGTCACGGGGTCAAGCCAGCCTGTGTCTTCCTCGACGTATGAGGCCTCGGCTGTTGCCTGATCCGTCCTGAGCTCACCTGGTGACTGCATTCAGCCTCCTCCAGGCTCACCTGTCTCTCCCGGCTCGGCTTCTTCCGCCAGAGACAGGTAGCACTGCTGCCCTTTCATCGAATAGCAGACCTTTCCTTCACGCGCCAGCCATCCCAACGCCTGGTAGACGAGGACGCTCCTTTCGCCGAGGAGCTCCGGGATGAGAAGAATGTTCAAAGAACTTCTCTCCCCGAGCAGGGTGACCACCAGCTCGGCGCATTTCTCGATTCTTTCCGTCACGTGTAGCTCAAAGGTAGGCGGTGCGCGTCAGGAAAAACAGTCGGGGGATGAATGATTTTCTATGTCGGCGTTTTACGACAGGCGGAGCGGATTGCAGCCAGGAGATTCGAGGACGCCCCAGTCTTGGGCAGGTACCCCACGGCACCGGCCTTCCGCATGGCTTCTCCCTGGTCGTCGAACATGGAAAGCCCGATGATCGCGATCTCAGGAAGCTCCGCATGGATGGTCCGTGTCGCCTCTATCCCGCTCATCCCCGGCAGGCCCACGTCCATGGTCACCACGTCGGGCAGGAGCCTGCGGGCAAGCTCCACCGCAGAACGGCCGTCCGAGGCTTCCCCCACGATCTCGATGTCAGACTCTCCGCCCAGCACCATTGCCAGGCCCTGGCGGACAACGAGGTGGTCGTCGACGAGCAGGACGCGGATCATCGGACGTTCAAAGGGAGCAGCTTCGGGCCGCTGCCCCTTCACGGGCTTGGCTGCCGTCGAGCGGACGGAGCGCACCGAGGGCCGATAGGCCTGTGCTCCTGGCGAAAGGGGCTGCGCGGGCAGCCTGACCGTGAACGCGCTTCCCACGCCCGGCGAGCTTTCGATGTGCATCGAGCCGCCCAGCGCCTCCAGGCGCTCCCTCAGGCTGAAAAGCCCGAACCCCCCGCGTGTGCCTCCTCCGGCTCGTATGGCGGCAGGGTCGAACCCCTTCCCTTTGTCGCGGACCACCACCTGCACCTGGTTTTTTTCATGAAGGCTGGTGGAGACAATGGCTTCCTTCACGTCCGCGTGCTTTACGATGTTGAACAGAAGCTCCCGCACCGCGCGGAAAAGCATCATGCGGACCTCTTCGGATTCCACCCGGATGTCTCCTTCCGCTTCGACGGCCACCTGCAGCCCGAACCTTTCCCGCGCCCATGCGCCAAGCCATCCCAGTATGCTCTCAAGCTCAGCGCTGTACTGGATGGGCGGGCTGAGCTCTGTTGTCAGTGAGCGGGAGACATCCAGGCCTTCCTTGAGCATCCCATCGATCTTGTCGATCGTCTGCCGGATGTCTTCCGTCCCGCCCGTGGATCTGAGGCTTTCCAGGCCGAACCGCGCCCCCGCAAGAAGTTGCTGGAGCTGGTCGTGAAGGACTCTTCCGATCCTGCGACGTTCACGTTCTTCCGCCTGCACAAGCTCGACGGCAAGGGAACGCAGCAGGCCGGTCTTCTGCTCCAGGCTGGCCAGGGCCTGGTCCCTCTGCGCGCGCGCACGTACCGTCAGGATGCCGAACGCGAGGTCCCCTGCAAGCTCTGAGAGGAGGGACCGCAGCTCCGGGCCGAAGGCGGCCGGCTGGTCGGAGTAGATGGTGAGAGCGCCGAAGGCGCGGCCCTGGCTCACAAGGGGGAGCGCTATGGAAGATCGGAAACCCCTGCTGATGGCATCCTCCCGCCACGGGGCAAGCTCTGGCTGTGTGAGGAAATCGTTGCCGATGTAAGGCCTGCACTCTCTGATTGCCCTGCCCGTGGGGCCCCTCCCCCGCTCCGTGTCGGCCCAGGTGATTGCAGCGCGCTCCAGATACCCGTCTTCGAAGCCGGCACTCCCTGCAGGGCGCACAAGCTTCCCGTCGTCCTGCTCCGCATATCCCACCCAGACCATCCTGAAGCCCCCCTCGTCAAGGATGAGCTGGCAGATGGCCTGGATAAGCTCTTTTTCGTCATCGATTCCCACGAGGGCCTGGTTGCAGGCGGATATCATCCTCAACAGCCGGTTTGTCCGGCGCAGCTCCGCCGTACGCTCGCGGACTTCAAGGTCAAGCGCGTCGCGGGCAACGCGCAGGCCGTCTTCCGCCTTGCGCCTTTCGGTCACGTCGGCGCCGTAGAGGTTCACGTACGGTGCGCCCGCGGGACGAATGACGTCGAAGGCGTAGATCCGCTCCCCGTATCCGATGTCCGCTCTCCTGCGGACACCGGCGGTGAATGATTCAGCGATGGCATCGCGCAAGGGCGGCGGCAGCTCGTCCCTTAGGGTATTTTCCCACGCCTGCATCAGGGCCCGACCGGCTTCATTTGCATACGTGACGGCACCTTCGCCGTTTGCCCGTATGACGGGGTTGGGGTTTTCCGAGGGGAACTTCGCGAGGTCCCGGACTTCATCCTCCAGGACCTTCCTTGCGCTGACGTCCCTGTTGGTTGCCCGGCGGCCAAGGAGCCGTCCCTCGCAATCCAGCACCGGCACGCAGGCATGGTTGACCCATTTGATTTTTCCGTCGCGTGTCACGATGCGGAAATCAAACGGAACGATATTGCCGCCATTCCCCGCCTCCTCCTTGAGATGGGACAGGAAGAGGCCCTTGTCATCATGGTGAACTACCCTGATGAGGAGATCCGGATCCACCTCAAACTCTCCCGCTTGAAAACCGGTCAGGCGCTCGCAGGAAGGGGAGACGTACCGGAGCCTCCCGTCGGGGGCTCGCCAGTAGATCCAGTCGTACGCGTGATCGGCAATCGATTTGTAGAGGTCAAGGGTGTCCATCAGGGCGGAGCCGACCTGCCGCGCAGATTCTCCAGGTTGTTTGCTGCTCTTACCGCGATGGGGACGTGCTTTGCCCGCCTGGTCGTCCAAGAAAAACCTCCGTAGGACTCACCCGGTATCCTGGCTCACACCATTATAGCGCCGGATAGTCAAGGTTCTGCAAGCGTCCGTCACGGGATCGTGAACTTCCGCCCGAGTCAGCTCGCGTCAGCCCTTGCTACCCCGATGAAGCCTCAGCCTCTCCTGCCCGGAGTGACCAAGCAGCGTCCATGTGTTGCGGGCAGCTATCAGCAGGAGAGCCAGGAATGCGGCTGAAAGCAGGTAAAGGCTCTCCATGCCGGAGTTTCTAGCCTCGGCAATCAGCATGATTGAGGCGATTGTTGCCGCCAGCAGGACCGCAGCGGGCGCTGCGACTCTCCAGAAAAGAAAAGCAGCGCCCACGCCCTTGAGCCGGCCGCGCGCCCAGCGCAGGAGATTTCGGGCCATGGAAATCAACGCAAGGACGCTGGCCGCAAGGAGGGGAAAGCCCAGCGAACGCGGAGTCTGTGCCGGGATCAGGATCAGCAGACACACAATCAGGATGCTGAAGAGCGAGCCGAGGGTCTGACCCTCAAGCGCATGCAGCTCGCTGTTTCCGTTCATATGGTCCCGGCGCTGCGCGAGTCCCAGGAATGCAAACCCCAGAAGGACTGCCGACGCAACCCCCGTCCCGACGAAAAAGTCGTGCCACAAGCGAAGGGCGTTGAGTAAGCTCATCTGCTCACCTCTCAACCGGACTATACGTGCAGAGGTGATCCACGGTTTCACCCGCCCAAGCCGAACACAGACAGGCAAGGCGTGGAAGATGATGCTCCGCAGGATCCAGGGCTTTCAGCCGCCTAGAAATTCACCTGTGCGCCGAGGATCACGAAAAACATATTGCCGGTGAGCGCGCCCGTGGTCGAATTGACCGAGACGGTGTATTCGCCGTTGTTCGGTCCGAGGAACGAGCCGACCTGCAGCTGCAGCGTGAAATTGCTCACTGGTGAGTCGGAAAGTCCGACAAGAGCGATGGCCGACGTATCAGAGAAGTTCATGAGGCCGTTCAGCGACAGCGTCATGTTGGGCAGCCCGAAATCGTTGATCGAAACGAACAGGGCCCCGTAGTACTGGCCGTAGTAGCCGGCGTGAAAATACGGGAGGAAACTGGGCACCGCGGGCCCGAGGGTCTGGAACATATTCTGGCTGTACCCGTCGGAGTTCCAGAAGAACTCAGCCATCACGGTGAGCCTGTCCTGCACATTCAGGACGTCGAAAGTGCGTGACAGCCCGATGTCGACCTTCCCGACAGGCTGGTTCGCGACCCAGTAGGGCCCGCGTGCAGGATCGTATTTCTGGACAGGATCTCCCCACGCGAAGCTCCCTTCTCCCGTGAGGTTCAGCTCCCAGAACAGCGGCATGGTGACGTCGGCGCCGAAGACGGGAACCTGATTGTCCTTGTTGTATTGATACCAGCCGGCAAGCCCGAACTCCACCATCCCCACCAGGAACTCAGTTCGCGCCGCATATGCCACGTTGGTGAGGTCCGTGACTCCGTTCAGGTTGATGAACGTATAGAGGTGGAAATTGGAGGAGAATGTCACGTCCGTTCGCAGGCCGAAAACGCCGTCCAGCGTCGCGTTCAAGTTTGTGAAACTCTTGTGCGCGATGTTGATCAGGTCGGTCGGGTTCCAGAAATAGCCCGTTCCCCACTTGAGCACCTGTTTGCCCGCCCGGAAATGAAGCGCATTGCTGGCGAAGTTGAAGTCGACAAACACCTCTTTGATATCCAGGATCGTCGTCTCGTTCTGGATCAGTGTAAGCTGCTGTGGCTGGGGATCTGGCGGGAAGAGCCCCGTGAAAGTAGTGGGAACCGGCACGCCGGTCGGCACGTAGTTGATGTTCATGTCCATGAACATCCGGAAGCTCCTGGGAAGCCGTGCGTCGACCAGGAAATCTCCCATGATTACGTTGGAGAATGTGTTGTCGCTGAACCCGGTGGTCCCCGCCACAAAGTTGCGCGTCATTGTGTAGGAGCTGAGGGTCTGCAGCTGGCCTGAGAATCCCAGCCTCTCCTTCTCCACCTCGACCTCAGCGGCGGCATTCTTGGTGTCCGCGGCCCCCTGCGTGGCCTCCACCTGGCCGGACCCGAAAAACTCATCCTCCCCGGACCCCGATGCGGCCGCGCCCGATCCGGCTGCCGGGGCGCCGGACCCTTTCGCGCCGGACCCGTCCGCGGCAGCAGCCGACCCGGCCGTCCCGTCGGTCCCCGACGAGGGGGCTGCGCTCTGGGCCCAGAGCGCGGCGCCGGCCAGAAACACGACACAGGTGAGCAGCAGGATGCGTTTCATTGTCAGGCTCCAGTCTACTTGCTGAGGCTTTCCAGGTACGACTTGTCGAACTTGTAGTCATCCACCTTGGAGAAGTTGATCCCCGTGATCTCCAGCACCGAGGTGTGCCCCTTCTCAACCTCGTCGGTGAACTTCATCAGCAATGGCACGTAGCGCCCCTCCACGTTCTTGTAGCTGGTGTAGAAGTCGGTTTCCATCAACGTCCCCGAAAGGCTGTAACATTCCCGCTTCAGCTCCAGGTACTTGTCCCGCGTCACCCACATCACCAGCTTGGGGTACTTCACGTCGTTGACCTTGGCCACCACCTCCACCCGATACACGGGGATCTTCGCCCCGCCGATGGTCTCCTCAGAGATGATCTCCTTGCCCGAGGCGTCAAGGGACGGCTTGTACAGGTCGCGGAACTTGCGCGTCTCCATGTCCCCGGCGCTGGCGTTCGATCCGCCGATCTTCTCGTCACGCCCGATGTGCGTGAAGGTCCTCGTTGCGCGCTTGTACATCCACAGGTTGTCCCCCACCCGCATGTAGCCGTTTCCCCTGTCGCTCTCGGGGGAGGCGATGACGATCAGAAACGCGTCATCGCTGTCCCTGCGGTAGTACACGCTGTCGATCACCTTGGTCCCCTGCTCGGGGTCCTTGGTGGTGATGCGCGCCTGGGCCGTCATGTCGCTCTTCAGCTGCATGTGGGTATCCACCTCATCGATGATCTCGCTCACCGACGGGTTGGCCCAGAGGGCCGGGGCCAGCACACAGAGGCCCAGCGCCACTGATATCCCTTTGGCTTTCATTGCTCTCTCCTATTCGTAGTGGCGAAGCGCATCGGCAACTCTCATCTTCGCCGCGCGCCGCGCCGTGAAAAACGCTATCAGGAAGGCCACCAGCACGATGGTGATGAAGTTCACAATGATCGTGGAAGCCTTCGGCACGAAATACAGGTGTTTCTGGACAAAGAACATGCTGAAAGGGTTGTCCTTCAAGTCGAAGGTCAGAAGCCCCAGAAGGGATACGACGCCCCACGCAAGGAGGATCCCGATTACGCAGGACAGTATTGCCAGGAACACGATCTCAAGCACGAACACGTTCCGAACGTCCCCGCGCTGCATCCCGATGGCCCTGTTCGTGCCGATCTCACGCGTACGCTCCCGGATGCTCATCCTCATGGTGTTCACCACGCCGATGAGAATCACGAAGAACAGAACCAGCACCGCCACCAGGGACACGGTGTTGAGGCCCCTCTGGAAGTCCACGATCGCGCTGGCATTCTCGAACATGGTCTGAACGTCCACCTTTGAGCCTTTCCAGGACTCGCGGCCGAGCAGCTGGCGCTTCTTCACGGCGGCATCAGTGTTCGGACTGCGCGCCATGAGGTCCCATTCGGGCAGAAGCGCCTTGAACAGCGGCGCGTCATGCGCCACCGTGGCCGGCTGGCGCGGGATGTTCCAGTAATAGGTCTGGTAGAAGACCTCGGGGTTGGCAAACGCGGTGGCATCAGCGAAGGGGGACGGCGTCTTCACGATCCCCTTCACCACCAGCTCCTTTTCGACGGTGTCCGTGCTGCTCTTTGCCGCGTAGTTGTAGGTCACCCTGGCACCTACGTCCGCCCCCAGTTGCTCGGCAAGAGTTTGGGTGAGGATGATTCCGTCTTTGGCCAGCGCAAGGGAACGAAGGTCTCCCTTCGTGAATTGGAGGTTGTCCTGCGCCACCTGATAACCGGTCGTGTCATCCAGCTTCAGGGCGAATGCACTTCCCACGGCCCGCTTGTCCCCGCTGACAAAGAGGGCGTTCACGCCTGCCGCCTCAGGAGCCAGCGCGGCGTGGAGCTTGTTTGCCTCCTGGATGACCTTGCGCTGGTCCTCAGGGTAGTCGGTGACGATATTGAGACCGAGCGACTCATCGGGCTTCAGGTTCAGCATCTGCCGCAGCGTGTCCTGGTCCACGAAGGCCGCCACGTCCATGAACATGTTTTCCGATGGTATCAGCCCGACCACCTTGAACTTGGGCGCCTGGGACTGGCCGTACACCGTCTCGAATCGGACTGTCACGATGTCATTCAGCTTGACGTTGATGTCTTTCGCCGCGTTTTTATACATGATGATCCCGGGGAACACATCCGGCTTGAATATGTCCTCCACATGGCCGGCCTCCAGGTTGGTGTCCTTGTAGAAATCCGCGTCCCGGGGAATCCCCACCAGGGCGCACATCCCTGTCTTGCCGTTTCCGATGCTACGGCCGAAAGCGCTGATGGTCACGTCGATCCGCTTGATCCCCGGCACGGTCCTCTTGATTGTCTCTATGAACCGGGGAGTGTCACGAATGACGTCGCTGCGCCGCGTGACATAGGAGTCCTGGATCACCCTGATATGCCCGGTCATGTACACCATGACCCTGTTGAACAGGATGTCGGTGAGACCGTTCGTGAAGGATGCGGTGATCACCAGGATGCACATGCTTACCGCTATCCCGATGCCCAGGAGCAGGTTGCGTCGGAACTGCCTCACAAGATTGCGGAATGCGATCTTGGCGACAACACGCGCGCTGCGGGCTTTCGAAAGTATGAAGTTGAAAAAGCGTCTCATGTCGTTCCCCTAGTGGCGGTTGATGGCATCAAGCGGGGTGATCCTGCGCGCCACGCGCACCGGGTACATCACCGCCAGCACCGTCACCGCCGCCAGCCCGATGATACCCACCACCAGCCCCACAAACCCCAACGTCGGACGGAATATCTCCCCGCCGAACAGAAGCTCGAAGATCTCGTTGCCCGCGGATCCTATGTGCAGCGCCCGGACAATCCAGGTGCCGATCACTCCCACAAGGATCCCCGCTCCCCCGAACACAAACGACAGGGAGAAGGTCTCCGCAAGGAACATCTTCGTGACGAAGTTCTTCTGCGCTCCCACCGCCCTCATCATCCCGAACTCCTCCGTCCTCTCCAGCGCGTTCATGCTCAGGGTGTTCATGATGATGATGATGGCAACGAAGAAAAGAAGGATCACGAACACGTAGATGATGATCTGTAGGATGTCTGCCGTGGAAGCCAGCTGCCCCGATGCCTTCTTCCAGCTCAGCACCTTCACCGGCAGGTTGTTGTCCTGCATCACAGCCTTCAGCTTGGCTACCGCGCCATCGGTGCTCACACCCGGCTTCAGCACCACCGAGACGTAGTTGTACGCCGCATCGTCAAGGTTGATCTTGCGGGTCACCGTCTGCGGCGCTCGTATCTCCTTTTCCAGCTGTGTCACGTTGGAGGCCGTCTTTCCCGTAGAGTAGATGTCCCCCGCCCCGAACAGCGCATCCTCTCCTGCAGACAAAAGAGCGTCCTCACGGGCGGGAAGCTTCTCCACAACGTCCTCCGCCGTGTAGTAGCCGAACAGCTGCCGATAGGTCTCGATGTCCATGATCGTGGCCTCCTGGAACAGCGTGTTCAGGCTTTTGAACCGCATGATCCCCACCACCGGCACGTCCATGTTTGTGGAGTTGGTCTCCCCGAAGCCTTCCAGCGCCAGCGAGCTCTTCACCTCCAGGTTGCTCTCCTTCTTCGCCTCGTCACTGAGGTTGGCCTTGTCCAGCTCTGTGCCCTGGGGCACCAGCCAGTAGCCCTGTGACTTGTACTGGTTCTTCCTGCCCTGCACGTTCAGCAGGATCCCGTGTTCCCCGTTGTGCAGAAGGTGTCCTTCCACGGGCTTGATGGAGTTGCCGAACACCCGCTGGAAGTCGTCGAAGTTGCACCCGAAGGTCCCCATGAAGCTCATTTCCTGCCCGCCCAGGATGGACAGTCCGCCGCGGGTCATGGGAATGAAATCCTTGACGTAGCTCAGCCGCAAAAGAACATAGCGCAGCTTGTCGTAGTCCTTGAGCACCTTCAGGGGCTTCATCATCGGGGTGAACAGGACGTTGTCCTTGGTCTCCTCGTTGCTGACCAGCACCACGTTGCCCGTGAAGCTCTTCACAACGTTCTCTTCGATGCCCCGCCTCATCCCGATGGCCGTGGCATCCCCCAGCGTCATGATGAAGGCCCCCAGGAACAGGATGATCCCGATCACCAGGCTCTTGGCCTTGTGCCGCAGCAGGCTCCTCCAGGCTATCTTCAGTGTCAGCATGGCGCGCCTCAGTTCACCCCAAGGGTGCGCTCATCGCGCACCATCAGCCCGTCTTTGATCTTCACCACGCCGTTCGCGTATTTCAGGATGTCCGCGTCATGCGTGGAGAAAACGAATGTGGTCTTCTCGATCCGATTCAGCTCCTTCATCAGCTTCAGGATCATCTCCCCTGTTTCTGAGTCCAGGTTCGCTGTGGGTTCGTCCGCCAGCACAATCGTGGGCCGCGTCACCAGAGCCCGCGCTATGGCCACCCGTTGCCGCTGCCCTCCCGACAGCTCATAGGGCTTGTGGTTGATCTGCTCTGTCAGCCCCACCTCCTCGATGAGCTTCTCCGCCCTCTGGCGTATCTCCCGCCGTGACAGACCGTCCTTCATCAACAGAAGCGGAAACTCCACGTTCTCCCGCGTGGTCAGCACGGGAATCAGGTTGAACGTCTGGAAGATGAACCCGATGGTGTGCAGCCTCAGATCCGTGAGCTTGCGGTCGGAGTATGTGGTCACATCTTCCTCATGGATCTTCACCACCCCTTCAGAGGCGTGGTCGATGCACCCGATGATGTTCAAAAGCGTCGTTTTGCCGCTTCCCGACGGGCCGACGATGGAGATGAGATCCCCCTCCTTGATGGCCAGATCCACCCCCCGCAGCGCGTGCACGGTGGTGGCCCCAAGCGGGTAGTTCTTCTTCACGTTGGAAAGCTCGATCACGTTCATTGCAGTATCTCCTTGCAAGACGGAATGTAGGACCTCTCTGTTAACGGAGTGTAAACTCGGTAGGGTGCGGACCCGATACACATATACGCGGCCGATTTTCTCAATCGGGAACGCAGTCACATACCACGGACACGCAACCCCTGTCAATCCACACTGTAACACCCGAGGCAGGCGCTTTTGCACCCCGAATGAACAGGATGACGCGGATGGAAGGGATTTATTGCGCTCGTCAAGGTTGCCAAGACTATCCCAGGAGCAGCTGCAGGACAAGCAAGGCTGCCATCCCCGCTGCAATCGTAAGGAGAACGTTTCTGGTCCGCCAGGCCACCGCGATTGCCAGGACCCCGGCCCAGAGCTGCGGGTTCCTGGGGGAAAAGTCCATGGCGCCGGCCCTGTCGAAGAGGCCGGGAACAATAATGGCTGAAAGCACGGCACCAGGAACAAAGCGCAGAGCGTGCTGAAACCACTCCGGCACCGTGATGCGCCCCAGCAGCAGGATGAAAGAAAGCCGAATGCCGTACGTCAGCAGGCCTGCCAGGATCATCGTCAGCCAGGGGTTCATCGTTTTCGCCCCTCCACGAGCATGCCGACAAGGATCCCGACCAGCGCGGCCACGATGATGCCCGTCTTGTAAGGAAGGCCGCCCGCAGCCAGGCCGAGCACCCCGGCGATCACCGCCGCGGCAACGCTTGCCCCGTCCTTCAACGCCGGCACGACAAGCGCGATGAACGTGATGGGCAGCACGAAGCCCAGGGGCCAGTTGCGGGGGATCTGCGCTCCAATGAAAATCCCCACGGCCGTGCTCAGCTGCCAGGATGTCCACAGGGTCAGCCCCGCGCCCAGGAAATACCAGTGCCTGGCCCTCGCGTCTCCGCGGCTGTTGTAGTGCGTGATGGTGACGACATACGCCTCGTCGGTGAGAAGGTACGCAAGCATGAGCTTCCAGCCCGGCCGGAGGCCCTCGACGTGCGGCGCCACGGAGGCGCTGTACAGCAGGTGGCGAAGGTTCACGACGAACACCACCATGAGGATGACAACCCCCGAAGCATCCGCGCCCAGCAACTGCGCGGCAATGAACTGGGCGGACCCGGCAAATACAATGGAGGACATGGCCTGTGCCGCCGCGGTGGACAGCCCCGAGGTTATGGCAAGAGCGCCGAATATCAGCCCGAACGGGACCACTCCGAGCAGAATGGGCGACTCGTCCCGCACTCCGCTCCAGAACTCCCGTCTTCGCAAAGCCGTTTCCATGCGCCTCCCCCGCGCGCCCCAGCACGGCCTCCGCGCAGCTGCGCTGTGCTATGGCCGTGCGGAGATCGTGCTAGGGCCGGTAGAGTATCGATTGGCAACGGAAGCTGCAAGGCTACGCAAGGTCGGCCTTTCGGCCGTCCCCGCCGCGCAACCCCGCAGAGCGCGGCGGGGCCGACCTCCGCCATCCCTGGCTATGCTTGTCAGCCGCAGGAATCGCCCATACTTTTGAGGAGGAGGAAGGTGAAAAGTGCTCAAGGACAAAGTCGTGGCAATCTCGGGCGCCGCTGGCGGGCTGGGCCCCGCGGTCGCCGGCGCCTTTCACGCTGCCGGCGCAGCCCTTGCCCTTGCCGGCCGTGACGACCAGAAGCTCATCAGGCTTCTCGATTCCCTTGGAGCGCCTCGGGAGAAGCGGATGGCCACAGCCGTGGACCTGACGGATCAGGCCGCCGCGCTCGCGTGGGCGGACACCGTTGTCAGGACCTTCGGCCGGGTGGACATCGTTGTCCACCTCGTCGGAGGGTACAGGGGAGGGACGGCGATAGCTGAGATTGTCGCGTCCGACTGGGATTTCCTGCATGCCATGCTGGTGCGTACAACTCTCAACGTGGTGAAGGCCTTTGCCGGGCCCCTCGCCTCCGGCGGGTGGGGGCGGTTTCTTGCGGTGACCTCGCCGCGCGCCCTGACCCCGACGGGAAAGAACGCCCTGTATGCAGCGGCCAAGTCGGCGTCCGACGCGCTGGTGCTGGCCCTTGCCAGCGAGCTTGCCGGCTCGGGGGCCACGGCCAACCTGATCATGGTGGACAGCATCGATACGGAGGCACAGCCGGGGGCGCGCGGCGCAGCTTCAAAGAAAGCGTACGGAAAGTCCACGCCGGCAGCGGAAATCGCCGCGTCCATGCTTTTCCTCTGCTCCGACGAAGCTGCTACAATCAACGGCGTGCGCCTGCCGCTCATCGGCCGCGGGTAGGAAGACATGCCTCCTGGGGATTAGCAGGCAAAGAGGGCGGGGCGGAACAGAGCAGCGGTTGATGGAGGCTAGGGAGCGCGCCGCCTCTTTCTCACGATGGCCACGACGGCCCAGGCCACGCCTCCCCCGACCGCCCCGAGGGGGATGAGGACAACGAGGGCCTGCAGGATGAAGAAGAAGACCTGAACCAGGATTCGAGCTGCAGTCACGAAACCGTGGCCAACCATGCCCCAGTTGAGGAACTCTTCGGCCGACGGGCGCGCCTCGGAATGGATGCTGAGGGTGACTGTCGAAAGCCCGACCATGGCGGTGAGGTACTTCATCCTGCCCTTGATCCTGTTGACGTCGGCGCCCACGCGCTCCAGCTGTTCCTCCACCTGGATGGCGTCAGAGACTTTCGCCGCTCTGTCCAGGAGCTGGAACAGCCGCGCGCGCACCTCCTGCTTGTTCGTGAGCTCCGCGTCGAGGTCGTAATACTCTTCCGTCACATCCTGGCCGCCGATGCTCTTCGTTTCCTCCGTGCCCAGGGAGTCCAGAGACTTGATGAGGGGGAGAAACTGGTCGGGTGGAACGCGAAGGGTCAGCTCCGCGCTGTCTCCGTCTTCCGCGGACCGGGTGCTGGCTTGCACGTACCCGCCGCTCCCCTCGGTGAGCTGGACCGCCTTTGAGAAAGCACTGTCCACATCACTGACCCTCAGGGAAAGGGAGGCTGTCTTGATGACCATGCGGGACTGGGGCAGGGCCGGCTCCTGGCTGGAAGCAGCCCCTGCGGCGTCTTGCTGCACCGTATCCTCTGACCCGGACCCTGCCGGCGCAAGCGCAATCGGGGTCTTCTTCTCCGCGGGAGCTGCCGGGGCAGGCTTCTCCTGCGTCGCCGTCTCGCGCGCATTTCCGCAGCCGGCAATCACTAGGGTCACACAGAAGAGAAGAGAAGGCAGGAGAAAGCTCGACTTCATGAAGTGCCTCTCTATTTCATGTACATGTAACTGTACATCTCACCCACTGCCTCGCGAAAGGACTTCTCAGCGCGGTATCCGATTTCCCGGTCCGCGCGGGAAGATGAATAGAACAGAACGTGCCGGGATGCCCGAAGGGCCTGCCGGCTCAGAACAGCAGGCCGTCCGCGCAAGCCAGACCATCCCTCGGCAAGGCACGCGGCCGCCCAAGAAATCGGCTCCGAGATGACGGGGAACCTGGTCTTCACCTCTCTCCCCGGCTCCTTTTCTTTCACGACTTCCGAGATGATCCGCATCATGTCGGCATAGCGGCGGTTGTCCTCCTGCCGGCCGCTGGCGATGTACAAGCCGCCGGGCTTCCCATTCTCCACGGCCAGCGCATGCGCTCGCGCCACATCATGGACGTGAGCGAGGGGCAGCCCTCCACGGGGAACGCCGGGGATCCTGTTGTCCCGGACCCCCCGGATAAGCAGCCCTGAACCGGGAAGCTCGTCGTACGGCCCGAAGGATGTGCCCGGCAGGACGGAGACGATGTCGAAGCCCTGCTCCCCGGCGGCGCGGTTGACAAGCTCCTGAGCCGCGAGCTTCGAGTCGAAATACCCTATGCCGATCCGTTTCCACCATGCGCGCGGCGCAACGCCTTCATGGACAGCATCCGCAAAGGAAAGGACTTCCCCGGCGGAGGCGAATGAGTGCAGCCTCGGCCGGCATGCGTAGGGGTTGCAGGTCTCCTCGGTTCCAACCGAGCCTTCCGGTGACGGACAGCCCAGCACATTCACCGTGCTGGTGTAGCACAGCCGGCGAACCGTGCATGAGGCCCGGACGGCTTCAAGCACATTCCTGGTCCCCTCGACATTCACCATCCACTGCTGTCTCTTCAGCCGGGGATCAAAGGTCGTCGACCCGGCCGCATGGAAAACAAGCGTGCGCCCCTCACACGCCTGAGCCACGCTTCGCGGATCAAGGATGTCGCCTGAGCGCAGCTCAACCCCGGGGAGGTCGTCAAGAACGCGCGTAGCCCTGTTGGAGAAAGAGCGCACATTCCCGGGAGACACGCCCTTTTCCCTGACAAGAAAATGGATCAGGTTTGCTCCCAGGAATCCTGAGCCCCCGACGACAAGGACACTTGCGGCATTCCAGTCCATTGGGCTAGGCTTCGAATCCTGCCTCGCGACGCTCCTTGGGCACGGTGAGAGCGCCGCGCACCTTCTCTTCTGTCAGGGCGGCGTACAGGTCCACGAGCCGATGCTACGGCATCGGCGAGTCGGAGGCAAGGCGCGGCTTGCCACCTCCAATCGGCCACCTCGAAAAACCACGGAAAGGCGGATCTCCGCTAAGGCCCTACAACGCTATTCCAATCGGCCGAGTCCCACGTGCTGTTCGGGTTCGCCGCGAGAAAGCTCTGCTTCACCGCCTCGACGTTTCTATCGAGGGTCACGATATGTTGCGGCTTTGCCTGCTTGTCGGACTGATAGTGAAGTCGACCAAGGACGTTGACGCCGTCCTTGATGTCGTCAGTCACCACCCAGGAAGCCGCCTTAGCGGCGTAAATATAGGCTGAAAAATGGCTGTAGTAAATTTTCGTCAGTTGATATTTATGTCCAACGACCGGGGCAAAGGAGAAAAGACCATCTTGTCCTGATGAGTTGACCGTCAGGACCTGTCCAGTGGCCAGGTCATTGAAAGTCAGCTCGAGGTCGGTGTGCGCGCCATCGATTTTCGAGCCCCAGTTGCTGGCGTCCAGGCGGACAGTGCCGACGAGTATCGTGCCAGGTCCGCCGGTGAGCGCCTGAGGCTGAGCGGCCTGGGAAACCCTTGCAGGCCAGTCAAAGTGTGCCCTCAGTCTGATCTCGAAAGACTTGTTTATGGGAAGGCCTTCCGGGTCATTGATCTCGACGACTAAGACCCTCTTGCCGGCTTCCTCTTTCACGTCCCACTTCACCTTGTCGGCCGCCAACGGGACATAGATCCCGCCCCGGTCGTATGCGCCTCCCCAGATGTTGACGGATGACAGGCTTTCGACGCTTCGCGGCGTGAGCTCACCCGGCAGGTTGTCGACGAACAGAATGTTCTTGACGGGCACGGTCCCGGAGTTATTGAACGTTATGTAGTAGTTCAGATCTTTGGAAACGGCTTCATTCGCGTCCTTATGAAGAAAAACGAGCGAAGGCAGGCGGGCATTTGTGCTCGGATCTGAAACAAGCATTTGGACAGTTACAAGAGAGAACTTCTTTGCCTCGACGCTTACTATGTTTTCCAGATGGCTCACGCTCACGGTCGTCTCGGTAGCCGCAGACTTCTTGTACGAGGAATCCAGATCCGATTTATAGAAGACAACGGCATCGGACGGCAGGATGTTGGAAACGACATTCGCATCATAGCTTGCATCGGAACGCCCCAGGCCATTCGTGACCTCGGCGTCGGTGGCGGGCCCGACAGTGGCGCAGCCGGCAAGAAGAACCGATGTCGCCACCGCGAAGAGGAGCAGCAGACGTTTCATTGTGAGCCTCCTTGATCCTGCTGCGCGGTCTGAACGGTGATATCGATGTTCGCGTGTGACGCCTCGCTGAAAGTGCCGCACGAGCCCAGGGCAAAGGTAAGAATCAACAGCACGACGAATGCTGTCTTTCTGACTGTCTTCATCATATTCCCTCCTCGAGGTGCATTCATATGCCTGTTCTCTTGAGGAAATAGGGTACTAAGGTATAGGGGTTGCCGGCAAACAGCGGCAAATAGCGGCTTGAGCGCGCGAGCAGAGTGCGCCGCGCGGGCTTCAGCGGCGGGGTTCGGTGCTTTCCCGTGACGGCACGTGGATGACATCGCGGGGCTTGCTTCCCTGCGCGGGCCCCACGATGCCCCGCATCTCCATCTCCTCCACCAGACGCGCAGCCCGGTTGTAGCCCACCTTGAGCCTGCGCTGCAGGTACGATGCCGAGGCCTTGCCCTGCGCAACCACGATGTCGAGGGCCTGCTCGAACAGGGGATCGTTGCCCGGCTCCCCCTGGAAGTCGCCGGTCTCCTCGTCGTCGAAGAAGACTTCATCCTCGATATACTGCGGAGGTCCGAGCTTCTTAACGTATTCGGTGACAGCGTCCGTTTCCTCGTCGTCGATATAGGCGCCCTGGATGCGCGTGGGGAACGGGTTCCAGGCGGCAGAGAACAGCATGTCGCCCTTGCCCAGGAGCTTTTCAGCGCCCACCGCGTCGATGATGATGCGCGAGTCGAACTTGTTCGCCACCATGAATGCGATGCGGGAGGGGATGTTCGCCTTGATGAGCCCGGTAATGACGTCGATGGACGGCCGCTGCGTGGCAAGGACCATGTGGATGCCGATGGCGCGCGCCATCGCCGCCAGTCGGGCCAGCGTGGACTCCAGCTCCTTGCCGGTGGTGGCCATGAGGTCGGCAAACTCGTCGACGACAATGACGATGTAGGGAAGACGCTGGACCCTCTCCTTTTTCGCTTTTTTGTTGAAGGCGCGGATGTCGCGCACGCCCATGGCGTCCAGCAGCGTGTAGCGCCTCTCCATCTCGGAGATGCAGTACTGCAGGGCCTGGAAGGCCCTCTTGGGCTCCGTGATCACCGGCGTCAGGAGGTGAGGGCAGCCATTGTAGAGCTTCAGCTCCACGATCTTGGGGTCGATCAGGAAGAGCCGCACCTCATCAGGGGATTTGCGGAACAGAATGGAGCAGATGATGGAGTTCACCAGGACGCTCTTGCCGGAGTTGGTGGCCCCCCCGATGAGGAGGTGCGGGGTCTGCACAAGGTCGATGACTTGCGCCTCTCCCAGGATGTCCTTGCCCAGCGCAAGCGGGATTTCGTAAGGGGACTTCTGCATGACATCGAGTGAGATCATCTCCTTGAAGGAGACGATGGCGCGAACCCTGTTCGGCACCTCGATCCCGACGGCATGGCGGCCAGGGATCGGCGCAACGATGCGTACGCTCGGCGCCGCCAGGCGAAGTGCGATGTTGTCCGCCAGGTTCGCGATTTTGGACACACGGACCCCCGGCGCCGGCAGGACTTCGAACAGCGTGATGACCGGGCCCTTCCTGATCCCCGTCACTTCGGCTTCGATGTTGAACTCCCGAAGGGATTCGGTGAGGATGCGCGCGGCGCGCTTCGTCTCCTCATCGATGATCCAGTACTCCTCGCCGTCCCTGGTTTTCAGCACGTGATGCACGGGAATGCCATAAGCGGCCTTGCCCCCCTTTTCCTGAGGAAACGGCAGCTCGGCCTGCTCGCGCGCGGGCGCCGGGACAACGGCCGGCTCGGGGGGCCGCTTTCGGGCAGCGGTCTCTTTGGGCGGCTCGGGGGCGAGAACCTGCTGGGGGGCCGGTCCCGGGTCAGGAGCTTCGGCGGCGGGCTGCGGCGCAGCTGGAAGCGGGGTCGCAAGTGGCGCGGCCTCGGGGGAAACGATCAGGGGCAGCGCCAACGGCCTTTTCTTCGCAGTCCGGAGGTCCGTGGAGGCATCCGCAATCCTTGCGGAGGGCACGGTCAGGAGGAAAATCATCTCCAGCGCAAGGAGCAGGAACAGCAGGAGGGCGGACGGAAGGACCCCGAAGGAATCCACCAGGACCAGCGGAATGGACGATGTCGGGCTCTGGATGACCCGCAGAATGAGGCTCAAAGTGAGAAACGGGATGATGGAGAACATCAGGAGCAGCGCGGAACGGCGTCGAAACACCGGGGCGGCGAGCAGGAACACGCCGCACAGGAGGTACAGGGGCGCAAAGAATGCCGCCCAGGAGAAGCTGGAAAGAAGGAACCGCCCCGGGGCCCCAAACGCCAGGGGCGCGCCGGTGGCGGCCAGAACAATGGAGATCAGCAGGGCAGCCGAGAGCGCAAGGAGCATGCCCGAAATGGTGAGAATTGCAGGAGAGAGTCTCCTGCCGAGGACTGCCACGCTTTCCCCCCTGCTGAGATTATCGGTACGCGGGAGGGCGAATTTCATGCTTTGCGTTCGGCAGACCGGCAAAGTACTATATGGACAGGAAGTTGCTTCCACGCGGCAGACGTACGCTCGGAACTCCGTGCGAGCCGCGGCAGCGGCCTTTCGGGAGGAACCTGTTCATGGTCTGTCGATTCGTTTCCGCGCCGATGGCGATCTGCGCGCTCCTCGTGCTCGGGGCCGGGCCCGCCATTGCGGAGCGTGCCCAGGCGCGCAAGGTCGAAGACGCGCTGGAGGTGTTCAGGGCAATCACATCCATCCCTGAGCGCGATGTCGTTCAGCAGCTCATGAAAATAACGTACGCGCTGGCCATATTCCCGGATGTGCAGAAAGTCGGATTCGTAATCGGAGGCCAGCGGGGAAGTGGCGTGCTCATGGTGCGCCAGGCCGACTCGACCTGGGGCCGGCCGCTCTTTCTCACTCTCTCGGGGGTCAGCGTGGGCTGGCAGGTCGGAGTGCAGTCCGCGGACGTCATGCTGTTCTTCCGCACCCGCCGCAGCGTGGAGGCCGTGCTGCGGGGGCACTACACCCTCGGGGTCGGGGCCTCGGTGGCAGCGGGATCACTGGGCAGGTCCGCCGCCGCGGTGACGGACGCTGACATGAAAGCGGAGATCTACAGCTATTCCCGGACTCGCGGAATCTTTGCCGGTCTGAGCCTGGAGGGCGTCTCCCTGGACGTGGATCTCGACTCCAACTCAGCGTATTACGGAAAAGAAGTGGACAAGCCCTCTGACGTCCTGCAGGGGGACTCCCTCCCGGATCCGTCTTCGGCTGCGGCTCTGCGCCAGGCAGTGACGTCTTGGGAGAGGGGGAGATGAAGATCGGATTCATCGGCCTGGGAATCATGGGAAGCCGGATGGCGGCCAATCTGCTTGGCGCCGGACACCAGCTCTCCGTGTGGAACCGCTCCGTTGCCAAGGCCCAGGGGCTGGTGCTGAAGGGGGCCAGGCTGGCCTCCACGCCCGCGGAGGCAGCGGGGGGAAGCGAAGTCGTCTTCACAATGCTTGCCAACCCTGATGCCGTGACCGCGACCGCGCTTGGCCCGCACGGGTTTCTTCCCGCAATGGCCGCGGGTGCCCTCTGGGTGGATTGCAGCACAGTGACACCGGCCTCATCGCGGAGGATGGCCGCGGAAGCCGCGTCGCGCGGGGTCTCCTTCCTGGACGCACCGGTCGCCGGCTCGCTGCCGGTCGCAGAAAAGGGTGAGCTCACGTTTCTGGTGGGGGGAGAAGAGAAGGACCTCGAGCGTTGCCGACCGCTTCTTTCCGCCATGGGGAAGACGATCAGGCACGTGGGCGCCACGGGGATGGGCAGCTCGCTGAAACTGGTCAACAATATGTTGCTGGGCAACGCAATGGCGGCGTTCTCCGAAGCGCTCGCTTTCGGGGAAGCGCTTGGCTTCAGCCGCCGCGCACTCCTGGATTCGCTGCTGGGAACAGCGGTGGTGGCCCCGTTCCTGGCAGGCAAGAAGGAGAGGCTGGCAACCGGCAGGTATGACGTCGAGTTCCCTCTCCGCCTGATGCACAAGGACCTCCAGCTCGTGTCTTCCACGGCCTATGAGCTGGGCGTGCCCCTTCCCGCCACGCATGCGACAAAGGAGCTTTTCGGCCAGGCGGCCGCGAATGGCCTGGCTGATGTCGATTTTTCCGGCATAGGAGGAGGCACGAGATGATCGACGCATTGTACCAGCTCCTGGCAAGGATCGGCTTCACCGATCCGCTCCATGCCCCGATCACGCACATCCCCATCGGGCTCGTCATCGGCGCGTTCTGCTTCTTCTACGTGGCGGTGATCTTCAACAAGAAGAACATGTACCTCACCGCGCGCCACGTCTCCATCCTGGCCTTCATCTTCGTGTTTCCTACGATCCTCTTCGGGGTGATGGACTGGCTCCACTTCTTCAAGGGAGCCCTGATACCGCCCATCAAGATGAAGATGATCCTGGCCAGCTGCGTCATGGTGCTCCTGGGCACAGGCATTGTGCTGGGGGCCGAGGTGAAGGTCAGGAGCGCCCCCATGATGGTGATCTACGCTCTGGCGGTCGTTGGCGTGGTCGGGCTGGGATGGTACGGGGCCCGGCTGGTTTACGGCAACTGGGCCGGATCGCAGCCGGCAGCGCAGGCTGCGGCTCCCGCGGCCCCCGCCGCAGGCGGTGCGGCAGGGGGAGCGCCCGGCGCGGCTCCGGCAGCTCCATCCGCGGCTCGCCTTGGAGGGCAGCTGTTCGCTGCAAACTGCGCCGCCTGCCATCCCGGCGGCGCCAACGTCGTTGCCCCTGAGCTGCCTTTGAAGGGCGCAAAACAGCTTGCCAGCCAGGACACGTTCATTTCCTTCATCAGAAGCCCGGCGATGCCAAACGGGTCAGCCGGACAGATGCCCGCGTTCCCCGCGGACCAGGTGAGCGACACGGACGCAGGGGCCATCTACCAGTACATCCAGGCGCAGGGCTGGAAATAGACAGGAGGACCTTACAGAATGGACGAGCATGGCGGGGGTAACGGACACCCGCACAACCACTTCCCGTGGTTTGCCACGAGCGAGGGGAAGCCGGCGGGGCTCATCGGCTTCCTGACATCGACCAACCACAAGAGGATCGGCACGCTCTACCTGGTGCCCATCCTCAGTTTCTTCTCCATCGCGGTGATCCTCGGGGTGCTGATGCGCATCCAGATGCTCTCACCAAACAGCAAGTTCCTAGCGGGGACCTTGTACAACCAGATCTTCACCCTGCACGGGGTGATCATGATATTCCTCGTGGTGATCCCGGCCATCCCGACGATCTTCGGAAACTTCTTCCTCCCCATCCTGATCGGGGGGAAGGATATGGCGTTCCCGCGACTCAATCTTTTCACCTGGTACCTGTACATCGCGGGCGCGGTGATCCTCCTGGTGTCACTTCTCACCGGGAAGGGCCCCGCGGACACCGGCTGGACCTTCTACGTGCCCTACAGCCTGCGCACCACGGTGAACGTTCCCTTCGCGGTCTTCGGGGTGTTCATCCTGGGGATGTCCTCCATCCTGACCGGGCTTAACATCGTCACCACCGTTCACATGGAGCGCGCGCCTGGCATGAAGTTCTCCCGGCTGCCGCTCTCCATCTGGGGGATCTACGCCACCGCCTGGGTCCAGGTTCTGGCAACCCCCGTGATCGGCATAACGATGGTCCTGATCCTCGTCGAGCGGATCTTCGGCATCGGGGTATTCGACCCGTCGAAGGGCGGTGACCCCCTCCTTTACCAGCACCTGTTCTGGATCTACTCCCATCCTGCCGTGTACATCATGATCCTGCCGGCCATGGGAGTCATCTCCGACATCATTCCGGTGTTCTCCCGCAAGAACATCTTCGGGTACAAGACAATCGCCTTCTCCAGCCTTGCCATCGCAAGCGTGGGTTCCCTGGTCTGGGGACACCATATGTACGTCAGCGGCCAGAGCGACACGGCGGGCATCGTGTTCTCCCTCCTCACGTTCCTCGTGGCGGTGCCCAGCGCTATCAAGGTCTTCAACTGGGTTGCCACCCTCTACAAGGGCTCCATCAAGATGGACCCTCCGTTCCTGTACGCCCTGGGTTTCATTGCGCTGTTCGCCATTGGAGGCCTCACCGGGCTGATCCTGGGCGCCCTCTCAACGGATGTCCATACGCACGATACATACTTCGTTGTCGGGCACTTCCACTACGTCATCTTCGGCGGCATGGGCTTCGGCCTGTTCGCGGCTCTGCACTACTGGTTTCCCAAGATGTGGGGGAAGACGTACAACGAGAAGTTCGCCGTTGTGGCATTCATCGTCCTGTTCGTCGGCTTCAATGTCTTCTATATGACGATACTCATTCTGGGGTGGGCGGGAATGCCGCGGCGCTACTACTCCTACCTTCCGCAGTTTACGGACCTCCAGCGCATCGCCACCTACGGCTCGTGGATCATGGTGGCCGGCCTGGTCATGATGTTCGGGAACCTCCTCCACGGCCTGTTCCGAGGCAAGAAGGCGGAAGATAATCCGTGGGGCGGCGCCACGCTGGAATGGCAAATCCCCTCCCCTCCGGCAGAGCACAGCTTTGCCGAGACTCCCGTGGTCACGCATGGACCGTACGTCTTCAGCGACGACAACGGCGACGACCTGGGCAAAAAGGAACCGCATGAGCAGCAGCCACAGTCAAAGCGTTGAAGCCCACGATGAAGGCGTCAAGGCCAGGGTCGGGATCTGGCTCTTTCTCCTCTCCGAGATCCTCCTGTTCGGCGGCATGTTCCTCCTGTACTCGATGTACCGCTACAAGAACCCCGCCGACTTTCACGCGGGGTCCATGGAGCTCAGCAGGTTCGACGGCACACTGAACACGATCGTCCTCCTCACCTCCAGCCTCACCGTGGTGGTGGCGCTTTTCTCGCTCCATGTGAAGCAGAACATGAGGCGGGCAGCCATCTTCCTTGCTGCAACCATCGGCCTGGGGCTCACCTTCCTGGTGGTTAAAAGCTTCGAGTGGGGGGCAAAGTTCGAGCATGGGCTGTACCCAGGGGCGAAGTTCCTGGAGAGCCAGCCGCACGGCTTCATCCTGTTCTTCGGGCTGTACTTCACGATGACCGGGCTGCACGCTCTGCACGTGATCGTGGGGATGGTAGTGCTTTCCTTTGTCCTCAACTTCGTGCTGCGGAGAAAGATCACCCCGGAACGGATCAACATCATGGAGAACGGCGCCCTGTACTGGCACCTCGTGGACATCATCTGGATCTTCCTGTTCCCCTTGTTCTACCTGATCAGCTGAGGAGAATGCAGTGACATATCCGCGCTACATCTTCGTCTGGGCAGGGCTCGTCGTGCTGACGGCCATCACAGTGACCTCGGCCAGCCTCAACTTCGGCAGGATCGGCATTCTGATCGTCCTTGCCATTGCGGCCATCAAGTCCACCCTGGTGATCCTGTACTTCATGAACCTTTTTTTTGAAAAGCGGCTCTTATTGAAGATCCTGGTCCCCATCGCCATCTGCACGCTGGCGATCTTCATCGGGATGACCTATACCGACGTGCTCTTCCGGTAAGCGGGGGAAGGAATGATTCAAGATACAAAGGCTGCGGTCAACGATCCTTTCATTTTCATCCTTGCGGTCTGCGTCCTGCTCTTTGTCCTCATCATTTTCTTCATGGTCTACTTCCTGGTGCGCTACCGCAGGTCCCGCAACCCGCACCCTGCCAACATATCCGGGAATGTCCTGCTGGAGGCGGCGTGGATCATCGGCGCCACCCTCATCGTTCTGCCGATGTTCTTTTACGCGTATAAGGGGTTCCAGTACCTGAGAACGCCCCCGTCGGACGGCATGCAGGTGAGGGTCATTGCGCGCCAGTGGTCATGGCTCTTCGAGTACCCCAACGGGCTGAAAAGCGGAGACCTGGTGGTGCCGCAGGGGGTCAACGTGGTCCTCACCATGGAGTCCCTGGACGTGATCCACGGATTTTTCGTGCCGCACTACAGGATCAAGCAGGACGTGGTGCCGGGCATGCACAACAAGGTTTGGTTCAAGGCCACGGACCTCGGCACGACGGACCTCTTGTGCTCCCAGTATTGCGGGCAGGAGCATTCCAAAATGCTGGCCAAGGTCGCGGTGGTCCCGAAGGACTTGTTCGACAAATGGTACAACGGAGAGGATGTTCAGATCCCGGGCCTGGAAGACTAGGCGCTCTAGTTGCGCGGCGCGATACCGAAGAACGCGAGCACGGCGTCACGGGGATCCTCGTTCCCGTACAGGAAGGCATACATCACCGTTGAGATGAGGATCTTGCGCACGTATTTGCGGGTCTCCTCGAAAGGCACTGATTCGACAAATAGGTCGCCCGGCATGTCCCCTCCCGCTTTTTCCCATGCCCTGACCCTTGTCAGCCCTGCGTTGTACGACAACAGGGCTTTGGGAACGCTGTTTACGCTGGAGAGAAGATCCTGGAAGTGGCGCACTCCGATTGCCAGGTTGACTGACGGGTCCCGAAGGTCGGGCTCAGCCATGTGGAGTCTGCGGGCAACGGCCGTGGCGGTGGCCGGCATGAGCTGGCTGAGCCCCACGGCTCCGACGCTGGACACGATGTCCGGGTCGAAATAGCTCTCCTCCCGCACGAGGCCGTACAGCACCGAATCCCTGATTCCGCTCGTCGTGGAAAGCTCGTCGATCACGGAGCTGAAGGCCCTGGGGTACTCCATTTCAAGCTCCTGCTGGGAGAGCGACCTGCGCCGGGCAAGGATGCCCATGAGGTGCATGGAGCTGGCATAATCGCCGGCCTGCGCCATGAGGCGCGCCGCCTCACGCAGCTCCGCATCGGAAAGGCCCCTGCGGGACTCAACGATCTTCTGGTACGCCTGGGAGAAAAGGCCGAACGGGATGAAGCCTGTGATGAAGGGGTCAAGGGCGGGCTTGTTCTGCGGTTCGGCATCCTGCGGGCGCGGCTTGACCTGTTCAGGCATATCACCCAGGATGCAGGAAGCCATGAGGCCATAGTAGCCATCCGGATCCTGCGTGACAGCTTCGCGCAGAAAGTCGCGCGGGGTTGCCGGCAGGGCTCCCACGGGCGTGATGAGCCCTTCCTGGCCCGCTCTCCCCAGGAGGTACGCGAGCCTGGCCTCCACCCCCCGCGGTCCCCGGGTCTGGACAATCCTCCACAACCCGATGAGAGTCTTCCACTTCCCGGCTCCCACCAGGTCCGAGGTCCAGTCATCGAGCACGTCAGAAAAAAAGCCGGGGTCGTTCGAAGCAGAAAGCTCCCTGTCAACCTGCGCCAGCACGTCGGGTGGTTTCTGGGAGATGATCATGTCCACGAGGTACCAGCGTTCCCTGTCGCGCTGGTCCGCGTCCACCGAGGCTGCAATGGCAGAGCGAAGAGTCGAGAACGCCTGCGGGTACAACCTGAGTCGCCGGTAGATCTTTCCTGCCTGTTCCAGGGCATCCGCTCTGGCGCGGCCGGTGAGCCGGGCGGAAACCCCGGCCAGGAAACGCGCGCCTGCCGCCTGCCTGCCCGAGGACTGGTACGCGCTGGCAAGGTCCGCCACCAGGGCGCTTCCCGCGGACCGGGCAGACTCCAGGCCCGCAAGAACGCTTTCCATGAGGGGGATCCCGGCATCCCAGTCCCCGAGGAACAGGTCGTTCTTTGCGGAAATCAGGTCCTTCTCCAGATCCGTGAAACCTTCGGCATACTGGGACGCGCCTGCAAGAAAAGTGAAGAACCTCGCGTGCAGCGCTGAGACACGCTCGCGGAGAAAAAGCTGAACGATGAGGTCATGCGCTGAAGCGAGGCCAAGGCGCAGAGAGCTCACGCCGCGGAAGAGGAGAACTTCCGGGTCCGGGCCGGTGAGCAGGTCAGCCTGATGCAGCATCTCCTGGTCCTGCTGCATCCAGTAGAGGGCCTCAACAAGGACGTGCCGGGCGCGTTGCTCCATATCCGGGGGCTGCTGCGTGGAAAGGATGCGTGTGGCCACCTGGATTGCCTGGGGCCAGCTCTTCCTGGCGTTGTACTTCTGGCCCAGGAGGACTCCGGCCTCCCGCTTCCACGGGTCCGGGCACCTGGCCCACGCCAGCTCCAGCATGCGCAGGGACTGGTCCGTCATGTCCATTGAATCGAAGACCAGGGCCAGATAGTACGGCGCGCCGGGAGAAAGGGAGAGGGCCTGGGACGGATCCTGCGTGGAAAAGTCCACGCTGGCAAGGATGGCGTAGCGGCCGGTGGACAGTCGAAGGGCAAGCTCATCCGCCGGATATCCCCATACCTTGCGGGGACCGCAGCCGGTGGTGGAGAGCAGGACTGCAAGGAGAGCGGTCAGGATCCTAATTTTCAGGAATATAGATCCGCGTTCCCGCAAAAATCAGGTCCGGGTTTCTGATGGAATTGGCCCTGGCCAGCTTGGGGTACAGCCAGGGGTTTCGATAGTACGTTGCGGAGATGTCCCACAGAGTGTCGCCCCTCTTGATCCGGTAGGTGACTCCGCCTTTTGCCACCGTCTGGGCCTCACCTGTTGAGCTCTTGACCGAGGCCTGTCCGCCGCTGCCCTGTTGAGTCTGGACTCCGGGCTGCGGCTCTGCCGGCGCAGCCGCCGGTGCGGGCTGCGCGGGTGCGGCGGGCTGCTGCGGTGCCACGGCCGCCGAAGGCGTGCTTCCGCGCGCCGACAGGGGCGGAGTCTCGGGACCGCGCACGCTTCTATAGATGAAATACGCTATGGCCGCAACCAGGAGGACACCCAGAAGGACAAAGAGAATGAGGAGCAGGAGGTTGGGTCCGCGTTTTTCGCGGTCCAGGACTTCGCGTCTTCGATCCGCTTCAGTGACCCGATAGGCCTCCCCGGTCAGGGGTGGCTCTTCGAGGTCAGCTACCGCGGCGGTCTTCCCTTCCTCTTCGACCTCGAACTCCGGCTCTCCGGAGATCTCCTCCTCCGCAAGCCTGGTCAGGGTTGTGGAAAACTTCTGGGACTCCCCCGTGCGCCTGTCGCTGGCTTCAGCGGACAGCTCTCCCTCGGGGTTGATGCCGAGGAACAGCTCGATCTCAGGCTCTCCCTGGGGAGCAGGAGGGATGTTCTCCACGATGAGGCTCCCGATATAGCTGGGCTGCTCCAGGCCCCCCCCGTTGCCCCGGTAGAGGTCGATCTGGACTTTCTCCTGGTTGTCCTTGATGGTTGTGACGGTGAGCTTTTTCCTGCCGGTGAATCCTTTTTCTAGTACAGGGTAGTAGGAACCGTCAGCGATCTTGATGCCGATGGTAGAATCGCCCACTGCGCAGGTTCTCCTCCATCCGAGAGTCTATGTTGCGCACACCCGTTTGTCAATAACGATCACGGCCGGAGAGCCACAATGCAGCGTTCTTCATCGAGAAACGGCACTGTTACAGGAACAACATCCGCCCGGGCCGGTGCGTCCGCCGAGCGTCGAACATATTCTATCTCGGCCTGCGCCCGCTCAATCCTTCCTTTATATGCGACAACCGTACGGAACTTCAGACCCGCGTCGCGGGCATCGGCAAGAAAACGCGACAGGGGAGCCACGGCCCTGAAGGTCACAACGTCAAACCGGGCCGCGACTGCAGTCAGATCGCCCTGGATGACCTCGACGCGCGCCAGGCCCAGGAGCGCTTTGCATGTTCGGAGGAAGGAGACCTTTTTTGCGGAACGCTCCAGCAGCGTGAAGGGCGTCTCGGGCATGCATACGGCAAGCGGAATGCCGGGCAGCCCCGCGCCCGAGCCCACGTCAAGGACGCCGCCATTCCCGGCCTCGTCCCGGATAAGTCTCCACGCGGACAGGGAGTCGAGCACGTGTTTGACGATGAGCTCCCGGCGCGAGGATGCCTTGACGAAGCCGAACCTGGGGTTCCAGCGCAAGAGCTCATCGAGGTACAGATTCAGCTGAGCCTGGGCTCTTTCCGCGTCGGGGACCGCAAGCCGGGCAAGGCCTTCTCCAAGAAGGTCGACTGGTCCGGGCTCCGCGCTCATGAGCGCGCCTGACGCGCGTCGCGCCCCAGGGAGACCAGGAGAATGGCGATGTCCGGCGGCCGAACGCCCGAGATCCGTGATGCCTGCCCGATAGAGATCGGCCGGATGAGCTTGAGCTTCTCCCTGGCCTCCGCGGAGACTCCGGCAAGGCCGTCCCAGTCGAAGTCCCGTGGAATCAGCTTCTCCTCCATGCGCCGAAACCGCCCCACCTGCTCTTCCTGCCGCGCAATATACCCCTCGTACTTCACCCCAGCCTCTGCCAGCGCCAGCCACGATCCATCGGCCGCGGCCAGCGCCGGTTCCAGGGCGGCAAGCAATCCAATCGTCACGCGGGGGTCCCGCAGGGCCTGCTCGAAGTTTCTCCCCCTGTGCGCCTCAAGGGCTGCCAGACGGACGGCGTCCTCCGCGGACACCTTGCGCCTGCGCAGAAGCTCGCGTGCCTCCTCGATCCCGCGGGTCTTTCTGGAAAGCCGGTCCAGGGCCGCGTCGTTCTGCAGCCCGATGGCATGCGCCTTCGGCAGAAGGCGGATGTCGGCCGTGTCATGCATGAGGGACAGTCGATGCTCGGCCCGTGAGGTGAAAAGCCGGTAGGGCTCCTCCGTGCCCAGGGTCACGAGGTCGTCCACCAGCACGCCGATGTACGCATCAGCCCGGGAGAGCACAAGCGGCTCCCTGCCCTGGAGATGAAGCGCGGCGTTGATGCCGGCAACAATCCCCTGCGCCGCTGCCTCCTCATAGCCCGATGTGCCGTTGGTCTGTCCTGCAACAAAGAGGCCCTCGATCTTCTTTGTCATGAGGCTGGGAAACAGCTGGGTGGGGAAAAGGAAGTCGTACTCCACGGCGTAGCCGGGGCGCGAGATCACAAGTTTCTCAAGCCCCGGTATGCTGCGGAGGAAATGCTCCTGCACGTCCTCGGGAAGGGATGACGAGACGCCGTTGAGGTACACCTCCTCGGTTCCCAGGCCTTCCGGCTCCACGAAGACCTGGTGCCTCTCGCGTCCGGGAAACCGCACGACCTTGTCCTCGATGGACGGGCAGTACCGCGGACCCCTGCCTACGATCTTTCCCCCGTACAGCGGCGAACGGTGGATGTTCTCTCTGATGATGCGGTGGGTCTCGGCGGTCGTGTAGGTGATGAAGCACGGCACCGAGGGTCTCTGGACCGTGGCGTTGGAAAAGCTGAACGGCAGCGCCACAGGGTCCGGCTGCTGCAGCTCCATCCTCTCGGGAATGAGCGAGCCGCGAAGCGCGCGGGCCGGAGTGCCCGTCTTGAGCCTGCCAACGGCAAACCCCAGTCGGCGCAGGCTGGCGCCCAGCCCGATTGCCGCAGGCTCGCCAAGCCGGCCTCCAGGGGCGCTCCACTCGCCGATGAAAAGCTTCCCCTCCATGAAGGTCCCTGTCGTGAGAACGACTGCCGGAGCAAGGACGCGCCGGCCGCGCTCAGTCACGACGCCACGGATTGCGCTCCCCTGCGAATCCAGGAGGAGATCGACCACTGTGTCCTGGAAGAGGGTGAGGTTCGTCTCCCTCTCCAGGGTGAGCTTTGCAAGGCCGGCATACGCGTGCTTGTCCGCCTGCGCCCGCGGGGCCTGAACCGCGGGACCCCTGCTGGCGTTGAGCATACGGAACTGGATCATCGTGGCGTCGATGAGCTTCGCCATCTGTCCGCCAAGGGCGTCGACCTCCCGCACGAGGTTGCCCTTGGCGATCCCCCCAATGGCAGGGTTGCACGACATCCTGCCGATGACATCGAGGTTCTGCGTGATGAGGACCGCGGAAAACCCAAGGCGGGCGATTGCAAGCGAGGCTTCAATCCCCGCGTGCCCGCCTCCTATGATGACGGCGTCGAAGTCCGCATCAGCGCGCGCGCGATGACCCATGCTATTTCCCGACGCAGAAGCTTGCGAACATGCGCTCCAGGACCTCCGCCGTGGTGATCTGGCCGGTGATCTCCCCCAGCGCATCCGCGGCCTCGGCCAGGTCCACGGCCAGGAGGTCCGCGGACACGCCTCGCGCGCGCGCCTCCCGCATCCGCGCAAGGGCCGCGAGCGCCTGGCTGATGAGGTCCCGCTGCCGCACCGAATCTATGAGTGGCTCGTCCGTCTCAGCAGGAGACCCGCCCAGGGCGGACTCGGCGACCGCGGTCTCCAGGCGCTCGATGCCAGCCCCCGTGAGAGCGCTGAGAGGAATGAAGTCGTCGGGCGCAGGCAGGCCGGGAAGATCCACCTTGTTCCAGACCCTGACCAGCGGAACGCCTGGGCGCCGTGCAAGAAACGCATCATCCGCTGCATCCATTCCCCGGGTGGAGTCCACGAGATAGATGACGATGTCTGCCCCTGCCAGGACCTGCTCCGTCCTTCGCATGCCCTCGGCCTCCAGGGGGTCCCCAGTGTCGCGCAAGCCGGCCGTGTCAAAGAGCCGCACAGGGATCCCTTCCAGGCTGACGGCGCCCTCCAGCCAGTCCCGCGTGGTTCCATGCACCTCAGAGACAATGGCGCGCTCCTGGCGAAGCATTGCATTGAAGAGACTGGACTTGCCGGAGTTCGTGGCCCCGGCAATCGCCGCGGTCACTCCTTCCTGGTAGATCCTGCCCTGGCGGTACGTGCGGGTCAGCCCTTCCAGCAGGGCAATGGTCCGATGGAGAATGACCGCATCGACGCTATCCCCTTCATGCTCGTCCTCGGGATAGTCGATGGCGGCTTCCAGGCCTGCGCGCAGCCGCACCAGGCCGTCCCGCGCGGCCTCAATGCGGCTTTCCACGGCGCCGCTCAAACGCTGCAGGGCAAGGGCCCTGGCCCTGTCCGTCCTGGCCCGCACGATCTCGTTCACGGCCTCTGCCCTCGTGAGGTCCATCCGACCGTTCAGGAAGGCGCGCTGCGTGAACTCCCCCGGACCCGCCGGACGAAACCCGCTGCGGTTCAGCAGGGAGAGCAGCCGCTGGACCACCGGAATGCTGCCATGGCAGATGATCTCCGCGCTGTCCTCCCCGGTGTAGCTTCGCGGCGCACGGTAGACCGCCAGCATCACCTCATCCACGTCATCGACGCCGTCGCGAAGAACGCAGCGGCCGATGGTGTTGCCCTGCCGCTCGGGCACCGGCCGCCCTCCCTTCACAAGCCGCGCAAGCAGCTGCAGGGAGCCTTCTCCCGAGACGCGAATGACGGCAAGCGCGCTTGATGCAAGCGGGGTTGCAAGGGCAGCGATGGGATCAGAGGGGGAGTGAATCACACGGGCCCTCCCCCTTCCAAAGCTATGGCCAGCAGGGCGGGAAGGAGCCTCACCATGGGGACAGGACTCACCGCGCGATTGTACGGGAAATCTGTCAGAAGGGGTAGCTCGGCTCAGGCTCCCCGGTACGCGGTCTGCCCTCCGGTTACCTCCTTCACGCGGGCTTGCGCTATGTGCTCGATCAATTCTACGGGAACTGGACGGGAAAGCGGGAAGCGGATGGTGCCCTTGTTGACCGTGTACTGCGCATGATCGTCCTTGAAAGTCTTGACGATGCGATCGGTAACAGGATACAGGGAATAGTGCTGCTTCCACCCGGCGAACCAGATCACGGTGCCGCCAGGCAGCTTATACGCGGGGATCTGGTAGCTGATCACTTCCTCGGCTCCGGGTACGGCCTTGCGGATAGTGCTCCGAACGAGCTGTAGAATCGCCTGCACGTTTTCCGGCTGCATGGCGATGTACTGGTCAACGGACTTGAGGTCTTTCTTGGCCATTATGACCTCCCACATGCTTGAATATGCTGACGGAAACGATCCTCGCGGAAGCACACATGCGACAATTTCGGGGGCGGACTGCGACAATCGAAGGGCAACGTGGAAAGAGATAGCCTCCGGAGCAGGCTCGTGCTACTCTTTGCAAAGAGACGGATCATGATCGACACTGATATCGAGGGCCTGGGACCAAAGGAAGCCGCCGACTATGTGCTTGCTTTCATCACCACGCTCAAGCAGACAGAGAAGGCTGTCGCCGCCTCCGCAGAGGATGTTTCCCTCTGGACCCGCAGGGTTGCGCTGGCCCGGTCCAAGGGGGATGAGGCCCTTGCAGCCCAGGCCGAGGCGCGGCTTGCCGAGGTTGCCGGAAAGAAGGCCGCTCTCGAGGCGGAGCTTGCGGACCTGAAAGCCAAGGTCTCTGTGTTGAAGGAGAAGCTTGCCCGCCTTCGCATGACAGGAGCACGGTTGGTGGATACGGACCTCCTCCTTGCCCAGTTGGAAACGGTGGTGGGGAAGAAGGACGAGCTTTCCCGGACCATGAAAGAAGAAGAGACAAACGCCGCGCTGGACGAGCTGAAAAAGAAAATGGGGAAATGAGGTGAAGCCGGGAACCGCCTCCGAGCCGACGGTGAACGGCGACCTTCTTGACGAGTTCCAGCGCGCGGGAAGGCCTGTCTCACGGATATACGAACCGGGGGAAATCTGCGCCGTCCTCGGGGCAGGCGGCAACCCTGAGGCGGACCTTTTCCTGGACCTCCTTGCCGCGGATGGCGTGCCGTGGCGCAGGCGGCGGGGCGGAGGCGGGACCGTCGTTCTCACTCCCGGACAGGTGGTTCTTGCGTGCGTCACGGCCGTTGATTCCCCCTTCAGAAACAAAGAATATGCTTCAAAGATCAACGGATGGTTCGTGCAGGCGCTGTCCAGCCTGGGTGTCCGCGGGGTGGAGCCGCGCGGCATCTCGGACCTTGCCATCCGGGAAAAGAAGATCCTTGGCACCTCGATTTACCGCACGCGCCTGGTCCTCTTCTACCAGGCAAGTCTTCTTGTCAGCAACGACATCGCTATTTTCACCCGGTACCTGGCGATGCCCGTCCGGGTCCCTGAATACCGGGCCGGGCGCGCGCATGAGGATTTCTGCACGACGCTTGCCCGCGAGGGCTATCCCCTGGCCGTGGCTGAGGTGATGGAAGCCCTCAAGGAGGTGGTAAATGTCCGCCTGCCGGCCCTGCGCTGAAAGCGCAATGAACATGACGGCGCGTGTCGCCCTGGTGATGATCTGCTGCGTAGTCCTTGCATCATGCGGGCTGCGCAGGTCGCAAATCACCGCCGAACAGGGAGTCAAGGAGTTTCATGCGCTTCTTGACAAGGGGCAGTACGACGCGATCTATGACGGAAGCGACGATTCACTGAGGAGGACCTGGGGCAGGGCTGATTTCGTGAAATACCTCAGCGATGTCCATTCCCGGCTCGGCAAGGCGGGGAAAGCCACCACCCGAGGATTCCAGGTGAACGCCACGACGGGCCAGGGCACGGAAGTGGCACTGGCAATGGAGACCGAGTTCCAGCACGGCCTTGCAGAAGAGCGGTTCGTCTGGCGGGTGACCGGGGACCACGCCGTGCTCCTCGACTATCGCGCCGACATCAGGCGTTCATCGGGCCCCACGACAGTGTAGGGCTAGCCGCCGAGCAGACCCGCCACCTTCTGCACCTCAGCAGGGTATCGGGCCGAGATCCGCTTCTTTTTCAGGTTCTCTTTCACTATCCACCGAACGTCCGGGTCTTCGGTTGATGCCGCCTCCCGCAGAAGGGCAAATCCTTCTTCGGGCGATTTTTCGACAAACACGCTGAGAGCGTAGCCGAGACCCTGGCGCAGAACGCGAAAGTCCTCGCTCCGCCGCAGATCGGCGCTGGTGCCGGGGAGCGCTTTCAGGACAGCGAAAGCAACTTCAAGGCAGTACAGGGCAAAGGCATGATCGCCAAGGATGGGCGGATGCGCAAGCCCGGCGACGAGTGCGCGCTTTTCCAGCAGAGAGGCGCCTGGCAGCCACTGCTCCACGATCTGCCGGAGGGCCTCGAGGTCTTTTTCCCCTATCAGCTGCAGCGCCATTGCCGCAGCCTCCCGGGTCCTCCAGCGGGGATCGGCCGCGGCCTTGCGTATGATCGTCAGCGCCGCCCGTCTCCTGGGTCTGGGCAGACCTTCTCCGCACAGGGCCCCAAGGGCCACCAGCCCGCAGAAAGAAAGGTATTCCTTCGGCGTGTTCGTCGGCGCCTTGGAGGGAGAGACCGATGCCATTCCCAGTATCATCTCCCATTGCCAGTCCTGGAGCCTCATGGAAGAAACGGCTTTTGCAAACGAGTATCCCAGCTCAAGATTGGCGCGCGGCCCCGGCAGCCCCGAGTTCTTCTCCAGAAGGGAGAAAAGGGCCGGGCGATCGGACCGTGACTTCAGCAGTATCCCGAATGCTGGAAAAGACTTCATGACCTGCGTCTCCCGCGAAGCGGCAATTCTTCGAGGATTTCGGTGGAAACTTCGCGCCACCAGGCTCCACCCGCCCCTGCCGCATCAATTCGCATCAGTGAAAGGACCGAAGAAGTAAACCCACCTGCAGGCAGGGAAGGTCGGATGAGCCCACGATGTTCCGCCTGTGCCTCGGCGCACCCCAGAAAAAAGCCCTCGAAAGCAGGAAAGAGACCGGGCTTTCCGCCGGTCTCATGAGCAAACGCTGCAAGAGCCGCGGCGCGCAGGGAAAGCCACGCGCCGCCTGAATCCACGCCAAGGTACAGCCAGCCCTCCTGCCATGAAAGCCCGGTGAAGACTATGCGATACGGGGCTGCGACCGCAGCGTTCAGCTCCGCAAGCAGACCGCGCCGCGGCTCGTCGGAGGCCAGAAACGCGACAGGCATCAGGGAAGGCAGGGCGATGGAGGAGACCAGGCCATGCTCGGCAAAGATCGCCTGCTGCACCCGTCCAACCTCGGCCTCCACGGAGCCGGGCGCCAGCAGCGCCAGGAGGGTCTGCGTCATTTCGCGCGCGGGAGATGGACCCGCACGGTGGTGCCTTCCCCTTCGACGCTGTCCACACCGAGCGAGCCGCCCGCTCCCTCGATGACCGATTTCACGATTGCAAGACCGAGCCCCGTGCCTGATTCAGTGAACGAACGGGCATTCGACGCCCTGAAGAACTCGCTGAAGAGCTTTTCCTTTTCCGCGGCAGGAATCCCGATTCCGTGGTCCGTCACGGAAAGCTCCACCGTCGCATCGCGCACGACCAGGCACACGCACACCTCGCGTCCGGAAGGAGAATACTTGATGGCGTTTGACAGGAGGTTCATCAGAACGGAGCGGATTTCCTCCGTCGAGACCGGCACCACCACCGGCTCCGCGGGCAGCTCCGCGCAGATATCGATCTGCGTCTGCCGCGCTGCGGTCCGGAAGAGTTCGACGGTCTCCCTCAGCGAGGCAGCAAGGTCCGTGGTCCCGGCCTTGTCCCCGGCAGTGCGCGCCTTGCCGCGGGCAAGGGCAAGAAGATCGGCGACAACTTCGGACAGGCCGGCTGCCCGGGCCTTGATGCGCTCAATGCTGGCAAGCTGCGACGCGTCCAGCTCCCCGAGATACCCCGAAATGAAGTTCTGCGCCACCGATTGGATCACCGAGAGGGGCGATGCAAGCTCGTGGGCCGCCTTTCGCAGGAACCAGGACTTCGCCGCATCGACCTTCTTCAGGGTTTCGTACATCTCCGCGTTCTGAATGGACAGCACAGCGAGATCTCCCAGGCGGGAAAGAAACGCGAGCATCTCAGGGGAAAGCTTCCCGCCCTTCTCGCCATACACGCAGAGCGCCCCTACGACTTTCATCTCATGTCGGAGGGGAACGCAGATCAGGGACTCGCTCTCCCCGTCCAGCTCCGGGAAGTCGCTCTGGGCCGCGCCTTCCACAAGAACGGGCCGTCCGTCCATGAGGCTCTTCGTGGCGATGCTCTCAGCTGCCTCCGCGCTCAGCTCCGCCACCTGCCGGTCCAGCCCCGCAATGGAGCGGACGCTCATGCGCCCGCGCGCCGGATCAAGCAGTTTGATGGAGCATCCGCGCACTCCGGCTGCCTGCACTGTCAGGCGCGTAATGGAGTCAAGGACTTCCTGGAGATCCAGCGATGCGCCCGCCTTGCGGATGAGGTCGCAGACCGCCTCCACTTGCATGGCCCGCGTCTCCAGCGCCCTCTGACCAGGAAGGGCGTGGGCGGCGAGAGCGCCCTGGAAAAACGCCAGGACAAACGATGCAAGCAGGGCCGGTACAAGGGGAATCCCGGGAACTCCCAGCGCCGCCGCCGTGGAAGCAGCGGCACAGACTGCCGTCACGGGGAGGAGCGCGATCCAGAGTCTTCGGCGATGTGCGCGGAGCGGAGCCTCCACTTTCATGATGGAAGTATCGTACCACGGGCCTTTTCAGGGCTCAACCTCTGGTCAGCCCTGCCCTGCCCTGCTACACTTGCCGGCATGAAGCGGAAGGTCCAGCGGATCACCGATGCCCTGGAGAAAAGCCTTGCCGGAACAGACGGCGTACTGACCGTGGTGCTGGGAGAGGCGGCGGACATCGATGTCTCGGATCCCTATTTCACGATTGACCTGGATGTCTACGTCTCCGGCAGGCTGCCGGAGATCGAGAAAAGAAGCTCTCTGGTGCCCCGTGTGACAGCCTTCGAGACCTCCCCGGTCTCGACTATCGACAGGTTCCTCACGGAGGAGCTCCCGGTTACCATCCATTACATCCGGACAGAAGAAGTGGACCGCATGCTCCTTCGCATCGCGGAGAAGAACTGGGTCTTTCACGAGCCGGGCAGCCATGTCCTGTACCGCATAGAGCGCGGCGAGGTTCTCTTCAGCCGCGACGGCTGGATGGATGAGGCCCGCGCGGCCCTTGCGCACGTGCCGGACGAGTTCTGGTGGCAGGCGCGCCTTCGCGCCTACGCCCTGGCAGAACGCGCCCTGGTGGACCTGGGCGCCGCGGCGCACCGCTCGGATGACCTGTTCTTCCTTGTCTCTGCGGCCCGGCTGCTGCGCGGCGTGGCGAGCTTCCTCTTCGCCGCCAATCGGCAGTTCGAGCCTGCGGACCGCCTCCTTGGCGAGCGCATCGCCTCCCTGCCCCTTCTCCCGGACGGATTCCCGGGCAGGCTGGACAACTTCATCCGGCCCGCCATCTCCAAGGAAGCCCGGCGGGAGATTGCCCAGCACATGGTCAGAAGCCTCATGCCCCTTGCCGTCCAGGAGGGTGATTGAAGGGGTCGGCGCAGCGCGGCTTCCTGGCGGCCGTCATCGCCCTGGCCCTTGCCGGATGCACGGCCCGATTCGAAAGCTTCCCGTTTGTAACCGCGCAAGGGCAGCAGATCGAGATTCGGCAGTCGCCGGGACGCAGCAGGGACCAGGAGGCCGTCTTTGCCCCGTCGGCAGCCAGCCTGACCAGCCCGCTGTACAGCCTTGGAAAGCCCCTGGCCATCACCGCGTCACGACAGGCCTTCGCGCTCTCCTACACAGGCACTCTCGCGGACGGCCGGCTGTCCATCCTCTCCGACAGGAAGACCGTCGTGCGGAGCGTAAGGCTCCCGCCCTCCGGCAGCATTACCCTTCGATATCTCGTGCCGCTTTCCTCGGGCGACCAGATCTGGGGATACCAGCTCAGCGCCGGGAGCCCTGCACGCGCGGGAGAATCCCTTCAGCTGAAGGCCGCCGGGACGAGCCAGTTCGTTCACGGGTTTGAAATTTCTCCTGAAAGCCTTTCCGTGGATGGCAGCGTCGAGGTCCTTGCAGCCGGGCCGGAAGGCGCCACGGCACGGATCACGGAGGAAACGCGAAAAGAAATGGCGCAGGGGATCTGGCAGATCAGGCTTGACGTGGCGCAGCCGGAGATGCAGAGCCGGGACGACGCCATCAGGTTCACGGGAAGCGACGCGCAGCAGGCTGTCTTCACCCTGGACGCGGCAGCGGCGCCTGCCAGCATCAGCTTTGCTCGTGGAAGCACCGGTTTTCTTCCGCGGGACCTCCAGACGCGGCTGCCCGTGCAGAGGCTGGACATATCCTTTGTTCCGGCGGACAGGCCCATCCCGGCAGACCCGGGCATGATCCTGGGCTGGGACCGGGCCACCTGGCGCCGCTCGGACTTCGAGCTCTACGCATGGGACCGGTTCCCTCGGGTTCTGATTTTCGATACGGCCACTTACGACGTGCAGGACGGGCTGTTCAAGCGGCTCGCCTACTTTGTTGAGAAAGCAGGCTACCGCGACACCATCGAAGACCCGGAGGCCCTGGCCGGTAGACACGGATACAACGCCCACGACTATCGGGCGGAAGACCTGGCCAGGTTCTTCTCAGAAGCGTTCCTGCGCGGGATTTCGCTTACTCCAGGGGAAACCGACCTGGAACAGGTCCTTGAGGCCAACGACCTGATGCGCAAGACTGCAAAAGGCTTTGCCCCGGGGGAAGGCGCGGTGATCTCCATCTCGCGCAGCTCATCGCCTGTCCTCCGCCATCTCCTTCTCTCCCACGAGAGCGCCCACGGGGAGTTCTTCTCCCTTCCGCAGTTTCGAGCCGGCGTCGAGGAGGTCTGGGAATCCCTTTCCCCCGTGGAGAAGGACGTCTGGCTGGACTACCTGTCATCCAAGGCATACGACTCCTCCGACCACTACCTGGTTGTGAATGAGTTCCAGGCCTACCTCTTCCAGCAGCAGCGCCAGGACGTGGAAGGATTCCAATCCCTGACCCTTTCCCGCATGATGGCGCAGGGGGGAAAGGCTGCGGCGCTTGCCCGGCGCCTGCTGGCAGAGCGTCCCCACTCGTTTCTCGACTCCTTCGATGCCCTTGACGCGAAGCTTCGAGCCGCGGGAGGCCCTCCCGGCGGCCACCAGCTTGCGATTTTGCCCCGCTGAGCGATTTTCCTCTTGCCTGTCCAGACCCCATCGGTTACACTAGTGTTTTGTCTCGCCGAATTTCCAGCGGAGGGGAACATGGAGATTGAGCGGCGTTTCACACGCGCGGGGGAATCCCCGTATAAGGATATATCTTTCGAGTCGCGAACCTCGGAGATCCGCAACCCCGACGGCAAGCAGATCTTCCGGCAAGAGAACGTGCTCGTTCCGTCGTTCTGGTCGCAGATCGCCACGGACATCCTGGCGCAGAAGTACTTCCGCAAGCGGGGCGTTCCGCAGAAAGACGGAAGCACCGGCGGGGAGAACGACGCGCGGCAGGTCTTTCACCGTCTTGCCTTCACATGGATGGACTGGGGAAAGAAGTACGGCTACTTCTCTTCGCAGGAGGCTGCCCAGGCCTACTACGACGAGATGTGCCATATGCTGGCCCGGCAGATGGGCTCCCCCAACTCGCCCCAGTGGTTCAATACCGGCCTGTTCTCCGTCTATGGCATCAACGGTCCGGCCCAGGGCCACTACTACGTGGACCCCAAGACTGCTGAGGTAAAAAAATCCACCAGCGCCTACGAGCGCCCGCAGCCCCATGCGTGTTTCATCCTCTCCATCGAGGACGACCTGGTGAACGAAGGCGGAATCATGGACCTCATCACCCGGGAGGCGCGCCTTTTCAAGTACGGCTCGGGGACTGGCACCAACTATTCCAAGCTGCGCGCATCCAGCGAACCGCTCTCCGGCGGCGGCGTCTCTTCGGGTCTTCTGTCTTTCCTCAAGGTGAGCGACAGGTCGGCATCCTCCATCAAGAGCGGCGGAACCACGCGCCGCGCTGCGCGCATGGTCACCTTGGACGCTGACCATCCCGACGTCCTGAAGTACATCGACTGGAAAGCGGAGGAGGAGCGCAAGGTCGCCGCCATGGTCACCGGCAGCAGGCTGTTGAGGAAGCACACCAAGAGGATCCTCGAAGCGTGCAAGGGCCAGCCCGATGCGGGAGAAAACGGTGACGGCGCAGCGCGGTTCGACCCCAAGAAGAACAGGGAGCTGGAGCGCGCCGTGCGGGAAGCCCTCCAGGACGAGGTCCCGCCGTCCTGGGTTTTCCAGGTGATCCAGCTGGCGGAGCAGGGCATATGGGACTTCGAGCCGGAAGAATACACGACTGACTGGGACAGCGATGCGTACAACACGGTGAGCGGCCAGTCCTCCAACAACTCGCTGCGTCTGAGCGATGTCTTCATGAAGGCGGTGATGGACGACGGCTGGTGGGAGCTCATCAACCGAACGGACGGGAAATACCGCCAGAAGATCCGGGCCCGCGAGATCTGGGACCGGATCGCCACGGCCGCGTGGCTCTGCGCCGACCCCGGCTTGCAGTTTCACACCACAATCAACGACTGGCACACATGTCCCAAGGATGGGGAGATCCGCGCCTCCAACCCCTGCTCGGAATACATGTTCCTTGATGACACCGCGTGCAACCTCGCGTCCCTCAACCTGATGACTTTCTACGACCTGGAAAAGGGGGAGGTCCGAATCGAGGAGCTGCGCCACGCAATACGCCTGTGGACCATCACGCTGGAGATCAGCGTGCTCATGGCGCAGTTTCCCGCCCGGGAGATCGCCCGCAAGAGCTTCGACTTCCGCACGCTGGGGCTGGGGTATGCAAACCTCGGCACACTCCTCATGGTCATGGGGATCCCCTACGACAGCGCGGAGGGGCGCGCAATTGCAGCCGCAATCTCCGCCATCCTTTCTGCCGAGGCCTATGCCACCTCTGCAGAGATGGCAGCCGAGCTCGGGGCGTTCCCCCGGTACGCAGCCAACCGGGAGGACATGCTTCGCGTCATCCGGAACCACGGCAGGGCCGCGTACGGCGCGGCGCCGGAGGAGTATGAGGGCCTTTCCGTCATTCCCCAGCCCATCGACGCCCTCTTCTGCCCGCCCGACCTGATGGCGGCCGCCCGGCGCTCCTGGGACAGGGCCCTTGCCCTGGGGGAGAAGTACGGCTACCGCAACGCCCAGGTCACGGCCATCGCGCCCACGGGAACCATCGGCCTGGTCATGGACTGCGACACCACCGGGGTGGAGCCCGACTTCAGCCTCGTGAAGTTCAAGAAGCTCGCCGGGGGAGGCTACTTCAAGATCATCAACACCTCCATCCCTCCCGCGCTGCACAAGCTGGGCTACAGCGAGGAGCAGATCCAGGACATCGAGCGCTACTGCCTGGGCAGGGGGACGCTGGACGGCGCTCCCGGCGTGTCTTCCGAGAAGCTGCGGGAAAAGGGGTTCAGCGACACTGAAATCCAGAAGGTCAACGCATCCCTTGCCAACGCCTTCTCCATCGACTACTCCTTCCAGCCCAATGTGCTGGGCAAGGAGTTCCTTGCCGACACCCTGCAGATCCCCGAGGCCACTTTCTCCCTGCCGGGCTTCAACCTCCTGGCCCACCTCGGCTTCACCGCCAAGGAGGTCGAGGCCACCAACATGTGGACATGCGGCACAATGACCATCGAAGGGGCGCCGCACCTGGCCACGGAGCATTACGCGGTGTTCGACACTGCGAATCCCAACGGCAGGATCGGAAAGCGCTCAATTGCATGGAAAGCCCACATCGAGATGATGGCCGCCGTGCAGCCTTTCATTTCTGGGGCCATTTCCAAGACCATCAACATGCCGTCGGTTTCCTCGGTGGACGACATCAAGGGCGCGTACCTCCTTTCCTGGAGGAAGATGCTCAAGGCAATCGCCCTGTATCGGGATGGCTCCAAGCTGAGCCAGCCCCTTTCCTCCCTGATGCCGGGATCCGACGCAACGGCGGAAGCTGTGCTTTCCATCATGAAGGACGCTGGCAAGGAATCCATCAGCCTGGCGTCGCCTTCCGCAACAAGGGGAAAGAAGCGAAACCCTCTTCCCTCCAAGCGTTTCGGCTACACGCAGAAAGCCAAGATCGGCGGGCACAGCATCTTCCTGCGCACCGGGCAGTACGAAGACGGAACGCTGGGGGAGATTTTCCTGGACATGCACAAGGAGGGCGCGGCCTTCCGGTCGCTGCTCAACAGCTTTGCCATCGCCGTCTCCCTGGGGCTCCAGTACGGAGTGCCGCTGGATGAGTTCGTGGATGCGTTCACCTTCACGCGGTTCGAGCCCAACGGCATTGTGAGCGCCCACGACCACATCAAGATGACCACCTCTGTGCTGGACTTCATCTTCCGGGACCTTGCGCTGTCGTACCTGGGCAGGACCGACCTGGTCCAGGTGAAGCCGGACGACCTTACGCCCACTGCAATGAACAAGAACGGCAGCTCCCACCACGAAGCAAACGGGAACGGCAATGGAGAGCTGGTTGCCCTGGACAACGAGGTCCACGTGGCCAAGATGAAGGGCTACGAGGGAGATGGCTGCCCTGTGTGCGGCCACTTTACGCTGCTTCGAAGCGGGACATGCATGCGCTGCGACACCTGCGGGTCCACCACGGGTTGCAGCTGAGGGCTCCCGCGGCGCGGGGCATTGCGCAGCTCTGCCTGAATCAGTATCTTTGGCCCGATGAGCGAGCCGACCGCCGCGTCCGAGACTTTCAAAAAGGTCAGGCTGGTCAACCGGATCTTCTATCGGGTCATGACCTCGCTCCTGCGCGGCTTCATCATCAGGTATTTCCAGCTGGATTCCATCAACGCAGAGGTTGTCCCGGAGAACGGCGCCGGCATCATCCTTGCCAATCACACGACGCTGTTCGATCCCATCTGGCTGTATGTCCTTCTCCGGCGCCCCGTCTACTTCGCAGCCACGGAAGACCTGTTCCGACAGCGGGCCCTGGGCCGGCTGATCCGGTGGTTCGGCGCGTTCCCCAAGCGCAAGGCGGCTTCGGACATCACTGCCCTTCGCTCCATCTTCTCCATTGCGCAGAGGGGCGGGCTCATCGGCGTATTCCCGGAAGGGGTCCGGTCCTGGGACGGGACCGTGCAGCCGATCACCCACGGGATTTCGAAGCTCATCAGGAAACTCCAGGCGCCCGTCTATGCATGCCGGCTGGCCGGCGCGTACTTCGTGTTCCCGCGCTGGGCCCGGCGATGGCGCAGGTTCCCTGTGAAGGCTGTTTTCTCGCGGCTCTACCGGCCCGAAGAGATCCCCGAGGATGACGAGCGGATCGCGCGTGATGTGGCGCAGGCCATCCGGGGCCCGGACTCAAGCCAGCCCGTGGACGTCTCCCGGTTTCCCTACAAAGGCCTTGCCGTCGATGTGACGCACGTGCTCTACCGGTGCCCCAGCTGTGGAACGCTGGAAGGGTTGAAGGTGGTGCGCCCGTTCAGCACCAACAGGGTGGAGTGTTCCAGCTGCTTCTCTTCCTGGGTGATCGACGTCACCTGCCGGCTGTCCCCGGTGGATGAGGAGGGCAGACCGGAAGAGATCTGGACCGGGCTTCCGCAGCACTATGCGCGGATCAAGGCAATGCCTTTCACTCCCATTCGAAGCGAAGCGCGGCTGGGCCTTTCTCCGGATGAGCAGGTCTATCTCATCTCCCGGCCCCATTTCCTCTTCAAGCAGGAGAAGTTTCCCAACCTTCGGGTCCTGGCGTTCGGCCGTGCTTTCCTGACGAACCAGCGCCTGCTTTTCCGCACGCGCCTGGGTATCCCCCTCGCCGCCCCTCTGGCGGGCCTGGGGGCGCTCTCCGTGGACCCGGGGGACAAGCTGCACTTCACGTTCGAAAGCAGGTTGTACAGGATACCCTTCCGCCATGAGAGCGCTCTGAAGTGGTTCGACTCGATCCACCGCCTCAAGGACGAGGCGCGCGGGCTCAAGGAGCAGTCCAGCGTGCACCAGGACGCCGCGGTATGAGCGGCTCGGCGCTTTCCGCGCTGATCCAGGTCCGGTCCAGCGTCCGCAGATACGACGCACGTCCGGTGCCGGACAATGCCATCCTCTCCGTGATCGAGGCTGCGAGGTTCGCCCCTTCTGCAAGCAATGGCCAGCCGTGGCGGTTCATCGTGGTAAAGGGTGAGCAGGCCCGGGGGGCGCTTTCCCGCTGGAGTTTTTCCGGAATCTTCTCCCGTACGCGTTTTGCGGCCGCAGCTCCCGTGATCATCGCGCTGTGCGCGGAAAGGGCCGGCGTGGTGGAGTTAGCAAAGTCGCTGAAGGACAGGGCGATGTACCAGCTGGACTGCGGAATCGCGGGAGAGCACCTTGTGCTCCGCGCGGCAGAGCTGGGGCTGGGGACGTGCTGGATCGGCTGGTTCAACAGGAGGGGCGCCCGCCGCGCGCTGGGCGCGCCGCTGTCCGTCCGCGTCGTCTCCCTCATCGCCATGGGATACCCGGCGCAGGGCCAGCAGGGGAGGAAAAAAGTCCGAAAACCGCTGGAGTCGATTCTCTGGCTGGACGCGTGGGGAACGCATTACCCCGGGTCCGAGGGCGGGGGAGAGACCTCGAAATAGCTCACCGGCTGCCCGTCAGGGTCAACCGCAGTCTCGGAATTGTACCTGTCCAGAAGCCTGTTCCCGTCAACGAAGAACCGGTACCAGTGTCCTCCGGGAACGAGCCGGAGGGTTATGCGATACACCCCGGACTCCGTTTCCGCGAGCTGGCTCATGAAAGGGTCCCAGTTGTTGAAGTCCCCCTGGATGGTTACACGCCGGCCTGGCTGACCGCGAAACACGAACGTAATACTGCCATCCGGCTCCCGACGCGGGTTCACCGTGGGCCGCTGAGGCTCCTTCTCGATTGTGAAAAGTGAAATCAGGTTGCCTTGGCCGTCGGCTTCGATTTCAGGGTTGGAGGGGTCGTTCACCCACAGGCCGTCGACAACCATGCGGTAGCGTATCACCAGTGTGTTCTCTGGGACCTCGTAGTCCAGGACGTAGACCCCGTACTGGTTCTTCGAGAAGACGTGGAGGAGCGCGTAGTTCTCTGTCGCGAACCGGGCTCCGACAAACCGTACGTCAGCGGCGCTCGCTGGCCTGTAACTGAGGATCAGCACGTCGCCCACAAGGTGCGGAGGCTGCGCCTGCCTGAGCCCGTTGAGGGAAAGATCAAGGGTCATGGCGGTCTGCGCGAACCCGCGCGCAGCGGCGGATGCGATCATGCACGCAAGAATGAGACACCGCAGGAGGGAAACCCTCATTCTGCGCGGGATCTCAGGTTGGGCTGCGGCGGGCGAGCTTTCGCCCTGTCTGGTCTTCCTCTTCACTGTTGGACGTCCTGGGGCTTTTGTTTATAATACTCGGTCGGGAGCGGGCCTGACTTGAATCATGATGCGTTCCCATTTGGCCGAAACTTGAATCAGGAGACGAGTTGCCGCGCAAAGAGGACATCGAGAAGTTCAAGGAGGTCTTGAACTCCCTCGGCGGAGAGCCCGACATCATGGCGCGCAGGTCGCAGGCCATCGAGGATGTGCGGCGTCCCGACGACGCGCTTCCCGCCGGCCTCGGCGAGATGCTCGGCGGCGCCCCCACACCATCCCAGGAGCCCCCTTCCACGCCCACAGAAGAAGCGGCCGAAGGCCCGGATTTCGGCCTCGACCTGTCGAGCCTCGAAGATCTGGAGACCCCCGCGGAGGCGGCTCCGGCTGCCGGGCAGTCTAAGGTCGAAGGTGCAGGCCCGACGGCCGCGGAGGAAAGCGGGCTCGATTTTGGTTCCCTTTTCGGAGAGGAAACTTCAACCCCGCCAATAGAGGACCTGGAGCCGCCTCCCGCCGGCCCAGGCATCCCTGGGCCGCAGGAGCCTGCCGCAGATGAGTTCGCGCTTCCGGAGACTGAGTCGACCCAGCTGCAATCCGACCTCTCGCAGATGGAAGTGCTGCCGGAGGACATCGGGGAGCCGGCTCTTCCTTCCGCGGAGGCCCCTCCGCCGGAGGCTGCAGCAGAAGGCCCCTCCGAGGAAGCGCTTGCAGGCGTCGAGCTGCCAAACCTGGAAGACCTCAGTCTGACTGAGCCGCTGGCAGGCACTGAAGCGGAGGAACCTCAGCCGACGCAAGAAGCCGAGGCGGGCCTCCCGGCTGCGGAAGAGACGGGCCAACCCCTGGGCGGCGAGGGCGTAGAGATTCCCAGCCTGGAGGATTTCGATCTGGGCCCGGGACCGCAAATTGGGGAAGAAGCGCCCGCCCCATCACTCCAGGAGCCTGCAGAACCGCCGGCGCCTGCGGAGCAGCCCGCGCCTGCGGCCCCACCGGAAGCCGGCGCGGAAGAGGGCCTCGGGGACCTGAATCTGGAGGACTTCAGCTTTACCGAGCCAACCGGGCAATTTACCGCGGAGGCGCCGGCGGAGCCGGAGGGCGCCCCGCCCACGCCGCCCGAGCGGCCGCAGGAAAGGCCGTCCGCCCGCAAACCCGCCCCCCGGGCACCGACCCCTCCGCCTCCGGCCGAGGAGGCCGGTCCCATCCCCGAGCTGGGCGGCGCCGAGCCAGAGATCGCCCTTACCCAATCGCAGTTTGATCGCCTGAAGAGGACCCTCGAGTCCCTTCCGCGCAACCTCAAGATGGCCGTGCAGGACGTCATTGGAGAGGGCAAGGCGACCGGGGCCGTCCTGGCACGACTCGTGTCCCTCCTGGTAGCAGGAGCAACGGCGCAACAAATTGCGGCCGCTGTCTTGCGGATCACTGGCAAGCGAATTGCCATCCCGGCTGGCTACGAAAAGAAGTCAGGCGTTGCTTTCGAGGCCGAGCAGCGCAGCTTCGCGTACGCCCTGCGGGAGAACATCTACCCCATCGTGCGGCTTTTCGCCCTTACCGTCCTTGCCGCCGCACTCATCGGGTTCCTGGGCTACCGCCTGGTGTATCGGCCCCTGTACGCCATGGCGAACTATCGCATCGGCTACAACCACATTCTCGGAGACCGCTTCACGCTTGCCAATGAGAGCTTTGAGCACGCGCGAGGCGTCCAGCGCATCAAGGGCTGGTACTACCGATACGCCGAGGCTTTCTCAGACAAGCGCCAGTACATCCTGGCCGAGCAGAAATACGACCTGTTGCTGAAGGATTTCCCGGGAGACAGGAAGGGCATTCTCGACTATGCCCGCATGGAATCCAGCCGGCTCGCCGACTATGGGAAGGCGGACGACCTGCTGAAGATCATCCTGGACAAGGACCAGTTCGATTTCGACGCGCTTCTTGCCGCGGGTGACAACAGCCTCGAATGGGCGGGCAGCGTGAAGCCTCCTGACGACGCGAAGCTCTACGAAGCGGCTCGAATCGATTATGCGACCCTCATTGAGAAGTATGGGACCCGGGATGAGCTTCTCTTTCGCATGATGCGCTACTTCATCCGCAAAGACGTCCCGCAGGAAATCGAGCGCCTCAGGCTGTACTTCGCGTCCCGCCCGGAAGTTCGCGTGGTTCCTGACATCTACGCCGAGCTGGGCGGATACCTGGTGGACCACCGACAGCTCAATTACGCGAAGGACGTGCTGATGAAGGCGGACGAGGCAGATTCGAGGCTCGCGGAGATCCATTACAACCTCGCCCGCTACTACAGGCTGGCGCAGCAGCCCGACGACGAGCTGACCGCCCTCAACGCCACTGTGGTGCGCCTTCGGCCGTCAGACCCTTTGACTCCGAAGCGGATTGCGATGGACGTCGATACGCACACCCGGCTGGGAGAGGTCTACGACGAAAAAGGGCAATACATCGAGGGAGAAAGGGAGCTCACCACTGCAATAGCCAGAGTGGAGGAGGCCCAGAAAAGCAGGCTGGTCGCGTCGGTCAGCATCTTCGGCAGGCCCTACGCTGACCTGGGGGACCTCCACTACTACATCGTGGGGGACCTCGACACGGCCCGGGCCCTTTACCAGAAGGCAATCGACAATCAGTACTTCGATCCTTCCCTGGACTACAAGATCGGGTTCACCCAGTACGCAGAAAAAGACTACGGAGCGGCGCTGGCCAGCTTCTCCAAGGCGGAGGAACAATGGGGGCTTCCCCGCGACAGTGACGCACCCCCCCCTCTTGTCCCCGCGGGAACGGGGGAGGTCGACTACTCGGGAAAATCGCCGGCGAACCTGCTCTTCGCCATCGGCAACTGCTTCTATCAGAGGGGAGACTACTTCGCCGCCCAGGGCTACTACCTGCGCCTGCGTGATCGCCTGGAGGCGCACAGGGCAGCCATCGGCACGCTTTTCCCAGAGGACAAACCGGAGCATCGCTCCTTGCTGGAGACCCTTGTGAAGGTGGAAAACAACCTCGGTGTAGTCATGGACAGGCTTGCCGCCCGGACGGGAGACCGGACAAAGAAGTCGGAGGGCCTGGTCTATCTTGCCGATGCTTCGCAGGTTGCCGACACCCTCACCAGGACTCCCGGCAGCCGCTCCACCGGCGGGGCCAGGAACCTCCCCTACCTCAACCAGAGAGGCATCATCTATCCGGTGTCCGGCTTCGTGCCCCAGATATCAAGCGACCTCCCGAGGGACCTGGGAACCCTGTCCTGGTAAACGGGTCCTTCAGGGCGATGGAATAGTTGACGCGGATGGACACGTCTACCGGATATCGCGCTTCGCGCGATCCGCCCTAGTGGAGGGCAGGGAACATCCAGCCGTGGGTGTCAGGGAGCGCCCCATACTGGATCCCCTTGAGCGCCTTCAGCAGCGTGCGGGTGAGGTCCCCCATCTCCCTTTTTGCGAACACGACTTCTTTCCCTTCGTGGGTGATGGATTCGATGAAGGAAATGCCTGCCGCTGTTCCCGCCACGAAGCATTCCTTCGCGTTGGAGAACACTTCCTTCACCGACACCCGTTTCTCCTCGGTCTTCACGCCTTTCTCGTTTGCGAGCACCATGACGCTCCTGCGGGTAATGCCGGGGAGGATGGTGTCCTCAAGGCTCGGGGTGACCAGGGTCCCGTTCTTCAGCAGAAAGAAGATGTTGCAGGAGGAGCCTTCCTCGAAATACTTCTGCTCCCGGGCGTCAAGGAAGATCGCTTCCATGAAGCCTGCGGACTCGGCCTCCAGCTTTGCCAGCGCGCTGGTCACGTAGTTCGAGTCTGCCTTTATCCAGCCCGTCCCGCCGGGGGTGGCGCGCACTCGCCTCGTTGTGACCGCCTTCGAGTTCCCCGGGTTGAAATACGCACCGACCGGGGTCGTGACCACCACCACCCACGGGTGCTTGCTGATGCCGACCCCGATGCCGGGCTCGGCGTAGGTGAACGGCCGGACATAGACGGAAGGGCCGGAGATGAAGTCGTCCTTTTCCCATGAGTGGTCATACGCAGGGGTGAACCCGATTGTCTGGTTCTTCCCGACCACAGTTCTCACCGCGCCGAGGAACATCTGCTGGGGAAACGGGGGCATGTGCAGACCATTCATGGAGGATTCCATCCGCTTGCCGTTCTCATCGGGGCGGAAAAGCTTCAGGGAGCCGTCAGGCTGCGGAAATGCCTTCAGTCCCTCGAAGCACCCCATCCCATACTGGGTGGTGTAATTCACCAGGGGCATGTCGGAGAAGTTGTTCCTCCGTAGCAGGAGCTTGGCACGCTCGGATTCCGACAGTGCCTCCTCTTCGCGGGGGCTCTTGTGAGGCTGCTCCACGTACTCCTCGCGCCATATGCCGTCCTCGGAATACTTTGCTCTATACACCCATGGGTCTGTCTCAAGACTGAATCCCTTCGCCATCACCAGCCTCCCGGAGCAAGTTTAACTTTATCCGGGTGGCATGTCGATACACAGAGAGACCGATGGAGCATACACGGGACCACATCATCTTCTTCATGGCTCAGAAGATGTACTTCCTGGAAAAAAGGGGAAGCCGGGAAGCTTTCAACCGTCTCGTCGAGCACTTCGAGCAGATCAACCTGGACCAGCTTCTTGACTACCTGACCCGCTACTATGCGGTGGACGTCGAACGGGAGATGGACGATTTCTACCTCCTCGAAGGGGAGCTCGTTTTCGTTTCCCGCAAGAACGAAATCCGCTTCAAACACGTCTACCGCGACGGCCACCTGCGGCTGGTCGGCATCGAATCCTAAAGCAGATCGCGCGAAGCGCGGTACGCCGTATTCGCCGAACGGGTACGACTGCTGCCGAGCGCGTACTCCCGTATCCGGTAGATGTGTCTGTCCGGATCAGACGTGCCATTCCCGCTGCGGGCTCATAGGCGAACAGCTGATATCTCATAAAGAAACCGGTATTCACGCAAGAAACACTTGCAAACCCGCTGGTTTCGTTGTATAAATGGGAAACCGGTTTCGTTATGACTATCAGAGACGTTGCAGAGATGGCGAGGGTTTCCAAAGGAACTGTTTCAAAAGTTCTCAATGGCGCTCCCGGCGTCGGCGCGCAGACCCGCCAGAGGGTATTGAAGCTCATCGAAAAGCTGGATTTCCACCCCAATGCCACAGCCCGGGGGCTGGCGGCCCGGCAAAGCAACACTCTTGGGTTCATTATTCCGCATACGGGACGCTATACCCTCACCAGCACCTTCTGGCCCGTGCTCCTGATCGCCATCACGGAGGAAGCCACCAGGAGGGGCCGGAATGTCCTGCTCTCCACCACTCAGTCCGAGGGGGACATCGATTCCGCTTTCCGTTCCATCCTCAAGGGGCGCAGGATAGATGGTGCGGTAATCGGGGCTGAGATGTTCGGCGAAATGCAGCTTGCCGAGCTTCTGGTGAAGAACATGCCGTTCGTCATGGTGGGGAGGAGTCCCCATCTGGCCACGCACTACGTCGAGGTGGACAACAAGTGCGGGGCCAGGATGGCCGCAGAGCACCTCGTTTCCCTTGGACACACGTCGCTGGCTGTCCTGGCCGGTCCACCGCAGCTTCCGTACGTAGCGGACCGGGTCGAAGGTTTCCTCGGCGTGCTGAGGGAAAGAGGCCTCCGTGAACCTGTGGTCGTGCACTGTGCATATGACACGGAGGAAACTGCCGCCTGCGTCACTGGGATCCTTCAAGGGGAACGTCCCCCTACGGCCATTTTCTTGGCTGCGGGTGATTTCGTGATCGGGGCGCTGCGGGCGTGCCAGAACATCGGCCGTAACGTGCCGAAGGACGTCTCGCTCATTTCCTTCGATGATCACCCCTTTTTCCCGCACCTGACGCCGCCCATCACTGCGGTGTGCCAGCCCCTGGAAGAGATGGGGCAGGCTGCGGTCGGTATGCTCTTCCAGCTGATCGCCGGCCAGGAGCCGGCCCAGAAGGCAATCCTTCTGCCGCCCCGGCTTGCCCTGCGGGGCTCGTGCGCGGCGCCGCGGTCCTCCGCAGGCACTGCGCCTGAGGTTGGTGGAAAATCCCCTCTTTGAGGGGCCCAAGATTCTTTGAGGAGGTGTTTCCGATGAAGAAGACGCTTTTCCTTGCTTTCGTCTTCGTGGTGGTGATGCTGGTGCCCATGACGGCGGCGGCGCAGCCTGTCCCGCTCAAGTTCATGTACTACATCGATGCATCACAGGCGGGGTACGCGGAGGATCAGGCCGTCTGGCAGAAGTTCAAAGACGACAACACTGACATCGATCTGCAGATGGAGATCCTGTTCAACGTGCCTTTCCATGAGAAGCTGGGAGCATACATCGCAGCAGGCAACGTTCCTGACGTCATCTACATGTGGCCGTCCAACAAGTCCAGCTCTGCCATCCTGCACCAGATGCGCCTGATGAAGGACCTGACGCCGCTTTTGGGCAAGGATTTCCTCGCCAATTTCGTTGCCCCGGCAATCGATCCGAAGGCCCAGCCGTCAGGATATCTCGCGGAGCTTCCGCAGAGCATCACCTATACGACGGTCATGTATGCCAACAAGAAGCTGCTTGCCGACAACGGGTTCGGCCTTCCCAAGACCTATGCAGACCTCAAGGCCATGGCTCCCAAGCTGAAGGCAAAGGGCATCCAGGTCATCACCCTGCCGGACTCGGACGGATGGCAGATGCAGTCGTGCCTGTTCTCAACGGTTGTTGGGCGCATGCTCGGAAATGCCTGGGTTGACCAGGTGAAAACGGGGAAGACAAAGTTCACCGATCCCAGCTACGTTGCCGCCCTCACGTTCATCGATACGATGTTCAAGGATGGAGTCATCCCCCGCGCGGACATGCAGCTCGGCTATGGTGACGGACCCACGCTGTTCGCCACTGGCAAGGCGGCTTTCATCATCGACGGCGACTGGAGACAGGGTTTCTACATCACGGACAAGTCCACGGGCAAGGCCCTCATTTCTCCGGATGTGCAGGGAACCGACTACGCCTTCATCAACTTCCCGGCCATCCCCGGTGAGAAGTTCCCCGGCGTCGTTTCGGCCATTCAGGGGGTCGGCCTGGGGATCTCAGCCTCGATTCCCAAGGGATCGGACAAGGAAAAGGCCGCCGTTCGGCTGCTGAAGTACTACTACTCCCCCGAGGTCCAGCAGATCAAGCTGGAGACCGGCGCGTTCATCCCCTCCCGCAAGGGAGTCACCAGCGACAAGCTGGAGGCGTTCACCCAGATGATGCCCAAGTACTATGCGTCCATCAACAAGATCAGCTACGTTCTTGACGGAGTCTTGGACCCCGGCGTGTGCAACAACTACGTGAACAAGGGGCTTCAGGAGATCGGGCTGGGCAACAAGACCCCGGCGCAGGTGGCTGCAGAGACCGAAAAGGCCATGGCTGACTGGCGGGCTGCCCAGTAGGGAGCTCATTCGAACCACGGATTCCTATGGCGGGTGCCGCGGCGCAGTGGCGCAGGCACCCGTTCTTGTGTAGTCTTGACGCTGCGGAGATCCCACATGCCTCGAACAATCAAGAGCAGGTCGGAGGAGACCCTCGCCTACTGGCTCATGGTCCTGCCGGCGGTCATCCTCTACCTCCTCGTGCTCGGCTTCCCGATAGTCGTCTCCATCGTTCTCAGCCTGAGCAATTACAACGGCGGGAAGATGTTCGGCGGCCAGCCCTGGAAGATCGTCGGCTTCCAGCAATATGGAAAGCTGGTCTCGGACCAGTACTTCTGGGCTGCGCTGAAGAACAACATCTACATCGTCCTTGTCTCGATCTTCGGCCAGCTTCCCCTGGGGTTCATTTTCGCCTACCTCATCTATCGCAAGATCGTGAAGTTCGGCGAGTTCTGGCAGGGAGTCCTATACATGCCGGCCATCCTCTCGGTGATCGTGATCGGGATCATGTGGGCCATCATCTTCTCCCCCAACGGGATCATTGCGGAGGTGATGAACAGGATGTACGCGGCCCAGATGGCGCACAGGGTGAACCAGATTTTCGGCGCGGCAGGCGGATTCAACATCAGCGATGATCTTGTCCATCGGCTGATCACCGCCAGCGGTGTCGTGGCTGGCCAGACATTCACGGACCCTCCCACGGAGCTGAAGCAGCTCATCCTGACATACAAGCCGGACCAGTTCGAAATGCTGAAGCACGACCTTGTCAATCTCCTGGGGACCAGGTGGACCCCCACATTCCTCACCAAGTCAAATGTCGCCATGCTGCCCGTCCTCTTTGTGGTCCTGTGGTGCTGGACAGGCATGTACCTGATCCTCTTCCTGGCAAACATGCAGAAGATCGACACCCAGGTCATCGAGGCGGCGCGCATAGACGGGGCAACCGAGGGGCAGGTCATGGCTCGCGTGGTCCTTCCCAGCCTCTCGGGGGTCATCGTGAACGCAGCCATCCTCTGCATTGCCGGATCCTTGAACAGCTTCGCCCTGATATTTGCCATGACGGGAGGCGGACCTGCCCGTGTGACCGAGGTCCTCTCCATCTACATGTACAACAGCGCTTTCAGTGGCACACCCAACTATCCCCTGGCAAACGCAATCTCACTTTCCATCGTATTCCTGAGCATGATCCTCATCGTTGCCACGAAGCTCGTGGAAAAGCGCTACGGGGGGAGGGAGTAGAGCATGACGGAGCATTTCGGCAACGCGACTGCCAGGCGCATCGTGGGGGATATCGGGAGGGCCTTCGCCTACATCGTCATGGGGCTGTTCGCATTCATGACCGTCGCTCCCCTGATCTGGCTTGTCATCAGCTCCTTCAAGAGCACCACCGAGTTCCGCGTCAATCGTGTCGGGCTCCCCCACCTGTGGACCACTGTCAACTACCCCGGCGCCTGGAGTCTCGGTGAGTTCGACAAGCTCATCGGCAATTCCTTCATCTACACCATCGGGGCGACGCTCGGCATCGTCTTTTTTTCCGTCCTTGCCGGTTTTGCGTTCGCCAAGATCAAGTCGAAGGCCACGCCAATCCTGTACGGCAGCTTTGTCCTTGGGATCCTCCTTTCCATCCAGTCCCTCATGGTGCCGCTGTTCATCGAGGTTTCGCAGCTGGACAGGCTGCTGACCACGCTCTTCAGGGCGCTGGGCCTCATGAAGACCAGGGATGTGAACTTCTTCTACGACAGCCGCATCGGGGTGCTTCTCATCTACATCGGTTCAGGCCTGCCCACCGCCATCTATCTCAGCACGGAATACATCAAGGGGATCCCCCACGCGCTCATCGAGGCCGCCCGCATGGACGGCGCGGGATACTTCAAGATATTCCGGTGGGTAATCCTGCCCATGGCAGTCCCCATCGCGACAACGGTGGCGATCCTCAACATCACGAGCATCTGGAACGAGTTCGCCCTCATCAACATCCTTGTCTCCAAGAGCAACCTCAAGTCCCTGCCGCTGGGGATCTTCCGGTTCACCGGCAACCTCATGGCGGATTACGGAAAGCAGTTTGCGGCGCTGGTGATCGGGATGGCGCCCATGCTCCTTTTCTACGTGGCCTTCTACAAGCAGATCACAAAAGGCGTCACCGCCGGCGCCGTCAAGGGATGATCCCGGGCGCCTCACTCGATACGCTGGCATTCCTCCCCAGGCCGCGCAGGGTGCGCGCGGCCGGAGGGACATGCACCGGCAAGAAGCTTGACACTCGCGTTGTACCGGGCTCATGCCCTGTCCAGGGCTACAGGATCAGCATTCGGCCCTCCGGCATCGAGCTGACCGGCGCCGATGCGCCTGGCCTTGCCTACGGGCTTGCAACGCTCAACCAGGCGAAGCGGGAGTGCGGGAGGGCCATTCCCTGCGGTGATATCGAGGACTGGCCGGATTTTCCCGTCCGTGGCGTGATGCTGGACGTCTCACGCGACAAAGTCCCCTCAATGGGGACGCTCCTGTCGCTCATCGAGATGCTTGCCGGGCTGAAGTACAACCATCTCCAGCTGTACATGGAACACACGTTTGCCTATTCGCGCCACAAGGAGGTGTGGGCCCACGCCAGCCTGCTCACCGGGAGGGAGATCAGGCGACTGGATGCATTCTGCAGGGCCCGGCACATCGAGCTTGTTCCGAACCAGAACTCATTCGGCCATCTCCACCGGTGGCTGTCCCTGCCGCGCTACCGAGGCCTTGCCGAATGCCCTGAGGGGTTCACTTTCCCCTGGGGACAGCGCAGCGAGGAGCCGTTCAGCCTGGCACCGACGGACGGCGCAAGCCTTGATTTTCTGGACGGGCTCTACAGTGAGCTGCTTCCCTGCTTTTCCAGCGGGCTGTTCAACGTGGGTCTGGATGAGACATATGACCTCGGACAGGGCAGAAGCAGGGAGGAATGCGACCGCAGAGGAAAAGGAGCGGTCTACCTGGACTTCCTGAAACGCGTCCATGGGCTTGTCGCGCGGCACGGTCGGAAAATGCTGTACTGGGGAGACATTATCACGCAGCATCCGCAGCTGATCCGTGAGCTTCCCCGGGATGCCATTGCCCTGGAATGGGGCTATGAGGCTGACCATCCATTCGAGCGGGACGCCGAGATGTTCCAGGCATCGGGAGTACCCTGGTGGGTGTGTCCGGGAACGTCTTCCTGGAACTCGTTTGCCGGGCGCACCGACAACTGCCTGGGCAACCTGCGCGCCGCGGCGTACGCCGGGCTGGCCCACGGCGCTTCCGGGTTCCTGGTGACCGATTGGGGGGACAACGGGCACATGCAGGCCCTGCCGGTGAGCTTCCTTGGCCTTGCCGCAGGAGCAGCGTCTGCCTGGTGCGGCGAGACATCCGCGGGGACGGACCTGGCCCGGGCGCTGGACATTCACGTCTTCAGGGATCGGGCAGGAAGGATGGGAGCCCTGGCGCGGGATGCCGGCAACGCATACCGGCTTGCGGGAGACGGGATGGGCAACGCGAGCCCGCTCTTCCATTTCATATGCCCGCTGGGGGGTGCCGCCCTGCCTGCCTCCGTGACGGTGGCGCGCCTGAGCGAGACGCGCCGGCAGGTGCAGGACATGGCGGGTGCAATCGATGCATCGCGCATGGACCGTCCCGACGCAAGGCTCATCAAGGACGAATACAGGTTGACCCTGGGAATGCTGGCCCACGGATGCGACCGAGGCGCGGCAATTGTGAATGGATGGCTGGATGATCCGAGCACGACAGCGCGGCTTCGTGAGGACATGGCGGCGCTGATCCGCGAGTACCGAAGGGTCTGGAATGCACGAAACCGGCCCGGCGGGTTTGCGGAGAGCGTAGAAAAGCTGGAGCGGCTGTACCGCTAGGCCGGACCGCGCGAAGCGCGGTATCCGGTAGACGTGTCCGCCGGCGCCAGTCGTGCCATCGCCCTACGGGCTCCCATCAGGCCGGCTGCTCCCGCCTTCCCTGCTTGTCGAGGATCCCGACGATCTGGTCGCGAAACCCCACTGCAATCTCCTGGGAACAGGCGTCCAGGTCGTATTGGAGAGTTTCCCGACAGATTCTGCGATACATCTTCAGCTCATCCTCGATGAGGCCCAGCACCTGATGGCGGCTGTCATAGAGACGGACGAGGACCTCCCGGGTCTTGTACTTTTCCTCACGGGCGTGGGCGAGGGTGGAGCGCATTCGCGAGATCTCGCGAGCCTGCGTGGCAAGCAGGGGAGCAAGGTCCTTCAGGGGCACGAGCGCCAGGGAGAACTCCGGCTGCCTGCTTTTTGACGCCGCCGCTTCCTCCTGGAGCAGGACGGTATAGTGACGACGGATGCTGCCCACGATCCCGTCGAATGTCTTCCTGAAGTTTGCCACGAACGACGCGCGCATCTCCGGCTTGATCATGGGGAGAAGCTCCCGCATCTTCTGGTTTTCCTTGTTGTAGACTTGGACCTGGACCAGGATGTTCTTGATTGCCTGATTGGCGCGAAGAGCCGGGTTGCTCTTGATCTTGGCCTTGACCGCGGAAACGATTGAGCTTACCTCCAGGGCGTCGGTGCTGACTCCCTGACCCTCCTCGCGGGGGCGTGACCGTGGAAGAAGATCCGCGGCCAGGAGACGCTGGACCATGATGGTGAACAGGAGCTCCGTGAGGGATCTTTCCTGCTCGATCATCTCTCCGCCGTCCAGGGACTTGTAGCGGGCCGTCTCCAGGGCAACCAGGACGGGGCTGAGCATGGTCCTCTTGAACTCGATGATTCCCTGCTCGACGGACAGCCGCAGCTTGCCTGCCGCGTCCCGCAGCTCCGAGGTCGAGAGGCGAAGCGCGTCGAGCAGGGCGTGGAAATCTCCTGCTTTTTCCCTCAGCTCGAACCAGTCTCCGCTGATTCTTTTCTCCAGCTCCACCATTCGCGGACCAATGTATGCCATTTTCCGACCCTCATCAACACAGCGGTCGGCGCGCCCGCCGGCGCCAAACGGCCGTGCGGATGAGAGGCACAATCACCAAGGCAACCAGCCTCGTAGTAGAAGCATGAAGTCGCCCGGCGCACAGCGGGCGCAAGGAGGAAGATGTGAACAATCTCAACTCTCTGCTGATCGAGGGCAACCTGGTCAAGGACCCCGAGCTGTCCTACACACCCAAGGGAACAGCCATGTGCAAGTTCAGCGTGGCATGCAACCGTTTCTTCAAGCAGGACCAGGAAACCCAGAAGGAGGTGTCCTTTTTCGATGTCACCACCTGGGCGCGGCTTGCGGAAGTCTGCGGGGAATATCTCAAGAAGGGGCGGGGCGTGCGGGTGGTCGGCCGGCTCAAGCAGGACAGGTGGACGGACCCGGACGGCAAGCCCCACTCCCGCATCCTCGTGATCGCGGAGCACGTGGAGTTCAAGCCCCAGTTCAAGAAGGAGGATTCCGCGGACGGGAAGACGGAAGAGGAAAAGCCCGAGGAAGAAAAAGCCGAGGAGACTGCGGAGGAGGAGAAGCAGGAAGACCTCGCTGAGGCATCCACGTTCTGACAATTTCCGGAGGGGCCTCGCCGACCTGGCGGGGTCCTTCCGCGCCATCTGCTTCATAGGCAGCGCCGGCTTGCCGTTATGACGAGGCCACGGCATCCTGGGTGGAAAAGCTTGGATCACTTGGCAACCACGAACCCCAGCCGTGAGGTTGAGGCGACTCACGAGCATATCCCTCAGCTTCGCGTGAGGACAGGACACGTAACATTTAACCTCCTTCTCGCCTGGCGGCACAAACCCCGGTCGATTATGTCCAGTGATGTTAAACAAAATGATCGGAGGCGACTGCAAGCTCTATGGTCAATATGCCCTATTTATTGATTGACCTCGTCGAGTGAATCGGGTTAAGGATTCGTAGGTTTAGGCAAACATTTTCCTTCCTCGCACACTATGTTCCTATTGCATGCAGTGATGTCCGCGCAGCCACAACCGGCGGTTGAAGGCTCGCCAGACCCGTCGAGATTCACCACCGGGAAGGCGCGCAGTGCGGGTGAGGAGCGGCATGCGAGTTGGCATTCTTGTTTCAGGACTCAAGGTTCTGTCCTGAAGGCGTGATGGAAGGAGAAACAATGCAGAAACGCACCCTGGGCAAAGGCGGTCTGGAAGTCTCGGCGATCGGGCTCGGCTGCATGGGAATGAGCCAAAGCTACGGTCCGCCTCCCGAAAAGAAGGAGCTGATCGCTCTCATGCGCAAGGCGATCGAACGCGGCGTCACGTTCTTTGATACCGCCGAAATCTACGGCCCGTTCACGAACGAGGAATTAGTGGGCGAAGCCCTCGCTCCTTTGCGCGCGCAGGTGGCGATAGCAACCAAGTTCGGGATCAAGCTCGATCCCAGCGGGCAGCAGGCTACGGATAGTCGGCCCGAGCGTATCAAGCAGAGCGTCGAGGGCTCACTCAAGCGACTCAGAGTCCAGGTCATCGACCTGTACTATCAACACCGCGTTGACCCAAACGTGCCGATCGAAGACGTGGCAGGAACCGTGAAAGACCTGATTCGGGAAGGCAAGGTGAAGCACTTCGGACTTTCTGAAGCAGGGGTGAAAACGATCCGCCGCGCCAACGCGGTCCAGCCGGTCACTGCCGTCCAGAGCGAATACTCGTTGTGGTTAAGACGCCCTGAAGAGGAAGTGCTGCCGACGCTCGAGGAGCTCGGAATAGGGTTCGTCCCCTTCAGCCCTCTGGGCAAAGGCTTTCTCACGGGAAAGATCGACGAGAAGACGACGTTCGACAGTTCCGACTTCCGCAACATAGTTCCTCGCTTTACCCCCGAGGCCCGGAAAGCAAATCAGGCCCTGGTTGATCTGCTTCGCACAATCGCGGAACGGAAGAAGGCGACACCGGCGCAGATCGCGCTGGCGTGGCTGCTTGCCCAGAAGCCGTGGATCGTTCCAATCCCGGGCACCCGGAAGCTGGAGCGCCTGGACGAGAACATCGGGGCAGCAGCTGTCGAGCTCACGCCCGAAGACCTGCGCGAGATCGAAAGCGCGGCCTCCAAGATCACAATCCAGGGAGCGCGGTATCCGGAGCATCTGGAGAAGCGGACCGGTCTTTGACCAGCGGCACGTAGGGTGCGGGTACGTTAACCCTGCGCACATCGCAGCAACGCGTTCCCACTTTGCGGGGATTCACGGTTGAAAAGAGAAGGTATTGATGGCCAAAGCTTCCATTCTCGTCGCCTACTTCTCGCACTCGGGCAACACCAGGGCCATCGCCGAGCAGATTCATGAACGCGTGGGCGGCGACCTCTTTCGAATCGAAACAGTGGATCCATACCCCAGGGAGTATAACGCGGTGGTCGAGGTCGCCAGAAAGGAACAGAAAGCCAGTGCGCGGCCGCGGCTCACAAAGGATGTCACGAACCTGGCTTCTTACGCTGTCCTCTATGTCGGCTATCCCAACTGGTGGGCAACCATGCCCATGCCAGTTTTCACCTTCCTGGAAGGGCACGACCTCTCCGGAAAGACGGTCATTCCTTTCTGCACACACGAAGGAAGTGGAATGGGGCGAAGCGGCAGGGATATCAAGGAACTGTGCCCGAAGTCCGTCGTCCTTGACGGTCTTGCAGTCAGGGGCGGAAGCGTGAGGTCGGCGGAGAAGAACGTGATAGAGTGGCTGGAGAGGCTCGCTGTCGCGAGGAAGTAAGGGGCAAAGCGGATGAGCGCAGGCATCGAAGGAAAAGTCGTCGTCATCACCGGCGCGAGCAGCGGGCTGGGCGAAGCAACGGCGCGGCACCTGTCCGCGCTGGGCGCGCGCGTGGCCATGGGAGCGCGGCGAACAGCCCTCCGGCAACGGTTACGTGACAGAGAGGAGCCTAAGCATGAGCAAAGAACCTTCAGCAGCCGAGAAGACGATCGGTGACTTCGCACCCAAGCTGGTTGAACTCACCGACCGTGTGCTTTTTGGCGACGTGTGGGAACGCAAAGAGTTGTCGAAGCGCGATCGTAGCCTAGTGACGGTGGCCGCTCTGATCGCCATGAATCGTCCGGACCAGCTACGATTTCACCTTGGCAAGGCGTTGGATAACGGGGTAGAGAAGAGCGAATTAATCGAGGTAATCACTCATCTTGCGTTCTATTCAGGTTGGCCCAGCTCAATGAGCGCCATCACCATTGCGAAAGAGCTATTCTCGAAATAGGATGTTTCTGGCGGACCCCAAAGTGCCGCCCACGGCAAGGCCATCGCAATGGGTGGCGCTTTTTGAAATACTTGCCAGGGAGGTGCCTACCTTTGAAGGCTTCAGATAGCAGGCCGCCTGAATCAGACACTGTTGCGGACTCAAGGGGGCCTGACGTGGTCAGGCTGGCCAGTCTGCTCAAGGCATATGCGCCACACGACGGCATTTTCCACATGCGCATTCCCGGGCTGCACATCACTCGCCGTTCACGAACGTACACGGAGCTGGTGCATGGCGTGCAGCAATCAGCCCTGTGCCTCGTCGCGCAAGGCGCGAAAAGCGTGATGGTGGGGCGGGACGTCTACGAGTACGAGCCGTCGCGAATGGTCGTGTACTCGGTTGATGTGCCCGTTGCCGCTCAGGTCACGCGAGCAAGCCTTTCCGAGCCCTACCTGTGTCTCAGGTTGGATCTCGATCCACAAAAGATCGCCAATCTTGTATTGAAGGTGTATCCGCAAGGTCCGCCACCTGTTCACGACAGCCGTGCCGTGTTCATCGGGCAGGCCAGCGCGAGTATCTTGAACGCGGCAATAAGACTGCTTGAGTTGATGGGGCAGCCTGGGGATGCAGAACTGATCGCCCCGCTCGTCGTCGACGAGATCCTGATCCGTCTGCTGCGAAGTCCCGTTGGTCTCCGGGTGGCGCAGGTCGGCCTTGCAGATTCCGGTGTATATGGAGTCGCAAAAGCAGTGTCATGGCTGCGCGCCAATTTCTCCCGGCCCATGAAAGTCGAAGACTTGGCCAAGCTGGCGAACATGAGCGTTTCCTCGTTCCACCAGCATTTCAGGTCCGTCACCTCAATGAGCCCCTTGCAGTACCAAAAGGTTCTGCGTCTTCAAGAGGCGAGGCGTCTGATGCTGTCCCCGATGATGGACGCAGGTACCGCAAGTCGGCACGTGGGGTATATGAGCGCTTCGCAGTTCAGTAGAGAGTACGGGCGCTTTTTCGGGAATGCGCCAACCAAGGACATCACCAGATTGCGCGAACAAGTGGGCGCGGCTGCTGATGAATAGCGGTGGTGTTCAAGAAGAACGGGGAGGAAGGCAAAGAGGAGGAGAAGACAGACCTGCCCGCGGAGGAGGGGGCTGGGGACGCCGAGCTCGCGGAGGCCTCCACGTTCTATCAGGGTTCTTACAAGGGGCCCGTCTCCCGGACGGGACCCCTTGTCAGTTTCTTGACCATGACCCTGCTTTTCGTTATGAAGGGCTGTGATCCCCAGAAAGCTGACCCCCGGGGAGATATCGGGCGCGGTCGAAAAGATCAGGAAAAAGTACGACTCGTACATCAACAAATTCTTCAAGCCGAAGATGCTCAAGGAAGCCTTTGAAGAGCGTTACATCCGGGCGCTGCGGGCAGGGGTCGACATCTCCTCCTTCCTGATGGCGGAGATCAGCGCAATCGAAGAGCTGATCGACAGGGAGGAAAAACGGGTGGCCATGGAGCCTGCCAAGCCGGACGCTGAGAAACAGCAGAGCTTTGCAGACCGCGTCCTTGAAGAAAACCGCAAGAGGATCATCAAGTACCCCGACGTCCCGTTTCACAGTGACGCCAGCGAGGAGACGCGCCGGCTGCTCGGCGCGCTCACCAGTCTGCTTCGGGACCGCTGGACCCAGATCGGAGACGCCCTGCAGGATACCATGTATTCCATGAACTCCTCGGAAATGCTCAGCCTGGACTCGCAGCTGCACTACCTGGCATCCACCGACAAGGACGAGGTGCCGCAGTTTCTCATCCGGCTTGTGGCCCAGCTTCGAAAGTTTCCGCGCAACTTCGCCCTGATTGAGCGGGACGAGAAGGAGTACATCCTGGAGGCGGCGTTCTTCCTCAATGACCTCTTCACCGTACTGGAGCGCGTGAAACGGGTCTACACGGAAATCGCCTCGGAAGCCAAGAAGATAATCGAGGAAAGCCTGGCTCACGTCTGGGAGATCATCAGCGATTTCCGGATCAAGGACTTCAAGAGGAAGCACTAGCAGGGCAAAGCCGTGGGGGGGCCGGTCGGTATTGCTCAAGGCTCCGGGGGACGGATATATTTGTGTCCTGGAAAACAGGAGGGGTGCAGTCATGGCTGAAGAGGTAGTGGTCACAAAGACGAATTTCGATGCCGAGGTGATCTCGTCCCCCGTGCCCGTTGTGGCGGACTTCTGGGCGGAGTGGTGCGGACCGTGCAAGGTGATTGCCCCCGTTCTCAGAGACCTGGCCGCGCAGTACAAGGACAAGCTGAAAGTGGCCAAGATCGACGTGGACCAGGAGCCCGAGCTGGCCACCCAGTTCAACATCGTGAGCATCCCCACGCTCCTGTTCTTCAACAAAGGGCAGGTGGTAAAGCAGCAGATCGGCGCAGTGCCCCGTCAGGCCCTGGAAAAAATCATCAAGGAAATGATCTAGGGGTTCTAGGGCGATGGCACGACTGATTCCGTCGGGCGCGCCTACCGGAAACCGCGCTTCGCGCGGTCCTGATTAGGGCGCATACACCTCGTCGCTGTTTTCCAGGCCCCAGCTTGCCTTTCGCGTGGGTACGATATGCCAGTCCGCGGCGGAATCCGTGTCTAGGCTGGCAGAGGAACGGCACAGTGAGCGGGTGCTGGTTGAGCCGGTGGGATTGACGGCATCCTCCGGGCTGACACGGCGTCCTGCGATGCGCCAGCCGCTGTCACGCACAAGCTCCTCTGCCCGGGCAAGCATGTTGGCTGAGCCGAACCCCAGGTATTTTTCGTCTGATGTGGAGGTACGGTTGCTGTACAGTACCCCATCGATCAACTTGCCCCCGGGCCTCTGATAGATCGAAAGGACCCCGTTGTTTCCCGAGATGCCCCGACCCCCCGCCACCCAGAAATCATACGCCGTGGCGCAGGCGTCCGTGCCCCCCGAGACTCCTTTGTCAGTCGTCTCATTCACCTCTGTTCCGTCACCGCTAGGCTTGAAATGGACCACGATGAACTCCCCTCCCCTGATGGCAAAAGAGGGAAACACAAGACGGTTGTCAAAGCTGCCCGGCGTGCCCTGGTACAGCACCACGCCGCCCATGTCTCCGTCCGTGAGCACCTTGATTTCCAGCATGTCAGGGTGGTCTGTGGTTCCCTGGGTGATGAACTCGTTGATCACAAGGCGGGGAACGTTGGGATTGAAGCCGTAGAAGCTCGCGAGAAAGCACGCCGTGTTCCCGCTTGAATCCCGGGCCTCTCCTTCCAGCGTGTATTCGAGTCCCGGCGTCTGCCGATCCACCCGCACGAGCACTCCCTTTGCAGGTCCGGTGGTCTCTCGGACGGTCAGCGCGGGCGTGACCCGGGTTTTTTCGCAGGCAAGGCTGGCCTCCTCATCAAAGCAGATGCTGACCTCTCCCGGGCCCGTGGAGCTGACCGATTGGATCTGGGGAGGGTGAAGATCCACCTGCTGCCCCGAGCGCGGGTCAGGCAGGGGGCCGCAGCAGATCATCAGGGCCAGGGCAGGGAACAGGAGGGAAAGCCGGCAGCTTCTCATGGTTTCCTCCAGCTGTTCATACGGCTTTCCGGTCCGGCCGCTTGTGCTTTACCCTCCTTTCGCTTTTCTCTATAGTTGATCCTCGAAATGCCCGATGAACTCCTCCAGCGATTCACCAAGTCCTATGCCCCCGGGGCGGTCATCTGCCGAGAAGGGGAAGAGGGCGAGGAGATGTACATCATCCAGAAGGGCAAGGTCCGGGTCAGCAAGCGCTTTGCCGACAAGGTCCACGTGGTCTCGATCCTGGAAAAGGGTGATTTCTTCGGTGAGACCGCCATCGTCAACCGCACGCGGCGCACCGCCACGGTGACCGCCGTGGATGCGGTGGAGCTGCTGGTATTCGATCGGGAAGGTTTGCAGAACATGATCACCCGCAACGCGCGGATCGCCCTGTCCATCATCGACAAGCTCTGCCGCCGCCTGCAGAACGCCCACCTGCAGATCCAGCACCTGGTCAAAAGGGACGCAAAGGGCCAAATAGCCCTGCATCTCCGCTACCTCTTCCAGGAGCTCCCTGCCGGCCAGACAGTGGTGCCCTTCGAGAGCACCCTTGATGACGCGTCCCTGGCATTCGAGATGCCGATGGATGATGTGCGGAAAATATTCGCCGTGCTCCAGCAGGACGGCATCCTGGGAATCACGGCAGAGACCATTTCCCTCGTGGACCGGGAGAAGCTCCTTCGGCTAACGGAATCCCTTGGCCGCGATGCAGGCGAGGCGACAACGGCCGGCTGAGCCGACCCTTCACGCGTCCAGGGAGGCGCGGAGCTTCGTGAGGACCCTGCGGTTGCAGTCGAAAGCAAGCTCGGAGGGAAGCGCATCCAGCGGGAACCAGGCTGCCTCCACGACGTCATCAGCAGGGACAAACCTGGCATCTAAAGGCGCGTCACAAACAAAGAAGAGACTGAGGACAAACCTGCCCTGTTCTGCAATGTCGTCCCTGTTATACTGGTCGATCTCCGATACAAAGAACCTGAGGTTTGAGACAGCCACGTCCAGCTCTTCGCGCAGCTCCCGCACAAGGCCATCCTCCGGCCTCTCCCCGTTTCCCAGGAAGCCACCGGGCAGGTCCCATTGACCCTTGTACGGCTCGATCCCCCTGCGAGTAAGCAGGACCTGCCGCTTCCCGCCCATGGCGCGCAGCAGGATGGCGGCGACTGCGGGCTTCGAACCCAGCCAGAAATGAAAGCCGCACGCCGGGCAGACCAGCACGTCCAGGGGAGCGGCGCCGCTCCCCTGGTCTGCGAGCTTGCTCCCGCAGACAGGACAGAACGCGAACCTTTTCACTTTGCCGTGACGACCAAGGGCGAAAGGCGGTCCCTGAGCTTCTGCGCAAGAATCCGCGGCGCTGGAGGCAGGTTGCCCGTGTCGTTCTGGTACTGCTGGAGAAGCTGGTCAAGGAGGGTCACGGCCATCTGGTTCTTCCCCATCCTGTGGTAGTTGAAGGCAATCTCGTACAGGGCCCAGACGTCACGGTCGCTGTTGTTCGGGTTGTTGGCTCGAAAAGCAGTGTAGTACCTGATGGCCAGTGCGTAGTCACCGCCGTCAGAGGCATCCTGCGCGTGCTGGAAGCTTTCCGCCGCGCTCAAGTCCGGCGGGATGACCTTGGGCTGGGTACTGCAGCCTTCGACTGCCAGGAGAGTGGATAGCGCAAGAAGAATGAGGAGAGAGATCTTGAAACGGAGCTTCATCTGGTCCTGTCCTGCTATGCGGAGTAGATTTCGTCCTTGATGGGCAGGTTTTTCTTCAGCTCTTTGAGGAAAACTTCCACGTCGCCCATTGGCACATACGCATCGCACCGATCCAGCGTCCGCCTGACGACTGTGAAGTACTTGTACACTTTCTCCTCACCGAGCTTCTTGCGCCACTTTCCCGCATCGCAGCGCACCCTCAGCCCGTACTGGCCGCCGTCCCCCCGGGGAATCTTCACGAGCTTGCAATTGATGCAATTCGCACAATAGATCTTGTCGGAAGAAAAATCCTCGATTGGTGGGGGATTCCGGTCGCCTGACATACTTCCTTTGTCCTCGTGAGAGAGTGTACAGTACCATGTTCGACTTTTCAGGGTCAAGAGTTTAGAAACTCCGTACGGCGTTCGCGCCGAACGGGTACGGCTACTGCCGAGCGCGCACTCCCGCATGTGCGGAAGGCGCCCTAACGCGCGGCGCGGCGTGTATTGACATTCAGGCGCGGCCATAACTATTGTGAGGAACCGTAATGGCAATCCCCGTAATACTCCCCCGGCAGGGCCAGTCGGTAGAAACATGCGCCATAGTTGGCTGGAAAAAGCGCCTTGGCGATGCAGTCAGGACTGGCGAGGTCATCTGCGAGGTTGAGACAGACAAGGCGTCGTTCGAAATCGAATCTCCCGCTGATGGAACCCTTCTTGCCATCTACCACGAAGCGGGAAGCCAGGTCCCGGTGCTGGCCACTCTGGCTGCCATCGGCACGCCGGGTGAGAAGGTGGAGCCGCCTGCAAGCCTCGCCGCGGGTGCACCTGTGACGGCAGCAACCGCGGCCGGCGCCTCGGCCGGGCGGACTGCCCCCGCCGCGCCGGTTGCGCCGCCAGCGCCGACTCCCGCGCCGGGAGCCAGGATTGCCGCATCACCGCGCGCAAAGGCCTTCGCCGCTGCAAACGCCATGCCCCTTGCAGGCATTCCGGGGACCGGGCCGGGCGGCCGCATCATCGAGCGTGACGTGAAACAGGCCCTGGCGGCCGGCCGAAAGCCCGCCGCAGCCCCTCGCACCCAGCCGGCAGCGCGCGTTCCATCCGGCACCTTGCGGGAGATCAAGGTCACCGGCGTCCGCAGGCTGATTGCCGAGCGGATGCTCGCAAGCCTGACCACCACCGCGCAGCTCACGCTGAACAGTTCTGCCGATGCGCGCGCCCTTCAGGAGTTCCGCGCCCGGTTCAAGGAGAGCCCGGAAGCCATGGGGCTGCGCGGCGTGACCATCAACGACATGGTGCTGTTCGCCGTTTCGCGCGCGCTCCTCCAGCACCAGGACTTGAACGCTCATTTCACGGGAGACGCGATCAGGCAATTCGCCGACGTGGATCTCGGCTTCGCCGTGGACACGCCCCGCGGGCTCATTGTGCCCGTCATCCGCAACGCAGGCGCCCTGGGCCTTCGAGCAATCGCCGCGGAGGCCGGCCGGCTGGCGACCGCCTGCCGCGAAGGCCGCGTCACTCCGGATGAGCTTGCGGGCGGCACTTTCACCGTCACCAACCTCGGGGGGCTGGGCGTGGAAAGCTTCACGCCGGTGCTCAATCCGCCCCAGGTCGGAATCATCGGGATCGGCTCCATCATTCCACGCGCAACCCAGGGCGCGGACGGAAGCATCAGCTTCATTCCCCAGATCGGACTTTCCCTCACGATCAACCACCAGGCCGTCGACGGGGCGCCTGGAGCCCGGTTCCTGCAGACCCTCTCCGGCCTCATCGCCCGGTTCGATCTGCTGCTGGTCCAGTAAGAAAGTTTCCGGAGTGTGAAAAACCCGTGTCAGGGCGCGTGCGTCCTGTCACGTTATCGCTGAACAGGAGACTGCTGGTATGCCGAAATCAATCATCGTTGACCCGCGGGAGACGCGCAAGCAGGGGAAGCTCACGCTCTGCGACATCCCCCTCAACACATACGCGGCCGATTTGAAGAAAGAGGCCGAGAAATACGGGAAGGAAACCCTTCTTCGGGTGTACCGCGACATGGCGGTGATCCGCGAGTTCGAGACAATGCTCAACACCATCAAGACACAGGGCGTCTACCAGGGGATCCAGTACGACCACATGGGGCCGGCGCACCTGTCCATCGGCCAGGAATCCACGGTGGTCGGCCAGAGCCTCACGCTTGGCGTGGATGATTTCATCTTTGGCTCCCACCGGAGCCACGGAGAGATCATCGCCAAGTGCCTTTCTGCCGCGGCAAAGCTGCCCGAGCAGCAGCTTACCTCGATCATGGAGACCTACATGGGCGGGGCGCCGCTTCGCGTCGTTCAGAAGGGACACAAGGGATCGCTTCAGGACCTCGCCGTGGACTACTCCTTGTACGGAACGCTTGCGGAAATCTTTGGCCGTGAGAACGGGTTCAACAAGGGAATGGGCGGCTCCATGCACGCCTTCTTTGCCCCGTTCGGCAGCATGCCCAACAACGCCATCGTGGGAGGGTCGGCGGACATCTCGGTTGGCGCAGCGCTTTTCAAGCGCATCAACCGAAAGCCCGGCATCGTCATTGCCAACATAGGGGACGGCTCCTCCGGATGCGGGCCCGTCTGGGAAGCGCTCATGGTGGCAGCCATGGACCAGTACAGGACGCTGTGGCCGAAAGAGATCGGCGGCGCGCCTCCCATCATGTTCAGCTTCTTCAACAACTTCTACGGCATGGGCGGCCAGACCATGGGAGAGACTATGGGGTTCAAGGTCCTGGCCCGAATCGGCGCCGGAGTCAACCCCGAGCAGATGCACGCGGAGCGCGTGGACGGATACAACCCGCTGGCCGTGGCGGATGCAATCGAGCGCAAGAGAAAGGTGCTGCAGGAGGGAAAAGGCCCGGTCCTCCTGGATGTTGTGACCTACCGCTACTCGGGACATTCCCCCTCGGACGCCTCTTCATACCGCACCAAGGAAGAAGTGGCGCTGTGGCAGGAGGTGGACTGCATCAAGAGCTTCGGCGAATCATTGGTGGCTGCAAAGATCGCCAAAGCCGGAGACCTGGAATCCATCCAGAAGGAGACGGTGGAGCGCCTGCGCAGGATCACCGAGCTGGCTGTGTCCCTGGAGATTTCTCCCAGAATCTCCACTGATGATGATCAGATCGGGGGCATGATGTTCTCCAACGGGAACGTGGAGAAGGTCCAGGAGGGAAAGCCGGAGATGCTCCTGCCGGTGGAGCAGAACCCGCGCGTGACAGCCAACGCCAAGAAGTCGCGCTCGGGAATCGGCCCTGACGGCAAACCCCTTCCCAAGGCGCAGGTCATCGGGCTGAAGGATGCGATTTTCGAGGCCGTGCTGCACCGTTTCTCCATAGACCCGTCCATGGTGGCTTTTGGGGAGGAAAACAGGGACTGGGGCGGTGCATTCGCCGTCTACCGCGGGCTCACGGAGGCCCTGCCGTATCACCGCCTCTTCAACACGCCCATCTCCGAAGGGGCAATCGTCGGCGCGGCCGTGGGCTACGCGATGTGCGGCGGCAGGGTTGTTCCCGAGCTGATGTATTGCGATTTCCTGGGCAGGTCAGGCGACGAGGTGTTCAACCAGCTCTGCAAGTGGCAGTCGATGTCTGCGGGCGCGCTGACGATGCCCGTTGTGCTTCGCGTGTCGGTGGGCAGCAAGTACGGAGCCCAGCACTCGCAGGACTGGACGTCCCTTGTTGCCCACATCCCGGGGCTCAAGGTCATGTTCCCCGCAACTCCCTATGACGCCAAAGGCATGATGAACCTTGCGCTTCGGGGAACGGACCCCGTGGTGTTCTTCGAGAGCCAGCGCATCTACGACGTGGGCGAGCTTTTCGTCCCTGGCGGCGTCCCCACCGGGTACTACGAGGTCCCGGAGGGCCAGCCCGCGGTCCGGCGCGAAGGCTCGGACATGACGATCGTCACAATCGGGGCCACCCTGTACAAGGCGGTGGAGGCCGCCGACGTTCTGCGGGAGAAGTACGGCGTGTCAGCGGAGGTGATCGACGCCCGGTTCATCAACCCGCTGGACTATGGACCCATCATCGAAAGCCTGAAGAAAACGGGAAGATGCGTTCTTGCCTCGGACGCCTGCGAGCGCGGGTCTTTCCTGCACACCATGGCATCGAACCTCTCCCAGATGGCCTTCGATTCTCTGGACGCGCCCGTGGCCGTTGTCGGTGCACGCAACTGGATCACTCCTGCCGCCGAAATGGAAGACAGCTTCTTCCCGCAGAAAGAGTGGATCATCGATGCGATCCATGAGCGCGTCATGCCTCTGCCCGGGCACGTGGTGAGCACCAACCAGAGCGCGGCTGAGATGCTTCGGCGCAACAGGCGCGGAGTCTAGGGCACATTGCGCGAGGCGCGACATCCGGTAGACGCGTCCATCCGCGCCAGACATTCCATCGCCCTAAGATCCCCGGGGTCAGGAGCAGAAACGGTAGCCTACTCCGTGCACTGTCGTAATGTGCCGCGGATGGGCGGGGTCGCCCTCGATCTTCTTCCTCAACACCGCAACGTGCTGGTCCAGCGTGCGCGTGGTCCCCTCGTACTTGACGCCCCAGACTTCATCAAGGATCGTCAAGCGGTCCAGCGCCTCTCCCTCCCGCGAGCTGAAAAGCCGAAGCAGCGCCAGCTCTCGCGGGCTGACGTCAAACTCGTCAACTCCCCTGCTGCCCTTCATCGTGCGCGGATCCACCCTCACGTCGCCGAACTCGATGGGCCGTTCGTCCTGTGAAAATTGCTTCGCCCTGCCCCTGCGGAGCACGGCCCTGATCCGGGCAAGGAGCTCGTTCGCGCCGAAAGGTTTCACCACGTAGTCATCCGCGCCCAGCTCGAGGCCGACAACCTTGTCGATCTCTTCTCCCTTTGCCGTGAGCATGATGACCGGCGTGGCGGCATCACGCCTGCGGATCTCCCGACACACATCGAAGCCGCTCTTCTCCGGCATCATGACATCAAGGAGGATGATGTCCGGCCTGGCCTGGTTCCATTTCGCGACCGCCTCCACGCCGTCACGGGCCGTGTCCACGCTGAAACCCTCTCCTTCCAGAAGGTCCACGAGCCCGGTCAGGATTGCAGCGTCGTCTTCAGCCACCAGGATCCTCTGTTTCATCATTTCTGCTCCTCATGGGGAGCCAACGCCGGCAGCCGAAGAACGAAGTCGCTCCCGCCTTCCTCCCTGCCCTCGCAGGTGAGGTCTCCGCCATGATCGCGCGCAATCCGGCGGGCAATGGTCAGACCCAGGCCGGTTCCCGGCACTCGCGTGGTCAGGGAATCGTCCACCCTGACGAACTCCAGGAAGATCCTTTCCCGGTCCTTTTCAGCCACGCCGATCCCTCGGTCTCTCACATGCACTGCAATACTAAGGCCTTCGCGCCCGACGATCACCTCGATCTCCTTTTCTGCAGGTGAGTACTTCTCCGCGTTAGAGAGCAGGTTGATGAGCACTTGTTTCAGAGCTTCAGGGTCGGCTTTGACAGAGGCATCATCCGCGGAAACCTGAGCGCGGATTCGCACTGTGAACCCAAGACCTTCAAGACGAACCCGCTGGCCTTCCACGACTTCCTGGGCGATCTGTCCGACATCAACGGCGCGCATGGCGTATTTCTTCCTGCCCTTCTCCTGGGAGGAGAAATCCAGAACATTGTTGATCAACCGGCCCAGCCTTTCTGTCTCGGCGGCCATCAACGCCAGGTACTTGTCCCGCTTCGCAGGTTCCGGCTGGCGCTTTCCGCGCAGAAGGTCGACGAACAGACCTATCGAGGTCAGGGGTGTTTTCAGCTCATGAGAAACGTTGGCAACGAAGCTCGCCTTCTTTTGGGCCAGGCGCATCTCGGCCACCAGGGAGGTCAGGACCATGGTACCCCCTCCTGCGACGGACACGAAAAGGATGAGCACCAGGATCCAGATCACGGCAGAGGTGGCGCGCGCCTGGGATGTGATGGAGTCCGGGTCGGTGAGGTAGCTTGCGACTTCCCAGCGGGGAAGCGACTCGCCGATCTCCTGGGAGACGAACGGCTTTCTCCAATTGCGGTTGGCACCTCCAGGCGGTGTTGCAAGGGGCTCCCCGGTTTCATCCAGCACGGCAAGAATGCGCACGGGAGAGTATGTGGAGGGCAGGATGCCGGCGATGCGCTCGCGGAAAACCGGCATGGAAATCTCGCAGCCGACAATCCGTCCATCGCCCTGCTTGCTCCAGAAGAGGAACGTGAGCTTCTCCCCGACGAACCTGGGAATGATGCCGTACTCCCCTTGTGAGGCGATCTGACCGAGCAGGCGCGAGGTCGTTATGTATTGCGAGGGCTGACCGGCCGGCGGCGCGGTTTCAGCTCGAGCCGCTTTATCCTGGCCGCCGCCGGGGGCCTGCTCCTGCTCTTCCGTTTTCAGATCCTTCGATACAGCCGCGTTCGTCTCCTGCAGTGCTTTCGAGGTGGGCTGAGCAACTCGCGCATTCAGCTCTTCGCCCTTCCTCCGGGCCTGTTCGTAGACTCTTGCCTGAACAGCCGGGCTCTGGGCGAACGTATCGATGGCCCGCTGACTTTCCAGGGCGCCTCCGGAGGGTCCTGCTGATCCTTGGGATGGCGGGGACACCGCCGGGGATGCCTCGGGTTGAGACGGCAATGCATCGGCTGCCCTTTCAGCAGGAGCCGCCGATGCGCCTGCGCTTGCATCCCGGAGCTTCTCCGTGGAGGGCTTCTTCATCGACTGGTCCAGCTTCCCCGACTCGGCAAAGACCTCCTCCTTATGGACAACAGCGATGTTGGCGTAGACCGCGGTGCCGGACCTGCCGCTGAGAAAATCCGAGTTCTGCTGCAGAAACATCCGCTCAACGTCCGAAGAGGTTTTCGCGGGCGGCCACAGGATCTGGTAGCTGGAAGACAACAGATACGGCACTCCAACAAGAGGGTTGCGTTTCTTCCAGGCAGGGAGCACATCGTGATACGCTGCGCCCGGCGGGAGAGACACGCTGGCATGAAGCTCCTCAGCGAGCCCCGCAACCCCTGCGTTCAGGAGGCCCGCGGTGTGGGTAACTTCCGCGAGAAGCGTTGTTGCCAGCTGCTTTTCGACGTATGCCTCTTCACGGCCCGCCGATCGAATGGACAGCACGGAAAGGAAGACGCTTGGGACGAGCACAGCCGCGACAAAGATTATCCCGAGGTACCGAGCCTTCATTCCGACGCCCCCGGCCGCAGCCTCTCCTTTCCCGGATTCAATCTTACCAGGAAACCGACCCGTGACAAGGACCCGATATCACCGGAACGAAAAAGATCTGTAAAATATTTGTATGTGTGGGGGGATGCCGGGATGACGGGGCCCGACTTCATTGCTGGACTCGGAACGGACTTTTCGTTATGACAGACGCCATGGCAGGGAAAATCCGCGTCATCGTCTGGAACGAGAATCGACACGAAAAAAAAGACCCGCGCGTTTCCCGGATCTACCCGCAGGGGATCCACGGCGCGATTGCCCGGTTCCTGTCGGAGAACCCGGATTTCGAAATCAGGACCGCAACGCTGGATGAGCCGAAACACGGGCTGAGCGATGAAGTGCTTTCGGCAACGGACGTCCTTGTCTGGTGGGGCCATCTTGCCCATCGTGACGTGGATGACCAGATCGCGGCAAAGGTCCAGGACCGGGTCCTCCAGGGCATGGGCCTCGTCGTTCTCCACTCCAGCCACCTCTCCAAGCCCTTTGTGCGGCTCATGGGGACATCCTGCCTCCTTCGCTGGCGGGAAGCGGGGGAGAAGGAACGGCTGTGGGTGGTGGAGCCGGGGAGCCCCATCGTCGAGGGTCTTGGCCCATACTTCGAGATACCCCATGAAGAGATGTACGGTGAGCGATTCGACATCCCGGTGCCGGATGCCACGGTGCTGATAAGCTGGTTCGCCGGAGGGAACGTGTTCAGATCCGGGTGCTGCTTCCTCAGGGGGAAGGGCCGCATCTTCTACTTCCGTCCGGGTCACGAGACATTCCCCACGTATCATCAGAAGGAAGTCCAGACGGTCATCAGGAACGCCGTCCGCTGGGCAGCCCCGGGGAATGGGCCGGAGATGAAGCTCGGCGATGCAGAGGAACCCCTGGAGAAGATCTGAAGAAGGCGGAGGACACGCGCATGCCGAACGTGAAAGTGGGCTGGGTTGGCACCGGGGTCATGGGCAGGTCGATGTGCGGCCACCTTCTGCGAGCGGGCTGCGCGGTGACCCTCTACACACGGTCCCGCGACAAGGCTGCAGCATTGTTGGAGGCAGGCGCGTCCTGGCAGGGCTGCCCCGCCGACGTGGCCCGGCGCAGTGACGTGGTCTTCACAATGGTGGGTTTCCCGGCGGACGTGGAGCAGGTGTACCTTGCGCCTGACGGCATCCTCAACGGCGCGAAGTCAGGTGCAATTGTCTGCGATATGACGACGTCCGAGCCGTCCCTGGCCGTGCGGATCAACGCGGAAGCCGCGAAGAAAGGAATTGCCTCCATCGACGCACCGGTGTCAGGCGGTGACGTGGGGGCGCGGGAGGCGAAGCTCGCCATCATGGTGGGAGGGGAGAAACAGGCGTTCGAGAGCATCCTCCCCCTCCTCCAGAAAATGGGGGAGACGATTTCCCTCATGGGAGGGCCGGGGGCGGGGCAGCATACCAAGATGGCCAACCAGATCGTGATCACGGGGAACATGATCGGGATGGTGGAGGCGCTGTTGTACACGCAGAAAGCAGGGCTCGGGCTTGATGCCATGATCGATATCGTGGGCAAGGGGGCCGCCGCATCGTGGTCGCTCAACAACCTGGGCAGGCGCATCGCGAAAGGGGATTACAACCCCGGCTTCTACATCAAGCACTTCGTGAAGGACATGGGAATCGCGCTGGAAGAGGCGCGCCGCATGAAGCTCTCCCTTCCCGGCCTTGCACTGGTGAACCAGCTCTATATCTCGGCGCGGGCCCTTGGGATGGAAGACCTTGGAACGCAAGCGCTCTACAAAGTGATAGCGGCCATGAACGGTTCCTGAGCCTGGCGCCTCGCAGGGACCGCCTCACGCCCAACAAGCGGTGATTTCACAGATTATCCGCTCGACGCCTCTTGTAAAAAAGCGTTTGACAGGGAATGCAATCTACTATATCATACGCCCATCACGAGTATCGAGCGGGTCTTCTATGAATCAAGTATCGCCTTTTCGTGCTGCATTTTTGTGCTTGTTCTTGATGCTTGGAAGGCTGAAAGAAATTGCTTGACAGCAAAAATGACGGCAGCTATAATGCCGGCATAAGCTATGTAACAGGGGCGATGAAGCAAGGCCGTTGGCTTTTCATCCCCCCAAAATCAACGAGGAGGGACAGGATGAAGAAGGCTGTAGTTTTAGGGATGATTCTTCTAGCCCTTGGCACCTTCGCTTTCGCTGATGGCGGCGTCACCGTTGGACTGGACTTCGGGCGCACGCAGTTCGTTCTTGCAAGCGGAAGCAGCGTGTCAGGTTCGCAGGTACTGGGACAGGTGTGGGTGGACCCAACGGGCACATTCCCCACAGGTCAGCGCCAGGACTTCCAGTTTGCATGGTCGAACCAGTACATGGGAGTCAACTCCACGTTCTACATCGGGAATGGCTATGGCACTCCGGCGGCCACGTATCCGAATCTCTACGTGCAGGCTCTCTATGGAACTCTCAAGCTGATTCCTGACATGTTCAGCGTGGTCATCGGCGAGTTCCAGGCTGATGGATGGGACCACTTCAGGTTGGACTCCCCACATCCCATCTACGATGTGAACAACAACAACGTCGGCCGGTTTGTCGCATGGGGCGCAATTCTTGACCTCATGCCCAAAGACAGTGGTTTCGAGGCTGGCGTTTACTTGAAGACACCGGATCCGACCCAGTCTACGGAGATCTCGGGGGCTCTTTCCAACGACGCGGTTATCTTAGCGTACACGGTCCCCAACCTTGTGAAGGTCATGGCTGGAACGAACACGTTCGCAACGTATAATGGCGTGGGCGGGTCTTCGGAGCGGAACATTCTCGCCAGCGTTCAGCTTCTCATGGTTGCAAACCTGACGGCGTTCGACGAGTTCTACTTTGCCGGCTTTGACCAGACTCCGTCTGTAACCATTTACTCTGACGAACTGGCTTTCCAGTACGTCATGAAGCCCTTGACCATCATTTTTGCAGGGTTCTTCGGCGGCAACTCGGCTGGAGCCGGGACTGTCACAAGCCGTTTCCCCGGCTATGGATCGCCTGACTACGCCCGGTTCTGGGGTTTGGGCGCGGATTACACCGTGTGGGCGCTGGATCCTGAGTTCATCTATGACACAGGCATGGGCTTCTCTCTTGGTCTGTATGCGAGCATCTGGGCGGTCAGCACCTCGAACGCGGGAGTCAATTACATAGTTGAGCCCTACGTGAAGCTCAACAACTTCGGCCTTAGGATCGCCTTCGAGTATGCGGGCAACAGCCAGAGCGGCGCCGTCTCCACGTGGGCAATTCCTATCCTTATCGACTGGGGCTTCTAATCTCTGCATGAGCCAAGAGCGCGCTCGAAAGAGCGCGCTTTTTTTTGCCCAAGATACTCGCCCTTGAAACGGTCTCTTCCAGCATGCAATACTGTCAGGACACTGAAGTCACAGAGGAGACGGAAAATGCGCACGGTGAAAAACATCTCGCTTCTATTGTTTGCCATGGTCCTGCTCAACGGGTGCGCCACGAGGCTCGGCTATCCTGCCAAGACGGTCGGAATCCCAACGCCGGTCACATTGTTTTTTAAGGTCGCACCGAAAGCGACAATCAACAACACCATGGCGTTCGGCGCCGTGGATATGTGGAGCTTCCTCTACAAGAATAAGTTCGAAGATATTCTCGCCAAGCTCACAGGAGAAAAAGAGCGGTCGGTCCTCAATGCGGTTTTTTCACAGGATGTCGACAAGGCCAAAAATCTCTTTGCTCCAAGCTCGCTTGAGGTCCAGGACATTGGAGTTGACTATGCCAAGACGAAGAATGATCCTCCGACCTACTCGGGATTCGACTTCAGCCAGTACAAGGATTCAATAACGACTCCGTATATACTCGCTCTCACGCTCGATGCGTGGGGGCTCACCTTTGCCCAGGAGAACAAGGACAGCGGACCGTATGTAACCCTCACCATGCAGCTCATCGACAAGGAAACGAACGCAAGCCGGTGGAGCTACACCTATACCTTCCAACTCCAGCAGGACAAGGACGCCAGCGAAATCACCAATCCCGACAGGCTCGATGACATGCTGTGCAAGCTCATTCTGAACGGAACAAACCTTCTTTTCATGTGGCTGGGCTGGTAGGGCGCTTGCGAGCCTGAGCTTTTCCTTCCGCGGTCTTTGTCTTGAAGCTTTTATTCCCGTTCGCTATCCTGCCTTGAAGGACGCAGCGATGGCGCATTTCTATGCAGAACCTTCCCACACCTTCAGCGAGTATCTCCTTGTCCCCAATCTCACCGGAAAGGAATGTACTCCCTCTGGAGTCGACCTGAGCACGCCGCTGATCAAGCACCGCAAGGGAGAGAGAGCCTCCATTCGCCTCAACATTCCCTTCGCTTCTGCCATCATGCAGTCGGTGTCTGACCACCAGATGGGGATAGGCCTCTCCCGGTGCGGCGGGATTGCCTTCGTCTTTGTCTCACAACCCGTTCAGAGCCAGGCGGAGATGGTGGGCAGGGTGAAGCGGTTCAAAGCAGGCTTCGTGCCCAGCGACTCGAATCTGCGCGCAAGCGATGCGCTGCGCGACGTGTTTGCCCTCCGGGACAAGACCGGGCATACCACAATGGCTGTCACAGCGGACGGCTCTGCCACAGGCAGGCTCCTGGGAATGCTGACAAGCCGCGACTACCGTCTCACCACAACACCCCCCGACGCGCGCGTGGGAGACCTGATGACGAAGTTCTCGGATCTTGTCTATGGCGTTGAAGGAATTGGTCTTTCTGAAGCGAACGACCTGATCTGGAAGCACAAGCTGAACTGCCTTCCGGTGATCACCCGGGAGGGCAACCTCGCGTACCTGGTCTTTCGAAAGGACTATGCAGAGCACAAGGAAAATCCTCTGGAGCTGGTTGACGCGGGCAAGAGGCTTGTGGTTGGCGCGGGGATCAACACCAGGGACTTCAAGGAGAGGGTCCCCGCCCTTGTTGCCGCCGGCGCGGACGTCCTGTGCATCGACTCCTCGGATGGTTTTTCCGAGTGGCAGGCCGATACTATTCAATGGATCAGGACAACCTATGGAGATTCAGTGAAAGTGGGAGGCGGGAACGTCGTTGACGCGGAGGGCTTTCGCTACCTGGCGGACGCCGGCGTGGATTTTGTGAAGGTAGGCATCGGCGGCGGATCCATCTGCATCACGCGTGAACAGAAGGGCATCGGACGGGGCCAGGCCACGGCGGTCATCGAAGTGGCTTCGGCGCGGGATGAGTACTTCAAGTCAACCGGGACCTACATCCCCATCTGCTCCGACGGCGGGATTGCGCAGGACTACCACATCGTCCTTGCCCTCGCAATGGGAGCGGATTTCGTCATGATGGGCAGGTTCTTCGCGCGCTTCGATGAAGCGCCGGGCAGACGCCTGCGGGTGGGCGGCTCATTCGTCAAGGAATACTGGGGAGAGGGCTCCAACCGGGCCCGAAACTGGCAGCGCTATCACGAGGCAGGCCTGACTGGCCCCGGGTTCGAGGAGGGGGTGGACGGATATGTCCCCTACGCCGGCAAGCTCAAGGACAACCTCGATATCACCCTGGACAAGATACGCAGCACCATGGTGAGCTGCGGGGCGTCGTCCATCCCCGAGCTGCAGGGAAAAGCGCGCATCACCCTGGCTTCCGCGGTGAGCATTCGCGAAGGCGGCGCGCATGACGTCGTTCTGAAAGAGAACGAGATCATTCCAACGGCATGAGGAAGGTCCAATGAAAAGGATTGTGCTCTGCGCGGCTTTCGTTTTCTTCTTCGCTCTTCCCGACCTTGCCACGTTTGCAGACGTGCGGATTGCGAGCGCACAGGGGGCAGGCCTTGGAGTGGAGGGGCGCAAGGGGTTTCTTGGTCCGTCCAACACCCACACGAGCTTCGTCGTGCGCGCGGACGAATCTCCCGCCTACCTTCTGTTCCTCTGGGACGGAAAGGATCTGGAGCCCTGGGTGCGCATCGAGAAAAAGGGCGCAGCCATTGTCGAAGTGGACCTGACCAAGGGCAACAGGGTCACGCTGACAGGGGGCGGGACCTTCACCCTCACCGTGTCCTCACACGCCGGCAGCGGTCACTGGATGTGCGTCGTGCTGGGAGGCAGAGAGTGGGATCCGTAGACAGGGATGTCGAGGCCGAGCGAGCACAGGGATGTGCGAAAGCGAGGCCATAGCGCAGGGATGTCGAGCCGCGCCGAGTACATGGATGTACGGGAGGCGCGGCATAGCACGGTACTCCATGCGGAGGCGGAGGGACGCCCCATAGGCTACAACCCCACTATGTTGTACCCGGTGTCCACAAAGTGCACGTCCCCGGTCACACCGCTTGCAAGGTCCGACAGAAAATAGAGAGCAGACTTCCCCACTTCCTCCTGCGTCACCGAACGGTGCATGGGAGATCTGCTTTCCATGATTCCGAAGATTTCGCTGATGTTCGAGATAGCGGAAGCCGCCAGTGTCCGAATGGGCCCTGCGGAAATGGCATTCACCCGTATCCCGCTCTCCCCGAGCTCAGCTGCCAGGTAGCGCACCGTGGCCTCGAGGGCGGCCTTGGCAACGCCCATCACGTTGTAGTTCGGGACCGCCCGCTGCGAGCCCAGGTACGTGAGAGTGATGATGGACCCGCCGCTCGTCATGAGGCGAAGCGCGGCCCGGGTGACCGCGATGAGCGAGTATGCGCTGATGTCCAGCGCGATGCGAAACCCTTCCCGCGTGGTCTGGTGAAAAGGAAGCCTGAGCTCCTCTCTTCCCGCATACGCCACGGAGTGGACGATGAAATCGAGAGACCCCCATTTCTGCTCGATCTCCGAGTACACACCCTCGATCTCCTCATCATTCTGCACGTCGCAGCGGATGATGAGGTCTGAGCCAAGGCTCTCCGCCAGCGGCCGCACTCTCTTTTCGAACACCTCGTTCAGGTAGGTGAACGCCAGGGACGCGCCTTCCTCATGGAGCTTGCGCGCGATTCCCCACGCGATGCTCCTCTCGTTTGCGACGCCGAAGATGACGCCCTTCTTTCCGGTCATCAGGCCCATGCCCCCGTACCCCCTTCATAGGTCCATGTTTGTACCAGATATGCCCGCCGCACGCAAGGGAAGGCATAGAGAGAGCGGCCCTGGCTGCCCCCGCGTCGGCAGGCGTAAAGTGCATGATCGCTGAAAACATCGCGGTCTGCGCGGAGGTCGGCCTGGCAAGCCAGAGCGCCGGCGGGGCAACCACGACAGGCTGCGAGCTTGGCGCTGGGCGTCCCCGGCGTTTCCCGGGACGCCTTCTTCTCAGTCCACGATTCCCTTGAGCGCCTGTGAGGCTGTGTAGAGAGCCCCCTCACCGCCAAGCAGAGCAGCCACCCTGACCGTTTCGGCGATCTCCTGTTTCGTTGCGCCGGAAGCCATCGACTGTCGGGCCAGGGCTGCTACTCCATTGCCAGCCCCGTGCGCGGCATCGAAGGCCAGGGCCATCAGCAGCTTGATCTTCCGTGGAAGCGCCCCGTCAGAAAGGACGAGGTCGTCCATCTTCTCGAACTCCTCCATGTACACAGGATCGAGTTTCTTGAGCGTGCTCAAAGGGTGTTCCGCCATGCTGAATGCCTCCTTCAGGATCGGCCAATCAGGCCGTTGATTGAAATGACAACCTTGCCGTCCCTCACAATCACCAGGCAGACCCCGTTGGAAAGATCGTAATACGCAAATGCCTGATCGACTGCGTTGAAAGGATAGTTTGCCTTCACGGCGCCTTCCGGGCTGACATACGCTTCAAGGAGCTTCCCATTTTCCACCAGGGCCACCACGGCGTGCTTCTGTCCCGTGCTCTGCGCGTTCTGCAGAGTGGCCATGAGGGTTGCATCGCTCAGGACTGACCTTGTAACGCGCCAGTCCAGCTCCTGCTCCTCCGGTCCCATTTCCTTGTACACCAGCGCCACGACTGCTCCTGACAACCCAGTATAGCCGCGCGGGCCGCGGTCCTCAATACGAGCCGCCCCTTGATCGCCTGCCTCCCCACCCCTACACTGTGGCCATGGCTCTTCTTTCAGGGACAAACAAGATCTTCGTTCTGGACACGAACGTCATCCTTCATGACCACGCCTGCATCTCCTCCTTCCAGGAGCACAACGTGGTCATCCCCATCACCGTGCTGGAGGAGATCGACAAGTTCAAGAAGGGAAACGAGATCATCAACTTCAACGCCCGCGAGTTCTCCCGCAAGCTCGACGCAATGGGAGGAGACAAGCTCCTCAGCGAAGGGATCCCTCTTCCCAGCGGCGGCACGCTCGTTGTGGAGACGAACGTGAAGCGCGACGGCCTGCTGGGGGAGATCTTCTGGGAGGACAAGCCCGACCATCGCATCATCTCCCTGGCCTTCAATCTGGCAAAGGAGCACGGCAAGGACCGGGTCATCCTGGTCTCCAAGGACATCAACATCCGCATGAAGGCCAAGAGCATCGGGGTCAAGGCGGAAGACTATGAGACGGGCAAGATTCCCAACATCGACGAGCTGTACAAGGGCAAGGACATCCTCCAGGATGTCGACGGCAGCCTGATCGACGAGCTTTTTCAGGAAGGCTCGATAGCGCTTGAAAAAGTTCCCGTTCAGCGGGAGCCTTTTCCCAACGAGTACTTCATCATCCGCAACCAGAGCAAGAGCACGCTGGCCGTCTACAACATGGAAGAAAAGGCGTTCCGCCACATCCAGAAAAGGCGCGCCTACGGGATCGAGCCGCGCAACGCGGAGCAGACTTTCTCCTTGGATGCCCTTTTCAATGAGAACATCCCGCTCGTCACCCTGGCCGGCAAGGCGGGGACAGGCAAGACTCTCATGGCGCTTGCCGCTGCCCTGGAAAAAAGATCGAGCTACAAGCAGATCTACCTTGCGCGTCCCATCGTGCCGCTTTCCAACAGGGACATCGGGTTTCTCCCCGGAGATATCAAGAGCAAGCTGGACCCCTTCATGCAGCCGCTCTTCGACAACCTCACGCTGATCCAGAACCAGTTCGACGAGACGGCCCCTGAGTTCAAACGGATCCATGACCTCGTGGAGAACGGGAAGCTCGTGATCACGCCGCTGGCCTACATCAGGGGCCGGCACCTCTCGAAGATCTATTTCATCATCGATGAGGCGCAGAACCTCACCCCGCATGAGGTGAAGACGATCATCACGCGGGCGGGAGAAGGGACCAAGGTCGTGTTCACGGGAGACCCATACCAGATCGACACCCCGTATCTCGACTCGCGCTCCAACGGCCTCACCTGCCTTATCGACCGGATGAAAGGCGAGTCTCTGTACGCTCATGTCACCCTTGAGAAAGGGGAAAGATCCAGGCTGGCCGAGCTGGCGTCCAACATTTTGTAAGGCGCCGGTACGTGCTATACTCCATGTCATGAGGGCGAAAGTCATCATCGCGGCCGCGCTCCTGGCGGGAATCCCCGGGCTCACCTTCGCACTCAAGATCTCTGAGCTGGATGTGAATGTCGGCTTGCTCTTCATTGGCAGCGCTCCGCCCGCCGGATACGGCGCGCCCAGCCCTCTCCTCCAGTCCTTCGGGATATCCCTGCCGCTGCGATCGGACGGACCGTTCTTCCTGGAGCCGACGATCGAGTTTTTCGGAACCTACTATGAATGGACCGGCTCCCGTGCCGTTCCCACGCGATATGAATCAGGGATAGGGTTCTTCACCGTGGGGTCCCTGATCACGCTGCAATCTGGCCTTCTTTTCCCCCTTTCAAAGAGCTTTGACATGGGCGGGGCTGTCGGGGTGGACTTCCTTCTCAGGTTCCCCTTCGAGTTCCAGAATACCAACATAGACACGGGCGACGGCCTGGCGTACTTCTATGCCAAGGGCCGCTTCATCTACCCCGAAACGAGGTTCATCACGCGCTGGCATGTCGCGGACGGGGTTACCCTGGCTTTCACTCTTCGAGCGATGTATCCCCTCTTCCACCTGTGGGACGGGGAGAGCCTGCCTTTCTACGACCAGCTCATGACGGCTTTCAATATCGGGTTCGTGATCAGCCTGGGAGGCAAACCCGCGCCCAAACCTGCTTCGACACCAGCGCCGCAACCCTCATCTCCGCCTGCATCCGGGCCCGCGACCCCAGCGCCCGCGGCCCCAGCGCCCGCGGCCCCCGCTAAATAAAGTTCTCCGTCTCCACTTCGGTCCAGACATCCTCCTCTCGAGCAATCATGAGAGAGACGAACGCCGAGCTGAGAACGTCAACAAAAGCCCCGAGCGCGACCAGAAGCGGAGCGATGGTCCGAAGGATCAGGTAGCCTTCCTGCAGTCCTTTCGCGTAGAGGGTGCAGAGCATGAAGATGGAGAAGTAAGCGGCATTCCCCGGAACAGCTCCCAGGACGAACGACACGATGAAGGTGAACAGCATGACCCACAGGGTCTGGAAGAACGTGATCTCCAGGCTCGAGTAGGAACGGAGTATCAGGATGAAGGAGACGCAGGAGACCATGGCCGTTCCGGCCCTGCCCAGCACGGCGAACAGGGGGTAGACGGCGGAGCCGACCATTCGAGGCACCCCCAGGCTCTCCTTGCCATGCTTGGTCAGGACGCCAAGGGAGAGGTACTGGTCCCCCGAGAACAGCCCGGCGATGGCGGGTCCGATGGAGGCATACAGCCACCGATACGGGTTCTCCTTGATCCCAAGCAGATACAAGGCGCCCGGGAACACGCCAAAAGCCACCACGCCCACGTCCACAGCCAGGATGATGAGGATCTGCTTGTACATCCCCAGATCGGAATGCGCCAGGTGCGAAACCCACGCGGCGGTGATGGCTATCATTGCAATGGCGAAAAGCTCGACGACAAGCGAGTTCAGATGGTAGAAGATCCGCGAGAGGGAGTCGAAGATCTGCACGATTGGCCTGGTAAGCTGCCGGTCGAAGTCCAGGTTCAGTCCCAGCAGGAAGGCGAGCACCATCGCGGGCAGGAGGAAATCTCCGCTGCCGGTGAACACGGCAAAAAGGTTGCGTGGAAAAACGGTCCTGAGGCCCTGCAGGACGCTGACCGGCTCGAAGGTTCTGCCCGCCTCGATGGTGATGGGTATCCTCTCGGGAGGGAAGACGAGGACGGAAAGGGTGCCGATGATGATGAGCGCTCCTGCTGACAGCGCGAGATACTTCAAGCTGGAGAGGTACACGCGGCCCAGCCTCTTTTCCTGACGCAGCTCCGAGGTCCCGATGCCGAGGGAAAAGAAAATGAATGGAAAGAGCACGTACCGGCCGATCCCGATCAGGACTCCGGACAAAGAGTCGAAGAGCTCCTGGGCCTGGACGGGGATGACGAAGCCGAGAACTATCCCGATGATCGAGCCGACCAGCAGCTTAATCCAGATTTTCATATGACCCCCGGTGGCGAATTACGAGTGAGCGCATCGAGAGTAGCGGATTCGCCGGGCATTAGTCAATTCGACGTTATTCCGCTATAATCCCCCCTCATGAAAGGCGTGATTGTCGCCGCCGGCTACGGTACGCGCTTCCTTCCCGTGACGAAGACCGTACCCAAGGAAATGCTTCCTCTGGTCAACCGGCCTTCCATCGAGTTTATCGTGGAAGAGTTCCTTGCCTCGGGGATCGACGAAATACTTTTCATAACGTCCCGAAGAAAAAAAGCCATCGAGGATTACTTCGACCGCGAAGTCGAGCTGGAAGGTGTGTTTCAAGCCGCGGGAGAAAAAAAGAAGCTTGCGCTGATCTCACCTGCCAGGGCATCGTTCTTTTTTGTCCGCCAGCACGAGATGCGCGGCACGGGGCACGCGCTTCTCCTGGCCCGCCCCTTCACCGGCAGCGAGCCGTTTGTCGTGGCCTACCCCGATGACCTGCACTTCGGCGAGAAGCCGCTCTCGCTGCAGCTCATCGAAGCATGGAAGAAGACCGGTTGCACGGTTCTGGCAACGCTGCATGATCCCCCTGACATCAACCGCTATGGGGTCATATCCATTGCCCAGGACGGGCTCCATGTGACAGACATCGTTGAGAAGCCTCCGCGCGGAAAAGAGCCCAGCCGTGAGGCTTCCATCGGAAGATTCCTCTATACCCCGGATTTCCTGGACCTGCTGGAAAAGGAATGGAAGGATCACGGGGAAGGCGAGTTCTTCCACACGCCTGCGGTTCGCGCCCTTGCCAAGAAGAACCGCGTGGTTTTCTCCCGCGTCGAAGGCCAGAGACTCGACACGGGAGAGCCGGGGGGCTATCTGGAAGCGATCATCCGCTACGCCGACAGCGTGCCCGAGCTGAGAAAAGAGCTCGATAGAATCCTTGCCGCCCGGCCCCGGCAATGACGCCGCCAGGGCTTCCTCCGCGCATCGCGCTCATCGGCTTCATGGGCGCCGGGAAAACAACCGTCGGAAAGATCCTTGCGGAGAGCCTGGGCTACGACTTCATAGACACGGACGACCTTGTTGTCGCGCGGGCGGGCGCGCCGATCGCGCAGATCTTCCGTCAGAAGGGCGAGCCGGCGTTTCGCAGACTGGAGATAGACGCGCTCCAGTCCCTGGCCGTCCGCGAACGCGCTGTGATTGCCGCCGGCGGCGGCGCGCCCGCCCAGGAATCAAACCGTCGGTTCTTCCTGTCCTGCGCGGCGACATTTCACCTGAGGGTAAGCATGCAGAACGCCCGCCACCGCGCCCAGGCGCCCGGTAGCGCCGTGCGCCCTCTGCTGTCACAGGAGGAAAACGCGATCAAGCGGCTGTATGTTGCCCGCCTCTCGATCTATGAGTCTCTTGGCCGTCCCGTGGAGACAGACGGGCGAACGCCCGTTGAAGTTGCTGAGCAGATCATGCGGATGCTGGGCGATCCCAGGGAGAGTCCGCGGCCGGGGAAGAGTCCTGGGGAAAAGCCCTGACCAGATCAGCCAGGTCCAGTTTCGATTCGTAGAGGGCCTTGCCGAGTATGACTCCTGCGACCAGGGGATCACCACGGGCAGCCGTATCCTCGATGTCGCGCCGGGAGCCGATCCCCCCCGAAAGCAGAGTCGGCAATCCCGATGCCCTCGCCGCGGCGTTGGTCCGCTCGATGTCGGGACCTTCCAGGGTCCCATCCCTGCTGATGTTCGTGTAGATGAGCCCGCTGATGCCCGCTGCTGCAAGTCCTGACGCCACGTCAGTATCAGAACGGCCGGCGTCCTCAGTCCATCCGGAAACTCGTACGGTTCCGTCCCTGGCATCCACGCCGCCAATGAACCGAGGCCCCAGCCGGCTCGCCCACCGGGCAACCTGCGCGGGATGGCGTACCAGGACAGTACCCAGCACAACCAGATCCACGCCAAGGCCAAGCAGGCGCGCGGCCTGCTCTTCAGAGCGGACCCCGCCGCCGACCTCCAGCCTGCAGGATACGGAGCGCCGGATGCCCTCTATTGTCTGGAGGTTTTCCTTGCCTTTGCCTTCCGCGGCGTCGAGATCCACGATGTGGACCCAGCGGACCCCCGTCTGCTCGAACCGGCGGGCAGTCTCAACCGGATTGACGGGATACTGGGTTGCGTTTGAAAAGCTGCCCCGCAGGAGTCTCACGCAGCGGCCATCCCGCAGATCGATGGCCGGCACCAGGAGCATTGGTCCTCAGCTTGCGGCCTGGCAGGCCTGCCTGCCCAGGTCAGTGGCAAAAGCCTCGCGTATCCTGGTCTCCATCTCCCGCGCTCCCGGACAAGACAGGATGGATTCCCGGGTGGGTCTGTTGCGCAGGCAGCGTACCAGGGTTGAGAGGACCTGGAGATAGTCGAGGGAAAGATGGGGAGGAGAGGCGATGATGAAAAGCAGGTGCACGGGCTTTCCGTCCACAGCGTCAAATGGGATGCCGCTTCGTGAGTGACCGAAACCGATCAGGACGCGGGAAAGTCCCGGGATTCTCCCGTGCGCAACAGCCACCCCGTGGCCGAAGCCCGTGGACTGGACCTTCTCCCGGGCAATCACTGCCTCCTCGAAGGAAGCGAGGTTCGGGATCTGCCGGAAGACCGGCGCTCCCCGTATGAGCTCACGGATGGCGGCGTGCTTGTCGGCGCTGGCAAGCTCCGCAACGCCGGAGCCGCTTTGAAAACAATGATCTATCTCCATGCAAACACCATCACAACCAAAACGACATCCTATCTTTCAGGGGCAAAGACTGTCAACAGGCCCCGCAGTTAATATACCAATTCATCGCGCTATGGACATTCTCCATTTCTGCGTATATTCTTGAGGACTGCAGATGTCGAAGATGCGGCCGTAGGTCGCATTCTAGAACCACTATGGGAGGGGAAAGCAGTGGCAAAGACACCCGTGAAGAAGGCGCCCGCGAAGGTGCCGGACAGGCTCACCGGGGCTTCAATGATCGGATACCTCGCGGAGAAGAACAGGCTTGCAAGGAAAGACGCGAAACAGGTCATGGAGGACCTCTTTGAGCTGGTGGCTGCCGGCGTCATGAGGGGAGAGCGCGTGGCCATCGGCAAGATCGGAAAGATGTTCATCAGGGTGCGGCCTGCCCGGGGGGCCAGGACGGGGCGGAACCCGCTGACCGGCCAGGAGATCACAATCCCTGCCAAGCCGGCAACGAAGGTCCCCCGGTTCACCTTCAGCAAGACCTTCAAAGAGTCAGCGCTGAAGGCCAAGGTAAAGAAGTAGGGCAACCGTGACGGCTGGCTCCGCAGGTCAGGACCGCGGGGTCAGCCGTACAGTCTCTGAACCACCTTCCTGTCTGAATCCGCAAGATCGAACGCGGCAAGCTGCTCCGGACTGACCCAGCGTATCTCCTGGTGCTCTCTGAGCGCCGGCTCTCCTTCCACCCTTTCCACGCGGTACACAAGGAGCTCCAGGCTCACCCCGTCTCCTTCGTAGACCGCGCTGCACAGAAGCTCTCCGATGCGCACCCGGATGGCCAGCTCCTCCAGGAGCTCCCGGGAGAGCGACTCCTGCGGCGTTTCTCCCGGCTCGATCTTCCCTCCCGGAAACTCCCACTTTCCTCCCATGTGACGGCCCGGCTTCCGCCGCCCAATGAGCACCTTCCCGTTTTCCTCGATGACAGCGGCGGTGACCTTCATCTCGACCTCGGAACGTTCACCCTGGCGCACCAGGAGGTGATGGGACACGTGCTGCAGCGGGGAGAGACCGGCGTGCAGACCACCTGTCCGAACCGGACCAGAAGCTCGTTGATCCCTATCCAGTATCGGCGGGGAAGGATTTCCATGAGAGCCTTCTCCGTTCCCGCCGGGTCCCGGGTCTTCACCCACCCGGTCCGGTTGGAGATCCTGTGCACATGAGTGTCCACGCAGATCCCCGGCAGGCCGTATCCGAGGTTTCGAACGAGGTTGGCCGTCTTCCTTCCGACTCCGGGAAGGGCAAGCAGCTCGTCCATTGTGCGCGGCACGCGGCCGTCATGCTCCGCAACAAGGATGTGCGCCGTCTTCCGCAGGGACCGGGCCTTTGTACGATAGAAACCCGCCGGGTAGATGAGCTTTGCGATCCTGCCCTCCGGCAGACCGGCAAGCGCGGCGGGGGATGGCGCAGCGCCAAGAAGCCTGTCCGAGGCTACGCGGGTCACGGCGTCCTTGGTCCGCAAGGAAATCATCGTGGCAACAAGGACTCGAAAGGGATCATTGTCCTCCCGCGCCACCTCTGAAACCGAAGGAAGGCCGGTGAGGGATTCCAGGGCGGTCCCCATCCGCCGCGTGATCCGGTCCCAGGGCGGAGGAGTCACTTTACATTGACTTTGAGCTTGGAGAACACGAGCTGCTCCACCTCGTCCTTGCCCTTGAGCAGGGAGAAGGAGATTTCGTCGATGAGCAGCTTCAGCGCGCTGTCATACAGCTTGCGCTCCAGGATGGGCAGCTCCTTGATCCTGCTCCTGTGGTACAGCGCGCGCACCACATTGGCGATGTCGATGATGCTGCCTTTTTTCAGCAGGTCGAGGTTCATCTGGTAGCGCAGCTTCCAATCCGCAAGGACCGGCTCATACTCTTCCGCAATGAGCCGCAAGGCCTTCTGCGACTCTTTCTTTCCGACGATTGCCCGGATGCCAAGGTCGTCCGCCTTGTCCACCGGCACCATGATGGTCATGTCGGACACCTCGAGGTAGACGATGTAGTACAGCAGCTTCCTGTCCCGAAAAGGCCTCTCCTCGATGGCGCGAATGTGCCCCACACCCTGCAGGGGATAGACTATCTCCTGCCCCACCTTGTACTTGGTGGGCGCGTGACGAGCAGGCTTGCGAGCGGATTTCATAGAGTCCATTGTAACCCAGTTTTGCAGGAGGGTCAAACGCGCGCGAGCGGAATTGCCGTCACGGAGTCTTGACTGCCGCGGCAAAGCGCTCGCCGAGCTCTTCCCCCTGGCGGAGCTGGTCCGCGGTGGGGCTGCCGTGGAACTCCAGCATCTCGGTGACGTCCCACTTGAGCGGCTCAACCATTTTGCGGAACGCCGCCATGCCGCCCTTGCTCCAGCCATAGCTGCCGAAGATGGCTGCTTTCTTGTTCACTATCCTCTTGAGGGCCGCCATGTCGATGGCCTGTGCGACCGGCGGAAAGAGCGTTCCCTCATAGGTCGGCGCTCCGACCATGACGCCGCGGTATGTCCACAGGGCGGGAAGGATGTAGCTGGGATGGACCCGCGCGGCGTCGAAGATCTCAACGGGCAGACCCGCGCGCGAAATGCCCTGGGCAACCGCGTTCATCATCTTCTCGGTGTTGCCGTACATGGAGCCGTACACCAGAGTGACGCCCTGCTCCCCGCCGCCCTGGGCAAGCTGCGCCCACTGGCGGTACAGCTGGACAATCCTGCCGGGGTCCCTTCGCCAGACAAGTCCATGGGCCGGAGCGATGACATCAATGGGGATGCCGGCCAGCTTCTCGATTGCCCTGAGGGTGGGGGTGCTGAACTTTGCCACGATGTTCACGTAGTAGCGCAGCGCCTCGCGCTCGTAGAACACGAGATCCGAGCACTGATCGTCGAAGATGGTCCCCGGCAGCGCGCCGTACCCGCCAAAGGCGTCGCAGGAGAACAGGATGCGGTCCGTGACGTCGTACGTGACCATGGTCTCTGGCCAGTGCACGAAAGGCGTATGGACGAACTTCAGAGTGCGCTTTCCGATGGACAGCTCCTCCCCGTCTCCGACAACACGGACGTTTTCCGTGATCCCGTAAAACGCCGCCAGCATCTCTCTTGCTTTCTCCGTTGCCAGGATGGTGAGCTTGCGGGGGATGCGGACCAGGGCGCGCACCGCGCCCGTGTGGTCGGGCTCCATGTGGTTCACGACGATGTAATCGATCTCAGACAACGGGACCAGGGCATCGATGCGCTCGAAGTATTCGTCTGTCTTGAAGCCCTTGGCGAGGTCGACGATGACCTTCTTCTCGTCGCGCAGGAGATAGGAGTTGTAGGTAACCCCCTCATGGCTGACCGGCCAGATGCCTTCGAAAAGATCCGTGGTCCTGTCGTTGAGCCCTATCCAGTAGACCTCCGGGCGTATCTCGACTGACGGCATGGCGTGTCTCCTCCTTGGCTGGCGTGTGCGGCGATGCGGTCGGGGCACGCTTGCGCTGGGTCGGCCTTGCGGCCCTCCCTGGCCTCGGCCGACCTCCGACCTCCCTGTCTAGGGAACCATCGCGATCCCCGAGGGCGCCCTGAACGGCTTGAACTTCATGAACTTGAAGGGATGGATGTCCAGCGGGTTGGGGAACCATCCATCCACGTGGTTGAGGTTGATCAGATGCACGGCCGCCTGATGATAGAGGGGAAGAATGGCTGCCTTGGTGAGCAGGATGTCCTCCGCGTCCGCCAGCCGGCGATAGCGCTTTGCGCTGTCCGTCATGTAGGTAGCCTCAGCCACGGCGGCATCATAGTCCTTGTCGGTGAACCTGGCGTCGTTGAGATTGCTGTCGCTGGTCCAGAGCTGGAGGAACGTCAGGGGATCCGCGTAGTCCCCGATCCAGGTGGAAATGCCCAGGGTATAATCCCGAACGCGGGTCTGCGCAAAATAGGAATCTGGATCCACCTGGCGGATTTCGACGTTCAATCCGATGAGTGATTTCCACGCATCCGCCATCTTCTGCACCATGCCGACGGCCGCTGAGTCCTTTGCAACCTTGACGACCAGGGTGGGAAGGCCCTTCCCGCCGGGGAAGCCCGCATCCGCGAGGAGCTTCTTCCCATCATCGATCTGCTGGTCCGGGATCCCCTTGACCTCGGGGTAGCCGCTGATGGTCGGCACCAGGTCCGGAGAGGGGAAAATGTAGTCATTCGTGCGGACCTGGTCCCAGGGCACCAGGAGGGCAAGGCCGCGGCGCACCCGCGAGTCGCTCCACGGAGATTTGTCGCACTCGAAGAAAAAATACGTCGTGCCGAACATGGGGAAGGCCTCTATCCTGTCCGTTGCCTCCAGCCTGTCGGACTGGATCAGGGTGGACCACGTGATCTTGCCGGTGATGTACCCGTCCGTAGCCTCACCGGCGTCGTCCATGAAGCGGATGCGGATCCGGTCCAGTCCCATATTGGCCGCGTCCCAGTACCGGGGGTTCTTGTCCAGGAGTATCTCCTGGTCCGTCTTGTCGGTAATTGTGAACGGGCCGTTGCCGATCACTGTGCGCGACTCATTCCAGTCCTTCTGCTTCAGCACGACCGGGTCAATGGGCAGGAAGCTGATGTGAGAAAGCATCTTGAGGAAGTGCGGCGCCGGTTTGTCCAGGTCCACTTCCAGCACCTTGTCGGAAACGGCTTTGATCCCGACCTGGGACTGGTCTTTCAGCTTGCCCGTCCGGTAGTCCCGAGCTCCCTTGATGACATCAAAGAGGAAGGAATACTCGGCGTTCTGCGTGGGGTCTATCATCCGCATCCAGGAGGTGACGAAATCCTGCGCGCGCACCGGGTCCCCGTTGGAATACTGCGCGTCGGGGCGGAGCGTGAAGCGGTAAACCGTTCCGTCGTTGCTCACGTCCCAGGCGGACGCCACACCGGGCGTCGGCTCCAGGGTCAGGGGATTGGGCACCACGAGCCCTTCGTAGATTGCCGTGAAGAACTGCGACTCCATGGAGGTGAAGGTGTGCAGCGGATCGAGGTTCACCTTCTGGGGACTGTACGCCACCACCAGCTCGCGAAGAGGAGGCCCGGACTTGTCCGAGGTGGCGGAGAAAGCAAGCGGCGCCACAAGGAGAAAGAGAAAAGTAGGTCTGAACCGCATGAGAGAGAAGATAGTCTTTTGATTCAGAAAATTCTATAGGGAACGACGTCCCGGACCATGATCTTCACCTTGACGGTGGTCCGATACATGCCCGAGCGCACCAGGGATTGCGGGTCATCCCAGAGAACCACGTCACCGCGGATCTGGCGCGGCGCGTCGATGTAGCTCCCATGCAGGGCAACCCGGATGGCGTCCCTGACGGCGTCCTGGAACGAGAGGCCCTTTGCGTCGGGGCCTTTCATCACGTCGGCCTTCCCCTCCCCCTGGGAGAGAAGCGCGGTGCCGCTCTCCCAGGACGCGCGCCGTGCAGCCTCCGCGTCATCCATGGAGTACGACGCGCGGGCCCAGAGCTTCTGTTCCGCCGTCTCCGTTTCTATCACCCGCAGGCGCGTGCTTCCCCACGGTATCTGGGCTATCGGCGTGAGAGCGAAGCTCTCCGCGACGCCGCGCGCGCTGTTTGCGGGGGTATAGTCGAAAGACCAGCCGTAGATCATGCCGGAAAGAAGCACGCGCGCTTCCTCCAGCGCCGCGCGCGCGGCCTTTTCCGCGGGTATGGGATACTGGTCGGTTTCGATGCGGACCACGGGCTCCAGCTCCACCCATGGTCTGACGAAAAGGGGATTGTCGGTCTGAGCACCTGCGGACAGCGCCGCCAGGAAAAATAGAAAGCAGACAGGGTTTGCGCGCATCCCTCTGACTAGAGTATCGGGCGCTATCGCCTGCGGAAAAAGACGGTGATTGGATTGATTCCGAAGCGAACAACCAGGTAGAGGTACGCGAAAGCGATTCCGGCCAGATGCGTCAGGTGCGCCACGCCCGACTGGAAGTTGACCAGTTGAGATACAACCTCTATCCCGGCGTAAATGAGGACCGCGAACGGTGCGCGAAGTGGGATAACGAAAAAGAAAAGGATCCTCGCGTCCGGGAAGAAGCAAGCAAATGCCAGCAGGAGGCCGAAGATGGCGCCTGACGCCCCGACAACCGGCACCATGCCCATTCCCGACGACGCATTGATGAAAACGGTGGCCAGCCCGGCCCCGATACCGCAAAAGAAATAGAAGATCAGGAACTCAGTGCTGCCCATGCTTCGCTCGCGCTCAAGCGGGATGCCGAACATGAACAGGGCAAGCATGTTCCAGAAGATATGCCCGAAACCGCTATGAATGAACATATAGGTAACGACTTGCCACCAGGCCCCTGCATGCAAGACGAGGTCGGGGAACAGTGCAAGGTAGGCAATTCTCCCCTGCCTGTCGACGAGGGAGAAAAGGAACACCAGCACGTTCACGACAATGAGGATGAGAGTGGCGTTGTAGTAACTGTACCTTATGGGACGGCGCAGAAAGCTGGCCATGGGACCAAAGTACGCCCCGGGCTGGGACGAGTCAATGCGGCGTTGCATGGTCGGCTCCGCTCTGCTACGGTGAAATGGAGTGAAGGGGAAGCCTGACTATTATTGGAGAAAATCGAAGCAGGAGGGTTATCCTGCGCGCTCCGTGTTCAAGCTCCAGGAGATCCAGGAGAAGCACCGGATCGTGAGGCCGGGGAGTCACGTGCTGGATCTCGGCGCCTCGCCCGGAAGCTGGAGCCTGTTCATCCTGGACATGCTGGCCAGCAACGGTGATGTGACCGGCGTGGACCTGAAGATGCCCGACCAGCGGCTCATTTCACGCAGGAACTTCACCTTCATCCCGGGGGACTTCACCTCGGATGAGGTGATACAGCGGATCATGGAAGCCGCCCCGTACGACAGCGTGGTCTCCGACGCCGCCCCTTCCACGACAGGCAACCGCACCCTCGACACGGCCAGATCGCTGGAGATAGCCCGACACGTCCTGGCCATCTGTGAAAAGGCCCTTGCCCCCGGCGGCAACTGCCTTCTGAAAATCTTCCAGGGCGGAGAGGAGAAGGAGATCCTGGATCGGATGCGCAGCCTGTTCGACACGTCACGCGCTTTCAAGCCGAAGGCCAGCAGATCCGACTCGATGGAAACCTACTATATAGGAATGAAGTTCAAGGGACCCGGGGCTACAGGCAGACAACCCGGGTAATGCTGAGCCGGGCCAGTTTTTCCGCGCTCACCGTGTACCCGACACCCTCTCCCCGGATGACCGGCGCATCGCCTCGCGGCCCGAACCCCATGCTCCTCGTGGTGATATTCTCCGTGAGAAGCAGCTCGTCGTAGGACCCCTCCACGTAGAGAGGCGCCGGGAGAAGCGCGGCCGCTGCGCGGCCAAGACACGAGAGCACGCCTGTTTCGCCCACCATGCAACCCAGCTGATACGACAGGCCCCTCTTCGTCGCCTCTTCGGAAAGCCGCAACACCCGCAAGAGCCCGCCGTTCTTCGAGAGCCTGAGGTTCACGGCAGAATAGGTTCCGGCGTCGGCAAGCAGCTCAATGTCCCGGGAGGACAGGGCGCCCTCGTCCGCCATGATGGTGAGCCCGCGTGCGCGCGCGTCCCGCATGGTCTCCACAGCACCCTGCGCGGAATCGTTGAAAGGCTGTTCAATCAGGGTCACCCCCTGCCGCCTGCAAACGTCGAAGAGCTTCTCTGCGTCGCTGACTGCCCACGAGGAGTTTGCGTCCACGCGGATGTCGAACGCCTCCCCCATGATCCTGCGGCAGAGACCCAGAATGGCCAGGGCTGCTTCGGGGTCCCCGTTCAGCTTCACCTTGATGTTGGGAAGGCCGAGCTCCCGGCAGAATCGAAGGTACTTTTCCGCCTGCTTCGCGGGGAAAAAAGGGAGGACTCCGCCATAGGAAATGGTATCCCGCCGCGGAGCCTGGCCCAGCAAGGAGTAGATCTCGGTGCCAGTCCACTTGCAGCCCAGGTCCAGCAGGGCCGCCTCCACGGCGCACAGGAAGGGGAGGTCGCGGCTGCCGCATTCGAGCTCTGCGAGGTAGCGGCTCATCTCCGGCCAGGGGAGGAACCTTCCTTCCAGCGGAGCGACGAGCCGCGACACCACGCGCGCAGCCTCCTGCTGGTATTCTGCTCCGGTGCCCAGGGAGCCCGAGACGTAGTCCCGGACCACAGCCTCGCCAAAACCCTGCCGATTTCCGCCTGTGATCTTCACGACAACGGAATCTGAAAATGTTCTCTCCGCGCGGGCCCCGTGGGTCACGCTGAATCTCAAAGGTATCTTCAGGAAATACAATTCGCATCCTTCAACTCTCATGGGAACCGGCTCGCTGCGAGCCATGCTACAGTGTGTCAGAACCCGTGGGCAAGCCTCCCGCGGTCTGTTCCTTGACCGCTTGGAGCGCACCCACTATCCTGTCCTTTGTCAGATGGAAATCTGCATGGTCAATGTCTCGGGCCGTCTCTCCAGCGACGGCTCCCGCCTCGTCTCCGCCCTCCTGAAAAGGGAGGGGCATGTCGTGCATCTGGTGTTCATGTCAAGGACGGAACCTCTTCTCTACCAACAGGAGGAGCTGGAGCGTCTCCGCCCGCTCCTGGACAGGTCGGAGATCGTCATGATCTCCGTGTATTCCAGCTATGCAGTGCGGGCCGTGCAGATTTCTGACTTTGTCCATGAAAAGTTCCCGGGCAAGAAGGTATTCTGGGGAGGGCCACATTGCATCTCAGTCCCTGAGCTCGGTCTCAGGCATGCAGACGGGGTCTGCTACTCTGAAGGTGACGTGGCCGTCACGGACCTCGTGAGGAGGATCTCCCGGGGAGAAGAGTGGAGCGAAACCGCGAACTTTGCTTTTCGCAGGAACGGTGAAAACGTCAGGAACGCCGTCCTGCCTCCTTTCAGGGAGCTGGACGGCCTCCCCTACTACGATTTCGACCTGCGGGACCAGTATCTGCTTGATCACTCCTTGACGCAGTTGACGGTTGAAAAGCTCAAGGAACGCCTGGCGGCGTATCCGTACAGGATCCCGACGTTCTACTTCATGACTTCGCGGGGCTGCCCTCACAACTGCGCATACTGCAACAACTGCCGCTATACGGCGCTGTGGGGAACCACTCCCGTTCGCCTGCACGGCGTTGAGAGGGTCATTCAGGAGCTCGAGCATCATATCGCGAATATGCCCTTCATCGAGTTCATCGGGTTCGGAGATGACGACTTCTTTATGCGACCGCCCCGGGAGCTTCAGGAGTTTGCGGCGAAGTACCGGGCTCGCATCGGGCTGCCTTTCGGGATCGCGGTCAGCGCCCGGACATGGAAGCTGGAGAAGGCCGAGATGCTCCTTGATTCGGGCCTCGCGATGATCCAGATGGGGGTGCAATCGGGAAGTCAAAGAGTCCTGGACAGCGTCTACAACAGGTACCTGGACCTCAGCCGGGTCGATGCGGCTGTTCGCGAAATCTCCGGACTCGCCGCGCGGGGGCGCCGCCTGAACCTCCATCTGGACTTCATCATTGACAATCCCTATGAGACGAGGGACGACATCGCAAAGACATTTCACTACCTGCTCTCCACGCCGTGGCAGGCCAGACCCAACATCTTCTTCCTGGCATATTTTCCTGGAACGCCGCTTTACGAACGGGCCCTTGCAGACGGCTACATCCGGGCCTACAGCCAGCAGGCTTTTCGCCCTTATACGAGGAGCAGGCTTCGATACCAGAAAAACTGGGAAACCTTCCTCGTCCTCCTGCTGCGGTCCCTTCGACTGGCAAGAAAGCACGAGGGCCGCGCCCTCAGGGTATTCCTTAGGATCCTTGGAAGCAGGACCGTGCGAACCATCATGTCCTGCCTCCCGCGGGCCTTTTTTTCCGGTCTTGCCCGCCTGCTTCAATCGTTTCAGGCCGCCATGGCGGCCCGGAAAGCCGGCCTTTTTCGCTGAACCTGATCCAAACCATTGCGGGAATCTGTGTTATACTATGCCGATACACACCATGGGAGATGGGTTTGGCCGATGGCTTGAGAAACGAAGGAAACGCGGTGCTCGAGGAAACGAACAACGTCAGCTGCCTGAACAGCAGGGCGATAATCGAATACATCAAGAGGAACCACCCAGAGAAGCTCTCTGAGTTGTTTGTTGGATTGCCCGAGTCCTGGGCGGGAAACTCTTCCCTCGAAACCTATCTATCCGATGAGAACAACTGGGTCCCCAGCGGACTTATTGTCACATTGTTCAGGAACGCGCGCGCCATAGCCCTGAACGACAATGTCGCGTTCGATATCGGCTTCGAAACGATCACACGCCGCGAGTTCAGCTATGTCCAGAGACTCTTTCTCACGGTTTTCTCCTCTCCTCGTCGAACGCTGCGGCGCATGAACCAGATCAATTCCAAGCTCAACACCACGAAGGTCGTCGAGCTTGTCTATGACACTCCGGCGCGGGCGGTGATCCGCTGGCACTGGCTGGAAGGGATAGTCTCCTCAAAGGATATCTGCCTCTTCAATCAGGGGATCTACAGCGCTATCAATACCATGTGGGGATTGCCGCCCACGCGGGTCCAGGAAAAATCCTGCGTGTTCGACGGAGATCCTTATTGCGAGATCATCCTCGACTGGGGGAAGAACATACGCAAGAGCCGCGGCGTGATCTCCCAGTTCTTAAGACGCAGGTCGTCGCTGCTGAACGCCCTCGAGGAGATCGAGCGTGACAAGGTTCTGCTCAAGAAGAGGTTTGACGAGCTCGCCGAGCTGAATACCGAGTTGAGCCGCCGGGTGACAATTCTCAAGGCCATCAACAATGCAACGCGGGCCCTCGTCTCGATTTCCGACACCCGGCGGGTGCTGCAGGAGACCATGCGACCCATTATTGACGTGCTGGGGTTCGATCGCGCCATCATCCTGCTGGTCGACGAAGGGGCAGAGTTCCTGGAATACAGATACGCCGTGGGGGAATCGGAGGAGCTCCTGGGAAAGATGAATGGCTACCGCATTCCCCTGACCCGGGAGCAGAACCTGATGATACGGGTATTGAAGAAGAGGCGGCCGGTCCTGATCCGCGACGTGAAAGCCGCGGGGCTGAATCCCGCCAACAGGATCCTGGCCGACTTTGGACCGAGCTCCTTCATCATCTGTCCTCTCATTGCGAAGGACCAGGTGATCGGGGTCCTTGCTGCCGATCGAAAGACCGGCCAGAAGCCCCTCACATCGGCCGACACCGAGTTCCTCTCTATCTTCGCCAACAACATTGCCACCGTCTTTCAGCGCGCCAGGCTCGACGAGCAGCTGAAAAAGAGCTATGACGACTCCGTTCGCGCGCTCGTGCAGGCCATCGAGGAGAAGGACAAGTACACCCGCGGACACTCGGAACGTGTCGCGAAAATCGTGGTGCAGGTGGCCCGTGAGCTCGGCGTGTCGGAGCAGGAGGTGGAGTACCTTCGATTCGGCAGCATCCTCCATGACGTGGGCAAGATCGGGATCTCGGAGTCGATCGTCAAGAGCTCCGCGCCGCTGAGCGACAGCGAACGCAAGATCATCCAGGGCCATCCCATCAAAGGCTTGGAGATCCTGGAGCACATTCCATTCATCAAGGAGCACATGTATCTCATCCGCAACCACCATGAGAGGTGGGACGGCAAGGGGTACCCGGACGGGCTGCGCGGAGAAGAAATTCCCCTTGGCGCCCAGATCGTCGCAGTCGCGGATACTTTCGACGCCATGAGGTCGTCGCGTCCCTACCGCAAGGGCCTGCCGCCAAAGCAGGCCGCGCGGGAGATCAAGAAGGGGATCGGGACCCAGTTCTCAAACAACGTCGTGCAGGCGTTTCTGACCGTGTTTGACAAGAATCCCGACCTGCAAAACGAGTTGGACTCCTAAAAACATAATTAACTAAAAAAAGACTTGCATCTCCATTCCTCCTGTGGTGGAATTCAATCTGGAGAAGTTTTCATACAGGAGGGTCATATGAAGCTGAAGATTTCTCTCTTCTTCCAGTCTCCCATCAATGTCTTTCTGTTCCGTCACATGAGCCCACGGATCGCCCAGAGGTACCTTCACGGAATCGGATTTCTCTACTACATGGTCAACAGGAAGGAAAAGCGGGTCATCGAACGGAACGTTCGGCAGGTTCTCGCCGGGCAGGAGGAAAGATACGTACGGAAAGTGGTCCACGAGACCTTCAAGGGCATCTTCACCCACTATTTCGAGAAGATGTTCGGGGCGTTCCTCGACTGCGACACGGTATGCCGTTACGTAAAAAGCCATTTCACCGTTCAGGGCGGGGAGCTCATAGCCAAGGCCCTGGAGCAAGGCAAGGGATGCATCCTCGTGACCGCCCATTGGGGGGCCGTCGAGTTCATCCCCTGGGTGTTGTCCTGCGAGGGCTTCCCCTCGAGCGTCATCCTGGAATGCGCCACGACGCGCCTTGCCCGCAGCCTCCAGGCAAAAACCGGGCGGACCAACACGGAGCTGATCTCCTCCGGGCATGGCATTTCCATCTTCCTGCGCGCCCTGCAGTCCCTTCAGGCCAATCGGGTCCTCATGACGGAGTGCGACGAGGTGGACGTTTGGAGAAAGCGCAGGGGCCATACGATCAGGCTCCTGGGCCAGGACCTGTTCTTCGACAACACGATCGACGTCCTTTCCCACCGCTCGGGTGCGCCGGTGGTGGGCGCTTTCCTGAAGAGATCAGGCCACAACCGATATACCCTGATACTGGAGGACGTGTCGGTCCTGAGGCAGCCGGAAAGCACGGCCAGAGAGTGTCTGACCCTGTGGGAGAGATATGTCACGGCCTGTCCCGAGCAATGGTATCAGTGGAAGAAGCTCGGAGCGATGGTAGCGGCTTGACGCCATAGACCCGCGCCTTGCAAACATTGTAAGACTGGGCATGAAGTTTCACACGGAGTACCTCACTTTCAACACCCGCAAGGAACGGGAATACATCAACATCACGGGCAAGGTGGAGGAGGCAGTCCGGGCAAGCGGGTGCCAGGAAGGGATGGCGCTCGTGTCGGCCATGCACATCACGGCAGGTGTCTACGTGAACGACGCGGAGCAGGGTTTGATCCAGGACATCGACGAGTGGCTTGATGGACTGGCGCCCCGAAAACCTGACTACCGCCATCACCGTACCGGCGAGAGCAACGGGGACAGCCACCTGAAAAACCTTCTCATCGGCCACGAGGTGATCCTCCCCGTGACTCGCGGAAGGCTGGATCTGGGGCCCTGGCAGCAGGTCTACTACGCGGAGTTCGACGGCCGCAGGCCGAAGAGAGTCATCATCAAGGTCATGGGAGAGTAGAGCAGGTGAAAGTGCTGAAGTTCGGCGGCAGCTCGCTCGCAGACGGGGAGCGGATCAGGAGCGTGGCGGAGGTTGTGTCCCGGGCCGCGGGCTCAGACCGGGTTGCAGTGGTGCTCTCCGCCATGAAGGGGATCACGGACAACATCATCTCGGCTGCGCGCTCGGCAGAGGAAGGCACGGACGCTTTCAAGCCGGTCCTGGAAACCATCCGCGGGAAACATTTCGACGCGGTCCGCTTCCTTTTTCCGCCCGCAGACCAGGCCGCGGCACTGACTCCGCTGGCCCTCATGTGCAACGAGCTGGAAGAGATCCTCCACGGGGTAGAGCTGATCCGCGAATGCTCACCGCGCACCCTGGACCTCCTGATGAGCTTCGGGGAGAGACTGTCCTGCCAGCTGGCCGCCGCGTACATGCGCTCGCGCGGCATGGATGCCGTCCTTGTGGACGCGCGGGAGCTGATCCTCACGGACGACCATTTCGGCTCCGCGTCCGTCAACTTCGACAGGAGCTACGAGCGCATCGAAGCGCACCTGTCCGCTATCGGAGGGATTGCCGTCATTGCGGGCTTCATCGGTGCAACGGGGAAGGGAGTTACCACCACCATCGGGAGAAACGGCTCGGACTACACGGCATCCATCATCGGCGCCGGCGCCCGTGCGGAATTGATCGAGATCTGGACGGATGTGGACGGCGTGCTGTCCGCTGATCCCCGCATCGTTCCCGATGCTTTCGTAATTCCTCACCTGAGCTACGAGGAAGCCATGGAGCTGTCCTATTTCGGGGCAAAGGTCATTCATCCCTACAGCATGGTGCCGGCGGTCGAAAGGAGCATTCCGCTCATCATCAAGAACAGCCTCAACCCGTCCGCCCCGGGGACCCTGATTGCGGCGGGCGCAGGCGCGGGCGGTACGGGACCGGGCAGGAGCGGCCGCGTCGGCCGGGCCGTGACGGGGATTGCCTCCATTCCCGGCATCTCGCTGGTGAATATCGAGGGGGGCGGCATGATGGGCATTCCCGGCTTCGCGGCGCGGATCTTCAGCGTGCTGGCCCGCGAGGGTGTGAATATCATCATGATCTCGCAGGCTTCCTCGGAGCACACCATCTGCCTTGTCTTCAGGACCGCGGAGGGAGAGCGTGCGCTTGCGGCCCTCAACCACGAGCTGACCATGGAGCTGGAAACGCACCGCATCGAGCGCTTCCAGCTCATGCGCGACCTTCTTGTCGTCTCGGTCATCGGTGAAAACATGGCAGGCACCCCCGGGATCGCCGGGCGCCTGTTCAGCTCCCTGGGACAGGCAGGAGTGAATGTGCTGGTCATCGCACAGGGCTCGTCGGAGCGCAACATTTCCTTCGTGATCGAAGAGAAAGACCACACGCTGGCGCTGCGGACAATTCACGCCGCATTCCTGACCAACCATGCATGATCCGGGAAAGATAACCGTCTTCGCTCCTGCCACCGTGGCGAACGTCGCGTCAGGCTTCGACGTGCTGGGCTTCGCCCTGAAAACGCCCGGTGACGCCGTCACGCTCTCCCGGGCTCCCGGCGGCAGGGTTACGGTGACGTCCATAGAAGGGGACGGGGGGAAGCTGCCCTGGGACCCGGCAAAGAACACCGCCGCCGTGGCCGTCTCCGCCTTTCTTGCGAAGATCGGCCATCCCTTCGGGGTCGAAATCGGCCTGAAGAAGATGATGCCCTTGAGCTCGGGACTGGGCAGCTCCGCGGCAAGCGCCGTGGCCGCTGTGTATGCCGCAAACCTCCTGGCGGGAAGCCCGCTCTCCCGGCAGGAGCTGCTTCCTTTTACACTGGCCGCGGAGAAGGTGGCGTGCGGAACAGCGCACGCTGACAACGTTGCCCCGTCGCTGCTGGGCGGCTTCGTGCTGGTGCGCAGCCACGATCCGCTGGACGTTGTGCAGCTTCCCGTCCCGCCGGGGCTTTCCTGCGCCGTGACGCACCCGCATACGGAAGTCAGGACGGAGGACGCGCGCGCCATATTGAAGAAAGAGATACGGCTGGCTGATGCCGTGCGGCAGTGGGGCAATCTCGCGGCCCTGGTTGCGGCGCTGTACATTGGAGACCTCGAGCTGCTGGGCAGATCCCTTCAGGACGTGGTGGCGGAGCCCGCCCGCTCCCTGCTGATACCGGGGTTCGTCTCGGTCAAAAAGGCGGCCCTTGCGGCCGGCGCTCTTGGGTGCTCCATCTCGGGATCCGGGCCATCCGTTTTTGCCCTGTGCGCCTCAGAAGCGACGGCAAACGAAGCCGGACACCGCATGGCTGCTGCGTTCAAGACAGCGGGGCTGGACAGTGATGTCTATATCTCAGCCGTAAACACGCAGGGCCCTGTAGTGATGGAAACATGAGGTTCACAAGCCGCGCACATCCGAGCTCCACGGTGAGCTTCCGCGAAGCGCTCTTCACCGGCCTTGCACCGGACGGAGGCCTGTATCATCCGGTTGAATCGCCCGACCTCGCCGCACTCTTCGCCTCGTTCGATGATTCCACGCCGTTCCAGGAGCTGGGCTGCCGAACTTTCGCCCGGATCCTTTCACCCGAGCTGTCTGAAGAGGAGGTGCGGCGCATTGGCGAGCATGCCTTTTCTTTTGCCCCCACGCTCCGCAGGCTGGATGAAACCACGGCGCTTCTGGAGCTGTTCAACGGCCCCTCCTGCGCTTTCAAGGACTACGGCGCCCAGTTCATGGCGCTGGCAATGGAGCATCTCCTGGGCACCTCGGATGAACGCATTCAGATCCTGGTGGCCACATCGGGAGACACGGGAAGCGCCGTGGCCCAGGCTTTCTTCCGGCGCCGCAACATCGACGTAGTGATCCTCTACCCGTCCGGCAGGGTGAGCGAGCTGCAGGAGAAGCAGCTCACCACCCTGGGGGAGAACGTGCACGCCCTCGAGGTGTCGGGAAGCTTCGACGATTGCCAGCGCCTTGTGAAGGAAGCGTTCCAGGACCCGGTGTTGAAAGCGCGCCTGCGCCTCACCTCCGCCAACTCAATCAACGTCGGGCGTCTTCTCCCGCAGAGCCTTTACTATGTCTTTGCCGCGACCCGCCGGCAAACGCTGGGCGGACGCGCGCCCGTGATCTGCGTGCCCAGCGGCAACTTCGGGAACCTGACCGCGGGCGTCTACGCCTGGCACTGGGGCCTTTCGGTGGAAAGCTTCATCGCCGCCACGAACTCAAACGATGTCATCCCCCATTACCTCAAGACCGGCCGGTTCGTGCCCCGGGCATCGGAGAAGACCCTTTCCAACGCCATGGATGTCGGGAACCCCAGCAACTTCGAAAGGCTGGAAGAGGTGTTCCGCCGTGACTGGCGCGACATGGCGGCGCGCATTCGCGGGGTCGCAATCAGCGATGACATCACCCTCGGGATGATGGGAGAGATCTATCGCACCCACGGAGTCCTTGTGGACCCGCACACGGCGGTCGGGATAGCGGCCGCAAGGTCAGCACTGGAATCGGACATGGACCGCGACACTCAGATCATCGTTCTCTCCACGGCGCACCCGGGCAAGTTCGCTGACACGGTGCTGCGCGCAACGGGGAGAGTCCCCGAAATGCCCCAGAGGCTGGCAGCCTGCCTCACGCTCCCCTGCCGGTCAGTCAGGATGGGCACCACACTCACCGAGCTTTCGAAATACCTCCTGGATTGCTTCGGCTGATTGCAGGCGCGGGCTTCGGCCGCCGGGACCGTCAGTGACGGGCGGCGCGGGCTCGCTTTCTCATCTTTTCCGCGAGATACGGGTTTCCCTTGTCCTTCTGCCACGCCCGGTAGATCCTGCAGGCCTCGTAATACTCCTCCTCGTCCCCATACGACGAGGAGAGGTCGGCCCGGTAGAGCTCCAGCAGCGTAGGGAAAAGAGGGGACGCAAATATCTTCTCCGTCCTGTACGGGGGCAGGATCTTCAGGGCTGCCGGCATCATGTGGTAGCGCACCAGGAACTCCACGGGCTGGACAACCTTCTCCTCGAACCCGAGCCTGCGGAGGAACCGGGCGGCAATATGCGCCCCCAGCTCTGCGTGGCCGTCGAAGCGCTTGTCCCCCGTGTTCTCCGACACCGGCTTGCCGCTGTCATGCAGGAGGAGGGAAAGCGACAGGGTGAGCTCGGGGTGCTTGCGATGCCTGAAAGTGGCCAGGGTATGCTCCCAGACATTCCCCTCGGGGTGATAATCCTTTCCATGAGGGACCTCTGTCATCGCGTACAGCTCAGGCCATGCCTCCGCCACAAAACCGCTGGCTTCCAGCAGCGCGAAACCTTTTTCCGGCGCGTGGGACGTGAGGAGGCTTTCAAGCAGGTCTTTCTGATATTCGGCCGGGGGAAGCGCATCTCCTCTCTCCCATCCCAGCTGCAGATCCTCGGCGCTGTAATGGTAGCGTGACACCAGCTTGGCAGCCTCGCACAACCCCAGCCACCGCGGATATGAGTCCGGGACGAAGGTGAGTGTCCGGGAGCGCAGATCCTGGTACATGTCCAGCCTGTCGATGAACACATTGCGCATCGGATCATAAAGGAGCCTTTGGACGGTGAAGGGAGCGGACGGCGGAAGAGAGAGGGAATCAACGCACCGGAATACCAGGCGGCTGCCTCCGTTGGGCACCGCGGCATCCTCCAGGGGCAGGCCGGGGAACTGCAGGTCATCGAACGCCCTGGCAAGCGCCACCAGGGAGGAGTCGGTGGCGAGGTACAGGGGCCCGGGGTCCTTGAGTCGGAAATAGCGATCCAGGGATGAATAGCTGCATACCAGGTAGGGGATGTTCTCTTCTTTCAAACGGGCGAGGGCATCCATCATGAGGTTCCCCTGTGGGGCCGGGTTGTCGACCCTGGCCTTCGGTGCTACTATCTTACACAGAAGCAAACCTGCACGTCCACTCGACAAGGCAGGGGGATTTACGTACAATTGAAAACGAAGCCAGACTGGCAAGGAGACAGACCATGACAGCTATCGTGTGTGATGCCTGCAAGAAGCCTGTTACGGGGGCGCGCAGGGAAGTCAACTACTTCACGATCCTGGACAAGGACCTCTGCGAGTCCTGCCATGACGGGCTCAGGGACGCAACCAAGCAGCAGATGCGTGCCCGCCAGCCCTACACATTCAAGGAGTACTACGACACCCTGGCGAAAAACCTCGGGTCAATGACCAGGCGTTAGGCGCAGGGCAGCAGCCGGGTCCGCCCGCGGCCCTGCCGGCGCTCAGCCTTTGCTGCGTTCCCGCGGCCCGATCCTGTTGAAACCAGTATACGCGGCCAGCGCGTGGGGGATCTCGACGCTTCCGTCCTCTTTCTGGAAGTTCTCCAAAAGTGCAATCAAGGTACGTGAGACTGCCAGGGCGGTGCCGTTCAAGGTGTGCACGAACGCGTTCTTGGCGCCTTCCTTGAAACGGATTCCCAGCCGCCGCGCCTGGTAATCAGTGCAGTTGGAGGCGCTGGTGATCTCGCCCCACTCTCCGCTTTCCCCTCTTCCCGGCATCCACGCTTCGATATCGAACTTGCGGTAGGCCGGCCCCCCCAGGTCGCCGGTGCAGGTGTCCACGATCCTGTAGGGAATCTCCAGTCCCTGGAAGATCTTCTCCTCTATGTCGATGAGCCGCTCCAGCATGGCCTCCGAGCCCGAGGGGTGGCAGAACACGAACATTTCAACCTTGGTGAACTGGTGGACACGATACAAACCCTTGGAGAACTGCCCCGCGGCTCCTGCCTCCCTTCGGAAGCAGTGGGAGACCCCTGCAAACCTGATGGGAAGGGCATCAGCCGACAGGATCTTGCCTGAGTTGTATCCGCCGAGGGTGAACTCCGCGGTGGCGACAAGGCATAGATCGGTCCCTTCCAGCGTGTAAATGTTGCTTTCCGGGCCCCGGGGATTGAACCCATGGCCCGCCACGATGTCTTCCCGCGCAACGTCGGGGGTGATGAAAGGGGTGAACCCTTCCCGGACCAGTGAATCCATCGCGTAGCGGACCAGGGAAAGCTCGAGGATAACGGCCTCGTTCTTCAGGTAGTAGAACTTCTGTCCGGCGACTTTCGCGCCAGACTCGAAGTCCAGAAGCTCGAGACCCTGCCCGATCTCCACGTGGTCCTTGTGCGGGAAGGAGAAGGATGGCACCTTCCCCCATGTGCGAAGCTGCGTGTTGCCGGTCTCCCCCTCGGCAACAGGGGCGTCGGGGTGCGACATGTTGGGCAGCCTCAGCGCCTCCTCGGTGAGCCGTTTCTCGGTCTCCTCGTAGCGCTTTTCCAGTTCCGCAATTCCCTCCTTCAAACGCTTGCCTTCCTCTATGAGCCTGGCGCGATCATCAGGAGCGAGCTTCGCTTTCATCTTGTCTGCGTTGGCGTTGCGCGAGGCGCGAAGGCCCTCCAGTTCCTTCAGGAGGACGTTCCGCCTGTCGTACAGCTCGACAACGAGGTCAGGGTTGGCGGAGACGTGCCTGTTGGCAGTATTGGCTTTCACGGCATCGATGTTGTCGCGGACGAATTTCAGATCGAGCATGTCGGGATAATAAACGAGGGCCGCGGGTGAAACAAGTCGGAAGTTCGAGAAGAGTTTTCGCGCATTGCAAATTCGCAGGAATCGCAAGTTTGCGTGCGACATTTGCGTTTTCGCAATGTCCGCGCCCCCTCCCGCGCGGCTTCGGCCGTGCTAGGCTTCCATCTCGCTGGCTTTGCGGGCGGCCGCCTCCACGGCCTCCATGACGGACGCCGTGAGACCGCCTTTCTCAAGGGCGCGGATGCCCTGGATCGTTGTCCCACCGGCGGAGGTGATGCGGCTTGCCAGCTCCATGGGATGAGCGCCATCCCGGAGCAGGCTTGCGGCGCTCTCAAGCCCTGCCGTTGCAATGGCAAGCGCGGTGTCGTAGTCGAATCCGGCAGCCACCCCGCCCAAAGACATGGCATGCACGAACGCAAGCACGTAGGCCAGGCCTGATCCCGAAACACCCGTCATGGCAGACATCAGTTTCTCAGGGATGGCGAAAGGCTTACCCACCGCCTCGGCCACGGCAGTGCTGTCCTTCCGCGTCTGCTCATCGGCCTCGGGGTGCAGGGAGATGCCCACTAGGGAAGTCCCCTTGAGCGCTGAGATGTTCGGCATGAACCGGGCGACGTTCTCCGTTCCCAGCGCTTCGGAGATCGTCTGGATCTTCTTTCCCGCCAGGATGGAGATCACCCGCCGGCCCCGGGAGGCGCCCCTCACCTCGGAGGCGAGCGCGGCCAAATCCTGGGGCTTCACACACAGGAGAGTGATGTCAGAGGCGAACGCATCGGAGGCGTCCCGTGCAGGCTCCAACCCGATTGTTTTCGCAGCGGCTTCCACCCGATCCCGCCTGACATCGAACGCCGCGAGGGAGGCCTCAGGCATCTTCTTCCTGAGCCCGACGGCGAACGCCTCCCCCATGACGCCGAACCCGACGATCCCGATCCGTTTCATGCATGGCAGTGTAGCAGCCGGGCGGTGCGCTGTAAAGAAACGTTACGCCTGCCGATGAAAGAAGGAGGTGGCAAATGAAGATCGGCGTTATCTCGGATTCCCATGACAACCTTACGAACATCAGAAGGGCGGTCGAAGTCTTTTCGACAAGCGGCGTGGAGGCGCTCATTCACGGGGGTGATTTCTGCTCGCCCTTCACAATTCCGGAGTTCAAGCCGCTTTTCGATAAAGGCGTGAAAATGCACGCGGTTTTCGGAAACAACGACGGCGACCGTGTCCTCCTGGCGCGGCGCGGCGATGGATTCTGCACGTTCGCCGACGGCTCCCTTACTGTGACTCTCGGCGGAAAGCGGATCGTGGTGCTCCATTACCCCGATCTCGGGGAGGACCTGTTTCACCTGGGCGCATACGACCTTGTCATTTATGGCCATAACCACACGGCGCGGGTGGAGGGAGGCGCGAAAAAGCTCCTGAACCCAGGAACCTCGTCCGGCTACCTTGCCGACAGGGCAACAGTTGCCATCGTGGAAACGCAAGGGATGGACGTGGAAATCATGACAATTTGAACAGGCGCTTGACGAACGAGATTCGCCGCCGTATACCCTTATATGTTCAAGTTGGCTCGGTGACGTGTCGATAAGGATATGTGAAAGGAAGGTCTTATGACCGTTGAGAGAATAGGCCCGCTCGATCCCACTTCAAACGTGAAGAAGAGCGAGAAGCCCTCGCGGCTCAAGACAAAGAGCGATGTTGACTCCATCAACGTCTCCCAGGAAGCCCGGTCAAAGGCTGAGGTTCTCAAGGCCACCGAGGCCGCGCGGAGCGCCCCGGACATCCGAATGGACCGGGTTGAAGAGATGAAGCGCAAGCTCCAGGACCCTTCCTATCCCTCGCAGGAGATCATCGAAAAGGTCGCCGACGGAATCCTGAAGTCCTTCGGCATATAGGCCTTCTTAATTTGTGGATGGGGCGGAGGTATCCTTCGGGATTCTCCGCCTTTTTTTCATCGAGGGAGATTGACCCATGCCGGATGTCCTTTTCCAGATTCCCGCGCGCGTCGTCTTCGGCCTGGATTCCATCAACCGCATCGGCCAGCTGGTGGCGGATTACGGTGAAAGGGCGTTCCTGGTCACTGAGGCCATCCTGTACGAAGGCAAGGTGATCAACAAAGTCCAGGACATCCTGGACAAGAAGGGCGTTCAGAACATCGTCTTCGACGAAGTCATCCCGAACGCCACAAGCAAGACGGTGGACGACGGAGTGACCCTGGCGCGGGGGTCTCATGCGGATGTCGTGCTCGGCCTGGGCGGCGTGCGGACACTGTCGGTAGCCCGGTGCATCGCAATGACCGCACCGACCACGCACGACATGGACGACTACCTTTCCGGCGTGCTGCCGCAGGGGGAGCCGCTCCCCTATATCGAGGTGCCCACCACGTGCCGAAACCCCTTCATGTTCGTGGACGAATACCTCATGATAGACGGCCGCGACCGGACAGGGCGCGTGGGCCGCACGCAGAAAGGGATCACCACGGCGGCGCTCATAGATCCGAAGCTGAGCCTCACGTTGCCTGCCAAGTATACCGCGACAACGGTGATGGACACCCTCCTGGGCTGCGTCGAAGGGCTCCTCTCCTCCCGCGCCAATTTCCTCTCCGACACGTACCTCACCCGGGCAGTGGAAATCCTTGGCTCCATGCTCAAGGAAGGAGTCCAGAACGTGGATGACCTGCGCATGCGGATGAACGCCAGCAGCGCGGGGCTTCTCATGGCGCTTGGGCTTGCCACCTCGAAGCTCGGGATTGGATCCGCCCTTTCCTTTGCGCTCAACTCCCGGTTCATGGTGCCCAAGTCCTGGGTGTCGACAATCCTCCTCCCGTACGTCCTGGAGTTCGCCGTGAATGTTCGAGGAGATCGCATCCAGCAGATCGGGCGGCTTCTTGGCGAGGAGCCGGGAGATGCCTCCTCCGTGGAGGCCCCCATGCGCACCATCGAGGCGGTGCGGCGCATCATCTCCTCCCTGGGGCTTCCAACGCGGCTGCGCGAGTTCGATCTGACACTGGATGAGATGATTGAGGTGGCCGGCGTGGCACGCAGCTTCGACATGATGAACTACCTCCCGCGCGTGGTGTCCACAGAAGACATCTACGAGCTGATCAAGTCGGCCTTCTGATCCTCATGTTCCCCCTGGGAAAGCTCCGAGAGCTGTCGCAGAAGACGCGGCTGCGCAAAGTGGCGCGCATCCTTCAGGCGGCAGAGGTGGAGCTGGCGGGCACGGGCAGGTCTGACCTCGAATACCTTCGGGAGCTTGCCGGGCTCCTTGCGGGCGACCCATCCGCGTTCATCCGCCAGGCCGCAGCGTCCCTGGCTGCGGAGCTTGCGGGAAAGGCTCCGGACCCGGCGCGGATCTTCAGGAGCGCAAACGTCCTTCGAAACGACATCCTGGCCGAGCTGCACGCGGAGCCCGCCGAATGGGACCTCATCAACCCTGAGAGCGGGCTTTTGAGCAGGACCGGCGTTGCGGTGCTCCCGCTGCGCGTGTACCTTGAGGACGTTCGATCACCTTTCAACGTCGGGTCCGTCTTTCGGACTGCCGAGGCTTTTGGCGCCGAGAGGGTCCTGCTTTCTCCCCGCACCCCCCTTCCGACGCATCCCCGGGCCTCAAAGGCCGCCATGAGAGCAGAGCGGGCGCTGCCCTGGGGAGTTGCCGAGCTGGAGTCTCTGCGCGGGACAGAGGGCCTCTTTGCGCTGGAGCTCGGCGGAACGCCCCTGGATCAGTTTGCGTTCCCGAGATCAGGCACAGTGCTCCTGGGATCTGAGGAGCTTGGCCTGAGCCCGGAAGCGCTCCAGCTGGCGGACACCGGCCTGGGCCGGGTCAGCATCCCGCTTGCCGGCGCAAAAAAGTCCCTGAACGTGGCGGTAGCGTTCGGGATCCTCATGCAGGCGTGGCGGTCTTCGCTGGATCGCTCGGACCGTCGTCCAGGAACCTGACCGCCTTCCATTGCTGGAAGGAGAAGAACCATCTCTCCTTGTACTGCCAGACGCGCACACAGCGGCCCTCCGTCATCCGTGAGAGGATGGGACCTACCGTTCCCATGAGAGACAGGGGCGCTGTCCGCGCCGGCCCCAGGAGGACAGAGCGCGGCAGAATGGCGGAGACCTCCCTGTCCGGCATGTGAGCCTGCAGCATCTCTCCCGAGAGTGTCTTTACTGTGGCAACAACCTTCAGGCGCTGCTGTTGCAGCTCAGGATGAACGCTGATCACCGTGCCCTGTGTTCCCTTTGTCATACTGCGCCTCCTCGGCACCAATGACGGGACCTTCAGCGCGGCGCTTGCGAGCGCTGGCTTCAGCGTTTCAGTGCTTTTTCGATCTCGGGCCTGTTGAATCCAACGATGATCTTCCCGTTCACGTCGATGACGGGGACCCCCATCTGGCCCGACCTTCTCACCATCTCGTCGGCTTTGCGCTGATCGGAAGCGACGTTGTATTCCGTGAAGGGCACGTGCTGGGTCCGAAAGAACTCCTTTGCCACCTTGCAGTATCCGCATGTCGGAGTGGTATAGATCGTGACAGCCATCACAACCTCCCTTGAAGGCTATATATCAATTCTAATATATAGATAAGAAGAAGTCAAGCGCCGCGTTCGGCCGCCCAAGGCCGCCGCCCCGGGCCGGCAGTGGATCACTGGAACTTGGAACGCTGGTCTTCGAACGCCTTGGAGAGCTTCTCCTGGATCCTGGCAAGCTGGTCCGCGGTCTCGATCCCGAAGTCCTTGAGCACGGTGGCCTGGATCTGGTCGAACCCCATCCGCTCCCGCTCCATGTCGCAGATGACGTTCGCCATGTAGACGGCGTAGACAATGTCGCGGTGCGCGGGGGGCGCCTGCATGGGCTGGTGGTGGTAGCGGATTGCAGAGACCAGCTGCTCAGGAAAGTTCCATTTCTTGGCGATCAGAGCTCCCACTTCTGCGTGGTTCAGACCGACGGAGAAGTCCTCCAGGAGCTTGGCCGGTATCCCCTTCTCTCTGCTCACGCGCGTTATCCTGTCCAGCAGGTCGGGGTGCAGGGAGGCGATGACGATCTGGCCCAGGTCGTGCAGGATGCCTCCTACGTAGACGTCGTCCAGGAGCTCTTTCTTGCGCTTGAAGCTCTTGGCAAGAATGTAGGCATAGAAAGCAGCCCGGTAGGCGTGGTTCCACATTGAGCGCATCTCGCTGTACTTCTCCCCCAGCACCTTCTGGGTGCCGTAGGAATACAGCAGGTTGCGCACGCCTTTGGTCCCCACGAGCTTCACTGCCTCCACGATGTTGTCCACCCGCTTGGGGAGCATGAATTGGGCGGAGTTCACGAGCTTCAGCAGGTCCGCGGTCATGGAAGGGTCCACGCTGATCTCCCGGGCGATGTCGTTGATCTCGTGGTTGGGGTCAGCAAGGAGGCGCTGCAGGGTGACGATATTTTCCGGGAACTGGGGCAGGGTCTCCACCTCGTGGACAAGGATCTGCGTAAGGGCGTCAAGCTGCTCCAGGTGGACCTCGGAGAAGGGGACGGTGATTGTGGCCACCGTCTCACCGCCTTCCAAGTCGATGCTGAAGCAGTCCTCGCTGAGGCCGATTTTCTTCATCATCAGCACCAGGATGACGATGCCAAGGCCGGCCCCCTCTGAGCTGTCCAGCACCGTTGCGAACGCCTCCTCCAGGGAGGAGAAGGCCCGCGAGCGGGCAAGCCTGTCGAAGACCCTGATCTGCTCCTTTCTTGTGATCTCGACGTTGTTGCGCACCATGATGTTGAGAATCTTGCCCTGCGTATGGAAGACCACCTTGATGTACAAACCCGCTTCCTTCTGCTTCTGCAGATAGTACTGGAGGTTGTCGAAGGTCTCCTGCTTGAAGGTCTTCATTCCCTGCTCGTAGTCCTGGTCTTTGCCCAGGTCGAGCTTCTTCTCCTGGAAATACACGCGCTTGGTGTTGGCCTTTTTCGCATTGACGGCAAGCTCTCGAAGGCAGTATGACAGGGGCTCCTTCAGCTTCTCCTGCCCGAGCTCCACCAGGAAGTTTTCCAGCACCTTGTCCAGGTAGATTTCCGTCTCATGGGGGAGCGTGTATGTCTTGAACGTCAGGGGGATTGCGTCGTGTGCTGCTCTTTTTATCTGCTCAACATCGATTTCCGTGGACATGTGTCCCCTCGTGAGCGTCTGGATGTAGCCCCAGGGTAGTGGATCAAGGAAGGGCTGTCAAGTGAAAGGAGGTTTGGCGGGACTCTGCGCCAGGCCCATGAGCCTTCGCAGGATTTCCAGGTGCTCCTTTTCCATGGCACCAAGCACTTCAAAGGCCTTCCTGACCGCGGGGATCCTGCTCATCCGCCGGAGGTTGCCGTAGAAGATCAAGGTCCGCTCCTCGTGTTCCAGCGCGGATGAGAGCTCGCACTCCCAGAGCGCAAGAGACTGCGGATCCAGCGGCCTGATGTCGGCGAGGCCGGAATACAGGTGCTCCCTGAGAAGGGTCTCCAGCTCCGGCAGGGAGAGTCGTCCGGCCGCAGTGTCTTCCAGAATCTTCCTGTGCAGCTCTTCTTCAGCCAGCAGATGACACAGCCCGGCGTCCAGCGTATCACTGCCGCCTCGGCCCTGCCCGGCTTTCGAGCGCAGTCCCCGGTACGCCGCGATGGACTGCGCCTCGAAGGCAAGCGCGCTTTTCACCACTCTCTTGAGAATCAGTTTCGAGAGCAATCCCGCCATGACCATCCCCGCATCGCCTCCACCAGGGGTCAGACGCCGACGCCAAGGAAAATTCCCTACTGCCGCAGCCGCTTCACGAATATACGAGATTTCCGCTTCAGGTCGTAGGCCAGGCGCTTCTTCTCGGGAAGCGCCGACACATCGGCTTCGTGGAACCCGAGCTTCTCGAACCAGTCAGCGGTCTGAGTGGTGAGAGCGAACACTGACTCGAGGCCCTTCTTCTGCGCCCTTTCACAGAGGAAGTCCACGATTTTCGGCCCGACGCCCAGGTGGTTGTACTGCTCGTCCACGGCAATGCCGGCTATCTCCCCCGTGCCTTCAGGGTATTCATGCAGGGCCGCGCACGCGTGGACAGAGTCGTCCACCTCGAAAACGATGAACTCCGCAAGGGCCTCCTCCAGCTGCGACTCGGTGCGGGGGAGCAGGATCCCGCGCTCCACGAACGGCTGCATGATGCGAAGCACGTCGGAGATGTCGTTTGCCGTCATGGGGCGGATTCCGCCGTAGCGGTTGGAATACACCATGGTGCCCGAGCCGAGGTTGGAAAATGTCTCCTTCAGGATCACCCCCTGGTTGCGTCCGTTAAGGATGTGGACGCGTTCCACCCCGCCGGCGCAGGCGCGCCTGGCCCTGCGCAGGATCTCCAGGTCCGCTTCCCTTCCCGGGTTGGCGGCAAAGAACTCATCCAGATCTGTGAGGCTGAAGTTGGCCAGCCGGCCCCCCGGAGCAATGGGCACCGTCTCAGGCACCTGGAAGGACCCGGCGTCGTAGCCGGCGCGCGAGGTGACGAAGAACAGCTTCTGCGCCCCGAGGCTGGTGGCAACCACCACGGCAAGCTCATTGGAGGAGATGTTGTACGGCTTTCCCACGGAGCTCCACCCGATGCAGGGGAAAATAGGAACAATGCCGTCCTCGAGGACCTTGCGGAGCATGTCGACGCGCACGTTCTCAACGACACCCGCGCTCTGGTAATCCACCCCGTCGATCACGCCCATGCCGCGCGCCCTGACCCAGTTGCCGATCACCGCCGCCACCCCGTTGGCCGACAACGTGGTCATGACCCTGTTGGAAACGTCGAAGGCAGCCATCTTGATGAAGGGGATTGCCTCTTCGCTGGTGATCCGCACGCCCTTGACGAACTTCGATTTGATGGAGTAGGTCTTGAGAATCTCGTTGATCCTCTCCTTGGCGCTGGGCACAACGGCGATGCGGATTCCCGCCTGATGGAGGATGGAAAGGTCCTTGACGAGCGATGAGAACAGGGTGTCATTCATCACGGTGAAGTCGATCTTCACCACGAACGTTGTGCCGCGAAACTGCCTGAGGTAGCTGAAGACCTCCCGGATCGTCTCCACGTGCTCCCGCAGCCGGTCGTTTTCCATGAGCCGAAGCGTACCCGCGCCCGTGTGCGGAGTCAACGGAGCCGGCGCAGCGCGCCAGGTCGTCCCTACTTCCCGTTGTTTTTCAGGATCTTCGCCACCTTGGGGGCTCGGATGCGGTGCACGTTCGGAAACCCCGAGCCGAGCAACGGCCGGCCGTAGTTGTAGAAGTCCCAGGTGGTGTTGTTGCCTTCCGCGGTCAGGAACTCCTTCGGCATGGTCTTAGTCTTGGCCGCAATCTCTTCCAGGGGAACGATGCGGTAGTCGACGGAGTAGTTGCCGGTCCTCTGGATGGTGATGGAGCCGTCCACATCGTGCCAGATGGCGAATTGCGCGGCTTTCTCTCCGACCTCCCGTGCCTCGTGCGCGTCCACATCGGAGACCACGCCAAGGTACGAACGCTGGGCGTATCCGAGGGTGTCGGCGCGCACACGCTTGATTTTCAGCTTTGTCTTGACCAGGTCGGAGAGCATGTCGCCAAGCGCGCCGGACCCGGAGAGCTGGACGTTGCCGTGCGCATCCGCTTCCTTGCTGCCCGTCAGCCTGGTCATGAAGGGCTTCCCGTCCTTGTCCAAAACGCCTTCGCTCACAGCAACCAGGCAGCGGCCGTGCGCGTCCATAGTGGACTTCACGTCATGGAGAAATTGCTCTTCGGAGAAGGGCCGCTCGGGAACGTAAATATGGTGCGGACCGTCGTCATCGTACTTGCGTCCCAAGGACGCGGCGGCGGTGAGGAAGCCTGCGTTCCTTCCCATCACGATGCCGATGAAGACTCCGGGAAGCGCCCTGTTATCCAGGTTGTATCCCATGAAAGCCTGCGCCACGTAGCGGGCGGCCGAGCCGTATCCAGGTGTGTGATCGTTCACCACAAGGTCGTTGTCAACGGTCTTTGGAATATGGATGCAGCGCATGTCGTAGCCTGCCGTTTCCGCGTTTCGGTTCACGATCCGCACTGTGTCCGCGCTGTCATTACCCCCTATATAGAAGAAATAGCGCACGTCGTGGGCCTGGCAAACCTTGAAGATCTCCCTGCAATAGGCTTCGTCGGGCTTGTCACGCGTGGAAAGCAGCGCGCTGGAAGGGGTCCCCGCAACCTGCTCCAGGTTGTGCGTGGTTTCCTGCGAGAGGTCCAGGAAATCCTCTTCCACGATCCCATGGACGCCGTTTGTGGCTCCATAGACCCGGGTCACTTCGGGGAACTTGCGGGATTCCAGGACTGCTCCCACCAAGGACTGGTTGATGACAGCGGTGGGCCCACCGCCCTGCGCGATCAGGACTTTGCCGGTCAGCTTGGCCATACGATCGATCCTTTTCGGTAAGGGTATGAAAGTTGTCGGCTGCCGCCCCGGGATGGGGAGCCTCCGAACCAGCCCACTCTAGTCGGAAGGCCTCCGCTCGTCAAGAACCTGCCGAACGTGTGCGATTGCAGGCTCGCGTGGTATCTTAGAGCGTGGAAGAGGAGACGCAATGACACGAAAGATCATCCTGACGATAGTGTTTCTATCAATTACCATAGCCTTTGCCGCGGCCCAGGCCCTGACAGTCACGTACCTGGACGGAACCGTGGAGATTCAGACGGCAAAGGGTTGGAAGGCACTGGACGTGGGCAGCGCGGTCCAACCTGATGCCCACATCCGGGTGAGCGACGGCGGAACGGTGGAGCTGGCCCGCGGGGCGCAGCACATCTCGATCATCAAAGATGGCAGCTACACGGTTTCCGACCTGCTCAAGAGCTCAGCAAAGCCGGGCGAATCGGGGGTCGGGGTTTCCCTGGCAAAGAAGCTGCGCTCAGTGGCGTCAGGGAACGGCCAGTCCTCCACAACCGTGGGAGGCGTCCGAGGCGCGGCACAGGGTGACAAAACCCAGGGGCTTACATGGATGGGAGACGATGATGAAACCTCCACAAAAGTCAGGTCGCTCCTGGACAAGAACCGCTACAAGGAAGCGGAGGCCGAGATCAAACAGGCGTTGAGCGATACCCAGGACGACATGAAGAAGAACGATCTGAGTTTCCTTCTGGCTTCGGCCTACTACGGCGAGGGAGAAAGCGCCCAGGCATACCACACGCTGGTCGCGCTCAAAGACAACTCGGCGTCCATGTATTACCCGGATTCAGTCGTCCTCAAGGCACAGATCCTCCTTGACAATCAGGCCTATGCCGACAGCGCGGCTTTGCTCAAGGATTTCCTTGCGGCAAACCCCGACAACCAATACGCCCAGGTTTGCTACCTCTTGAGCGCCTATAGCTACAAGGGGCTTGAAGACAAGCAATCCGAAAAAGACGCGCTGGACAAGGGTTTGGCGCTGGATCCACAGAGCGATACCGCAAAGCAGATTGCAAAGATGCAGGGCGAATGACCCGCTAGACTGTTGGATCATGGACAAACAGCTACCGGAAGGTGGCTGTTTTTTTTGAGCCCGGCCTCCTTTTTAATCCAACAATATAAGTATGGCATAGCAACTTTTTTTTTAATAATTGTTGATTTTTATAGTCAACAACGCTATTTATTTCTACTAAGGTTGTAGTGAGATGGAAAGGGACGCTCACAAGTCAAGGACAAATGAAAAATGGCTGTCACCACTACGCCCAACTAACTCCAATACAACAACTTTCTCTAATGGACGGCCAGACGGAAGACCAGATGGACGGTTCACGTTCATCGCCAGGCAAGAGGCATGCCTGAAAGGAAGGGGATTATGCCAAAGCGCATAAATCTGTTGTGCATTCTCCTGATTGCTCTGACAACGGTCCTGGGTTACGCGCAGGACAAGCCGAAGCTTTCGCCTGCACCGACCCAGGGGGCCACCAAGGCGGGCGGCCCCGGCTTGACGCCTGACTTGTTTTCAATCTCCGTGTCACCGGGAATGAGCATCCCGCTGTTCTCTGACTCCGCCTACTTCGACCTTGGCGGAGGCGCGGACCTAGATGCGGAGCTGAGGATGCCTTTCTTTCAGGCGTTGTACGTCGGCGTGAACTTCGACTACACCTATTCGCCCATCCGCCGTGTGACCTCGCTATCCACGATTGACGGCGGAGCCGTGGTCGGTCTGAGCACCGAGCTGTTCCGAAACTTCATGGTCAAGGCCTTCGGGGGCGGCGGCTACTTCGACGGCTTCCTCAACGACGGCAGCGGGACCAGCGGGTCCAATCCGTACGTTTCCGGCGGCGTCGGCGCATCCTATTTCATTACGTCGAACCTGAGCCTTGGCGTGCAGGGCACATACCGCTACTTCTTCGGCCTGATCAACGACGTCGCGGTGGCCATTGGAACGACCTACCGGTTTGGCGCGCCCAGCGGAGGCGGAGGCCAGTCGTACGGTCCCGGAGCGAAGCCCACGCCGCTGAAGGGAAAGGTGGTCAGCGGCATGGACGCCAGCTCCCTCACCCTGTCTGACATCTACCCCGTGTTCTACAGCTATTACGACGACCATCCCATTGGGACCGCTGTTCTTCACAACGCGGAAAGAGCGGACGCCGAGAACATCAGCATCAGCGTGTTCGTCAAGGAGTTCATGGACAACCCGAAGACCACCACGATTCCCGGCAAGCTGCAAGCCGGGGCTGACATGAACGTCGACTTGTACGGGCTGTTCTCCAACAGCATCCTGAAAAACTCGGAAGCAACCAAGGTTTCGGCGAACATCACGATAGACTATACGATGAACGGCCAGCAGCAGGAGAGGCAGCACGTCGAGACCCTGCGGGTCCTGGACAGGAACGCCTTGTCGTGGGACGACGACCGCAAGGCGGCCGCCTTTGTCTCAGCCAAGGACCCAACGGCGATGCTCTTCGCCAAGAACGTCCAGTCGATTGTCCAGGACAAGGCAAGCGCGTCCCTTGACCAGACCCTGCTCCTTGCCATGGCCATCCACGACTCGCTGACCTTGTACGGTTTGACGTACTCCCTGGACCCCATTCCGACGTTCACATCGAACAACCAGGTCGCAGACTACATCCAGTTCCCGCTGCAGACCCTGCAGTACAGGGGGGGCAAGTGCAGCGACTTCTCCGTGCTGTACGCTTCCCTGTTCGAAGCTCTGGGAATCGAGACCGCGTTCATAACCATCCCGGGGCACATCTACGTGGCGGTTGCCCTGCAGATGGGAGCAGATGACGCGCGGAAGTTCTTCCAGCACCCGGACGACCTCATCTACCAGAACGACAAGGCCTGGGTCCCCATCGAGATCACCCTTCGGGAGGGCGGTTTCATGAAGGCATGGGAGCTGGGCGCCAAGGAATGGCGGGAGAACCAGGGCAAGAATACGGCGCGGTTCTATTCCATTCCCGAGTCATGGAAGGTCTACCAGCCCGTTGGCTACTCCGGCACCACGGCGGACATCAAGATCCCTTCTGACACCAAGATCGTGGCCCAATACACCAAGGAAGTGCAGAGCTTCGTGGACAGCGAGATGGGAGAGCAGGAGGCCATTCTCAAGGCAGACATAGACAAATCCAGCAACAAGCCGAAGGCCATGAACAACCTCGCCGTCCTGTACGGCAGGTTCGGCATGTACTCGAAATCGGAGAAAGTCCTCCAGGACATCATTGCGAGCAATGAGTATGTCCCAGCCCTCGTGAACCTTGGAAACATCTACTTTGTGAAAGGCGACATGGACTCCGCGCTGAAGTACTACCAGAGGGCGTACAAGAAGGCCCCCACCAACGCAACCGTGCTTCTCTGCGTTGCGCGGGCCAGCCACGCGGAAGAGAACTATGCGACGGCCAAGCAGGCGTACGGGGAGCTCAAGCTCCAGGACCCTGCCCTTGCGCAGAGGTTTGCATACCTCGACCTGCGTGGTGAAGAGGCCACGCGCGCGGCCGACGCCGCGCAATTGACAGGAGTTGTCATATGGCAGCAGTAACAATGAGAAAAATTTTCAGGCCCCTGATGCTTGCCGGAATTGTGGCAATCATCGTGGGCTGCCCAATGGACCTTGCGCTGAAGACGACCATCAAGGGTCTTGCGGCGCCGCCCGACGTCGGGAGCCCGAAGATGATCTCTCCCGCCAGCAAGACCTTCCAGCTGACGTGGGTGGATCCTTCTGACAAGGATATCGACCACATCGAGCTGTCGTTCGTTACGCCATTCGCGACGAATGCCCCCCCTGCCAATATCAACGTCGCTGTGGGAGTCCAGAAGGCGACCGTCAACGTGCCGCTGAACGGGGTGTGGTACTTCATCACGATCAAGACAGTGGACAAGGCGGGGAACAAGTCTCCTGGAAAAACACCGGTCAACTTTTTCAGCAATATTTTTGGCACTTCAAAAACCGTATACTTCACCTCGGGCCTGCCGGTGTACCAGCAGTACTACAGTGTAAGCGGGGGCGCCCTTCCCGGAACGCCGTCCAGCTATTATGCCTATACATACAGTGGCGGCAACAGCGGCAACAAGACAAACTCTTCGTATTATACGGGGACATATCCGAGCGGGACTCTTTACGCCTACGATGCCTATACGTACGACACGAACGGCAACATGACCAAAGACGCGTACTACTACGGCAGTCCTCCTGTTCTGCAGTATTATTATGTCTACACGTACGACACCAATGGAAATATGACGGCGCAGGGGAATTACAGCTCAACCGGCGTGGAGGGCTACAACAGCACGTATTCATACGATTCAAACGGCAACCTCACGTCGGTACAGCAGTACAGTTCACCAGGAGTTGAAACTTCAACCGACACGTTTTCATATGATCAGAACAATCGCCTCGTAACGGTAGTTTTCACCGACCTCACAAATAGCGCCAACAGCGGCAGTTACACCATCACATGGAACTCAACCACGAACTTTCCATCAAAGATTGTCATCGCGTCGAGCGGTATCTCGGAAACACTTACTTACACAGTGACGCAAACATCTTTCACGCAGACGTCGAGCTACTCCACGTCCACCTACTCGTCCAACTCCACGTATACTCAAAACTTCAACTCATACGGGCTTGAAGTTCAGGATACTAGCAACGGCAGCTACACCAGCAGCGGAACGACAACCACGTATAGCGACACCTACACCTACAACTACGACATCAACGGAAACAAGACAGACGAGGTTGATTACTACAACGGCACTGCCAACAGTCACTATACCTGGCCGCAGTATTATTGATTTGGTTCTCAGACGCTTGCAGTCGAAGCCCGCGGAAGTCCCGCGGGCTTTTTATTGAGCCGCACGCCCGCGTTGTGGGGCTTCTTTAGCCCGGCGTGCCCGTTGGAGAAAAGCGGCAAATGGGATACTCTTTGTTCAGGCGGCCTCTCGCGCAGGACTGGCAAAATGATGGAAGTGCTGATCTTTACGATAGACACCCATCGCTACAGTGTGAGGAAAGACCAGGTCGGCTCCGTGGAGAAAGTCGGGGCCGTTCACCGCCTGCCCTTCCTGAGATCAAGCGTCACGGTCCTTGCGGTGATCGGAGACCACACGCGCACCCTCGCGGACATCGCCCCATGCCTCGGGCACAAGCCCGATGCGGGAAATAGCGGCGCTGCGGCGCTCGTGATGTCGGATGAAGGGCAGCTACGGGGCTTCCTGCTCGGCAGCGAGCCCGCCGAGCTTGCCCTGGAGCCGGAGGCGGTTATTCCGTTGCCCGACTACCTCCGGATCCCTTTCCTCGAAGGCTTCCTGATCCAGGATGAGGAGCTGCTCCCCGTCATCGAGGTGCGCGCCCTTTTTGAGCATGTTGCGCGCCAGGGAAACCCTTCCATGACCTCCGCGCCTGCCCTGGCGGCAGCCCTGGAAACAGCGGCTGGGAGCGCGGCCACCCTCAAGCTGATCAGCGCCGGCGGAAGCCTTCTTGCCCTTCGGGCGCCGGAGCTGCTTGCCAGCGGGGGCCACAGGATATCCAGGTTCCCGCTGCTCCCGTCCGACATAGACGGCGTCACGCTGCATGAGAAGCAGGTCCTTCCCGTTGTGGATATCGCCCGCCGGATCTGCGGTCATCCTGTGTCGGGAAACCCCCTTTTCTATCGGGCAAGGGTGGGAGGCGAATCCTTTGGCCTCCTTGTGGATGACGGTGGGGAGGAATGGGGACCTGCGGAAACGGAGGTGAAAGACCTGCCGTTCATCTGCCAGACGCCGTGGTCAACCAAGGCGGCCTTGCATGGAGGCCAGGCAGCAGCGATTGTGGACCTTGCCGCGCTGCTTTCCAATTCAGCCGATGTCAGTGACGCAGAGGCGCTTTCCACACGTTATCGACCGGAATCGAGCTTCCCTTCCGTTTTCGGCCGCCAGGACGTCGAGGTGATGGAGCTTCTGGTCAAGGGACGGCGGCTGGCGATTCCGAAGGTCGAGATCATCGACGTGATCCCCTGCGCGCCGACGTACGCCGTGCCTCGTGCGCAGGGGATCGTCGCCGCTGTGGCCAACGTGGCCGGAGAGCTCCTGCCAGTGATCGATCTTGCCCGGATCATGGGCGCAAGCTCTTCGCCCGCTGCCGGGTGGAGCATGATCGTTCTGTCAAACGGCACCTTCCGCGCGCTCATCCTGTCCGAGAGTGCCCCTGAAACCCGGCTCTTGAAGCCAAGTGTTCAGCGGGACGTGCCTGTCCATCTCCCCTACCCGGTGGTATATGGCTGCTACACCGAGGGAGAGGGAATCAGGTTGATCCTCAACGTCCACGCGCTTGCCCTTCATTTCGATGAGTCACGCGCCGCGGAGATCCTGCCGCCGCTCTCCCCGGCGGAAATAACGCGGGAAGTGCAGACCCAGCGGCCGGAAGAGGCGGAGCCGGAGACTCCGACAGCGGCGCCCCCGGCGGAAACCAACCCTCCGCCGGCAGCGGAGGCGGTGCGCCAGGATGCAATCACGGCTGAACCTGCGCTGGACGAGCCATTGTTCCAGGAAGTCTCCTTGCCGGCGAGTGAAGAGCAGACCCCAATTGCCGGACCTGAGGCGGCGGAAAAGGCTTCTCCCCCTGATCCTGCCCCTGCTGTCGCCGCGGCCCCCGCAGCGGAGCCGGAGCCCGCTCCGGTCGTGCAGGAAGAGGAGCTGCTTGTGGAAGAGGTGCATGTCCGCAAGCAGGTGGTTGTGGAACAGCCGGCCCACCGGGGACGGCGCATGCTGGCCGCCTTCGCTGCAAGCGTGATTCTTATTATCGGCTCTATCCTGGGCTTCTATTTCTCAGGCCTGGTGCATGAGCCAACGGCAGCGCGTGAGGCCTTGCCGCAACCGGCAACAGCATCGGCGCCGGCACCTGCCCAGCAGGCGGTCGCACCCGCCGCGCCTGCCCAGCAGGCGCCCGCCGCTCCACCCCAACAGGCCTCCGCGCCTGCTGCAGCTCCCCAGCCCGCAAACGCTGCCGCCATGTACACCGTCAAGGTGGGCGACACGCTTTGGGACATCGCCCAGCGCTTTACGGGAGACCCACTCAACTACCACAATATCGCGGGACAGAACCTGATCAAGAATCCCGATCTGATCTTTCCCGGCCAGACCCTGCAGGTCGAGGCCACACAAAAGCAGTAGCAGCCGTCCCGGCATTCAATCCCTTGCCTGGCCTGAGCAATCGAGGGTATTTTCCTTTTCGTGAAAAGCATAACAATCCGTCCCGCGCGCCTGGCCCTTTTTTTCACGGCTGTCCTGCTCCTGACACTAAACGGATGCGTCAACCTCCCCCAGAAGCAAGCGGGGACTGAAGGCGTCCTGAACAGGACGCTGGACAACGGCCTCCAGGTGATCATAGTGCGTGATCCCCTTGCCCCTGTTGTGACCCAGCAGGTCACGTACCTTGCCGGGGCCAACCAGTCGCCCCCGGGTTTCCCGGGGATGGCCCACGCGGTGGAGCACATGATGTTCCGTGGATCGCCGGGCTTGAGCGGAGACCAGCTTTCCGGGATCTCCGCGCAGCTCGGCGGGGACATGGACGCGTACACAGCCTCCACCACCACGACTTACTACTTCACCGTCCCTGCGGACGACCTGGACATGGTCATGAAGATAGAAGCGCTCCGCATGGCCGGCGTGGACAACACCCAGGCCGACTGGGAGAAGGAACGCGGGGCCATTGAGCAGGAGGTGGCCAGGGACAACTCGAACCCCATGTTCGTGCTGCAGGCCAAGGCACGGGCACAAATCTTCGCCGGTACCCCGTATTCCGACACGGGGCTCGGCACCAAGGAGACGTTCGACCAGACCACGGCGGACATGCTGAAGGATTTCCACGCCGCCTGGTACGCGCCGAACAACTCTTTGCTGGTCATCGCTGGAGACGTGGATCCCCAGGCCGTGTTTTCCAGGGTCAGGGACCTGTTCGGCGCAATCCCGCGCAAAGCAGTCCCCGCCAAGGCCCCGATTAACCTCCAGTCGGTTGCCGCTCAGACCATGTCCTCCACCACGGACCAGCCATACGGGTTCGTCTCCTTCACTTTTCGCGCGCCGGGGTACCGCAGCCCTGACTACGCTGCATCCCAGATCCTTGCGCAGGCCCTGAACTCTCCGCGCGGCGCAATCTCCGCCCTTGCCTACGAGGGGAAAGCCCTCGACGCCGGATTCTTCCAGCAGACGTTTCCCGATACCGGCTATGCCACGGCCTGGGCCGCGTTCCCGCAAGGAGGAGACCCGGCAGGGCTCCAGGAAGAGCTGAAGGCAGCCGTGCTTCAGGCAAAATCAGGGATTCCCGGCGACCTCATTGAGGCGGAGCGCAAAAGGATCCTGCTGGACAACGAGCTGCGCGAGGATTCAGTGTCCGGCCTGGCTCAGCTGTGGACAGATGCCGTCGCGCTGGAGGGCCTGAAATCGCCGGATGAGGAAGTGGCCATGCTCAGCCAGGTGGACCCGAAGGCCGTCAACCAGGAGGCTGCGGCCATCCTTGATTTCGACAAGACCGTCACCCTTGTTCTCACCCCGGCCCCCAGCGGCCAGGCCCAAGCCGGCGGGCAGGCCTTCGGGACCCCGGAGTCGTTTGCCTCCGCGCCCGATAAGCCCGTGGCGCTTCCCGTCTGGGCGCAGCAGGCGCTGGCCAGGCTTCCGCACCCTGTCCCGCTCTTCAAGCCCACGGTCTTCACCCTGGCAAACGGGCTGCACCTCATTGTCCAGCCACTTTCCACCGGCGGCGCGGTCACTCTGAGCGGGAGCGTGCGCACCAATGAGGACCTTCAGGCACCGGCCGGAAAGGAGGGCGTGGGGGACATGCTCAATGCCCTCTTCGACTGGGGGCCCCGGGGCATGAGCAGGTCGGAGTTCGAGGCGGCCATGGATTCCATTGGAGCGGAGTACTCCACGGGCACGGGATTCTCCCTCCAGGTCCTGCCGGAGTATTTCGAAAAGGGGGTGGAGCTCCTGTCGCGCGATCTCCTGGACCCCGCCCTTCCCCAGGACGCCTTCTCCAGCCAACAACCCCTGCAGGCCCAGCAGGCAGGGGGCAGGATGAGAAGCCCCGTGTACCAGTTCAGGCTCGCTGTGCAGAAAGGGCTTGCCCCTGAGGGGGACCCTTCACTCCGGCGGCCCACTCCCGAATCCATCAGGTCGCTCAGCCTTGATGACGTGCGAGCATATCACGCCGCAGTGGTCCGTCCGGATGAGACGACAATCGTCATCATGGGGAAAATCGATCCGGCCACGGCCCGGGCCGCGGTAGAGAAATACTTCGGGGCGTGGCAAGCAAGCGGCCCCAAGCCAAAGCTGGATTACCAGCCGATCCCGGCCTCGCAGGCGCGGGATGTGCTTATCCCCGACGAGGTGCGCCAGCAGGACGAAGTGGTGCTTGCAGAGACTCTTCCCCTCACCTACGAGGACCATGACCACTACGCAATTGCGCTTGGGAACATGTTCCTGGGCGGGGACAGCTTTGCCAGCCCACTGTATCGCGAGCTTCGCGTAAAGCGCGGCCTGGTCTACGGAGTAGGCTCCTCAGCTGATTTCCGCCGCACCCGGGGCACCTTCACCCTGAGCTTCGGCGCATATCCGGAAAAGGTGCGGGAAGCAAAGCAGATAGCCCTGCAGGTGGTCAAGGACATGGCAGCCAGTCCCATGAGCGACTCTGATCTGCATCTTGCAAAGGCGCAGGCGCTCCGGCAGATTGAGCTTACAAACCAGACCGCCTCCGACATTGCCAGCCACTGGCTGGGATACAGCGAAGAAGGACTTTCACTGGACAGACTGTACCAGGTGGCGCGCGCCTATGAGGGCCTTACGGCCGCCCAGATCCAGGCAGCGTTTGCAAAGTACATCGACCTGGGACGGCTTTCCACTTTCATCCTTGGAAAGCAAGTGAAATAAAAGGCAGCCCCGGCGAGAGCCGGGGCTGCACGATGTGAGACTAAGATCCGGTCGTGAAGTAGTAGACAGGGCTGGTGTAGGTGACGGGACCCTCCGTCGAGTTCTTCATCTTATACCGCCAATAGATCGTCGTGCTGGCGGGGAGCGCAGTGGGCACCTGGTAGCTGTAAGCCGTAAGGTTTTGCACGTACAGATCCAGTTTCTTGGGATTAGTACCTGCGTACAGATCCCAATATGTCCGTAAGTACCGCCCCGTTCCAAAAACAAGCAGCGGCGTCCTTGAAACACCGGTAGCCTGGTAAACTGGTCTCAGCCAGGAAGGATAGTAGAAGTAGGAGGCGTAGCCGTAGGTCGACCAATTGTATGCCGCATCCCTTTCCTCGACATAGAGATAATTGGAGCCATAGTCTATGCTCGGAGCGAGGCTTGTTGCGGTGGTCTCTGCGCTCCAAGCGCTGACAGAGTTGAGGCCATAACGATAGTATCCAGCGCCTCCACCTCCTCCCGACGCCCAGGTAAAGGTTGGCAGTGCCGTGCCAGGCGAAGGAGTTCCCGTAACAGTTGGCGCGTTAGGCGGAACCGTATCAAGAGTGATTGTGGAGCTCACCCAGCCGCTTTGATTGCCGGCTTTGTCGCCAAACTGAACATACACGGTCTTGACGCCGTCTCCCGAGGGGATGGAGTAAGTATATGAGGCAGCGTAGGCTAACCACCCTGAATATGTTCCGTTATAAAACTGCATCTGGTACAGACCGTTGGCGTCCGAGCCCACGTACGTGAGATTGACATTCGTGGAGTTCGTCAGCCCAACGCCGCCGCTTCCACTGATAGTGAGGGAGGTAGCAGTGGGAGGCGTCTTGTCCAGCGTAATGGTGTGACTGATTGGGGTCGTAAAGAAGGTCCCGGCTTCGTCGACAAACTGTATCCACATTGTTTTTAGGCCGTCACCTGTACTCAGAGTGAACGGCACTGAAGTGAGGGCAGTTACCATCCATCCCATATCTGTGCCGCCGTCCTGATATATATGCATTTTGTAGACAAGTTGGTTCGGGGTGACGACGATGGTTACCGCTTGGTTGTTGGTGTACGCCGGATCATGGGCCGGGGTAGTGTCAGGGCTCGTGATCTTGAACGTGCCGTATGGCTCGGCCTTCGTGGAGAACGTCCAGGTATAACTGGACTGCACAGTGCTGCCGTCCGTTCCTTTGACGCCCGTGGTGACGCTGACGGTGTAGCTTTTCCCGCCTTCCAGCATGGCAGGGACAATTGTCAGGGTCTTGCTGGGATCATCGTAGCTCGAAGAATCCCAGGCTATTGCGGGGGTGAATGTGATTGTGGCCGAGGTAGCCGTGGAAGGGTCAATGGAGCGGTCGAACTTGATTGCGATTGCGCTCCCCGGGCTGACCGTGCTGTTCGCCGCAGGGCTGACATTGCTGACTACCAGGAACAAATTGTGCGACGCCTTCACCTCGTTGGTGACGTTCCCGACGATGTCGATGGGGTTGGAGCACACCATGAGGGCAGCAATGATCAGCGCTGCCGCGCAGAGTCTGATGAGGTTTTTCATTCTTCGCTCCATGTGTCCAGCTCCTTATTTGCGGAAGCGGCCCGCTTGCCTCCCGCGCCGCCGGCTACAATTCCCTGGGCTGCAAGCCGGCCCACCGCATTCGGGTCCCCCTGGTTTTTAAGCTGCGCAATTGCGTTCTGCACTGCCTCGGTATCACCCAGCTCGTAGCCCGCCATGGCAATGCCTTGAAGTGCATTGGAGCTCTGCGGCGACTTGGCAAGAGCCCGGGTGTAATAGTCAAGGGCATCTTGGTTCTTCCCGCCGAGGTAGGCGAGATTGCCGAGGTTGATCAACGTGGGAGTCGAGTCCCCCTTGGTCTTGATGACAAGGTCGAACTGCCTCTTTGCCTCATCCAGCATCCCGAACCGGGCATACAGCACTCCCAGCTTGTTGACGGTCTTCACATCGTCCTTGTTGTTCTTCAGGTCAGTCTGCAGCTTTGCAATGCGCGGCTGGAAATCTGTGTCGTACAGCTTGCCCAGCTCTCCGGCGTACGAAGAGTAGATCTTGTCCTGGTCCGCCAAGGAAACCGACACCTTCAAGCGGTCACCGGTGTTCGCAGGGGCATACGTAGCCCACGCCTTTCGTATGGGGCGAAAGTCAGCTGTCTTGTCGGCCGTTGCCGCCCTCCATTCCTGCGCGCCTGCATGCCATGCCTTCAAGAAGCAGTCCTTGACTTGTGTGATCTCCACCGGCACCCATGTCTCGTCACCCTGGATGATCAGGTCATCGGGGTTCGCGAAGGTGCTCCGGGCGCTCTGCGGGTCCATCTGCATGTTGAAGGCCACGAAAATGTGGCCGGGAATTGTAATGTAGGCCGCTTCGATGCCTGCGGACTCCAGGAGCGCGGCATAAAGGATGGAAATATCAGAACAATCCCCCGCTTTCAGCTCGAGGGTCTGCGCCGGAAACTGCAGGTGGTCAACAACGCTCTTGTTGGAAACCTTGTCCGCATACGCCGTCGGTGCGGGCAGGTAGGCAACCCCGTGAACGTTCATTGCGTTGAAAAGGGCCATGGCGGAGCGGAACGTGGCGTTGATGGCAGGCTTGCCCCTGGAACGGGCATCAGGAACCGTGCGGGCCGAGAAGCTTCGGATAATGGGGTCATTCGCGGTGACGAATGCCGCCGCCTTGTCCGTGTCGTCCCACGTCATGCCGTTCCTGTTGTTGACGGTGACTGTCACCGGATAGTGCTTTGTGACCTCGTTCCCCAGGTATTTGAACGACACGACGATGTCCCCCGCAACTTTGGTGGCCTCGGTGACCTGGAGGATGGAGTCGCTGAACAAGGCGAAGATCGGGACGGCTTTTTCTTCTCCCCGCTGCATCTCCTTCCACTGCAAGAAGACCTTGGGCTCCTCCATGAACTGCTTCACGAAGAAGCTCACAGTGACATCCTGGACGCTGCCGGGCGCGGTGTTCCTGATTGTCAGCGTTCCCGCGGGGTTCTTGTCATAGTAGCTGTAAAACAAGGGGAAGATAGGCAGGACCTGGGGCTCGACGTGGAGATATCCTCCGCCGCCCGCTGCGACATGGTATTGCAAGCCAAGGTTCACGCCAATGCCCTGGTAGACGGACGTGGTGGGGGTGAAATAGTACTTGAAGGAAGCCCCGACGCCAAGACTCAGAGAGCTGTTCAGCAGGTAGCTGACGTCGAAAAGACCGCCGGCAAAGGGGTTGATGACCGTGCCTGCCTGGACCATGCCGGCATAGTAGCCTCCGTAGCCTGCCAGCCTCACGCCCACCCTGGGGACGGGATAGAATTGGAGGCCGACCTCCGGTCCCAGGGACAGCAGGGTGATGGCCTTTGTGGAGGCGCTGATGGGTACATAGTCGGCATCGAACACAAGACCAGTGTAGATGAGCTGCGCAAAGGGCAGCGTATACTCACCCTTGATGGAAACGCCCCCTCCCACCGTGTAGAAGGGCGTCCCATCGGACAGCGAAGGCCCCAGGGGAATGTTCACGATGGGGTTCGCGGTCAATGTGAAATCGCTTGTAACCTGCGCGCTGAGGACGGCTCCGGCGCATACAAACACTGCGAGAAGCGCAAGACTTCTCTTCATAATTCTGCCTCTCTTTATTCAAATAGGCGCGTCCATGCGCCACCTTTTTATAAGCGAAAAGACTCGGCAAAAACTCTCTTGCTAGTAACTTTCCATTATACCACAGTGAAGTGGATTCATCAATTTCTAGTCGAGCTGTCAGCTCAAGGTTTTCAGGAACTCCCGGATCAGGCCGGTCGTTTCTTCAGACCTTTCCCAGAGGAAGCCGTGGCTGCCCCCTGAGATCCGGACTACTCGGGCGGCAGTGGCGTTCGCGCGAATCCAGTCCGCATCCTCGTCGCGGACGCACGCCCCGTTCTTCCAGTCCCCTCGAATGACAAGGGTCGGGCAGCGGAGCCTCTTCAACGCGGCTTCCAGGTCTGCCCCATCCCCCATGCGGTCGCTCAGCGCAGCGCCAACGGCGCCCGGCGCGACCCTGCTGACGCGCAAGGCCATTGCCCGCAGCCCTTGCTCGTCCGCATCCGGTTCGCGCAGACGGCATTCTTCCATGATCCGATCGAAGGCAGGGCCGTCCTTCACTGTCCGGTAGACCCAGCTGAACCAGTCCTCGACGCCCGAGTGGGTGCCGACGGGTGAATTGCGGACGTAAACAGGCGGATCCAACAGGACCAGGCCGCGCGCCAGCCCTGGCCTGTCTGCCGCGCACAGGAGAGCAATCAACGCGCCCAGGGAGTGGCCCAGAAGGACCGCAGGGCCGCTGACTCCCTCCAGAAAAACAAGGGCATCGCCTTCATAATCAAGGAGGCGATAGCTGTCAGCACCCCTGCTGGATTTTCCATGCCCCCTCATGTCGCATGCATATGCATGCCACTCTCCGGCCAGACGGGACATCAAACCTTGAAAACCCTGCCAGTCTCCTGTCATCCCATGGAGCATGACGATGGCCGGCCCCGCGTCCGGGCCTTCGGCATAGTTGATGGTCATTGTACCGGTGCGAAACGTCCGTTCCGTCAGGTCCATCCGCGCGCTCAGTCGAACTCCCGCCGCGGAGCGGACTGCTCGGGGCCGACACGCCCCGCCACGATGTCGGCCATGAAGTAGTTCTCACCCCGGACGGGACTCCCCGCAAGCCTGCGAAGCAGGGCGATCTGTCCGACATGGGTCAGGGCATCTGCGATGGGTCCCTGGAAAACCTGTCCTGCCGATGTGACAAGAGGCTCACCGGAAGCGAGGAAATCATCAAGAAGCTTCAGATTCTGGAAGAATCGGGACGCCAGGTCTGCCCAGGGAGCAGAAGGCGATTCCGCGTATCGCTGCCCGTCCTTTGCCAGGTGGTAGGCCCAGGCAATGAGATCGCACATGTGCCAGAGAATCTCATGCGGAGTGCGAGTCGTCGGCCCTGCTTTGTGGGACGCAGCCTCCTGGGAGACCTCGCGGATCACCTTGCTGCCACGATATGCAAGTGTCGCCACCGTGTGCCGCAGCATCTCGCGCGCCCCGTTTGCTTCAGGTGTCATTGCAGCTCTCCCTTCGGAGGATGAGAATAGGACGCCGGAGCCGGAAAGGGAAGCGCCTCCTGCGGAGCAATTTGACACGCGCCCGGCCTGACCGCATACTTGGCTCATGGACGAAATGTTCCCCCGGTTCGGCAAGGACTTCGTCTTTGGCGCGGCGACCGCCGCTTACCAGATTGAAGGCGCGTGGAACACGGACGGCAAGGGACCGTCCATCTGGGATGCATTTGCGCACACCCGCGGGAAGATCAGGACCGGAGAGAACGCGGATGTTGCCTGCGACCACTACCACCGCTTCCTCCAGGACGTAGCGGTCATGAAAGAGCTCGGGCTGGACGCCTACCGGGCGTCCATCTCCTGGGCCCGGATCCTCCCTGACGGCGCTGGTGAAGTGAATCAGGCGGGCATCGATTTCTACTCCCGTCTGACAGACGCCCTATTGCAGAACGGAATCACGCCGTGGTACACCCTCTTCCACTGGGACCTTCCCCTGACCCTGCAAAAGAGGCTGGGGGGATTTCGCAACCGCGACATCGCGGAGGTATTTGCCGACTACGCGGAGGTGGTGGTCCGGGCGCTGGGAGACAGGGCCCGGCACTGGATCACGATCAACGAGCCTTTCGAGTTCGCCTTTTTCGGCCACGTGCTGGGCGCCATGGCGCCGGGACTGAAGAACCCCCTTGCCTACTTTCCCGTCATGCACAACATCCTGCGCGCTCACGGCGCCGCGGTTGCGCGGATCAGGTCCACACGCCCCGGCTCCACCGTCGGAATCACCCTCAGCCAGACTCCCGTGGTTCCCGCATCAGAGAGCGAACGCGACAGGCACGCCACGGAGGTGGCTGACGCCTTTCTCAACCACATCGACCTTTCCCCCGTCCTCAGGGGATGCTATCCGCCCATCCTCATTGAGCGCGCGCGCACCCTTTTCCCCCGGATCCTTTCGGGGGACATGGAGTCCATCTCCCAGCCCGTTGATTTCATCGGCCTCAACTACTACACCCGGGAACGCGCCAACCATGCCTGGTACGTTCCTTTCCTCCACACGTGGGTATCCGGCAAGGATGCGGCGCCCGCGGAGTTCGAGAAAGACGGGGTGCAGTACACGGCAATGGGGCAGGAAGTATACCCCGAAGGCTTGTATACCCTGGCAATGATGATGAAGAACGAGTATGGGAACCCCCCCGTCATCATCACGGAGAATGGCGCGGCCTTCGAGGACCGGCTTGAGGGGGACGAGGTGCATGATCCCAAGCGGGTGGGCTACCTGAAGACCTACCTGGGCGCGCTGTCGCGGGCAAAAGAGGAAGGGGCGGATGTCCGCGGGTACTTCGTATGGAGCCTGCTGGACAACTTCGAATGGGCCCAGGGGACCCGGCCGAGGTTCGGCGTCGTCTACGTGGATTACCCAAGCCAGCGCAGGGTCATCAAGGATTCCGGCAAGTGGTACGCTCAGGCAATCAGGGCATCCCGGAGCTGAAAAAAAAGCGGGAAGGGCGAAAGGAGGTGAAACGTCCCAACCCGCTTTTAGAAAATGAATACTTACAGGGAAAACGTCGAAGCAGGGAAAAAGTTACACGCGTAAAACGCTTGTGGGAGACGGAGCTGTCGCGGTACTATAGACTGATGAGGAAGATCGTCCTTCCGATGCTGGCTGTCATTTCCCTGACCGCTCAGCTGAGCGCTGAGGATTTCTTCGACCTGGTTTCAAAGAGCACCCCAGAGCTTGTGCAGAATGCAATCAACGGTGGAGCAAGGGTGGACGACAGGGACAAGTACGGGCGGACCCCGCTGATGTTCGCGGCGCGTTACAACGCCAACGCCGCCGTCCTCATGGTGATCCTGGAAGCGGGAGCCGCGGTCAACGAGAGGGACAAGGGCAACAGGACGCCGCTCATGTTCGCGGCGGCCGGCAACGGGAACCCGGAAGTGGTTGCAGAGCTGATCAAGGTTGGAGCAGGGGTGGAGGACCGGGATGAGGACGGCATGACGCCGTTGATGAACGCTGCCTCGGGCAACGAGAACCCCGAGGTCATCCAGATCCTCGTGAAGGCGGGAGCGCGGACGGATGACCGCGACCGCCACGGGCGCACTCCCCTCATGTTCGCGGCCAGGGACAACCCGAAACGGGAGATCACCGAAGCCCTCCTGAAGGACGGGGCAAAGTTCGATGACAGGGACCGAAGCGGAGTGACCCCGCTCATGTTCGCCGCCATCAGCAATCCCAACCCGGATGTCGTCACTCTTCTTCTCGGGGCCGGGGGGCGGTTGGACGCCAAGGACGTCAATGGGATCACCCCGCTGATGTACGCCGCGTATCATAATGACAACCCCCAGGTCATCGCCACGCTCCTCAAGGCCGGGGCGCGGATCGACGACAGGGACAAGTACACCAGGACTCCGCTGATGTTCGCCGCCGGCTTCAATCCCAACCTCGACATCCTGAAGACCCTGCTGAAGATGGGCGCAAGCGTTGAGGACAAGGACTGGGAAAACCATACCCCGCTCATGTGGGCCGCGTACAACAACTCCAACACCAAGGTGGTGAATGCCCTCCTTGAGGCAGGGACGAACGTGGAGGACAAGGACACCAACGGCTACACCCCGCTGATGTGGGCGGCCTACAACAACGGGAACCCGGAGATACTGAAGATGCTCCTTGACGCGGGAGCGAACGTGGAAGACAGGGCGCACAACGGCTTCACTCCCCTGATGTTTGCCTCAAAAAACCAGAAGCCGGAGGTGATCAGGACGCTCCTGGCAGCAGGGGCGAAGATAGACGACAGGGACTCCAACGGAGAAACTCCGCTCATGTCCGCCGCTCATGACAACCCCAACCCTGAGGTCATCTCGGCCCTGCTGGACGCGGGAGCGGACGTCACGGAGCGCGACGACAACGGCGGCACTCCGCTCATGTCGGCGGCGTACAACAACTCCAACCCGGATGTCCTGAAGACGCTCCTCGCCGCCGGGGCGGACATCAACGAACAGGACAACGACGGGATGACCGCGCTCATGTGGGCGGCAAAGCACAACCCCAACCCTGAAACCGTCTCGCTCCTTCTCAAGGCGGGAGCCAACGGGAAGCTGACCAGCAACGAGGGCAAGACCGCCTTCCAATATGCGGATGACAATGACAAGCTCCGCGAAACCCGCCAGTACTGGGACCTGAACAAGGCAAGGTTCTGAAACAGCCCCCGTGATCCGTACGACCGTCACCGAGCGCTACTACAGGTTTCTCACCGGCCAGACCGTGGACCGCATTCCCGACGTCGAGTTCGGCTACTGGCCGCAGACCGTCAGGCGGTGGCTGAAGGAAGGCCTGCCCCGAAGCCTGGATGAGTGGTGGTACAGCGAGCGGGAGCGGATCACCGAAAAGGACCCCCAGGAGGTCCTGAACAGGAAGCTGGACGGTTTTTTCGGCTTCGATTCCACGGGGGAAGAAATCCTTCTACGGATCCACTTCAATCCCGGCTTCCCGCAGGAAGTCATCAGCACGGAAGGGGACAAGACGCTCATGCGGGACCAGGACGGGGTGGTTTCGGAGCGATACCTGAGCGACGTGGAGGAAAGCTCGATCCCTCATTTCGTCAGCTTCCCGGTTCGCACCCGTGACGACTGGGAAAGCATGCGCGCGAGATACCAGGCTGATGATCCCACGCGCAGTTTCCCGGAGAGCGAGTTGGCCCACATCAGGTCCGCCGCGGCTGCCGGAAGGATGATTGCCGTCGGCATGCAGGGGTTCTACGGCCAGCTCAGAAACTGGATGGGCTTCGAGAACCTTTCCCTTTGCCTCTACGACGACCCTGCGATGGTGGAGGAAATGGCCATGGCCTGGGCTGAGCTGTGCATCGGCCAGATCCGTAAGCTCCCGGCGGACATCCCCATCGACTATGTCGGCTGGTGGGAAGACATGGCCTCCAAGAACGGACCGTTCGTGAGCCCTCAGCAGTTTCGCCGTTTCTTCCTTCCCGCATACACGCTGGTCATGGATGAAGCCCGAAAAAGAGGCTGCGCCCTGTCCCTTGTCGACTGCGACGGAAATCCCGAAGCGCTGATCCCCCTCTGGCTGGAAGCAGGGGTGAACGTCATGTTCCCTCTGGAAGTGACGGAAGGCGTGGACCACATGGCGTGGAGAAGAAAGTTCGGCAAGGGGCTGCTCCTGCGGGGCGGAATCAGCAAAGAGGCCATCGCCGCAGGGGGAGCATCGATTGACAGGGAGATCGGGCGGATACGACCCTTGATCGAAGCGGGCGGCTACGTGCCCCACCTGGACCACCTGGCGCCTCCCAACATCAGCTACCAAGACTACCTGACGTACCTGAAGAAGAAGCGGCGGGCCATCGGCCGGCCCTAGGGCAGAGCGCGCGAAGCGCGCTATCCGGTAGACGTGTTTGCCGGCATCAGTCGTGCCATCGCCCGACGGGTCCTCGTGCTATACTGGGAGTCCGTGGTCTCCTTTCTGCGCCGGTTCAACATCGCCTTTATACTCCTGGTCTGCGTGCCCGGCCTCCTGGTCTCCGTGGTCCTCTCGCGCCTGTATATCTCCGCGTTGTTCTCAACCGTCGCCGGGCAGACCGAAGCGGTTGTGGATCAGATCACCCAGAACATGAGGAACGAGGTGGACGGGGCGTCCATCCTCACCTCCGCGCTCTTTCACGACCTTGAGCTGCGCTCCCTGGCTGACCGGTATTCCCGGGCGCGGCAATCCGGAGAGAGACTCCTTGCATCCAACAGACTGGACGACAAGCTGGCCAGCTTCTTCACCTATTCCAACCGCATTGGCGCGGTCAACATCTACATGAAGGACGGCCAGGTCTACTATTCCCAGAACTATCCCAACATACGGTCCTTCGAAGGAATCGATCCTTCCGTGTACGCGCAGGCGCGCAAGGAAGCTGGGAAGGTGTACATCCTGGACCAGCTTACCGGCCCCACGGGGAACACGGGAGAGAAGTTCATGCTCTCCGTGGTTGTCTGCACCACACCGCAGGATTACGACACGGAGATCGACGCCGTGCTGGTCAGGTTCCGCGCTCCGTATTTCGACACTCTACGGTCCCGGCCGCAATCTGGCACCGCAGGAGACATCGTCATCTACGGCAGGGACGGACGCGTCCTTCTCACCAGCCTGCCGGTGGCGGCAGGTCTGGATTCCCAGCAGGCCCTGGGACCGCTGCGTGAAAGTCTGGGCAGGGATCCGCAGGCCGCATCCTTTCGGCAGGTGAGATTGGGCGGCCGCGCGTGGCTGGCAAGCTCTCTGGGGATGGAGTCCACGGGGTGGACTGTCGTGGTCCTGGTGGACCAGGCGGCCGTCATGGGGCGCATCACCTCCTACCAGTGGTACCTCTATCCGGCGCTCGCCCTGCTGGTGGTGCTTTTCTTCCTCTATGCCCGGTTCATCACGGTGGAGCGGGAGGAGCGCGAGCGCGCCCGGATGAAGGCTGAGCTGGCGGCGCTCCGCTTCCAGATAGATCCCCACTTTGTCTCCAACACGCTGAACTCCATCCGCCTCATGGCGCGCGCAGCCAAGGCTGATGCCATTGCGGGAATGACGCAGTCTCTCATGAGGATCCTGGCGGACAGCTATTCCGGCGCGGGCCCCATGACGACCCTGGAGCACGAGATTGCAAACCTGTCCGGGTACGTGGGAATCATGAAGGTGCGCTTTGGAGAGACCTTCGATGTGGCATGGAACATAGCGGAAGAGACGAAGGACCTCCTTGTGCTGAAGATGATCCTGCAGCCCATCATGGAGAACTCGATCCTTCACGGCATTTCGCCTGCCGGACGCAGAGGGTGCATTTCCGTCTCAACCCTCGTCGAGAGCGTGGGGCACAGGAGCGCGGCGCGTATGCCGGAGACCGGACTGGAAGCGGAGCCGGGGCGCAGGCTTGTGATTGAGGTCCGCGACGACGGCGTGGGGATGAGCCAGGAGCTGGCCCGGTCCGTGCTGGAGGACGGGACGCCCGCAGGCAACGGCGGATTGCACCGCGTCGGCCTTGCAAATGTGCACCACCGGATCCGGTTGAACTTCGGAGATCCTTTCGGCCTCACCGTGCAGAGCGTTCCCGGCTCCCACACGGTTGTCAGTTTCCTGCTGCCCGTTCTCAGGCGGGAGGCGCGCGGGAATGCATAGCGTCCTGATCGTGGACGACGAGCCTTTTGTCCGGCTTTCCCTGGCCAGTATGCGAAGGTGGGAGGAAGACGGCTTCGACCTTACTCACGAGGCATCCAACGGCAAGGAGGCGATGGAGGTCCTGGCCGCTCATCCCGAGATCGACCTCGTGCTCCTGGACCTGTCCATGCCGGTGATGGACGGCATCGAGCTCCTCAAACGCCGCCAGGGCAGGACTCCGGTGGTGATCGTGCTTTCCGCGTACGACGACTTCCACCTGGTCAGGACTGCCTTCACCCTGGGAGCGGTCGACTATGTTCGCAAGGAGGAGATGGAGGGCGACTCGCTCCTTGCCGTCCTGAAAAAAGCCGCCGCGGGGATCGAGAGGTCCCGGGAGGCGGGCTCTTCGGTCATCGAGCGCCGCGAGGCGGACTTCCTCAGGGCGCAGATGCTCCGCGATCTTCTGGCAGAACCGCCTGCAGCGGACTCCGCCGCGGCTTTGGAGAGTCTCGGGGTGACGCTGTCAGCGCCGTTCTTCATCTGCGCCTTCTGGGTGGGAAGCTTCGAGGATGTCGCGGCCCGCTACCGTGACGAAGGCCTGGAGCGCTTCGCCTCCATGGTGGAACGCTCGCTTGCGCAGGTGGTTGCCAAGCGGGGAGCCGGTCACGTGGTCACGGTCCGGCCTGATCATGCCGCCGTCTTCTTTCGCGGCACCGCCGAGGCCGCGGGGACTTTCTGCGTGGACGCGAAGGAGTACCTGGAGCGCTACCTCTCCATTCACGTCTTCTTCTCGCTGAGCGAGGCCTGTGAAAAGCTCTGCGATGTCCAGGCCGCCTACCGGACCGCGCTTGCGCACCGGACGGTGGAATCCCGCATGATCGTGCTGGCAAAGCGGTTCATCCGTGAGAGCTTTGCCGACCCCGGGCTTTCCCTGGCCAGCGTGGCCGTCAAGGCTGGCGTTTCGAAGAACCATCTGAGCTGGGAGTTTGCCCGCGAGACGGGTGAGACTCTTACGGAGTACATAGCGCGCGTGCGCATCGAGGAAGCCAAGCGCCTTTTCTCCACCACCCGGCTCAAGGTCTACGAGGTGGGCGAGCGCGTGGGCTACCAGAACGTGGAGCACTTCAGCCGGGTCTTCAAGAAGGTGGCTGGAACAAGCCCAAGCACATGGTCGGAGAGCCCCGGAGGGGCGCGCCCCTAGACAAAGTCCGAGTTTTCGGAAAATCCGTCATACTTCCGGAATCCCCGTCATTCACGGTATGAGCAACCCGTGGGATACTGACCCATTCCCGAAACTAAAGGAGGAGCTGATGAAGCGATTTGCAGTGGTTCTTCTGGCCCTCTGCCTCGCAGGAGCGCTCTGGGCACAGAACAAAGTCACCCTGAAAATGGGGGACAATCTTTCGGATCGCACGACGGGATGGGGAGCCGTCGTGGAGCAGATCAACAATGAGTTCAAGGCGGCCAACCCTGGTGTGGACTTCGTCACGGAGAGCTATCCCGACCAGCCCTACCAGCAGAAGATCAAAATCTACGCAACGGCACGGCAGCTTCCCGATGTTTTCAAGTACTGGAGCTTTTCCACGCTCCTGAAGCCCCTGGTGGACAGCGGCTTCGTGATGGAGCTGAACAAGGCGGATTTCGCGAAGTACGGCTACGTTCCCGGCTCCCTGGAAAGCAATGTCTGGGGCGGCAAGCTCTACGGCATTCCCGTCTCCGCCGATTTCTGGGTGATCTATTACAACCAGAAGCTGTTCAAGGACGCGGGCGTGACCGTGCCGACCACCATCGAGGACCTGGAAGCCATGGCTCCCAAGTTCAAGGCCATGGGGATCATCCCCGTCGTCACCGACGGCAAGGACGCGTGGCCGCTCTCTATTATTTATGACGTCCTCTGCGAGCGCGTGAACGGCGACTTCTCCCGTCAGCAAGCGGCACTGGATCGCAAGGCGAAGTTCACCGACCCTGACTTTGTCGAGGGCGCGCGGCAGTACGTCAAGTTCATGCAGTCGGGCCTGTTCTCGGACGACCTGACGGTCTCCGACTATGGCGCCTCCCGCAACCTTTTTGGTCAGGGGAAGGCAGCTATGTACATCATGGGCCCCTGGGAAATGGGACTCGCTACTGACCCGAACTTCTCAGATGAGTTCAGGGCCAATGTGAATGCCTTCAAGTTCCCCGTGCTGAAGAACGGCAAAGGGAAGATCGACGACCTCGAGGCCTGGTTCGGCGGCAACTACGTCATCAACTCCGCCTCGAAGAACAAGGATCTCGACCTGAAATACCTCAAGTACTACGCGGAGCGTTTCCCCGTGCTGGCATGGGAGAAGCATGCAGCGTTCCCGGCGCAGAAGATCACGACGCTGGAATCCGACACGCCCGTGGCCAAGTCACTCGTCAAGATTCTGGGTGATGCGAAGAAGACGAGCGGCACGACGACCATCGACCGGTCTACTCCACAGTTCAAAGAGGACCACCAGAACTTCATCCGCGAGCTCTCCTCGGGCCTCATCACCCCCGAAGAGTTCTGCAAGAAGATCGAAGCTTCCGCGGAAACAGCCTCGAAGCAGTGAAAGGCTTGTTTGGAAATGAGAAGGTCTCGGCAGCACTCGTGCTGCCGGGCCTTCTTGTCATCGTTTTCTCCCTCGTTGTTCCCATAGGATTCTCGGCGTACTTCAGCCTCACTGACTGGGCAGGGTTCGGAAAGTTTCACGTCGTCGGCCTGGAGAATTACCGCCAGATCCTGGTTGCTGACCCGGTGTTCTGGCGATCCCTGATGAACGCCCTCATCCTCATGATCGTGACGATCTTCATCCAGAACCCGGCTGCATTCGCCGTAGCAGCCGTCCTGTCGCACATCACGGAGAAGTTTTCCAGATTCTTCCGCACCGTCTTTTTCGTCCCGGCCGTTCTCTCCCTCATCGTCGTCACCAAGCTCTGGGTCAACATCTTCAACCCCACCTACGGCATCCTCAACAAGGTCTTGGTCGCGGTGGGGCTCAAGGCAATCGCGGTCTCGTGGCTCTCAAATCCCCGCACAGCCCTGGGCGCGGTGATCTGGATCATCATCTGGCAGGGATTCGGATGGGCCCTGCTGTTCTACTACACTGGTCTCATGACGGTGCCGCGCGAGATAGAGGAAGCCACGCGCGTGGACGGCGCCGGGTGGCTCCAGGCGTACCTCAGGGTCATCATCCCTTTCATGTTTCCGGTGATCTCGGCGGTCCTGGTGATCGACGTGATCTCGTGCCTGAAGCAGATGGAGATGATCTTCCTGTCCACCGCGGGCGGTCCCGGCATGCTCACCCAGTTCGTCTCCGTCTACCTCTACCAGAAGGCGTTCAGCGCCGGCCAGTACGGGTACGGCAACGCGCTTTCCGTGCTCTTCGTGATCGTGGCAGTGGGAATCACCCTTGTCGTGCAGCGCCTCCTGCGGCGCAATGACGACGCGCAGTAGGAGGCCGGCCATCGCAACTCGCTCGCGGTCAGGCATTGCCGTGGCAGGCAGATCGATCCTCTATTTTTTCCTCATTGCCTTCGCCATCCTGCAGGTGTTTCCCCTGTTGTGGGTCTTCGACTATTCCATCCTGAAGGCAGGAGACCTATTCGGCCCGGAGCTCATCAAGATCCCGGTGGTGCCCCAGTGGGGGAACTACGTTCATGCCTGGGTGAACGGGAAGATCTTCCGCTACTTCATCAACAGCACAATCGTAGTGGTCGGCTCCGTAGCAGCCTCTGGGTTCATCGCCTTTTGCACAGCGTATGCCATCGCGCGGATGAAGGGAAAACTCGTGGTGCTGGCCCTTGCGGCGGTCACCATGGGGATGGTCGTGCCCATCCATACGACGCTCCTGCCGAACTTCATCTGGTTCAGCTATTTCGGGCTGATCGACACTCACCTGGGGCTCATCATCCCGTACGTGGCCTTCACGTTGAGCTTCAACACTCTGATCTACATCGGCCAATTGCGCACACTCCCCCGGTCAATGGAGGAGTCCGCCTTCCTCGACGGTTGCTCATGGCCGCGGATCCTCTGGAGCGTCGTGGCCCCCATGTCGGTCCCCGCAACCGTGACAGTGCTCGTGATGACGTTCCTCAACAGCTGGAATGAGTTCATCATGGCATACACGTACCTGGCAACTGATGACCGCCGCACGCTGCCGTTCTCCATCATCAAGTTCCAGGGCGAGTACAGCGCCAACTATGCAATTCAATTCGCCTGCATGCTTCTTGTCGCCATCGTCCCGCTGATCCTGTACTTCTTCTTCTCCCGACGGATCATGGCAGGAGTCACTGCAGGCGCCTTGAAAGGATGACAAAGATGAAAGAGGCTCGTCTCGAATTCCCCGACGGGTTCGTCTGGGGCACGGCTACATCCGCCTATCAGATCGAGGGAGCGCGGAGTGAGGACGGCAAAGGGGAGTCCATCTGGGACAGGTTCGCCTCCACGCCGGGAAAGACCGCGGATGGTAGAGACGGGAGCGTTGCGTGCGATCACTATCATCGCTACGAGTCGGATCTCGATCTTATGAAGCAGCTGGGGCTGCGAAGCTATCGGTTTTCCATCTCGTGGCCCCGGATCTTTCCTGACGGCCGTGGAGCGGTCAACCCCAAGGGGCTTGCTTTCTACGACAGGCTGGTTGACGCCATGCTGGCGCGCGGCATCCGCCCGTTTGCGACCCTTTTCCACTGGGACCTTCCCCAGGCCCTGCAGGATGCCGGGGGCTGGACCAACAGGGCCACGGTACACGCGTTTGCCCACTACGTTGAAATCGTCGCCAAGAAGCTCGGAGACCGCGTGAAGGACTGGATGACCCACAACGAGCCCTGGGTCGTCGCGTACTGCGGTCACCTCTTCGGCGACCATGCTCCCGGGATGCGTGACCTGAAGACCGCCCTTGCGGTGGCTCACGGGATCCTCCTTTCTCACGGGAAGGCGGTCCCTGTGATACGGGCATGCTCCCCGGGCGCCCAGGTCGGCATTGTCCACAACCTCGAATGGGTGGAGCCGGCCTCCCAGTCGGAGGAGGACGTTGCCGCCGCCATGCGCCACGACGGAGCGTTCAACAGATGGTTCCTGGATCCGGTGTTTCGAGGACGGTACCCCGGCGACATGATGGCGTGGTTCGACAGCGCGCTGCCGGCAGTCCGGGACGGAGACTTTGAAGCCATATCGGTCCCCATCGACTTCCTCGGCGTGAACTACTACACGCGCCGGATCATGGCGAATGACCCGGCGGGCCGGGGCACGCGGGGGCGCAGCGTTCTGGCGGCGCGGCAGGTCCACTGGCCCTTTACGGCCAGGGCTGATTTCGAGGAATGGGAGATAGCGCCGGAAGGGTTGTACCGCACGCTGCTGCGGGTTGCACGCGACTACAAGCCGGCGTTCCTCTATGTGACGGAGAACGGCACATCCCTTGCGGACGCGCCCGGGCCGGACGGGGCGGTGCATGACTGCGCGCGCAAGCGCTATGTTGCAGAACACGCAGCCGCGGTACATCAAGCGATTGCAGACGGCGCGGATGTGCGGGGCTACTTCCTCTGGTCTTTCATGGACAACTTCGAGTGGGGCTTCGGCTTCACCAAGCGATTCGGGATCACACACGTGGATTATCAGACACAGAAACGGACCGTGAAGGACTCAGGACTGTGGTACGCGAAGGTTGTCAGGGAGAACGGCTTTCCTCTGGCTGACGCCTCTGCTCAGGGCTAAGCAGGGGTTGGCAAAGCTGAGCTGCCCGGGCTGACGGGCGGGAGCGCTTTCTCCAGACCCGGGCGCAGCCGCTCGAGCCACGGGGGAAGGGAAAGCCGGGATCCCAGAGATTCCGCCGGCTCATCCCGCGCGAACCCTGGCGGATCCGTGGCCAGCTCGAACAGGATTCCGTTTGGCTCGTGAAAGTACACGGAGTGGAAGTACAGCCTGTCGATGACTGGAGTGGCCGGCCTGCCCGTGGCCATGATTGCCGCGCGAAGGTCACGCTGCTCAGCATCGTCCCGTGCGCGCCAGGCAATGTGATGAACCGCGCCCACCCCCATGCGTCCCGCACGTTCCGGCGGAGCATTCACTATCTCGGCAATGGAGCCACGACCGCCTTCCGCGCCAGCTTCGGCGGAGAAAAACAGCCTGCCGTCTTTTTGACCTCCGGGGCGCAAGCCAAGCACAGAGCCAAGAAAGTCTGCAGTGATTTCCGCGTTCTCCACGCTGAGAGTGGCCGAATAGAAGCCTCGGATGGCGTCCTTCCCGGGGACCTGGGCTTCCCAGGCATCCGTGGATTGAGCGTCGCCCTTGTCCACCAGCTCCAGGGCAAGACCGTCGGGGTCGTGAAATGAAATCCGCGCGTCGTCAGCGCTTTCCTTCTGCCCCGTCAGCTCCACGTGGAACTGCTCCAGTCTCATGCGCCAGAAGCCAAGCGCCCCGCCGGGAACGGAAAACGCTATGCCTGTCACCTGTCCCGAACCTGCCCTTCCCCGAAGACCGGATGTTGTCCAGGGGAAAAAAGTCAGGATGGTCCCGGGCGAGCCCGTCCTGTCCCCGAAATAGAAATGATAGGTCTCGGGGTCATCATAGTTCACGGTCTTTTTGACCAGCCGGAGCCCCAGGACTCCGGCATAGAAGTCGATGGTCTTTTGCGGATCTCCAGCAATGGCGGTAATGTGGTGAATGCCGGCACTGGCGTTCTTCATTTCCGGCCCTCGTGTAATTTACTAGAGAATCCGGCATAAGCGAAGTTTTCGCATGCTTGTTGGATGAGTGATTGACGGAAAGGAGAAAATAGATATTATTGCGACATTCAGAAGTCAAAAAGGAGGCATCTGATGAAGTACTTGCTCCCGGTTCTCTTCGTATGTGTCTTAGTCCTTTCTTCCTGCTTCGGCATGCCGAGCACTCCGGTCTACCAGTCGCATGCCCCCGAGGTCCGCGGCGAACGTGCCATCTCTTCGAACATCGAGCTGGCAAAGGAAGTCGATCTGGACAGCGCGATCCTGGGCGTGTTCTATTCCCATGAAACGTACGCGAGCGGCGACGTTCAGACCATCCTTTTTGCGCGCCGCGACAAGGGATTCGGAAACACCAAGCAGGGAACGATGGATGACTATGACTTGAGCACAACCACTTCCATGAGCGTGGACCAGGCCAAAAAGTTTCTCGGGGCCATCGACAACTACCTGGCAATGGACGTGAAGTCACTTTCCCCATCCAAGATGTACAACTTCGAATTGTACTCTGGCACGCTTGACATGAGCGCGGGGAACGAGAAGTACCGTCCTTTCCAGGACATCACTTTCGTTGTCGTGTGCTCGGTCACCAACACCAAGAAGATCTTCAAGACAGTGTTTCCCAGCACCGCGTACGACGCGTACGGCAGGCGTTATGTCACCTATCAGACGTTCGAGCTGAAGCCGGAGCAGGTGGATAACCTGCGCAAGGCGGTGTCAGCCGCCCTGGACAAGTCCACGCCTGAGCCGATGCCCGCCCCTGCGGCCCCGTCCAGCAAATCCGGGACCTGATTCGGTACAGTCGCGCTCCTGCATTCGCAGGACGGTGAATGACAGTCAGGCGGCCGGCCGTACCTCGGCTGGCCGCTTGCGCATATGACAAAATGACGGAAATGGTGGGACGGCTGCCCGATGCGTCAGCCGTTCACCTTGATCTTTCCTTTTCCCCCGTAGAAGTCCCACCACGGCTTTGCGCCTTTGGCCAGGATGACGTTGAGCGCAGTGATGTTCTTCACTCCCCGGTCTTCCAGCCATCCGGTGAGCGCGTCCAGGCCGCGGGTGGCGTAGACCGGGATCCCATCCTGCCAGGTGGCGCGGCCGCACAACACACCTGAGAACGGCGTGCCGGCTTCCGCGGCCAGCTCCAGAGTCTCCCGAAACACTTCGTCGCTGACGCCCGCGCTGAGGTAGATGAACGGCAGCTTCGAGGCCGCAGCTGCCTCCTGGAACAGCTTCATGGCCTCTTTCCTGGTATATGCCTTCTGTCCCGCAAATGTCGCAGTGCCTTCCACGTATGCCATGTTGACCGGGACTTCCACCTTGAGGACGTCCACCCGGTACTGCGGCTTGGAGAACTCCTCCACATACGCCCTGACGTAGCCCGGCTTTGCCTTTGCGAACTCCAGGCCCTTTGCATCCCCGACTGCGTCGTTGTAGCAGATCACTTCGAGAAAAAACGGGACATCGTTTGCCGCGCACTCTGCGCCGATTCTCTCGATGAACGCATGTTTGATGGTGTTGATCCGTTCGGGGTGGGTCGGGTTGTAGTAAAGGAGGATCTTGATGACGTTGGCCCCGGCTTCTGCAAGGCGATGCACGCTCCACTCGGGAAGAAGATCGGGCAGCCTGCTGTCATCCTTGGTGTCATAGCCTGTCTTCTCATACGCCAGGAGAACGCCGCTGCCTTTGGCCCTGGCCGCCAGCGCCTCCAGGCCGTACTCCGGGTCCAGGAGGATGGCGCTGGCATGGCGCGTGAGGACGCGTGAGACCGCCACTTTGAACTTCACAAGGTCCTCAGCGGTGGCCTCTGACCCGCGGGCTTTTGCAATGGCTTTTTCAAGCGATCCACGCTGGTCCATGGCTGCCGCTGCAATCACTCCCTTGTCGTTGGCGCACGAGTTGATGCCGGCAAACTTTCCCTTGGTCATTGTGACTGGCATGTTCTTTTCCCCTTTGCCCACAATGTACTACCGAACGCGGATGGGCTGCCAGCAGGATTTGGAGCGGGCCTGGACCTGGCGGTTTCGCGGCCCTTCCACGTTCAGCTGGGCGCGGACTTCCTGGGGAACAGAACGCAGGCGCTTTTCAGAGTGAATGCCGGGCTTGTGTATCGGTTGATGCAGAACTGATCGCGGCCGGAGCGGAAAAAGCACGCTTCCTCATGCCTGGGCTGCCGGAGATTTCAGTACATTCGAAGCATCAAGGAGGTCCCCATGGCCATCACCCACAAGAGGCTGGGCCGGCACGGAGTCCTGGTCAGCAACCTGTGCCTCGGCACCATGAACTTCGGAAACCAGACCCCTGAAAAGGACGCGTTCGCCATCATGGACCGCGCTCTGGAGCTGGGCATCAACTTCTTCGACACGGCGGACGTCTATGGCTGGACCCCGCGCGGGCTCACAGAGGAGATCATCGGCCGGTGGTTTGCACGGGGCGGCGGCCGCAGGGAGGCGGTGGTCCTGGCAACCAAGGTGTTCAACCCCGCGGACCGGGAAGGAGAGAAGCCTGAGCCCAACCACAGCGGCCGAAACCTGTCCTCCGTAAAGATCCGCAGGCATTGCGAGGGAAGTCTGCGGCGGCTTCGAACCGAAACCGTAGACCTGTACCAGATGCACCACGTTGACAGGGAATGCCCCTGGGACGAGATCTGGCAAGCCATGGGATCGCTGGTGGCGCAAGGCAAGGTGAACTACGTCGGCTCCAGCAATTTCGCGGGCTGGGATATCGCCACCGCATGCCAGGAAGCCTCCCGCCGCGGCGCAATGGGACTGGTGAGCGAGCAGAGCATCTACCACTTGAACAATCGTATGGTGGAGCTGGAAGTCATCCCGGCATGCAGGCATTACGGAATGGGCCTGATCCCGTGGAGCCCGTTGGGCGGCGGACTCCTGGGGGGCGCGCTGGAAAAAGTGCAGGCCGGACGCCGGACAACCGAGGAGTTTCGAAAGAACCTGGAGAAGTCCCGTCCAAGGATAGAAGCCTATGAGAAGCTTTGCCGGGAGATCGGAGAAAAACCCGGCATCGTTGCGCTGGCCTGGCTCCTACGAAACCCGGCTGTCACTGCGCCGATCGTCGGCCCCCGCACGGTGGACCAGCTCAACGAGGCAGTGCGCGCAACGGAGATCACGCTGGATCAGGCGGTGGTGGACAAGCTGGAGGCAATCTTCCCCGGCCCGGGAGGCGAGGCGCCAAAAGCATACGCCTGGTAGGACTTCCCCCCGCGCCTAGCGTTCCAGGATGCTGTTGATCTCCTTCATCTGAGCCTTGGCGAGCGGACCAAACTCAAGGGCCCCGGCGTTCTCCTTGACCTGGTCTACGGTCCTGAAGCCTGGAATGGGGAGCGTCTTCTCGCTTCTGGCCCACAGCCATGCAAGCGCTCCCTGTGACACGGTGCGCCCCTTGCTGGTGAGAATCTCGCGGATGGCGTCGCGCTTCTTCAGCCATTCGGGGCTGGGCTTGCCGTTCTTGAAGTATTTCATCCACTCAGGCGCCTTCTCGCTTCGGACGTCCTTGGCGCTCGGGCGCGTCTCCGCAGTGTACTTGCCGGTCAAGAGCCCCATGGCCAGCGGCCCTCGATTGAGCGCCGCGAGGTTGTGCTTCTCGCAAACCGCAATGACGGCTGGATTGTCGTCCAGGACATTCAGCTGGAGCTGGATGGCCGTGCATTTGGGCCCCTGGGCAAAGTACTCCGCCCTGTCAGCAAAGTCCGTGCTCCAGCCGTAGGCTCGGATCTTTCCCTCCTTGACCAGGGCTTCAAGGGTGTCCCGCACGGGCCCGGCCTCGGCTACGGGATGGTCGTTCGCGTGGAACTGGTACAGGTCGATGTAGTCCGTTCCCAGACGCCGCAGCGACTCCTGGCACGCCTTCCGAATGCCTTCGGGGGTAACGTCGGATCCCTTCACCTGTCTGGTGTTCTCATCGAACACCGCGTTGAACTTGGTGGCGATGACCACCTGCGGCCTCCGCTTCCCAAGCGCGCGTCCCAGCACCTGTTCGCTGTGTCCGGCACCGTACACGTTGGCCGTGTCAAAAAGCGTTATTCCCAGGTCGAGCGCGGCATGTATGGCGCGGATGGACTCCTCATCGTCCACGTCGCCCCAGCCCAGCGGCGTCTCGCCGTTCCAGAAGGGACCCCCAATTGCCCAGCAGCCCATGCCCAGGGCGCTGACCTCGACACCAGATCGTCCGAGCTTTCTCTTCATTATCCGTCTCCGTAAGGGGAAATATCGGATGAGAATGAGAAACGGTCAATGTCTCCTTGTTCCATTCCTGGGCGTGCCCCGCCCGAGGGGACGATCTTGAGACTGTGCATCTGTGCCCATTTTCGCAACGGCCTCAGCAATAACGGCCCTCGGGCGGGTCGCGTGCTCCGCTGCAAGTCCTCGGCGAACGGCCCCGCGAGGCGGTGAGGGCTGTTGTCGAATCCGCCGTTGCCCTGGCATCGCGCAGCGCCTTCGGGCTTTCCGCTTCGCCCGCATTCGATTTCGGTCGCACGTAGCCCGTGAATCTCTCCTGCTTCATATGGCTCGCGGGTATCCGCCCTTGAAACAGCGCATGTGACCGACGGAAGCGCAGCGACATATCATTCAGTTCCCGGATGAGTGCAGGAGATTCCGGCACCCGCCAGCCCATCGCGTCTCGCTTGTGCCCAGCGAGGGGCCAACACCCTCCAGCATGTATTCCGCGACCATTTCGGACGATTCGCGGCCGAGTACGATTCGCGCTACGCAAAGGAGCTCGGGAACTTCCGCAGGGAGCGGATTACCCGAGTGGCTACCCGTTCCCTCACCTGCGGCGACTGCCGCCAAGGCCTGGCGCGTATCCGCTGCTCGAACGCCGAATGCCGCCACGAGTACTTCCGTCCCTTTTCCTGCAAGGGCTTCTACCCCTTGGGCAGGGCTCTACGCCGCCTCTGTCCCTCCTGCAGCCAGAAGCGAACACTCCTGTTCGCGGAGTACCTCGATGAGCAGTTGCTGCTCACCTTTCCCCCATCGGCAGTTCGTCTTCACCCCTTGGTCGGGCCACTGCACCGACCTGCCCAAGGCTCTGAGGGTCTTCCTCCGCCATGATCAGCGCCTGTTCGCCAAGCTCTCGCGACTCGTCTTCTCGCTGATCGCCGAGTTCTATTCCGCCGCGGCTGGCAAGCCCATCTCCACCGCCGCCGTCGTCGCCTATCAGCCCTTCGGCGACTCAGGACTATCTCACAAAGCTGGCAGCCAACGAAAACGTCGAGGCGCCAGCTCAGCGCTTCTTGTTGAACTTCTCGTAGTTCTTGAGCATTTTCCCGAAAGCCCTGTCTTTTTGCCTTTTCTCCAGGGACGTCATTTCATAGTGCTCGGACTCCCTCTGAAGTTTCAGGTAGCTTTCGTATCTCTCGTGCGACAATTGACCTGTGACCGCCTTTGCCAGGACTGCGCAGCCCTTTTCCACGGTATGGGTGCAATCGGAGTACCGGCATTCGCCGGCAGCGGAGGCAATGTCCTGGTAGCTCTCCTCCAAGCCGGCGTCAAAAGCCATCATGCCGAGCTCTCTCATTCCTGGCGTGTCGACAAACAGAGCTCCGCTCTCCAGCACGATCAACTGGCGCCGCGTTGTGGTGTGGCGTCCCTTGCCGCTTTTCTCTCGTACATCGCCCACCGCCAGGCTGTCCGCGCCAAGAAGTCTGTTCAAAAGGGTGCTCTTTCCGACGCCAGAGGAACCAAGAAGGCAATATGTCACGCCCTTCTGAAGAGCATGTATGAACGTGTCATATCCAGCGCCCGTGACGCTGCTGATGGCTGTCACGTCTATACGGTGTTCTTTTTTCACCCCTGAGATCAGCGCGTCCAGGTGGGCGCTGTCCACGAGATCACACTTGGTCAGCAAAAGCCTGGCGGCAATTCCGCCGTCAGCGGCCATCACGGTGTATCGATCAAGGCGGTTCAGGTTGTAGTCAACATCGCAGGACTGTACGATATATGCGACGTCGATGTTTGAGGCGATTGACTGATAGTCAGACTTGCCTCCCGCTGCCCTGCGGCGGAGCATCGTCTTTCGTGGAAGTACGTCGTGGACAACCGCATGCTCGTTGTTGTCCAGGTATTCCACCAGCACCCAGTCGCCAACGCACGGCATATCCTCCGGGATGTCAGCGCAGTACAGAAGCTTGCCAGTGGCCTCAGCGGGCATTATGCCGGTGGGGCCGGCGATCGTGTAGCGGTCCCTGTCAACCGTGACGATCCGGGCGAGATGTGCCTCGTCGCTACCGAGCTCTTTCAGCTTGTCTTTGAACCAGTCACGGTATCCGAGATCTTTCAGATTCACTCTTGCTCCGACGCAGAGTAGGACAAAGCCGCTTTGAACGCGAGCTCGGGCTCATGGAAAGAGAACTTCAACACATCAAAAGGAGTGCCGTAGACGCACCGCGCGGGATCGACGTTCCGGCCGTTGCTCACCCAGACGCCTTCCACCCCAAAGTCGGCCGCGTTGTTTTTGTTCTGGTCCACAAACACGACAAGCACGTAGTCGCCATACGGCAAATCATTGATCGTCACTTCCAGTTGGCCACTCTTGGCGTTGAGAAACTGCCTGCGCACGCGGTTGCTTTCCATGGGCGGCAGGCCACTGAAAATATCAGCCACCAGCATGCCCGGCTTCCGGATGCCCGTCACATGTATCTTTATCCTGCCCATGTTGGCTGACACATCGCGGCCGGTGTGCGTGTATCTGGTGAGAGTGAAGCTCACAAACGAAAAGGGGGCCGGATCGCGGAAAACGCTCGGCGTGTCCGCAATCCAACCGGACGCACCCGCGATGATTTCCGAGGTCTGCCTGCAAAGGCCCGTGTTGTCCGTAAGTGCCCAGAATGTGTCATGGGTAGTCAGAAGCTCTTCGAGGCCCTCGTTGTACTGTAACGGCGGGCTCATGACCTTGAGGATCTCGTCGCGTTCCGCCTCAAAGGAGTTGCTGGAGTAATAGATGGCAGCCTGCGGGAAGTAGTGAAAGACGGGACCGACCGTAAAACAATCAGAAGTGATGACAAGGTCACCCGGTTTGATTTCAGCCGCCAGCGCCCGCCGCGCCTGTTGAAAAGGGAGATTGAAGTGCTGGGTGTAGATGTCTTTCATGGTGAGCACGTTGAGGGCCGCCACCAGGACAAGCGCGCCGCCCTGCATCCACCGCCGCTGGAGCAGACTGATTCCCATGCTCACCAGGAGCGCGATCAACCCCGTGCACACCACCATGTATCGGCTGTAGAAAACCGGGACCGAGACCAGCGAAATCACGATGGCCGCAGCCATGGTCCCGAGATAGGTGACAAGCACCATGGCGCCGAAGGCAGATTCGCTGGCAGCCTTCTTCTTGCGGACAAGGATCAAACCGGTGACGATGAGAGCCAAGGCCGCCAACGCCGCGCCAGCCATCCATGGGCGGACCACCGGCAGAGGCGTCGGATAAAGCTCGCGGTAGACGAACGGCCGCAGGAGCGCTGAGAGGATGCCGAGTCCTGACACCCGTGGAATCCAGAAGCCGGTCTTGTTTACCCGAAGCGTCTGGCTTGCGAGCACCACAATCCACGGGGCGTATCCTGCCAACGCGAGCGCCGCGGTAATAAGGAAGCTCTTGAGCCGCTTTCGGTTTTTCAGAAGCACCCAACCCAGGACAAAAGCGTGCGCAACTACGGCGGCTATGAGCCCATAGTAGTGCAGGTATGCGGCGGCAAGCGTCCAAAGCCCAAAGGCAATCCAGTTGCCGCGGCCGCCGTCGCGAGCAGCCAGAAACCCGTAGAGGACTGTGGCGGTCACCGCAAGGTTCGCGAGGGAATACATTCTTGCTTCATGCGCCTGGATCAGGATAACCGGCGTGAAAATGACCACCGCGGCGTACACGAGCGCTCCGCGGTTGCCGAAAATTCGGCGCACTGGCCCTGCGCCAAGACCAACCATTCCCACGGCCGCGGCGGCGGAGAAGAAGCGCAAAGCCCACTCCGAGCCGCCAAGTATCAATTTCGCCAGGCGCAGCAGCAGGAAGTACAACGGCGGGTGGTTTTCATTCGGCAGTAACCGGAAGATGTCGGCAAAGCTGTGGTTGGCGATGCCAACCGCAACAGATTCATCGTACCAGATGAGCTCATGCGAGATACCGGCAAAATAGACTGCCGCCGCACCGGCCATGACGGCTGCCCAGATGACGGTCATGTGTCGATTCGTGTATTGCGCTGGCAAGGACATTTGAAACCAGCTTACGCCGCGCTGCAGGAGCTGTCAATAAAACGGCGCTCCCGCGCGCGGAGGCGCGGGGCACGTGCTCCGGGCGGGGGGTGAACTCATAGGTGCCCGGCTTGAAGAGTCCGGAGAACATCTCCGCATACGCCGCGTGAATGGTGTCGCGCCCCGTAAACACCGCGGGGTCGTTCCCTGGTCAGGCAAATCCCATCACGAGCGGCTCGGGACTCAACTCCGGGTTAGGCCCCAAATCGATGGCGGTGCCCGTGATCAGGTCTTCGCCACGCCTTGGAAAGATCTCGGGAAGGCTGAATCTCCCCGAGCGGCCGTCCAGGTTGAAGAGGGCCGCAAAGCCCCCGCCGTCGCGGCCACGCGGGCGCCTTTCGACCAGCACGACCCTTCGGCGAGGAGGCGGGCGTCGAAAAGTGAACAGTAGAAACCGCATGACGGGACAGAAGAAGAACGGGACCCCTGACAACCTGAAGGAAATAGCCGGCCATCCGGGACTCTACACGCCCATTACCGTGACCCGCAACCCGAAGAAGGAGAAAGCCTTCTGGGCAAGAATCCTTCGTGACGCGCGCAAGCTGAGAAGCGGGACTCTGGCGGAAAGGCTCATCAACTCGTAGCAGCCCCCGCCCGCTGGCCCTCAGCTCGCCTCCAGCCGCCGGATGAGCTCCGGCACCACCTGGAACAGGTCCCCCACGATTCCGTAGTGGGCCACGTCGAAAATCGGGGCGTTAGGGTCGGAGTTGATTGCAATGATCATGTCGGATGCTTTCATACCGGCAAGGTGCTGGATGGCGCCGCTGATGCCGCACGCTATGTAGACCGTGGGCTTCACCGTCTTGCCGGTCTGGCCGACCTGGTGCGAGTAAGGGATCCAGCCGGCATCCACCGCGGCGCGGGAGGCGCCTACCGCGCCGCCGGTCGTGAGGGCAAGCTTCTCAATGAGATCGAAGTTCTTCGGGTCCTTGATCCCGCGGCCGCCTGAGACAATGACGTCCGCTTCCACAAGGTTCACCGTGGCGGTTTTCTCTTCCACGAACTCCAGGAACTCGAGCTTTGACTTGGGAACCTTTATATGGTTCAGCTCGATGACTTTCCCCTTCGGGTCGGAGACTTTGGCCGCCGGTGTCATCACCTTGTGCCGCACGGTGGCCATCTGCGGCCTGTGGTTCTGCGTGAGGATGGTGGCCATGATGTTGCCGCCGAAGGCCGGCCGAGTCTGCTTCAGGAGCTGGCTTTCCTGGTCAATGCTGAGCTCCGTGCAGTCTGCGGTGAGCCCGGTGAGTATCCGGGCGGCGACACGGGGCAGGAGAGATCTGCCGACAACCGTGCCGCCGCCAAGAAACACCTCGGGCTTCTTCTCAAGCAGTATCTCCGATACAAGGTCCGCCTGCACGTCCTCATCGAAGTCGCCGATGGATGGATTGTCGATCATCCAGATCTCATCCACTCCATAGGAAAGAAGCTCGTCGGTGAACGCGCGCACTCCGCTTCCTACAAGGATGGCGCTCACCGTGGATGCGCGCTGCTTTGCCAGGTCCCGGGCCGCTCCTATGATCTCAGGCACAACAGAAGCTATCTTGCCTCTCCTGTGCTCGGCAAAGATCGCGATCCCCGAGTACGCACTCACCTCCTGGCCTTTGAAGGTCCTGCGGGTGATGACAATAGCGTTGTAGCGCTTGCAGGCTTCGACGCACGCGCCGCAGAGCGTACACTTGCCCAGGTCGATGACAGCCGTGTTGCGGTCTGTCCTGCCCTCCACCAACGGCCCGGTGAGCGCAATTGCATCGAACGGGCATGACTTGATGCAGAGCTTGCAGCCTATGCAGTTCTTCGTAATGACGCGGATGGGGTCCATGAGGTGAGTTCCTTATTTCCCGTTCTTACGGATGGATATGCCTGCCAAGGTGAGCTCGCTGAGGAGCGCGCCTACCGTGGAGGCAGGCTCACCGGTGAACTTCTTGCCGCCGGACGGCCGGGTTGGGGTGAATATTTTCATCACCTGGGTCGGCGAACCGTTGAGCCCCAGGCGTTCCACGTCCGCATCGACATCGGAAGCCTTCAGGACGGGAATCTCTGCCTTCTTGGCCGCCAGCTTGCCCTTGAGGGAGGGCAGCCGGGGGGTGTTGATTTCCTTGACCACCGTCAGCACCACGGGAAGCCGGGCGGCAAGTCTGGCGTACCCGTCCTCCAGCAGTCGCTCCACGACGATGCGCGAATCGCTTATCTCTTCAATCTTCCTGATGTCGGTGATGTGAGAGATCCCGAGGTTCTCGGCGACCCCTGGGCCCACCTGGCCCGTGTCTCCGTCGATGGCCTGCCTGCCCATGAGGATCACGTCAGCCCCGCCGAGCTTGCGCACCGTGCAGGCAAGGGCGTAGGCCGTTGCCAGGGTGTCCGCGCCGGCAAACGCGCGGTCAGAGACGAGGTATGCGTTGTCCGCGCCCAGGGCAATGGCGTCACGCAGGGCGTCGGCTGCCTGGGGAGGTCCCATGGTGATGACGGTCACCGTTCCGCCGTGCTTCTCTTTCAGCCGGACGCCTTCCTCCAGGGCGTAGACATCGAAAGGGTTGATGATGGACTGAACCCCTTCGCGCACCAGGGTGTTGGTCTCCGGGTTGATGCGCACGTTGGTGGTGTCAGGAACCTGCTTGATGCAGACGAATACTTTCACGCCCTGGCCCTCGCGCCCCGCACGCTTTCTTTGATCAGGTTCAGGGCAATCACTTCACGCTGGATCTGGTTTGTGCCCTCGTAGATCTGCGTGATCTTGGCGTCCCGCATCATCTTTTCAACGGGGTAATCCTTCATGTAGCCGTACCCGCCGAACACCTGGACGGCATCGGTGGTCACTTTCATGGCAGTGTCGGAGGCAAAGACCTTGGCCATGGCGGATATGCGTGAGACGTCCTTCTCTCCAGAGTCGATGGCGCGGGCGGCCGCATACGTCAGGGCCCGGGCCGCTTCCACCTGCGTGGCCATATCGGCCAGAAGGAACTGGATCCCCTGGAAAGAGGAGATGGACTTGCCGAACTGATGACGCTCGCGGGAATACTCGATGGCCTTGTCCAGCGCGCCTTGCGCAATTCCGACCGCCTGCGAGGCAACTCCGGGCCGGGACTGGTCCAGCGTCCTCATGGCCACCAGGAAGCCCATGCCTTCCTTGGCCAGCACGTTGCTCTTGGGGACCCTGCAGTCCTGGAAGACAAGCTCCCGTGTGGCCGAAGCCCGGATCCCCATCTTGTTCTCTTTCTTGCCGAACTCGAAGCCGGGGGTCCCCTTCTCCACGATGATGGCGGAAGACCCGCGCATCCCTCGCGTCGGATCGGTGAGGGCGATCACTGTGTAGATTGAGGCCTCCCCTCCATTCGTGATCCACTGCTTTGTGCCGTTGATCACGTAGGAGTCGCCGTCAGCGCGCGCAGTTGTCTTGATACCCGCGGCATCACTTCCGGCGTTGGGCTCGGTGAGCCCGAAGGCGGCAAGCACCTCACCGGCGGCAAGTCGAGGGAGGTACTTCTTCTTCTGCTCCTCGGAGCCGAACAGGATGATGGGGATGGTGCCCAGGGCCGAAGCGGCGTAGGAAAGCGAAATCCCGCCGCACGCCCGGGAGAGCTCCTCCACTGCCAGACACATCTCGAAGCATCCGCCGCCCAAGCCTTCGTATTCCGTGGGGATGAAGACGCGGTAGAGGTCGGACTTTGCCATTGCTTGCACGATGTCCCAGGGGAACTCCCCTGATTCATCCAGCTCCGCGGCGCGCGGGGCGATCTTTTCGCGCGCGATCTGCGCGGCCAGATCGCGGATCATAGTCTGCTCTTCTGTGAGGAAATAGTTCACGTGGGGTCTCCTCTTTACGGCAATCTTTACTGTTTAAGTATGCTTTATTCTGCCCCAGAGCGGCAGAGTCGTCAAGAGGGCCTTTCGCGACTATACTCCCGCAATCATGACACTGACAGATCTGGACAGGTGGCTGAGGGAGTTCCTGGATCTTGCGGCATTCGAGGCGATAGATCAGAGCCGCAACGGGCTTCAGGTTGCCAACAGTGCTCCGGAGATCACAAAAGTAGCATTCGCCGTCGATGCCTCGCTGGAATGCTTCCGAAGGGCCATCGAGTGGGGCGCCCACATGCTTTTTGTCCATCATGGCATCCTGTGGGAGAAGCCCGAGCGAATCGTGGGCGCGCTCTATGAGAGGCTGCGCATCCTGATGGAAGGCAACCTTGCGTTGTATGCGGCGCACCTCCCCCTGGACCAGCACCCGGAGGTTGGAAACAACATCGGTATTGCGCGCCACCTGGGTCTCCGCGACATCGAGCCCTTCGGGGCATACCGGGGAACAAAGATCGGATACAAAGGAACGCTTTCAGTCCCGGCGCGCCTGGATGAGGTTGTCCATCGCCTTTCGGCAGGGCACGGGGAGCAGGTGAGGACGCTCCCGTTCGGTCCTGAGCTGATTCGCACCATAGGCATCGTGTCCGGCGGCGCCGCCTGGGAGGTCACCCAGGCGGTGGAAGAGAAGCTCGACCTTTACATCACCGGGGAGCCCCTGCACGCCATTTATCACCATTGCCTCGAGTCGCGCATCCATGTTATCTTTGCCGGACATTACCAATCAGAATCCTTCGGGATACGATCGCTCAGCGAAAGGCTCGCCCGGGAAACCGGGGTGGATACCGTGTATGTTGATGTTCCCACAGGGCTCTAGGGATATGAAGCCTCGTCTCGTTTCGCTGATCCTGTCGGCGGGGATCATCCTCCTGGACCAGGCAACGAAGCTCATTGTCACGCTCGCCATCCCTCGGGGACGGGCAGTGGCGGTGATAGACGACTTCTTCCGCATCATCCACGTGCAGAACCCCGCCATAGCGTTCAGCATTGGCCGAAACCTCGCCCCGGGAACCCAGAGGACCCTCTTCGGCTTTCTCCCCCTGGTTGTCATCGCGCTTTTATTCCTTTATTACCTGTTCACCCGGGAGAAGCTCACCGGCTTTCAGAGATGGACATTCGCCGCGCTGCTGGGCGGAGGGCTTGGAAATTACGTGGATCGCATTTTCCGTCCGGCCGGCGTCGTGGATTTCCTGGACTTCCGCTTCTACGGGCTTCTGGGCATGGAGAGGTGGCCTACGTTCAACCTGGCGGATGCAACCGTGGTGGTGTCGGGCATCCTGCTGTTCGTGTCGTTCCTCATTCCGTCGCGGCCCAGGGGGGGTTCCACATGAGCTCGGGATCGAAAATGGTCCTTTTCTTCCTTGCTGCCACTGTGTTCAACCTGGCGGTCATGTTAGCGATCATCGGGGTCTTTGTTGTTATCATTCTGCTGATTCCGATCCAAGGGATTCGCGTCGCCCTGGCCCTTATCGGCCTTATCGCCTCCATCGTTCTCACCTTCATGATCTACGCATGGGTCATGAAGAAAGTGTCTGCGCGGTTTGAGCTGGAAAAACACATTCCCCAGCTCTTCAAGGGAAGAAGGAAGGGCTGAAGAGGTTGGAGGAAGCATGGACTTCAGGGATGTCATCTGCGGGAGAGAGAGTGTTCGCAGCTATGACCCCACCAAGCCGGTGGAGAAGCTCGTTCTGGAGCGGATCCTGGAGGCGGGCCGGGTGGCCCCATCGGCGGCAAACAAGCAGCCCTGGCGGTTCCTCCTTGTCTCCTCCCGTGAAAATCTCCTGAAGGTGAAGAGGTGCTATGCGCGGCCGTGGTTCCAGGACGCTCCGCACATGCTGGTGGTTGTGGGGAAAGTCGGCGATGCCTGGACCCGGCAGGACGGCTACAACTCGATAGAGACGGACGTGGCCATCGCCATGGATCACATGGTCCTGGCCGCGGAGAACGAGGGTGTGGGGACGTGCTGGATCGCCGCCTATGATCCGGGCGTCCTGCGCGCCGCTCTTGGCCTTGGGCCGGATGAGCGCGTCTACACCATCTCCCCGCTGGGGTATCCCCGGTCGGGGTATGCAAGGAAGATCCGCAAGGAAAGAAAGGCGCTTTCGGAAGTCGTGACGTATTTGTAAGAGGCGGCCCGCGTTGCCCGGGATTCAGTAACCGTCGGACTTTGCGATGTTCTGGTCTTTCTTGTACAGTTCGTTATAGACGAACCCGCGGTTTCGGAGGTTGTCCTTGATGTGCTGGGGGAACGGCATCATGCGCCAGAATATCCCGCGCACGTCCTTGTCCAGCTTCTGCGTTCCCTGGCTTTCCTTATTGACCCACAGCACGTAGTCCCGGATGAAATACTCCCGCACGTCCCCGCGGAGCTTCCGCTCGCTGAACCACTGGTAGTACTTACCGGTAATGCCCTCTTCCATCCAGTAGTAAGCTGCCTTTTCCTTGGCGACCTGCCATCGCAGGTCGGCCATTGCCGTGAGAACTGCCAGCGGAACGCTTTTGGTGGGGAATATGGGAATGGCTACCCTGCCCCTGCTGGTAGCCCTGTTGAACTTCTCGAACGGCTCCCAGCAGACCCCCGAGTCGCCGTAGCAGGCAACAAGAATGATGTTGGGAACGATGCGGGTGGTCTGACTCTTGTGCGTGCGAAGGAAGAGACCGGGATCCATCGCTTCGATCTGCGCCATTTCCCGGATCACGTTCTCCCGGGTCCCGATCTCCCTGATGTTCGGCCTGACGAACTGCGCAAGGAAGATGGGGAAGTGGTTCCCCTGCCGTCCCACGCACATCTTGGCCATCTGCCTGATGGAGCCCCACTCGTCTATCACGGCCTTGGCGTCCACAACGCTGGAAGCGCTCACGCCCTCAGACTTGTGGGTCAGGGACTCCAGGTCTTTCTCTATGTTCGCAAGGTCCGTGTACGAGGTTGCAATCTGGGCGTCGAGCCCTGACAGCTGCCGCAGGACCTCCTGCATCTGGGCCATGGCTGCTTTCTGGGACTGATTGAAGGGCGCCTTCAGTCCCCCGTATTCATCGAGACGATCATGGCGGAGGAGCATGTCCATCTGCGCGCGCAGCTGGTCCTCACGCTCGTCCAGCTGGCCGATCTTGGCCCGCAGGATGGCCATCTCGCTGTCGCGCTGCCCCTTCCTCTTTTCAACTGCATCCAGGATCTTCTGCCCCGTGTCCTTGGTCTTGGCCTTCACCTCATCCACGGTGGAGGGCCGCACCTGCCCCTTGGCAATCATCTCCAGCCATTCATCCACGTAGTACACCGGCTCGCCCGTGGCGTTTCCTTGGATGATGCGCGACACAAGCTCCCGGTGTTCCGGGGAGAGGAAGCCCGGAGAGAGGATCCCATAGCGCAGGAACAGTCTCTTGCACGTAATGAGCTCGCGGTTTGCGCGGTAGGCAATGGTGGACCCAAGGTCCCAGAATGCCGAGATGAGCTGGGCCCGGAAGTGGGATTTTTCCTCCGGATCTTCCGCTTTCATGTACTTGCCAAGCAGGTCATGGACCCGGGTTCCGGCCTCTCCCTCCCCGGCAAGGACTTTCTTGTAGAAGTCCTTGTCCTGGAAGTACGGCTTGGGGTCTTCCTCAAGCTTGACGATGATGGGGAAGCTCTTCTTGGTTGTATCCACCTGCTCAGCAGGCGGCTTCTCAGCCTGCTGGCTGCTGGGCTCGTCGCCGAAGAGCGTGCGGAAGTCTGGTCCGCCTTCGCCGTGCGCCGGCGCGGGCTTTGGCGTTTCTATGTCGAGCAGCTGCGCGAGGTCAGGATCAAGCTCACTCTGTGCTGTCGATTCTTTTGCCTTGTCATCCATTGTGATTTACTGGAGGCGACGGGAATTGAACCCACGACCTCTTGAATGCCATTCAAGCGCTCTAGCCAACTGAGCTACGCCCCCGTTTCGCGTCACGGCCCTTGCCGCGAACCCGCTCATCATACGTAGAGGGCCAAGGGTCTGTCAACCCTTACCCTTGCGCCGCCCTCACTCCATTGCGAAAGATGCTCAAGCCCTGGCCCACCGCAGCCCGGCCGCCCGCGCCAGACGCCTCAAGCGCTGCACGGGAAAACCCGTTCGGCGCTTCCAGCGCCGTCCACTCGGGATGATTCTCAGGGTAGAGAAAGGCCTCGGGGTGCGGCATAAGCCCGAACACCCTGCCGGTGGGGTCGCAGATCCCCGCGACGTGGTTGACCGACCCATTGGGATCATCGGGATAGGCCACCGCTCCCTCAGCGTGGGCGTCACGCCCCAGGTAGCGCAGGGCAACGAGGTTGCGCGATTCAAGCTCTGCCAGCACCTGCGGAGAGCGGACCACGAGCTTTCCCTCGCCGTGACGCACGGGAAGGTCCATATCTGCCAGCCCGCGTGTCCAGAGGCAGGGGCAGGCTTCCTGAAAACCCACACGGACCCAGCGGTCCTCGAACCTGCCGGAGTCGTTGTGGATCAGGGAGACTTCCTGCTCGTGCGTTCCGTGGAGATCGGGAAGAAACCCCATCTTCACCAGAGCCTGGAAGCCGTTGCAGACTCCGATGACAAGACCGCCCTGGAAGATGAACTTCTCCAAGGCTGGTCCCAGGCTGCGGCGAAAGAGGGAGGCAAAGACCTTGCCTGAGCCCAGGTGATCTCCGAAGGAGAAACCGCCGGGAAGGGCAAGGATCCGGAAGTCCCCGAGCCGCTGCGGGCGGTCCATCAGGTCGCGCGCGTGAAGCCGACAGGCCCTGGCGCCTGCCATTTCGAAGGCAAGGGCCAGCTCCTGGTCCGCGTTGATGCCGAGCCCGGTGACCACGCAGGCCCTCACCACACTCACGCCCTGGCCTCCTCGCTTCCCTGCCAGGCGTCACGGACATCCCGCAGAGAGACAGACGCGATCTCCTGCCCGCGCGCCAGCACGCGAAGAGTAGCATCCGCCGTCACTTCTCCGATGAGCGCGAAAGCCAACCCCTTCATGGTCCTTCGCCACCCCGCATCGGCCGCAGGCGACACGCTGGCAAGGAAGCGGGAAGGAGTCTCGCAGAAAAGGAGCCGGGCCGGCTCAAGCGCGCAGTCCGCGGAGACGGGAAGCTCATCCAGGGATATCCGCGCGCCGCAGTCACCGCCGATGGCGCTTTCCGCCAGCGCCACCCACAGGCCGCCATCGGCAAGGTCGTGGCAGGAACGGACCATGCCCCTCCTGATGGCGCGGTGCAATCTGCGATAGCTCCCTTGAGCCTGCTCCAGCAGCAGTCTCGGCGCGGACCCGAGCTTGCGTCCGCTGGCCTTCTCAAAGCGCGTTCCGCCCAGCTCCCCCCGCGTCTCCCCGACAACGTAGATCAAGTCCCCGGCGCGCTTGAAATCCGTGGTCACGGCCCGCCTCACGTCGCGGATGATTCCCAGCAGGGAGACAAGGAGAGTGGGCCGTATGGAGATCTTCCTGCCGGCAACCCTGGCATCGTTCTTCATCGAATCCTTGCCGGAGATGAGGGGCAGGCTGAACCCCAGGCACGCATCCGCGAGGCCGCGGCAGGCCCGAACCAGCTGCGCCAGCTTGCGTCTGCCGTCCGGTGTCTCGGGACTTTCTACCGGATCCGGCCAGCAGAAATTGTCCAGCGCAGCCATGCGCCCCAGGTCCCCGCCCAGAGCCACGTGGGCGCGCACGGCTTCATCTACCGCGCACCGGGCCATCTCATAGGTGTCCTCGTCCCCGTACCACGGACAGATCCCGTGGGTCACGGTGATGCCCCGCCGGGCGCCGGGGCGCACGCGGAGCACCCCGCCGTCAGACGGTGCATCCCGGCGGCGGCCGACGAACGGCTTGACCACTGACATGCCCTGCACCTCGTGGTCGAACTGCCTGACCCACGTCTCCCGTGAGGAAATGTTCGGGTCTGCCAGCAGGGCCAGCATGAGAGGATGGAGCGCCGTGCTCTCCGGCAATCCTTCGTTTTCAGCCCCTGAAGGTGTCCATTCCGCCGAAAGCTCCATGACGGGAAGGCCGTCATGCAGGAACTCCAGCTCAAGGAGCCCCACCGTCTTTCCGTTCGCGGTCACTTCCACCGTGCCGGTATCCGTGAACTCCCCGACGACCGTTGCCTCCACGTCCCTGCGGGCCGCGAGCGTGAGAAGCTGTCCGACCCTCTGCGGGGGCACTGCCAGGCTCATCCGCTCCTGGGACTCCGACACAAGGATCTCCCAGGGAGCAAGCCCCTGGTACTTGAGGGGACACGCGTCCAGGTCGATCCTCACGCCGCCGCTCAGGGAAGCCATCTCGCCAAGGGAGGAGGAAAGCCCGCCGGCGCCGTTGTCCGTGATCCCCCGGTACAGACCGAGATCCCGGGCCTCCAGGATCATGTCGAGCATCTTCTTCTGGGTGATGGGGTCCCCGATCTGCACGGCGGAGGTCGGGGAGCTCTCACTCAGAGCTTCAGAGGAGAACGTTGCTCCATGGATCCCGTCCTTGCCCACCCTCCCGCCAACCATGACTGCGAGGTCCCCGGAGCGAACGCCCTTCACCCAGCCGGGCCTCCGCCGAACGCGGGCGGGCAGCACCCCGCCAGTGCCGCAGAATACAAGGGGCTTGCCCAGGAAGCTGTCATCGAAGAGAAACCCTCCGGCCACAACAGGGATCCCTGACTGGTTGCCGCCATCCACGATCCCGCGGTGGACTCCCTCCATCACCCTGCGCGGATGCATGAGGCCGGCCGGCACCTCGGAGACGGGGGTCTGCGGATAGCCGAAGCACAGGACGTCCGTGTTGAAGATGGGGCGAGCGCCCATCCCCGTGCCCAGGATATCGCGGTTCACGCCCACGATGCCCGTGATGGCCCCGCCATAGGGGTCCAGCGCGGAGGGGGAGTTGTGCGTCTCCACCTTGAAGCACACGAGCGTGGAGCGGTCGAAAGAGATCACCCCCGAGTTGTCGTGGAAAACGGACCGCAGGAACCGCCGTTTTTTCCGCAGAGCCTCCGTGGTGGCGCTGATGTACGTGCGAAAAAGGGATTCGATGATCTGCTCCCGGCCACCTTCGCGGTAGCGGATGGTGGCGTTGAAGATCTTGTGCTTGCAATGCTCCGACCAGGTCTGGGCGATCATCTCAAGCTCCACATCCGTTGCGGCAGGGGCAAGCCCGCGCGCCTGGCGCAGCGTTCTGACATCCGCCCTGGAGAAGTACCCCTGGATTGCCTTCATTTCGGCAAGGGACAACGCAAGCAGCCGGCGTCGTGAAAGCTGGACAAGCTCATCATCGCCAACCCCCCCGAGGTCTATCAGGCTGACATCCGCCGGGCTTGCATCCACCATGTGCGGATACGAAGACGGGGGGCGGGAGCCGCTTTCCCATTGCGTGCGGCTGAGCACGAAGGCGGACTGGATGAGCGGATTGAAAAAGAACAGGGCAAGCCGGGCAGGATCAAGAGTGCGCGATGACGGGCCTGCGCTGATCAGGTACTGTGTGGCCGTCTGGACGCGCGCGTCCGCCGACATGAGGGAAGGGAAAAAGGCATGCAGGGCCTGGAGCGCGGTTGCGGCAACAGGATCCGTCACGCCCGGCTTCACGGTGATCTCGACAAGGCAATCCCAGTCGGGGGGTCGATCATCCACTGATCCTGCCGGGTGAACCTCCTGGGACACTCCGTCGGAAAGAACGTCCCGCGCATCCTCGGGACGCAGCGCAGGTGCGCCGTGCACGATGTACACGTCGGCGATCCTGACATCGCAGACACCGGGGTATTCGCGGCGAAGCGCGGGAAGGAGCCGCTGCGCCCGGCCGTCCGCAAACTCCTGCCGCGAGACGACCTCCAGGCGCAGGGTTGCGTCCCGGCTCATGTGGCGTGTGCGTCCGTCGGCGTGAAGGACATGGCCAGGAGGCACATGTCGTCCTGGGGAGGGGCATCACCGAGGAAAGACTTGACGGATGCCACGATGGCATCCACGTCCAGCGTTCCGTCGGTCCTCATCGCGCGAAGCGCTTCCTCTTTGAGACGGACCATGCCGTAGGGCCCTGATTCCCCGCGCGCCTCCACTACCCCATCGCTCAGGAAAAGGAAGCTTTCCCCGTGGGAGAAATGGTAGCGGCGCGTTTCATACTCATGGTCGCGCACGTGACCCACGGGGTAGTCGGAGCTGTCGAAGAGCTCGGAGGCCCGCCCGGGGGAGAAAACCAGCGGCGACACGTGCGTGCCGGCAGAGGAGTACTCGAAGGAAAAGTCCCGCATGTCGAGCACGCCGAGGAACAGGGTCAGGTAGATCTCCGGGTCACCCTGGCTGATCTCTGAAATGAAGCTGTGGTTGATCGACGTGAGCACGGCGCCCGGTGGCTTGACCACGTACCGGCCGCCGATGAGCATGCGCTTGACGGATGTCTCTATGAGCTTCTTCACGTAGCTCATCACCAGGGCCGCATAGATGCCATGGCCGCAGACATCGCCGCCGTAGACGGCGAGGTGGCTCTCGTCCACCGCGAAGACGCCTGTGATGTCGCCACCCAGCTCTTCGCAGGGGACATAGTCCGTTGTAATGGCCACTCCGGGAAAGCTCTTGGCCTTGTCCGGCAGGAGATTGCGCTGGATGGTCTGGGCAAGCACCAGCTCCCTGTGCAGCCTCTCGCTCATGGCTTCCAGCTCCCGGGTCCTCTCCCTGACCTCCCGCTCCAGGACATGCTTCTCCGCGCGCAGGGTATTGATGAACCTCTGGTTCATGTCCTGCAGCTGGAGGACGATGTTGGAGAGAATGTTCCTGGCAATCGGAGGATAGTCGATGAGGAGCCGGGAGAAATCTTCCTTGCCAAGGGAGAATGCCCTCACCCTGCTTGCGGCTACCACGCTGGCCGAATGCTCCCGGGCTCCTCGAATGATCCCCAACTCTCCAAAGAAATCCCCGGCTGTAAGCTCGGCGAGATCGATCTCCTCAGCGTCCGCAAAGCGTTTCACCGACGCGCGGCCTTCCATGAGAAGATAGACGCGCTCTGGCGGCAGGGCCTGGCGGACAATGACCTCCCCTTCGGAAAACTCCTCCGGCGTCATCAGGGGTACCAGCAGGGCAACCTGCTCTTCCGTGAGACCCGAGAGGAGCTTGCTTTGCGCGAGGGCAAGAGGGGGGCGAGTGTCCATCTCCTGGTGCCCAGAATCGCCCAGCTCAAGCAGGGGTGTCAAGCCGCCAGTGCCTCAATCCGCCAGTGCGCCGGGCGCCTCGCAGCCTTTGTTGACGCGCTCTCGGCGGGCACGTATCTTCTCCCTGATGGCAGACATACTGGTGTTCGGCGCGCATCCCGACGACGCCGAGTTCGGAATGGGAGCAAGCCTGGTCAAGTTCGTGCGAAGCGGCGCCTCTGTGGCCGTGTGCGTGCTTACCCGGGGGGAAGCGGGGACCTTCGGCACGGCGGAACAGCGCGAGCGCGAGATGCAGGTGGCCGCGGAGAAGCTGGGCGGCGAGCTGGAAATCCTCTCGTTTCAGGACTGCAGGATTTTCGACACCTATGAGACCCGCGTGCGCCTGGCGGAGGTTGTTCGCAAGTTCAGACCCAAGATCGTGTTCGCGCCCTACCACACGAACCCCAGCTACCACAAGGACGGCGGCGCCCATCCCGATCACACTGCCACGGGGACAATCGTGCGCTCCGCCCTGCGCTACGCCCGGTTCTCCGGTCTCAAGGATGCGAAGGGAGAGCCGTGGAACGCGGACCATCTCATCTACTATATGGTGCCCAGGTCCCGGACGCCAAACCTCTTGAACGATGTGTCAGCGTACATGGGGGAATGGGAGGCAATCGCGCGCTGCCATGAATCGCAGATGAGCCTCCGCGACGGCAAGGTGCTGGACGGGCTGCGCCGGTTCAGGGAAGCCTACGGGAACCTGCTGGGGGTTGCGCACGCGGAGGGCTTTCTCATCGAGGAGCCGGTTGTTTTCGACCTTGCCAGTTTCCTGAGCACTTCAAGCCAAGGAATGCCGGCTGCAGTCAAAGAACAGTCCAGGAGCCATTGAGCAGGGGCTAACGGCCAGAGTGGAAAGCCAGCAGGCCTGCCCTCTTCACCTGCGTGAACTCTGTTTCCTCCCACGACGCAATGAAAAGGTCGCCTTTCCGAATCAGGTCCGTGTACTGAAAACCGGCAGGGAGAAAAGGCAGTGAAAACATCCTCTCGGGGGCCGCGGGCTGCTTCTCCAGCACCTGGCCGTCCGGAAGGAGCGCATACAGAACGCCCTCCTCGTCCAGGACGTGTATGACGAGGATGGAGTCCTGCTCGAGGCCTGAGCGGAAGTACCTCTGGACCGGTGTCTGGCGAGATCTCACCTTGAAGTGAAGGGCCGTGCTGGACGCCAGGCCCTGTATCCGGGCGCGACATTCCGTGAAAAACGCGCCGTACGAAGCAGGAACGCCTGGGCCCGTGAGGGAAGGAGTCCCAAGGGCCGCCACATAGGCATCCCGGTTGCTTTCCGCCTCCAGCTGCAGGTCCGCCCGATAGCGTGTGTAGGCGAAACGGGTTTCCGCGGAGTCGGTGTACTTCCACTCGAAATCGAACTCGTTCTCCGAGATCGGGGCAAATCCCACCGCCTCCCACTCGGGGTTCTTCTTCTGGAAAGAAGGAATAAGGAATGCAAAGTCTTTCTGGCCCGGCAGAAACGTCACCAGGCTGATCCCCCGCAGCAGGAGCTCCTCCGGCTTTGCGTCGTTCAGCAGCACGTTGTAGTAGAGGTGGATCATGAGGTCCCCGTGCCGGGGGATGAGGGTGGTGATGGTACGGTGAGCAAAGATGGGCGCGTCGTAGCGATAGCTGAAGGTCAGGGTGCCCGCCGCGTCCGAATCAACCTCCGCCAGGCCTGCGCCGTTGACCGCGCAGTACAAGGTATCCCCAAGGAAAACCATGTCGGCGACACGTGACTGAACGGTCCAGGGAAGAGCAGGGACCGGGGGCGCCGCATCTGCTGCGTCCGCGGGCTGAAACACCGTTGATGCCAGCTCGTACCACAAGCCGCGGGCGCCGGGCCCGCCCTGCCCCTGGCGGCGCGGCCCGCAGGCGCTCAGGGCCGCGATAACAGCGGCTGCCAGGAAGAGGGCCGCTAGTATGCGCGGCCGAATATCGCCAGGTGACGAGCGCTCTTTCCGCAGATGACGCATGCAGTGCCTTCCGGTGCCGTGGATACCTGAGTCCCCTCCAGGGGAATGAGGCGGATGGTGGCCTTTGTTTCTTCCTTCACTTTCGCCTCGCAGACGGCATCACCGCACCAGCCCGTCTCTATGAAACCGCCGGGCTCATCCAGAAGCTTCGTGAACTCCGCGTAGCTGCTGACGCGGAATGTATGCGCCGTGCGGAACTCCAGGGCCCGCTTGAAGAGCGATTTCTGGATATCATCCAGCAGCGCGCGCAGGCGCTGGCCTGCTTCAGAAACGGGAAGGAAAGTCTTTTCGCCAGTGTCGCGGCGGACCGCCACGCACTGGCCCTTTTCCATGTCCCGCGGGCCTATCTCCACCCGGAGCGGGATTCCCTGCAGCTCGTATTCGGAGAACTTCCACCCGGGAGTGCTCTGGTCGTCGTCATCAAGCAGGACCCGGAAGTCAGGCTTCAGGCTGTCGCGGAGCCTGGCGGCAAACTGCAGGACTGCGTCACGGGTCTCGTTCTTGAAGATGGGGACAATGACGATCTCGGTGGGAGCAAGCCGGGGCGGGAGAACAAGCCCCTTGTCGTCCGCATGGGTCATGATCAGGGCCCCGATCAGGCGGGTAGATACTCCCCAGGAGGTGGCCCACACATGCTCCAGGGTCTTGTTGCGCGTCTGGTAGGTCACGTCGAAGGCCTTGGCGAAGTTCTGGCCCAGGTTGTGCGACGTGCCTGCCTGGAGCGATTTTGCATCCTGCATCATGGCCTCGATGCAGTACGTCCGCACCGCGCCGGCGAACTTCTCCGAATCGCTTTTCACGCCGTAGAGAACGGGGATTGCCATATAGTCTTCGGCGAAGCGCCTGTACACGTCGAGGATGCGAAGGGTCTCCTCTTCCGCCTCCTGCGCAGTGGCGTGCGCGGTGTGTCCTTCCTGCCAGAGAAACTCGCTGGTGCGCAGGAAAAGTCGGGTCCTCTTTTCCCAGCGCACGACATTGCACCATTGGTTGATCAGGAGGGGCAGGTCCCGGTAAGACTGGATCCACTTCTTGTACATGCTCCAGATGATGGTCTCCGACGTGGGACGGATCACCAGCGGCTCCTCGAGCTTCTCTCCTCCGGCATGTGTGACTACAGCCAGCTCGGGAGAGAACCCTTCCACGTGCTCCGCTTCCTTCCTGATGAAGCTTTCGGGAATGAGAAGCGGGAAATAGGCGTTGACGTGGCCGGTCTGCTTGAAGAGCCCGTCCAGCCCCTGCTGGATCATCTCCCACAGGGCGTAGCCCCGGGGCCTGATGACCATGCAGCCCTTCACCGGCGCATAATCGGCGAGCTTCGCGTTTGTGACGATGTCGATGTACCACTGCGAATAGTCGCTGGCCCGGGGGGTGATTTTTTCAGCCATTCTGTGCGGCGTCTCCTTGGGATGCGCGGCATTCTACGGTCATGCCATGGCCAGAGTCAAGGACGATGATGGTGAGCGGCCGCGACGGCCTGGAATGCGCGGGACGCTAGTTGATTCCCGCGGTCTCTATCATGTAGCGGATGTTGTTCCCTTGCGAATCCTGCTCCTCTTTCTGGATCAGGAACACGAGGGAGGCGTTGTCAGGGGCCAGAATGATCTCTTTAATATGATAGGCCTTCACCCCGGAGCGCCGCAAGGAGGGATCTCCCGCCTTGTACGTATGGACGGTCCCATCCTTTTCCGTCACGGTGATTGCAAGAGCGTATGACGCGCCGGCCTCTCCCGAGGGCAGGCTCTGCGACAACACGATCTCGTAGTTTCGACCGGTCTGGAAATCCCGAAAGTCGACAGTGTCGGGGGCCGGGGCGCCGTCAACGAGGACATAGAGCATCCGCCCTGTTGCCAGGTGATGGATCCTGTACAGCGCATTCTGCGCGTGGGACTCAGCAACGGCGTCGAACAGCGCGCCGATGCCATCGCTGCCCGGATCCACCTGCTGGGACGAGGAAACCTTGTGCACCCCGCGGGCAACAAAAGCGTTGGCCCTCACGGCCACGATGTACGTCTCCGCCCAGGCGGTGGAGGTCTTCTCCTGGATCCCGTACTGCCCGAACATGAAGTAGCGAGAGTCCGTTGAAAACCCCAGGTTCACGAACCGGGCGATGTCGCCCGCCGACGCGGCGAACGTCACCAGGAGGATCAGGACCCCGATGGGTACGAGCCGTTTTGCCATAGATGCTCCTATAAACAGTATCGTACGGCCCGCGCGTTTCTATAGAGGAATCTTGCTAAGGCAGACCGCGCGAAGCGCGGTATCCGGTAGACGTGTCTTACGGAGACAGACGTACCATCGCCCTTCAAGAAAATCTTAGTTGACCGCCGTCCCCAGGTGCGGCGCAAGCTCCTTCAGCCGCGTGAGAAGGTCCTCGAAGTGAGGGTAGTTCAGGCTTTGCTTTCCGTCTGACATGGCTTCCGCAGGGTTGGGATGAATCTCCACGATGATGCCATCCGCCCCCGCAGCCAGGGCCGCCATGGATGCCGCGGGCACATAGTGCCAGTTCCCCATGGCATGGCTGGGATCGACGATGATGGGCAGGTGGCTCAGGCGCTTGATTGCCGGAACCGCACCTATGTCCAGGGTGTTGCGGGTCTCCGTCTCGAAGGTGCGTATCCCCCTCTCGCACAGGATGACGTGGGGGTTCCCGCCCTTCATGATGTACTCCGCAGAGAGAAGAAGCTCCTCGATGGTGCCCATCATGCTCCTCTTCAGGAGCACCGGCAAGCGGGTTTCCCCGAGCGCCTTGAGAAGCGCGAAGTTCTGCATGTTGCGCGCCCCGACCTGGAGCACCCCCGCGTAGCGGCTCACGAGATCGACGTCGTACTCTGAGAGAACCTCGGTGACGACGGTGAGTCCATGGCGACCGGCCGCCGCGCTGAGAATCTGCAGCCCCTGCTCCCCCAGACCCTGGAAGGAATACGGAGATGAGCGGGGCTTGAATGCCCCTCCCCGCATGAGCTTGAGGCCGGACCTCTGAAGGAGCTGAGCCGTAGATTCGACCTGCCCTTCCGTCTCGACGGAGCACGGTCCGGCAATGACGGCAAAGCTTCCCGGACCCACGCTCACGCCTCCCACGCTGATCCGCGTCGGGTCGGGATGGAACTCCCGGGATGCGAGCTTGTATGGCTTGAGGACGCGCAGCACGCTCTCCACGCCGGGCATCTGGTCGAACTCGGACTGCTCCAGGGCTCGGTCATCCCCGGTGACGCCGCAGATTGTCTTGACTGCTCCCCTGCTCAGGTGCGGCGTGAAGCCCAGATGCTCGATCTTGCGCAAAGCGCTCTGGATTTCCTCCTCAGTAGCGTCTTTCTTGAAGATCAGAATCATGGCAGAGACTACAATGGTTTTGACCTTTTCGCCTATATCATTCTACTATGCTCGCGTGCGCACCTCATGGGAAGCCGGGCTCCTCGGAATCGCATTCGCCATCGTCCTGATCCTTGGCCTGATCGGCTGCGCCTCATTCGCCTTTCTTCTCAGCCAGCCGGCCGTTGCGGGGTCGCTTTCGACTCTCCCCTCGAATCCGTGGTGGCTCATCTACAGGGATCCGGGCCCGCGGAATCCTGCCCAGCCCCCCGGCATCGTGGCCGCCATGGCTGTGGCAACGGCCATAGGCTTTGTCTTTTCCCTTCGTTCGCACAGACTGTATCGGCGCAGCCGGACCCATGCGCTTCCCTACCTTCTCCTGTTTTTTCTTTCCCTGGGGATCGAGTGCCTGCGGGGGCCAGCCGCGGTGCTGTTTTCCGCCGACATGTCGATTACAACCTCCATCGTGCTGACGCGAGCCGTCTACTGGGGGAGGTTCGTGGGCCTTCTGGCGCTTCTCCTGTGCAGTCTCTACTGCATCGAGCTGAAATACCGGCACGTGTACGTGCTGGGCGGAGGGTCTCTGCTGGTGGCCCTTGCCATCGCGGCGAGCATCCCCGTGGACAGGACGACCTTCCTTTCACAGCTCACCTGGAAGCTGGCAGACGAACAGGGCGTGTGGTTCATGAACTTCGCGATCGCCGTCCTTGTAGTTCTGACGGCTGTCGGCGCAGCTGCCCTGAAGAAGGACAGGCGGTTTTTCGTGTTTGGCGGCGGGCTGACGCTGCTGCTGACCGCTCGGGAGCTTCTCTTCTTCATGGTGCAGCCGGTGCCGCTTGTGTGCGGGATAGCCGCCCTGGCTGCGGGATCGGTGGTGTGCCTGAGGTCTCTTTCTGGAATATACCGGGGGCCTGAAAGCCCTTCAGCTACAAGACAAGCAGCTTCGTTGCCACCATTCCAACGCCGAAGGGAATGATGATGTTGTCGAAATTGCCCGTAGGGACCCCTTCCAGGACCGTGGCGACCGTGGCGATGATGAGGGATTCCGCTGGCCGGCTGCTGACGTGATAAGCCATCAGAAAAACAGCAGCAAAGCAGGCGAGGCTTCCTGAGAAGGTCTTGCCTTGCAGGAAGGGTATCCTGGGACCCCCAACCACCCTGCCCACAAGGGCCGCAAACCCGTCTCCGAATGCCAGCGCGTAGATGGCGATGGATGCCGCCGGTTCAGGATAGAGTAGGAGGGAAATCATGGCCCCGAGACCCAGGGTGACGGGTCCGAGCACGAATCCGGCCCCGTCCTTGTCCCGGGAAGCTATGACAGTCAGATCACTCACGACAAGGATCGGGCTCCCGTGCATGCGGGAGCTCTCCGCGAATGCATAGAAAAGCGTACCAAATGCCAGCAGCGCCAGCGTTGCCGGCAGATTCGCTGAAGCAAGAACGGGCACTATTGCTATAAGAAGGTGGAGAGACTTTCTAACCAGCTCCCCTTGAACCCTTGCAACGCCTGCTGTACTCTGTATTCCTGTTCGCCGAACTTCGCGAACCAATTCCTGGTTTTCCTGCATGATGTCAGTCTTCGTTACGCCTTACAATGCAAGATTGATACCAACTAAGAACGCGCCGCTTTCTCTCTATCTATTTGCGGGAGAAGCAATTATTGTCAATTGAACAGCCTATTGAGGATGGTTGGTTGTTTTGTCTACTTTGATGTACCGGTTAATCTGATTTTAATATAGCAAACGCTCATTCAAGATCAGCGGTGTCCGAGGCAGGTCATTCCACATTGACATCTCAGAATCGTCACTGTATAACGTACCAACATTCGGGGGTCCTGGCAACAGGTCTGGCAGGGGCCCATCGAGGGCGATTAACTCAGCGGGAGAGTGCTACCTTCACACGGTAGAAGTCACTGGTTCAATCCCAGTATCGCCCATTCAAGTCCCTACGCTGTAGAGACTTAGGAACCTACCCGAAAACGGGCGGTTCCATGTGGCTCAATCTGAGACTCAGTCTGAGATTAAAAGGCTGAGCGCGGAGGCAACATGGAACGCCTCAAACGCCCCTACGCGCTTCACGCACGGCCAACGACTTCCAATCGGAACCGCCCTATGTACTACGTGGTCTTCCGCGACGAGACCGGAGCCTATGGTTCCGCAATCTCGACGGGCTGCACCCGAAAGGACGATGCAGTTCGGTGGTCCGAATCGGAACTGTGGAGGCGCAAGGAGCAGCGAGAGAGCATTACTTTCGCCCAGCAAGCCTGTGGGAACGCGCTCATTCTGGATGAAGCGCAGAGCATCAAAAACCCCGCCACGCAGAGCTTCGACGCCGGCCAGCAGCTGAAGAGCCGGCAGCGCCTTCGCAGGATGGTTCAGGCTTTCATCCCTGGCAGAACCAAGGATGTGGCGGAAAGAGCCTCCCTCCACAGGAAGAGGTGTGCCTGCACGCGGAGATGGGCCGCGGACAGAAATCCGCCTAAGAAGCGGGGTCGTTCTCATACTCTTGATCCATGATAGCGCGCGTCCTACACTATTTTTCATGGCAAGGAAGGTCAGGCTCTCTCTGCCGGACGTACTGTCCCACCTGAGCTACGCGCAGGCTCGGAAGCTCCTGGGTCCGCGCGGACAGGTTCTCCTGCGAAGGGGAGGCTCGTCCGACATCGACATCGATGCCCAAGTGCGCATGGATCGGAACAGCTTCGCGCTCGATCTCGGGGAAGCCGTCGCCACGCTGCGGCTCAGCGACGCCGCAAGCGGCCGCATCCAGTTTTCCTGCACCGCCTGCGCGCAGCCCTGCGAGCACGTCGGGGCCGCCCTCTCCCTGATCCTAGAGGAGAAGCTGTCACTCGGGCTTGCCGCGGCGCCGCGCGAAACGGTTCCCCTGGAGATGCTGTCCGAAGGCGAGTTGATCGAGAGGGCGCTTGCCGACAGGGCCGAACGGGCGCGAACGGAGAGGATGGCCCTGGCCCCTCTGGACGGGAAAGGGGTCTGGAGCGATTACGCCGTGACGAGCGGCCTGTCAGGAAAGACTTACAGGGTCGCGCTTCGGGGGTGGGAGAGAGGCGAATCGTACTGCTCGTGCCCCGATTTCAAGACAAACACGCTGGGGACCTGCAAGCACCTCCTGTTTGCGATGGCCAGAGTAAAAAGGAAGCTCACCCATGGGAAGATGCCCCGCCCCTACAGGCGCACCCGCATTACCCTCCACGTCCGCTACGCTGAAGAGGCTGAGCTGAGGCTGCTTCTTCCCGACGGTCTTCCGCGGGACGCCGAAGCTCTGGCGGCGCCGCTGCGCGGCAGACCCATCGACGACATCCCCGATCTCGTGAAGCGCATCAGGCAATTGGAGCGGTTGGGGCATCCCGTCCATGTCTATCCCGACGCGGAGGAGATGATGAACGCGCTGCTCACCCGCCAGAGGCTCGATGCAACCGTTGCCGCGGTCCGGGGCGACCCGCGCGCCCATCCCCTGCGAAAGGATCTCCTGAAAGTCGAGCTTCTCCCCTACCAGCTGGATGGGATCGCGTTCGCCGCCGGCGCCGGCAGGGCCCTGATCGCCGATGACATGGGGCTTGGCAAGACGCTCCAAGGCATCGGGACCGCCGAGCTTCTTGCGCGGGAAACCGGGATCTCCCGTGTCCTGGTGATCTGCCCGGCCTCCGTGAAAGCCCAGTGGGTCCTGGAGATAGAGCGGGCAACCGAGCGCACATGCCAGATCGTGACAGGTTCCCTGCGTGAACGGCCGGCCCTGTATCGCAGCGGGGCGTTCTACACCATCGCCAATTACGAGCAGGTGCTCAGGGATTCCCTTTCCATTGAAGCGGTGCCCTGGGACCTGATCATCCTCGACGAGGGACAAAGGATCAAGAACTGGCAGGCCAGGACCGCGCAGGTGATCAAGTCCCTGCGCTCGCCCTTTGCCCTCGTGCTGACCGGCACGCCCCTGGAGAACCGGCTGGACGAGCTGTATTCGGTGGTGCAGTTCATCAACAACCGCCAGCTTGGCCCCGCGTTCCGTTTCTTCCACGCGCATCGGATGGCGGATGAAAAAGGACGCGTGCTGGGATACCGGAACCTCGACGATCTGCGCAAGCGCTTGGCGCCGATCCTTCTGCGTCGAACGCGGGACATGGTCCTAAAGCAGTTGCCGCCGCGCACCACGGAGATCCTTCGCATCGAGCCTTCCGAGGAACAGCTTGAGCTGCACAACGGCCACAAGCAGACAATCGTCTCGATCCTTTCCAAGCGTTACATCAGCGAGATGGACCTCCTGCGCCTCCAGAAGGCGCTTCTCATGTGCCGCATGGCCGCGGACAGCACCTTCCTCCTGGACAAGGAGCCGCCCGGGCACTCGACCAAGCTCGAAGAGCTGGACTCCCTCCTGGAGCGGCTCACGGCGGAGGCGGGGCGCAAGATCATTCTCTTTTCCGAATGGACGACGATGCTCGACCTGATCGAGCCGATCCTCTCCCGACGAGGCGCGGGTTTCGTGCGCCTGGACGGCTCCGTTCCCCAGGTGAAACGGCAGGGTCTGGTGAACAGCTTCCAGCGAGACCCCGGCTGCGTTGCGTTTCTCGCCACCAACGCGGGGGCCACCGGGCTGAACCTCCAGGCGGCGGATACGGTGATCAACGTCGATCTCCCGTGGAATCCCGCAGTTCTCGAACAGAGGATCGCCCGCGCGCATCGCATGGGCCAGCGGCGGCACGTGCACGTGTATCTTCTGGTCACGGAAGGCACGATCGAGGAAGGGATGCTCGCCACGCTCTCGGCGAAAAAGGACCTGGCGCTCGCGGCGCTGGATCCGTCTTCCGAAAAGACGGAAGTCGCGCTCACGGGGAACATCGACGAGCTGAAACGCAAGCTGGAAGTTCTCGTTGGCGTCAAGCCGCCGGCGGCCGTGGACCAGAGCGAGAAGCTTCGCGTGGAATCCGAGGCGGCGCGGCGGGAGCGCCGGCAATCCGTGGCCCTTGCTGGAGGCGAGCTTCTGGCAGCGGCGTTCGCGTTTGTCCGGCAGGCCATGGACGGCGGCGGCGCCGCGCCGCCAGAGCAGTCGACCCGGGCGCTGAAAAGCATCCTCTCGGAGTGCATGGAGAGGGCGGAGGGCGGCGGCTGGACGATGACTGTGCGTTTTCCCGACGACGCCGCCATCGAGGCGCTGGCGGGGGTGCTTGCCGGGATCACCGCTCGAGCCCCCGGTCGGCCGAAAGCGCAATGACGGACGCCTACAGGGAGTTCAGTGCGCTCATGGGGAGCGGGAAGTTCCGCCAGGCGGCGGAGCTGGCCGCGCGGGAGCTTGCCAGGGGGGAAGGCGCCGCCGCGTTCTGGCTCACGCGCCGGGCGAGCGCGCTGAACCGCGCCTCTGACTACGAACAGGCGTTCGCCGATTCGAGGAGCGCACTCGCCCTCGAACCGTCCAACCCGTACGCCGTCCTCTGCGCCGCTGACGCGCTGCTGGGCCTGCAGCGCCCGCAGGAGGCGCTGGGCCACTACCGGGAGATCGCGGCACACGCCAAGGTGGGTGGCCGCGCGCGAGCCGGCATCTTGGAAAGCCTGGCGGTCCTGGGCCGATGGCAGGAGCTGCTCGATTCTATTGCCGCGGCCCCCGCTGAAGAGAGATATCCATGGCGCGTGAAAGCTCTTCACACGCAGGGCAGGACGGAAGAAGCCATGAGCGAGTGTCGGCAGTGGCTTGCCGCGCGTCCGGATCATCCGCCCGCCCTCTGGGAGCTATCGGAGCTGGAGGTCGCATCAGACGGCCTGGAGACCGTCCGCGCCCGCTACGAGCGCCTCGCGCGGATCCCGACCCTCCCCCCTGTCTACCGCGAGATTTACGCCTCCCTGTGCAGGCGGGCCGGGCTCCCCGAGCTTGCCCTAGAGGAATACCGGAAGATCGGCGAAGCGGGCGAAGGGACGCGCGTGCAGAAAAAGCAGGCCTTTCTCCTTGCAAAGACCGGACGCGAGCAGGAAGCCATTCCCCTCCTGGAGGAGCTTTTGACCCTGGACCCGAAAGATATCTACCTTCATTCCAGCTACGGCGCCGCGTGCGCGCGGGTGAACCAGATCGAGAGGGCAATCGAGTTCTACATCCGGCTCATGGGGACCCATCCCGAGGAGAAGGGGTTGTATGGAAGGATCAACCGGCTGAAAAAGAAGATCGCGGGCCCGGCCGCGCGGCCCACGGGGCCCGGCCCGGGGAACGCCGCATCATGAGCGAACATCTTTCGATTGGAGATCTCATCGATGTCCCGCCCATCCGCACAGTCATCCGGCTGGCGGAGGGGACGGAGCAGCCGGAGCAGATCGCATCCAGCTTCGTGTTTACCCCGGAGGTGTTTGCGCATTTCAGCGTGCTCGCCGAGGCGCTTGCCTCCGGCAAGGGACAGGGGTATTTCCTCCAGGGGGACTTCGGGTCCGGGAAGAGCCACTTCCTTGCCGCGCTGCGCGCCTGGGTCTCGGGCTCGCCGGGCGCGGGGGAGCTTGCGCGACGACACGCGGGCCTGGGCCGGCTCTCCGCAACCGGAGCGCGCTTTGTGGCCGCGGCGATATCGCTGGTGGATCATCGCGCCTCATCGGATCTGGAGTCGATTGTCCTGGAAACGGTTGCCCGGGAGCTGGGGGCTGACGCGGATGAGTGGCGGGGAGAAAACCGTCTGGATACGTTCACGCGCATGCTCGAAACGGCGCGTGCGACGGGGCGCTCGGGCATCGTTCTCCTGGTGGACGAGCTTTCCGAGTTCCTCCGATCCAAGCCATCGCCGCAGGCGCTGAACGAGGACGCCAGGACGCTGCAGCTGCTGGGAGAGATGGCGAGCAGCGGGCCGTTGTGGATCGTGGCAGCGGTGCAGGAATCCATCGAGCGCACGGGGGACCTCTCGCAGGCCATCGTTCGCAAGATCAAGGATCGATTCCCCGTCAAGATGGCGCTCTCGACGCTCCACATCAAGGCGCTGCTCTCGGAGAGGCTGGTGCGGCTGAAGCCCGGCGCGGGGGAGGCGCTCTACCGAATCTATGAGCAGTTCCGCGGGCAGTTCCCCGGCTTCTCCTCCTCCTTCGAGGAGTTTCGGGCAGTCTATCCCGTGCATCCGAAAACGATCTCCCTCCTCGAAGGGCTGGGCGGTTTGTTCTCCCAGCACAGGGGCATTGTGGACTTTGTCCACTCCCGCATTGCCGGGGATGCCGCCAGGGGAATCCCCTCGCACCTGAGCCGGCCGGCCTCGGAGCTTCTTGCGCCGGACAGCATCTACGATCACTTCAGCCAGCGGCTGGCGGAGTTTTCCGCGTTCCACATCTATCCCCGGCACATCGTTCCGCACCTGGACGATGTGATCGAACACACCCTGGCAACTGCCGAGGATCGGCTGTTGTGCCGCAGGGTCGTCCGGATGCTTGTGCTCTACCGCATTCATCCCACGGCAACGCCTCCTTCAGTGGCCGAGCTGGCGGAGCTTGCATCGTGCAGTCTCGATGCGCATTCTCCCGAGCTGAACGCGCGGTTTCTCGCGGAAGCCATCCTCGATCCTGTAGCGGCATCCAGCCGGTTCCTCTCGCGGGCCGCGGACCCCGGCGGCGACCCACGGAAAGCGACATATCGCATCGTCACGGAGGACGATCCGGCGAAGCTCCTGGCCGCCCGCATCTCGCGGATGGCCGCCGAGCCCGCTGCCGACGACTCCCGCCTGCTGCGCGCGCCCCTGGCGCGCCTGTCAGAGTCGGATGCCTGGCCGGGGAAAGCGGTCCTCACGGAAGGCATGCGGCGCTCCGTCACATGGCTCGGGAGCGAGCGCAAGGCGTTTCTCTGCTTCCTTTCCCCCGGGGAAGAGGATGCCGCGCGTGAAAGGATCGGCCGCGAATGCGCCGCCGATGTCGACTTCGCCGTGGTCTTCAGCGTCGGGCAGACCGCTTTCGCCGCGGAGCATACGGCGGTCTGGGAGGTCCCGGTTCCCCAGCGCCAGGAGGTGCTCCGCGAGTTCCTCGCATCGCTTCTCGTTGCCGCGGAGCTACGGCCGGGCAATCCGGCCGAAGCTCCCCTGATCTCGGAAGCCCAGGAGCAGGTGAGCCGACGCCAGGCCGCAGCCTGCCAGGCGGCACTGGAGGCCTTCTATCAGGGTGAGTTCAGCGGCCCTGGGCTTCGCGTGGAAGCTTCAGTTCGTCAACTGCGCCGCTTCGACCGTCTGCTGGAATGCGCGGCGGAAGGTCTCCTGGAAAAGCGCTATCCCCGTTTCCGCGACGTGGCGCCCCGACGGTTCCCGGCCTCGTCCCGGATGTACCAGCAGCTCCTGGAGGAGTTCATTGCGCCCGGCAGCCTTTCCCTCAACGAGGCGCGGGCGCGGTCCCTGGGTCCGGCGATAGACGGCCTTGCCTTCCCCCTCGGCCTGGTCGAGATCAAGCGCAGCTCCTATCACTTTGCGCCGAACATCGCTGAGCATGCCCTGCTGACTTTCTTCTTCAGCCTGCTTCGCCCCGCCTCCGCCACTCCCATGGCACAGGTGCTGGAGCGGCTGCAGCGGGACGTTTTCGGCCTTCCCCATGACACTGCCCTTTTCCTGGTTGCCGCCCTTGCAGTCGGCGGATTGGTCAGCGCCCGAAGGAGCGGACGCTCAATTCCCCTGGAGCAGCTCGGGCTGCAGACCGTTGAGAAGGCGGAGCAACTGCTGCCCGGCGAGCTGATCGGAAGCGCAGACCGCTCCACGCTGCTCGCTGAATGCGCATTCCTGGCGCCCGCCGCCGCGGAAGAGGCGTTCGGGCTACGACAGCAGCGGGACGCGTGGAAAGAGGTCATCAAGCTCCGCGATCTGGCCTCCAGCCTCATCGCCGATATCCGCCAGCGCGTCACCGGCGTCGCGGAGTTCTCCGCTTTTTCCGCGTTCGACTTCAAGGCATTCGAGGCAAAGCTGACCGGCCTGGAGACGGTCGCGCGGGAAATCAAGCCGTCGTTGGGCGCGAAAGAGGGGCTGGAAAGGTTCCTTGCCGCGTGGCGCGGGACGGGACTCACGGCGGATGACGTGGAGCTCCTCAAAGGGCTCGGGCGGTTCCTGTCGCAGGGCGCCGAGCAGTTCGTATTCGTCGCGCATTACCTTCGCCACCCGGCGGTCGATCGTGCCGCGGCGATGGAGCCGCAGCTCGCCGCGCTGCGCGAGGAGATCCACGCGCTGATCGCGACCCCGGCCTCCGGCGTGCTCCCGGATGGCGGAGAAAGGCTGGCGACGCTGTTCGCCCACTTCAGGGAGAGATACACGCTCCTCTACTCGGGAATGCACGCCGAGTTCTACCGGACCCGCGAGCCGGCAAAGCTGTCCCGACAGGTCTCGCGAGCCGTTGGCGCCCTCCGGCTCCTTGCTTCGATCGATTCACTAGACCGGCCGCCCGACCTCGGCCGCTTTCTCGAGCTTCTGGAGCCGCGCGCCCCACAGCGCTGCGATCGCCACGTCTCGGAGGAGTTGCTCCGCGGGGCGGTCTGCGGCTGCGGGTTTCAGCCCGGCGATACGCCGGCGATCGAGCGGCCCGACCATCCGGAGGAGCAGATCGAGAAAGCGCTCGCTTCGTTCGTCGACGGGCTGCATGCTCCCCGGGTCAGGGAAGCGGTGGCTGCCCGGGCTTTCGCGCTGCAGGATGCCAATCCCGGCGTCGCAAAAAGGCTGGGAGAGCTTGCCTCCGCGCTTTCCCGCCAGGCCTTGAGCCCGGCCGCGTTGATCGACCTCCTGGATGCGTCGCTGTGCCACGAGATCGAGCAGGCGCTGGCGGGCCGCGTCCCCGTCGTTCACCTCAGTCTGGACGATCTGGCCCGGAAAGTGGCGGGAAGGCGCCTGCCCGCCGAAAGAATCGAGGCCGCCGTACGCGAGTGGCTCTCCGACGCGGGCCGCACGGCGGGGGGCGCGCTCGGGGCCGACGGCGGTGCGGCCGGGACCGTGGCCCGGCCCGAAGCGGGGCCGACGGAGCTCATTGCCGTCGAAGCGGCTCAGGGAGATGTCCGGGCACCAGGCTCGTACTTCGATCCCATGGCCTGGTGGCCTCTTCTCCACCCCGGGCTTCTCCGTGCAGAGCCCCTCCCCGGGGATCCTTCCTTGGAACAGACGTCGATAGCCGCGGCGCTGGAGACGCGGTATCCCTCGGCCAGGCTGGCGGAGGAGTTTCGCCAGGCCCGAACGGATGGCCTGCTGCGCTTCGTGTCCCGGGAGCCCCTTCACACGCAGGCCGTCCGGGCGGCCTGGCTCGTCATCGCCGAACGGGTGCTCGGCGGAGAACGCCTTCCCACCCCGGCGCCCCCTGACTCTCTCCTTGCGGACGCCGCCGAGGCGGCGCGCGTCATCTCCCGTCTGCGCGCGGTGATCCGTTACGCGGCGCTGCGGGAACAGGCGTTTCCCGAACGGCTGGAGGCGCGGCTGTGCATTGACGCCATCATCGCCGACCCGTGGTCCACCGACGAGCTGCGGCGCGCGGCGGAGCACGCGCTTGCTGATATGGAAACCACGGGGAGTCGGTGGCTGGCCTCCCTTCCCGCGGCCGCGGCCCTTTCCCTTCGGGACAACCCCGTGGTGCTCGTCATGGATGGGGTCAGCGCCGACCTGTGGCTGGCGAACGCGGAGTCTCTCACGCGGGCCGCGCCGGGCGCACGGTGGGAGTGGCTGAGGCTGGACGGAAACGTCGCCACCCCGGATTCCCTTGCGCTTCAGCTCGGGATCGAAGGCGATCCCCTGGACGTGCTGGCGGCAAACGGGATCCCGTACGTCCAGCTCAGCGGCAGGGAGGAGAACCTCGCCGCCGCGCTCTCCGGAGGGCTGTCCGCGGCGCGCTCACCGGGCCAGGCCGCCGTGGCCCGCATCGCCCTTGTGGACCGGGCAGCTCACCGAGGCGAGCTTCGGCTCGGCGCGATGGCAGAGGCATTGGCCAGCCTGCTGGAGCAGCGGCTCGCGGAGGTTGTCTCGCTGTGCCAGTCCGAGGGAAAGCCGCTCGTGCTGACCGCGGACCATGGCCTCTCCCTCGTCGGGGGCAGGCTGACGCACGGCGGCGGTGGCGTGTACGAACGGGCCATCTGCCGCATTACGTGGCGCTCCGCGCGCAAGCAAAGCTGAGATGCCGCAGGAGATCGAGGGCCAGATACAGTCCGTCGTGTTTCGGACGGCAGACGGCAGTTTCAACGTTGTGCGCGTCCTGCGGGACGGCTCCCCTGAGCCCATCACCGCCGCCGGATACCTCGCGGGAACGGGCCCCGGGGAGAGAGTCCGGCTGAAAGGCGATTGGGAGACCCATCCGAGATTCGGCAGGCAGTTCAAGGTCACCGAGTGCCTTCCCCTGCTTCCCGCCAGCGTGGAAGGCATCAAGGCGTATCTCGGGTCCGGCCTCGTGGAAGGGATAGGCCCCGAGATGGCGAAAAGGATCGTGGGTCGATTCGGAGCTGAGTCGCTTCGCGTGATCGACGAGGAGCCGAAGCTCCTGTCCACCGTGCCGGGGATCGGGCCCAAGAGGATTGCCGCCATCGGCAAGGCATGGCAGCAGCAGCGCGGAATCCGGGAGGCAATGCTTTTCCTCCAGTCCCACGGGGTGAGCCCGGCCTACGCGGCCAGGATCTATCGGCATTACGGGGACCGGGCGGTGCAGGTGGTCCGGGAGAACCCCTACCGGCTCGCGGAGGACGTCGAGGGGATTGGTTTCCTCACGGCGGACAAGTTCGCCCGCGGCCTTGGGTTCCCCGAGGACTCACCAGCGCGGGCGGAGGCCGGCATACTCCACGCACTTTCGAAGTCGGCGGAGGAAGGCCACATGTTCCTTCCTTCGACGGACCTTCTCCAGGAGAGCCAGAAGATGCTGGAATGCGACCGCAAGATCCTTTGGGAAGCTCTCGACAGGTTGATCGCCACCCGCCGCGTGGTTGCGGAAGATCTGGGACGTTCGCCTCGGACGCCCGGCGCTGATCGTGAGGGTGACAAGACCCGTGCGGCCGTCGTGCCGAGCGAACGGGCCATCTACCTCCCGGCGCTCCATGCCGCCGAGCAGGGAATCGTCGAGCAGATTTCACGCCTGCGCGGCGCCGCCCGCGTTCTTCCCGTTGTCGATGAGGAGACTGCGGCGGCCCGCGCGCACGCGGCGCTGTCCATCTCCCTTGCACCGAAGCAGGTCAAGGCGGTCACCGGGGCTCTCGCTGAGAAGCTCCTGGTCATCACCGGCGGACCCGGCACGGGAAAGACCACCATCCAGCGCGCGCTCCTCTCCGTCCTCTCCTCGCTGGGAGCACGGGTCCTCCTGGCAGCTCCCACGGGGCGCGCGGCGAAGCGCCTGGGAGAGGCCACGGGGCAGGAGGCCAGGACGATCCATCGGCTCCTGGAATATATGCCCCGGGAAAAACGGTTCCGACGCTCCTTGGAGGAACCGCTTCGCTGCGACGTTCTCGTCGTCGACGAGGCGTCGATGATCGACGCGCCCCTGATGCACCAGATGCTGAAAGCGGTCCCATCGGGCGCCTCGCTGGTCCTCGTCGGGGACGCGCATCAGCTTCCCTCGGTGGGACCCGGCACGGTCCTCTCCGATCTCATCACATCGGCAACGATCCCGGTCGTAGAGCTCACCGACATCTTCCGCCAGAGCCAGACCAGCAGCATCGTGACCAACGCGCACCGCATCAACGTGGGGCTCTCCCCCGCGGAGGACCAGTCCGAAGAGCTGCGTGATTTCTTCTTCATCGAGCAGGAAGAGCCCGCGAGGGTCGCGCGGACGGTGGTGGAGCTTGCCTGCAGGCGGATCCCGCTGCGCTTCCACCTGGACCCGATGGAAGATGTGCAGGTTCTTTCGCCGATGCATCGCGGCGAGGCGGGGGTCGAGAACCTCAACAGGCTGCTCCAGGAGGAATTGAACCCGGCGGGAGAAGAGGTCGAGAGGCACGGCAGGGGCCTGCGCACGCACGACAAGGTCATGCAGCTTCGAAACGACTACGAGCGGGATGTGTTCAATGGCGACATCGGCCGGGTTGCGGCCGCAGACCGGGAAACCGGGCGGGTGACAATCGACTTCGATGGCAGGCTCGTCGTGTACGAGAGCTCCGACCTTGGCGCCCTGGTGCCCGCGTACGCGGTCTCCGTGCACAAGGCGCAGGGCGCGGAGTTTCCCGCGGTGATCGTGCCGCTTCTCATGCAGCACTTCCCCCTCCTGCAGCGCAACCTCCTGTATACTGCGGTCACCCGGGGCAAGCGGCTGGTCGTGTTAGTCGGATCACGGAAGGCCCTTGCGATCGCCCTGCGCAACGACACGCCCCGCCGCCGCAACTCCCGCCTGGCGGAGAAGCTTGCCGCGGCTCACGGCCTCGATCCCTGAAGGCCAGGCGTTCGAGATGCGCCGTCGGGCGCCCGGAACGGAGTGCTTTTGCCATTTTCCCGTGTCACCCTGAGTGTCACCCCGAGAAGATGCAAACGCAGCAACATCAGGAAAATTGCGGCAACGCAAATCAACACCATACTTGATCTATTTGTTTTCCTGCAATATACCTATCAACAACGGATTACGTAGGGCGACAACGAAGCAACTGCTTTCGTTACCTTCACACGGTAGAAGTCACCGGTTCAATCCCAGTATCGCCCAAACAAAGCCCTACAACGGACGCCTCACGTAGTCCCGCCATGTCGCCCTGAACGTGAGGCGGCAGGATAATGACCTTCCTACCGGCGGGACAGAGTCTCTCCGAGCCGATCTCCCGACAGCCAGGCTGCCTGCATTCCCCCTCCCGGGACAAAAAGGTCTCCCGCTAAGCCGAGGCGGGACTGCCCAAGACGAACAAGAAGCGGGGACGCAAGCTCGTTGGCGCGGTCCAGCCGCGAGTAGCGCCAGCGGTGAATGTGAACCCACACCGGGGAAGCGGCCCAGGGCCCGAGGATCCGAGCAGCGCCTTCCAGCAGCTCTTTCGCCCACTCCTCTTTGGGTCTCTCGAGGTTGTAACTCGACCAGCGGGCGTTGCCTTGGACAACCAGCGTAAGCGAACGGCCTCCGGGGCGCTTCGACGACTCGTTCCCGACCAGGAGTATCTGAGCATCGCCATCAGGGTACAGGATGTCCCAGTCCGGCAGATGAGTCCCGGCGGGATAGCCCGCCACCACGGTCAGGCAGGGAAGGCTGGTGAACATGCCAAGGAGAGCGACGGCGCTGGCAGCACCCTTTCCAAGGCTCTGAATGAAAAGCAGAGATTGCTCCAGGGCGAAGGCGACAACCACATCACGGGCGCTGACGCTTTCGCCGTTCGCCGTCTCTATAGTGATTTCATTGGCCCGAGCTTCGACAGCTGCGACCGAACTGTGCAGCCTCACGTTCAGATCGCGCGACAGTGCCCGAGGGAAGATCGTAAGCCCATCGGTGAAGGCCAGCCGAGTTTCATGCGCAGCGAATGCTTCAGGCTGGCATGGCGTCCCGTGGCCCGCGACGCGCAGCGGCCAGTTCTCCACCCTTCCCTCCTCCCCTGCTTCGGCTACCGCCCCGAGAAAACCAGGGTCCGAACCGTGGATGAACAGGGGACCATAGTCAAAGGGTTCTCCATCGTGCAAGCGCGTGGCGCAGCGGCCGCCGGGTTTGTCCGCCCGGTCCAGTACCACCACATCGGCGCCAGCCCTTGCAAGCCGGCGCGCGCATGCCAGGCCCGCCACACCCACGCCCAGGACGACCGCGTCGTGCACTTCCCGCCGCGCTTGTCTTGAGGGTATCTTCAGAGGGCGGGCAGGAGCAAGCGGGAGTCCGCTTCGTGGAAGCGTCGGCTGACGCGTTCTGCGCTGCTTGCGTCCGGGAGGTTGACATGTCGCTAACTGCGTTGCAGATCAAGGAGCTACTCGACGAGAACCGCTATCACGACTGCGCGGGTGTAGGCAAGGACCATGTCTGCGTACGAATCGCCGCAATAGCCGAGCTCCCTTCGCGCTTCGGGCAGTTTCAGGTGGTGGCCTTCTGGAACAACAGGGATGGCAAGGAACATGCGGCCTTCGTGCACGGCGACGTCTCTAGTGCGCAGGACGTTTCGGTGCGTCTCCACTCGGAATGCCTGACCGGGGATGCCATCGGCTCGCTGCGCTGCGATTGCCGAGACCAGCTCGAAGGCGCCCTCAACGCCATCGGGAAGATGGACAACGGAATCCTTTTGTACCTTCGCCAGGAAGGGCGAGGGATCGGATTCCTCAACAAGATCCGGGCGTACGGCCTGCAGGACCACGGGATGGATACGGTGGAGGCGAATCTCGCTCTGGGCTTCCGCGATGACGAGCGGGACTACAGCGTGGCCGCCCACATGCTGTTCTCCCTGAAGGTAAAGTCGATCCGCCTGATGACAAATAACCCTAAGAAAATCAGGGGGCTGCAGGAGCTGGGGATCACCGTGTCAGGCCGCGTCCCGCTCATCATTGCGCCCAATCCTTACAACAGGTTCTACCTTGAAACAAAGAAGGAGAAATCGGGCCATCTCCTCGACGCTTTGGGCGCGCATCGTCTTCCAGAACAGCTTGACAGGCCGGTCATCGAAGGCATGTCCCCAGAGCTGGCCCTGGACGCCCAGGACTGAAGCACAGAAAACCAAGCATATAGCGTCGGTGCACGCCAGAAGCAGCTCTGGTCGCGGCGCGGGTGTTTTCTACTCCTCGATCACCCTTCTCTTCGTGATCCCCGCTGTCATGAACCGCCACATTATCTTCGTGTTCTTCAGCCATGCAATAAACATCCCGCTCTTTCGGGCGGCAAGGATGCGCGGGACCAGAAACACGGCGACCGTTTCCGGCTTGTCCGCGAGGATATTAAAAACCCTCTTTGTCCTTTCCCACTCCTCGCGATTGGTGCGGTCGAGCTGCCTCATGGTGAAATCGGTGACCATGATACCCGGACTGAGCGCTCCGACGAGAATCCCAGTTCCTTTCGCCTCCACCGCAAGAGCTCGGGCAACATAGCGAAGCGCTCTCTTGGATGCCCCGTACACCGAGAGTCCCCTGCGGATACTGCCATCTGAGCCGTGACCCTCCATGAACCAGATGCTTCCGCTGTTCCGTTGCATCATGCCGCGCATTGCCACACGCGCCCCCGAGAGCACCCCCAACACGTTTGTCCGAAAGACGTCTTCCACGACGTCGGGGGACACGTCCCAGATTGACCGAATTGGCTGCCCGATTCCCGCGTTGTTGATCCAGTGATCGACTTTGCCAAGCCTTTTCTCTGCCTGATCCCAGAGTGCCTGTACCTGGGATGCGTCTCTGGTGTCGCAGGGGAAGCCATAAACGTTTGCTTCCGGGACATCCTTTTTCAAAAGGGCCAAGGCGGCCTGCACCGCATCTTCCGTTCGTCCGGAAATCAAGACGGCGCAGCTATGGGAGAGAAACTCCTGCGCCATGCGGAAACCCAGGCCCCGAGTGGAACCGGTGATCACGACAGTCGTCTTTTCCATGCTCGCTTCCTATCAGCTGTCCGGCGGCAAAGGAGCAACACCGCTCCCTGCCTCGTCCCTCCCCTTAGCCCACCTCGCGGTACGATTTCCCTGTCGTCGACTCTCCTCCGCCGTTGAGATAAGTCTTGTCGGCTGGCGAGATCTCCCGCATCCCCCATGGCCTTTCCCATGAGTCGATGAATACAACCTCTTCAAGGCCCTTGCGCTGCCGCGGACCATGCTCGCGCAGTCTTTGGCCTTCGTTCAGAAGGGCATCATCTCCCGGCTTTCCGATTATGATGAGGTTCAGTGGTACGAAATCTTCGGGAAGCCCTGCCGCCTTCGCCACTTTTGACGGTGTGTAGCCTGCTATGGGATGAGCATAGAGTCCTTCGCGTGTGGCTTGAAGCATAAGGGCCAGAGCCGCCATGCCCAGATCAAAGTAGGCATAGTCTCGTCCCGCGTCTAGCCGCACGTCCAGGGAAGGCTTGGTGGCCATCACGACAATCAGAGGCGCTCTCGTGGCCCACCTGTTGCCTTCGCTAAGAGCTTGACGAACGGCTGGAAGGCGTTCGTCCGTGACGGCAACAATACGCCACGGCTGGGTATTGGCGCAGGACGGGGCGAGGGTCGCGGCACAAAGCAGGCGCTGAATCTGCTCGACTGGCAGAGGGTCTGCTGCGATGCCGCACCGGGCGCGGCGCGCAACGAGCTCGGGAAGGATGTCCATTGAATGCTCCTGTCACCATATTATTCTGGACGTCTGTAGAATACTTCCACCGCAGAACTGGTACAAGAATGCTCCGGGTGCGTGGGCGGCAAAGCTTTCAGGTCAGCGCTCGATGTTTCCGCGGACCAGGTCGGCAAGTGCGTGCGGGTTGGTCTCGTCGAGGCGCGCGAGGACCCTTTTCCACCTGTAGGCGAAGCTGCCAGGTGCCTGCGCTGGCAGGTGCAGGAAAAGCGAGTCGAAGGCCTTCCGTCTCCGTCGATAGTCCTCCTGGATCCTCTCGAGCCGTTCCTCGAACGCAGCGCGGTACGCGTCAGCGAAGCCGTCCGGGTCGCGGAGATAGCCGCGCCGGCGGGTGACCGGCAGAGCGTACTTCACTGTGAACTCCCCCAGCGGTCGGGCGTAGTCGTTGAACGTTCCCGTGTGATCGGCCACGACAATGTCCTGCGGCATCCCTTCGGGGGCCAGGACCATTACTTCGTCTCCGTCGTCGAACAGCGGGCTGCCGGTACTGTCGCACCGCCCCACGACGATGTTCGGGGCCGCAGCATGGCCCAAGAGGCGCGCGCATTTGAGAGAGAACTCCGGGGAATCGAACAGCGCCGGGGGAAGCTTGTCAGTTGCGATGCCTCGAATGTATTCCCGCTCGAAGTAGGGTGTCCAGATTGAGTACCCTGCGCCCTTGGAGGGCGCGTACCGCTCGCTGATCTTCTTTGCCGTCACGCGCAGCGGAAGATTCATCCCGAGCTGCCGGCAGCCCAGTCTCCGGTCAAGGATGTACTCAGTGTACTCCTCGGCGGCGATCATCGCGTCCAGGAGGGAGAAGCCCCGCTCGAGGTACTCGCGCACGCCCTGCTTCTGCAACCTGATGATCGTCACGATCTCCGCCGGGTTCTGCCGCTGCTTGAGGCACGCGATGTACACACCTCGTCGGCCCGGCATGGCGGCCCGCCGGGAGAGCGAACCGATTACCCGGCCGACGTTCACGAACTCCAGGTCGCCGTACTCCCGCACGAAGTTCAGGATGAACTTTCGGGGCTTCTCGTCGCGTAGGTGCTCGGGAGGGCCGCCTTCGATCTCGTCGACGTCCAGCGACGGGTCGAGCATCAGCTCACCCTCCTCGATCCGTCCCCCGGGCAGCCACTCGATCTGCATGAAGAACTCTGCGCTCAGCCCGAGAAGCGTCCCCTCGGTCACCAGCTCGTCCTCGCGGCCGATGAGCGCAGCCACCATGGCATTCTTCCATTCGAGGTTCTCGGGATCGTCGCGGAGGAGCCCCGGCTTCGCCGCGACCCGAAATTTCTCGATCAGCGCCGTGAATGTCTTCCGGAGTCCCGCGGAATCTAGTGTCCTGTCCCGCAAGTTCATGTCCCATAAATAACTTATCGTTTGTCTAGTAGATCGTCTTCGCTGCCTGTGTCATCGTGGCTCCAAGAGGTCGCCGATGCGAACGGTGAGTGCAGCC
>JBEKUJ010000007.1:0-206048 GCA_049515135.1 Spirochaetia bacterium
TGAGAGAAACTGAAGGAGCTATCGCCGGCAGCATCGGCGTTGGTGGAGAGCCTCAGTCCGGTGTCGATAATTCCGTACACTTCAACAAGAGATCCCGGCTGGCCGATCGCCGGGGCAGCGGGCGCATTCTGTGCGAACGCTGTTGCCGCGATGAGCACCAGCGCGGCGATGAAAAGCAGTCTTTTCATGAAAAGCCTCCTTTGGTGTTTTCACGCGGCAGGCAGCCGCGCTGTTTGCACCATCAAGCATGGTTGTTACTCCTTTGTTACGAATTATTTGCTTTTCGGTTAAATCGAACTCGGCTACTTGCAACGCTCCCGGTTCCATTGGGGCCGTTCAAAATCACTCACGTGGAAACGAACCATCTCGGGGCATTCCAGTCCGATGTCGGACCCCGGGGGGAGGATTTCGGCTTTCTATTCATACTTATGATAGAAGACTCCGATGGAAAGCTCCTGGCCTACCTGGTAAATTCACCTGCGGCGCTGCCGGATCGCAATCTTGAACATCAGTCCGCGAGGCCCGAAGGTGCATTCGCAGACCAGGCAATCGACTCCAACGCGCCGAGCTCAGGCGCAAGCTCGAGCCCGACTGCATACGTGTCTCATTTAATGGAATGCGTGTGCGGCTCTAAGCCGGGCTTGCAGGTCCGGAGCTGAGCGTGGAGCGATAGCGGTCCGGCCGGGCGCACGTATGTCGCCTGAAGCCGGCGGTCCAGGACCTGGAAATGAGCCGCCGAACCGGCGGCAGGCTTTCCAGGACAAAGAGGCGAGGCTCCAGGAGCGCGAAAAAAACTGGATGCGTAGACCGCGAGCCCCAGGAAAAGCAAAATCCAGCCAGGAATGGATACAAACGATGGAAGGCCGACGATCCCGGCCAGGGCATTCAACACGAGAACGGCGCCGACGATGACCGGACGTTGATCGCCAGGTGAACTGCCGCCCGAAGGATGCAGAGCTACACGGATTCTTCGGGGCAGGTGTTGATGCAGCGGTTGCACCCCTGGCACCCGGTCAGCCAACTGGGACGGCGACTTTCTCCCTTTCCCGCCGGGACCATCGAGCTCGCGGGGCAGTCGGTCACGCACCGGCCGTATGCGTCACAACGCGCGTCCGCGGCGAACAACGCGCCCAGCCCGAAACGGCCGATCAGGGAGTACAGGACAGCGGTCGGACGGTCCAGAACGGCCGTGAGCACGGGATTCACGCAAGGGTTAATTCCTCGCGGGCACTCCCGAGCTCCAGAATAGAAGCCCTTCGCGTGTTGCCCGTCCCGGTCATAAACCTCGCAATTGCTTCCGGCATGCTCAGTCCTTTTGCTTAAGGGAAGCCATGGCAGCCACTCTTCGCCTGCAGGTCCTTTCGAAGACATATGTCCTGGCGAGTCTTGCGTTCCGCGTCATCTCTGCGGTCAGGATTGCGTCTTCTTTCATATCCAGCGACGCGGTCAGCCGCTCGCTGAGCGCCATATTGTTGACTTGGCATGGCCGGTCGCAGCCACCAGATCTTTAATTTTCATTTGGTGTTCCAAATGAACTGTTCCAATGAGCTGTTCCATTGATGGAACATTGGAGCAGAAATTGAACGGTCCTGGGGCAGCCTTCGATCGCCACTTCCATGGCGGGTTACACCGGCGGGATGATGTAATGCAATACGCTGCAAGAATTAGGTGTCGTTGCTTCCATTCTGCGTGTTTGTTCTTATGCGATTCGTTATTGGCACGCTGCTTGTATGGTAACGCCTCGGGCGTATAATACAAAAAGTAAAAGGCGCCGGATGGGAGAGCTGTTCATGGAGGTCTCAATGACAGGTTTGGACAAGGAGAGCCTTTCGCGCTACCGCCGGAGCGTCCAGTCGCTCATTGCTCTGTTCGTCCCCACCGGGAAGTCTCTCGACGCCCTCTTGGAAGAGCTGGCGGAGAAGTGGAACCCGCTTTTCGATTCCCAGCAGAGGAGAGATCTTGTCGACGACGTCAACGCCCTTGTGCGGGACTTCCTGCGGCCACTGCGGCACAGCTTTTTTCTCAGGCCGCCAGATCAGTCGAGGATCCGCAATCTGGCCGAACAGCTGTCAGGAAGCAAGAGCCTCACCAAAATCACGAAGAAGGACACCCTTCTGCGCTACCTCGAGCTGTACGTGGTGAGGTGTCTTGACGCGACGAAACAGATCCTGATGTGACGCTGGCAGCTTCAGCTGAACGAAAGCGCGTTCGTGTGCTTCACAGAGAGTGCTGATTCTCGATAGTATTGCCTTCATTGAAACAGCATATTCGAGGCGCGCTCATTTTCCTCCTCATCTCTCTGATCCTGTCCGCCCTGATCGGCGTCGGATTGCCCCGTCTGAAGCTGCAACCCGGCATGCCTCTTCCGTCACTGGAACAGGGACAGCTCGTTGCGCCCAGGGTTGACGCTCCCCCGGCAGGAATGCGGGTGAATGCGTTTGCTGGAACTCTGGCTTTGATAATCCTGGCCGCGTTCATGCTTTTCCTGATTATTCAGTCCGCCAGGGGCATTCCATGGAAACGCTTGCTCGCACGCATGAGGGCATTTGTCTGGAAGATCCTGCTTGTGGCCGCTGTGCTTGTCCTGGTCCTGGCCCTGCTGCCGAGGCCTCACGGCACCATCTCTGCGCAGCCGCTTCCCGCGCCGCGGCCGCTCGCCACTGCGCCGCTGGGTCCGGTGCCGTCGGTCCTGATCTGGATAGTCGGAACGGCCATTGCCGGCGCCGTGTTGTTCCTTGGCTTTCGGATCATTCTTGCAAAGCGTACGCCCGTTGGCGGTTCCCTGGAGCTGGAAGTGGAGAAAGCCAGGCAGGCCCTGCTGGACGGCCAAGACCTGCGGACGGTCATCCTTCAGTGCTACCGGCGCATGGGCCAGGTGCTCCAGCAGGAGCAGAAAATCGAGCGAGCCTCCTTCATGACCGCGGGAGAGTTCGAAGATCTTCTGACAGCCAGGGGAGTTCCTCATGGACCTGTGCACCAGCTGACCCGGCTCTTCGAGGCTGTACGCTACGGTCATTGGGAGCCGGCGGCCGGCGATGAGAAGGGAGCGCTCCGTTGTCTGGACGCCGTCCTGCTGTACAGCCGTCGGACCGGACGGGAAGGCTGAAATGACAGTATCCCTGCGCTCTGTCGTTCTTTTTCTCGTTGTCGGCGTGCTGCTTCTGCTGGCGCTGGTTTTCCAGAAGTTCGTCCTGGCCAACATCGTCCTGCCTGCTGCAACTGTCGCATGGCTTCTCCTGCGCATTTTCGTCCTGAGCCTGGATCAGCAGACATATTGGTGGGGTTTGATCATCCTGGCCGGCCTTGCAGGATTGGTCCGGCTGTTCCAGATAACGATGGCGAATGCTCCCGGTCCGCTCCCTAGTCCGGGCACCGTGCGGGACCGGGCATCCTACTGGCGCGAGTCCATCCTGGCCAACGCCCGCGAGACCAGCAACGAGGATGCGTTCCGGCGTGAGCTGTCGTGGCTGATCGCCACGTTGTGCTCGTCGCAGATGCGCGGAAGCGCCAAATACCAGGTCCGTGAAGCCCTCCTGCAGCGACAGATCCCGCTGCCCGAGTCAGTCCACGCCTTCCTTTTCTCCTCGGATGCGTCCGCGCCACAGCAGCCGGGGGGAGCGCTTTTTTCCGCCCGGCGCGCCTTTCGCGGGCGGATCCGCCGACGGACCGGGCGCGCGGTCTTCGAATACTTTCGTTCGATCGATGAAGTGCTGACATTCATGGAAGCCTCGATGGAGATGAAGAATGACGACACGACAACCGGCATCACTGACATGTGAGGAGACTGCGGGCCTGTGCGCCCTGGTCATCCAGGAGGTGGAGAAGGCCATAGTGGGCAAACGGCCGGTGCTCGGCCTGATGATGGCAGCCTTTCTGTCTTCCGGTGGCCACATCCTGATCGAAGACTATCCCGGCCTGGCCAAGACCCTGATTGCCAACAGTTTTGCTGCTGCCCTCGGAATGAGCTTCAAGCGCATTCAATTCACTCCCGATCTCCTGCCCGGGGACATCACCGGCGGTTATGTGTTCAACAGCGGCCAGAATCAGTTCGTCCTGCGCAAGGGCCCGATTTTCACAAACGTCCTGCTCGCCGACGAGGTCAACCGGGCATCTCCCAAGACCCAGTCCGCGCTGCTGGAGGCCATGCAGGAAGGCCACGTGACCCTGGAGGGGGAAACGCAGCAGTTGCCCATGCCTTTCATCGTCATCGCCACCCAGAACCCCATCGAATACGAGGGCACGTTCCCCCTGCCCGAAGCCCAGCTGGACCGGTTCATCGTCAGGCTTTCCGTGGGGTATCCCGAACCGGACGAGGAAGACCAGATCCTCAAGTATCGCGCCGAACGCGGAAAGGACGAGGTCCAGCTGCAGGCGGTGATCACGCCGGAGACCTTCCTGGCCATGCGCGCCGCGGTGGAGGACGTCTACATGGATCCGGACGTTCGCCGCTACATTGTGGATCTGGTGGCAAAGACCAGGAAACACCGGCAGATCGTTGTGGGCGCAAGCCCGCGCGCCTCCCTGGCTTTCCTGAAGCTGGCCAGGGCGTGGGCAGCCATCCAGGGAAGACGCTACGTCACACCGGACGACATCAAGCCTTTCGTCCAACCGGTCCTCGCTCACCGCGTCGTCCTTGACCCCACGCTGTGGGACGTGAAGACCTCGGACAGAACGGTGATTGAAGAGGTCAGCCGCTCGGTCCAGGTGCCCGTGCTTCCTGAGGAAAAATGAACGGGAGAGTCCTTTCACTCGGTCTGATAAGCTTCTCTCTCCTGCTGGCGGCCCTGACCACTCAGAACGGAAGCCTTGCCTTGATGGCCCTGCCGTTCCTGGCATACCTGGGAGTCGGTATCCTGGGCACCCCTTCCCCGGGAAGGATCAGGTTGACTGCGGAACGTTCGCTTGCCTTGAAGCGCACAGAGGACGGCGCCGCAGCAGACCAGCGCGTGACCGTGCGCAATTCAGGACCGGGAATCAGCGTGCTCCTGATCCGGGACTCGCTCCAGCCCGGCATGACCATCGTGGAAGGGGACCTGCGGCGTTTTGCCTCGCTGGAGCGCGGAAAGGAGACCCTGCTCTCCTACACGTTCCAGGCAGAACGCGGCGTATTTCGGTGGGAAACCGTGCGCGCGACAGTGAGCGATCCCTTCGGGCTGTTCCCGCATGAGATGGACCTGCCGGCTTCCGCAGAGGTCCTGGTCCGGCCCCGGGTGAAGAAGTTCCGCCCGTTTCCGATTCGGCCCGACAGCACGCTCCATTCGCCCGGCCTCATCCCCGCTCGTATCGGCGGAAACGGCACAGACTTCTGGGGCGTGCGCGAATACCATCCCGGCGATCCCCTTCGCCGCCTGGACTGGCGCCGCAACGCCAGGCATCCGCGCCAGCTGTTCACCATGGAGATTGAGCAGGAGGAGGTAGCCGACATCGGACTGGTCCTGGATGCGCGCCAGATGAATGATTTCCGAACCGGCAGCGACAGCCTTTTCGAGCATTCCCTGGATGCAACGATCTCCCTGGCCGAGGTGTTCCTGCGGCGCGGCAACCGCGTGGGCCTCCTCATCGTGGGGGACGTGGTCACGACGGTCTATCCGGGGTATGGAAAGGTCCAGGTGAACAGGATCCTGCGCAGCCTGGCCAAGGCCCGACCCGGCGAGGGCGGTTCCCGTTTCTCCCTGGAGAATGTGTCATTGCGGCCCTTCGCAAGCCACGCGCTGATCGTGATTCTCAGCCCGCTCGCCTCGGACGAATGGCAGATCTTTCCGCACCTGCGGGCCCGCGGAAATCAGGGTTTGCTCATCTCTCCTGATCCCATCGATTTCATGAAAAGAAGCACGCCTCAGGACGAGGCGGGCCGGCTGGGTCTGCGCCTTGCCCGGGTGGAGCGGCGCCTGCAGCTGCTGCACATAGCCCATTTCGGCATCCGGGTCATCGACTGGCAGGTCGCCAGGCCGTTGTCGCCCCTGGTCCGCGACGCGCTGCGTGCAGCGCGCGGCCAGCGCCAGTAAGCGCAAGGCGCGATCCATGATGCTGAGGAAAGTCCTGCGCCTGCTTTTCCTGACCGCTTCCACTGCCTGTGTGGCTCTGGCATTCGCTGCAGCTGGGCTTTGGGTTGGAACCGGCCTTGCCATTCTGACAGGTCTGTCTTTCCTGATTTTCAGCGGAAGCGCCGCCCGCTGGATGCCGACCGTCTTCCTGTCAGGCATGGTCTGCATTGCCGCGGCCGGGCTGCTGGCAGGGAGCTCGGCCTTCCTGATGATCCTGGGAGCCGTCCTGGCGTTGGGCGCCTGGGACCTGATGAGCTTCGACGGCTCTCTGGATCGTGGCGGTCCCGCGCCTGCTTCCGCACCCGTGGACACAAAGCATGTTCTCTCCCTTGCTGCGGCGCTCGGTCTCGGACTGGCGCTGGCAGCGCTCGGGCTGACGTTGTCATTCCGGATCCCCTTTCCCGTGCTGCTCCTGATCGTAGTTTTGTGCCTGGTCAGCCTTGACAGGGTTTTCCGCCGCATCAGCTGATCAGTGAAGAAAGCGGCATGCCAGGCACGAACGCCAGGAGTGCGGGAGCCCCGGGGTCGATCAGCACCGTGAGTCCGGCGGAGACCAGAAGGAGAATCGACGCTCGGTGCTCCGATGCCGAGGGCACACGTCTCTCTCGGGATCCAGGCTCCGTGCTGCGAAGCCCCCTGTCATGCTATAGTTCCCCTATGGGATTTGCCTCACAAGGTGCGCGGGCCGCCAGGACAAAGGTTCCCGCCTGGCTCGCTCTCGCCTTCGGCCTTTCCTGCTGCCTGGCCGCCTGCGGGGCCTGGAAGGGCCCGTCTCCCGGGACCAGCCTGCCTCGGAAAATCCAGGTCATGTCTTCAGACGGCTGGATTTACGATGTCATGGGGGAGAACGCGAAACAGTTCGAGAAGGAGACCGGCATCAAGGTCTCTTTCACGATCTACGCGCCGCACGTGTATTTCCGTGCGCTGCAGACGATGCTCGCCTCCGGGGAAGCCGCCGACATCTTTCTCATGCAATCCACGCGGTGGTACCTCGGCAATGAGATCGACCCGCAAAAGTCGTGCATCGACTTGACCGCGGAAGAATGGACGAAACGCCTGAAGCCGGAATGGCTTCCCGCCGTCTCGTACAATGGCCGCGTCTACGGCCTGATCATCTGGGACGATACCCTGGGATGGGTCTATACCTACAATGACAAGATCTTCCGGCGGCTGGACCTCTTCGCGCCGCGGACGTACAAGGAGTTCGTGGCGGTCTGCGAGAGGATCAAGCAGGCCGGCATCGTGCCCATTTACGAGCCTGGAGCCAGCCGCTGGCACACGTCGCTCACGTTCTTCGAGATGGGCTCCACGTTCGAGCAGAGCGACCCCGGCCTCTACGATCGGCTCAACACCAACCGGCTGAAGTTCGCCGACTACGAGCCGTTCCGCCGGGCGCTCGGCCAGATCCTGTCCGCGGCCAACCGAGGGTTCTTCGGCAACGACTTCATGGCCAACACGATCGAAGGGTCGAAGACGGCACTGATCTCGGGGGCCGCCGCCATGACGCTGAACAAGATCGGGTTTGCCCGAAGCGTGCTGAAGACCAGTCCCGACTCCGGCGCCCAGAACTGGGGGATGTTCCCCATCCCCTGGCTGGACAACCGCACGGTAAGCATCGAGCGCTCCGCCCCCACCTGGTTCGGCAACGCCAGGAGCCGGGACCGTGCCGCGGTGCTCGAGTTCTTCCGATTCCTGACCCGGGAAGACAACCTCTACCGCTACGCCGCCGGCCAGCCCGAGGGCACAAGCCTGTCGTTCCCGACCCGGCCGGTTCCCCTGCTGCCCAACGAGCAGTCCTTCCTGGGCTCTGCGCAGCTCGGGGGCGAGCCGTTCCAGGGCGGGGTGAAGTACATCATGGCGCAGTGGATGGAAATCGAGGCGGACTTCGAATCCATGCTGGTCGGCGCGCTGAGCCCGGGGCGGTTTCTCTCCGGCGTGGACACGCGGCGGGCCAACATCGCCACGGCCGCCCGGGACCCTGCGTGGCTGCGGCCTACGGCCGTGTCATCGAGTCCCTGAACGCCGAGGGGTTCTTTCCCGTTTCCTTCTTGAACAACCGGGAGAAATACAGCGCATCCTCGTAGCCCGCTGCGGCAGCGACCTGCTTGATCTCCATGTGCGGATGTCCCACGAGCAGACGCTTGGCCTTCTCGATGCGAAGGCGGATCAGGTCTTGCGTGGGGGTGCATCCCTTGATCCTGCGGTACAGCCGCAGGAGGTAGGCGGCCTTGCAGCCGAACGCGGCGGCAAGGCGCTCGAGAGAGTATGGCTGGCGGTAGTTTTCCTTGAGATACAGTTCGACAGCGTTCGCTAAATCTTCCTCCCTGGATCCGATCCGGTCCAGGCCGAACTCGGCGTCGATCGATCCGGCGCGCGCTTCCAGGCGAATGCGGATCCGGCGCAGCGTTTCCTGCAGGGCCTGCACATCGATGGGCTTTACCAAGTAGTCGTCCACGCCCAGCTCGATTGCCCGCTTGGCGTATTCGAACTCGCTGTAGCCGGAGACGATGAGGATCCGCAGATCGGGGTTCGTGCGGCGCAGGCGCTGCACCAGCTCAAGCCCCCCGAGCACCGGCATCTTGATGTCGGTGATCAGCAGGTCGGGCAGATGGCGCTCCGCCAGCTCCACGGCCTCTTCGCCGTCCGCCGCCTTGCCGGCGCATTCCAGCGCGGGGTCCAGCTCCGTGATCTTGCGCGCCAGGTATTCTCTCATTCGCTCTTCGTCCTCGGCGACGACGAAGGTGAGCTTCCTCTCAGCCATGGAACCGGGCCCCCATTGCGATGCGCGCGCCGCCATCAGGACGGTTGGTGATCTCGAACATCGCCTCATCGCCGAAGGCAAGCCTCAGTCTTTCGCTGGAATTGACGATTCCCATTCCCGAGATCGACATCGGGGACAGGCCGCCTCCCCCCTGTCGTCGGGCTGCAAGCCGCTCGGAGATGCGGGCCATGGTTTCCGCCGCGAACCCGGGCCCGTTATCGAGGATTTCGAGGGACCACCGTCCGTCGGCGTGGTTCCCGCGAATCTCGATGCGCCAGGGAGGACGCGCTGTGGTTCCATACTTGAAGCAGTTCTCGATGAACGGCTGGAGAATCAAGCGCGGCACGACGATCTGCCTCATTTCGGGACGGACTTCGATCACGTACTCGAGGCTGTCGCCGAATCTCGCCCTCATGCCCGCGAGGTAGCTTTCCGCGTATTCGATCTCCGTCCCCAGCGTCGCCGTCGTTGCCTCCGTGGAAGAGACGTAGCGGAGCATTCGCGCGAGATTCATGATCAGCTCCTGGACGGCCGTCGAGGAGCCTTCCTCCGTCATGATGCCGATGGTTTGCAGCATGTTGTGGATGAAGTGAGGATTCAGCTGCGACTGCAGCGCCACCAGCTGGGCCTCCTTCTCGTGCGCGCGCAGTGACACGGCCTCTTGGATGGATTCGTTGAGCTTCAGTCGCATGTCCCGGAAAGCCAGGCGCAGCTCGTCGATCTCCCCGAGGTCGGGCTTGTGGGTCCCGGCACCTATCTCGTCGAGGTTTTCCAGGCCCAGCGCCTCGATCTCGGTGTGCAGCGCCTTGAGGGGCACCGTCAGGCGGCGGGCGATGAAATAGGAGGCCGCCAGGGAGCAGGTGATGGCGATCAGGGCCAGGAGCGCGATCCGCACCGCGTATTGAAGGACGCTCGCCGCCAGGCCGCCGGTGGGCTCGCCGATCACAAGCGTCCACCCCGTGTCCCTCGAGGTTGCGATGGCAAAGATCTGCGGCTCGCGTTTTCCCGGGAGGACGCCGGTCACGATGGGGCGCGCTGACGCCTGGCCGGCCAGCCGGCGGAACGGGGTGGGATCGGCGCGGGCGCCGTCATAGGGGTAGAGCTGGGTCCAGGCGTCGTCGAAAAGAAAGAACGAGCCGGAAGTGCCGTTCAGCAGATCCAGCTCGCTGAACAAGGCATCGCAATACTGTTCGACCTCGACGATCCCTCGCGTGGATAAAAGGGCATCCTGGAACGTTCTCACCAGGGAGACGTAGCGCTTGTCCTTTACAATGATCGACGTCTGCTCCAGGAGCGGGTCCATGTGCGGCGGCACGATCACGCGGTCTCCGCCCGCCCGCATTACCGCCGCATACCAGGGTTCGCCCCTTACGTCGCGCTCGATGAGCCGGCTGTAGTAGCCGGCGCCGATCATCTCGCCACGGAGATCGAACACGTTGGCCTGGGGAGCGGAGCGGTTGGGGCCGAGAATCGTCTCGCTGATCTCGATCAGCGCTTCCGTGTTCTCCAGCCGCGCGATCCTCTGCTCCGCCGTGGCCGGGTTTCTGGGAAGGGCCAGATGGCGGGCGAACAGGCCCTGGAATACCTGGGAATAGATGAGCGTCAGGCTCAGCCGGTTCATCTCGGCCACCTGGGCGTCCAGGTTCGTCATCACGGAACGCGAAAGCGTGTTCAGCGCCTCGGCGAACCGGTCCCGGGCAACGCCGGAGGCGTAGTCGTACACAACCAGGGAGAAGGCGATGAGCACACACACCAGGAGCAGAGAGACAGCGAGAAAGACGGATCCGCGGACCGTGCGGCGGCGCGACACGGGACTATGATAGCACGGAATTTAGTCCATGTTCTCACGCAATCCGGTCCATTTACCGCCCCCGGACGCTGCCGGATACTGTCGGGGACTCATACGCTCGAAGGAGGCACTCATGATCAAACGATCGATTCTTTGTCTCGCACTGGTTGTCCTCTGCGCGACGGGTCTCGTTGCTCAGACCCTCACCGTCTGGGACTTCAAGTACAGCGAAGTAAATGCGGGCGGCGCGCAGGCGCCCATGAAGCAGATCGATGCACTGTTCCAGCAGAAAAACCCGGGCGTCACGATCAATCACGTGGCACAGCCGCTCGAGCCGCAGTACTACCAGATCATCCAGGCGGCGGCCACCGCGAACCAGGGACCGGATGTGGCCATGTTCCATCCCGGAGCCCGGGAGTACGGGTTCGGCGACATCCTTGTCGACCTGACCCCGTTCATCCAGGACGTGAGGAGCCAGTTCACGGCCGCGAGCATCGCGATGGTTTCCATGGACGGCAAGGTCGGCGCGCCGATCAAGCTCCTGCCCCTGACCATGCAGGGCTTCGGCATCTACTATAATAAGGCCTACTTCAAGAAGGCGGGCCTGAATCCCGACCAGCCCCCGAAGACCGCGGCGCAGTTCCTGGCGGCTTGCGAAAAGCTGAAGGCGGCGGGCATTGTTCCCGTCACCGTGGGGCAGACCTACACCATCGACTTCCTGCTCCGCTGTCTCGTGGCCAACGCGTATGGGCCGAATGTTGCCGGTCTCAAGGACGGCTCTCAGAAGTACACGGACCCGCTGTTCAAGGAGAGCGTGGTGTTCGTCAAGACACTGGTGGACAAAGGCTACCTGGAAAAGGATGGCTTCTCCCGGCCGTATTTCATGGACGGGATCGACAAGTTCGCCGCCGGAACCGGCGGAATGTTCGTCGGCCTCCTGTCGGACGTCGGCAACTGGAAGAGGTTCTCTGACGCGCTGGGCGCCGACAACATCGGCTACTTCCCCACCATCAACTTCCCGGACAGCAAGTACAAGGACCAGCAGGTGGCCCAGGGCGCGGGAATCGGCTACGGTGTCATGACGTGGTCCAAGAACCAGAAGCTGGCCGTGGCCTATGTGAAGTTTGCCACCACCGGAGAGGGAGCGGGGATCTATGCCAGCATGACCGGCGCTCTGTCCCCCAACTCGGCAGCCGGCGGCTCCGGCGCCGCTTACCCGGCTCTCAAGACCATCCAGCAGTACCTCAAGGGCGGCCTGGCGCTCGACTACCTCCCGATGTTCTACAACGGGTACGAGGACGATACGAACCGGCTGAACGACCGTCTCTTTGTGACGGGCGAGCTCACCGTGGACCAGTACATCGCCGAGTACCAGAAGCTCATCACGAAGTAGAGCTTTCTTGGAGGGCGGGGTGCACGCCCCGCCCTCTCTATCCCGTTCGGCGGAGCATCTGACATGCGCAATCGAGGGCTCGAAAGAGACGGCATCGCTCCCTACCTGTTCCTGGCGCCGCTTCTGGTGCTTCTCGCCGCGTTCATTGTCTACCCGGTCGTCATGAACCTGGTGGCGAGCTTCACGGAGTGGAAGGGATACGGGCCCATGAAGTGGATAGGCCTGGCCAACTACCGCTCCATGCTCGCCGACCAGGCGTTCTGGACGTCCATCCAGAACACCGCCATCCTCGTCTGCTACATCCCGCTCAGCGTAGCGATCACCGTGTTCGTCTCCGCGCTCCTGCGCGAAGGGCTGCGAGGCTGGCAGGTATACCGCGCCATCCTGTACATCCCGAACCTCCTGGGGCTGGTCATCATCGGCGTGGTATTTTCCATCTATCTCCGAGACGACGGTCCCCTGGACCTCGTGCTGAAGTGGGCGGGGGGCCCGACCCTCCGTTTCTTGACATCCCCGTGGCTGGCCCTCAATTCCGTTGCCGTCATCAAGATCGTCTGGGTCCACCTCGGCTTCGGCCTCATCTATTTCCTGGCCGCAATGAACGGGATCGACCAGGGAGTTTATGAGGCGGCGATCATCGACGGCGCGGGGTTCTTCCAGACGCTCTGGCGCGTGACCGTGCCCAGCATCCGCTTTGCCATCCAGTTCTGGATTGTGTTCAACTTCATTGAGGTGTTCGCGCGAATGTTCAGCCTCATCTATACCCTTACGCAGGGCGGACCCGGATATGCCACTTTCACCCTGGAGTACGGAATCTTCGTCCAGGGATTCGCGAAGTTCCGCGTCGGGTACTCCAGCGCGTGGTCGATGGTCCTGTTCCTCTTCTGCGCCGTCATTTCCGTCGTGCAGATCCGCCTGATGCGGCGGAGCAGCGCATGAGAAAAGCCTCTTCCATCGGCGCCGGGTGGCGCGTGCTCGTTCATGTCTTCCTGATCGTGCTGGTCGTCGCCTCGATCCTCCCGCTGTACAACGTGATTGCGGCCAGCTTCAAGTCCGCGGACGAGTTCGTGGCGAACCCCTTCTTACCCCCGCGGCTGCCCATTGCGGACAACTACGCCTACGCCATCATCAGCGCCCGGCTCCTGCGCTTTGCCGTCAACAGCCTCATCCTGGTGCCGCTGGGCCTCGTGCTGTACCTGGCCGTGTGCGTCGCGGCGGGCTACGCGTTCGGCAAGATGAGATTCCGCCTCCGATTGCCCCTGTTCCTCCTCGTGCTGTTCCTCACGATCTTCCCCCAGCTCCTGCTGGCCACCCAAGTGTTCAAGCTGATTTCCCTCCTTCACCTGGTGAACACCGGCGTCGGCGTCATCCTCTCGTGGGTGGCCTACTTTTCGCCGTTCGGCACCTATATTATGACCACGTACTTCACCGACATGCCGTACGAGCTGGTGGAGGCGGCGCGCATGGACGGCGCTTCCCCGCTGCGGATCCTGGTGCAGGTGATGACGCCGATGGCCATGCCGATGATCGCCACCATCGCCATCATCGGCTTCCAGTCCATGTGGAACGAGCTGCCGTTCTCCCTGCTCATCCTCCAGAACCAGACATCGAGAACGCTGACGCTCGGCATCGCAATGATGAGGGGGGAGTTCGGCCTCCGCGTGCCGATCCTGAGCGCCGCCGTCGTCATCGCCATGTCGGTTCCCCTTGTCATCTTCTTCATCTTCCAACGACGCGTGACCCTCGGGGTTACTGCCGGGGCCATCAAGGGATGACGCCATGATGCAGAGCAACAGGTTCCGTGATGACATGCTCGACCTGGAGGATCCCGCCGCTTCGGGGGACGTTGTCTATATCGCCGCCCCGGCGACCTCGGCACGGGTGGAAGGCGATGTTGCCGTGCTCACCCTCCCCTTGATCGCCCGAAGGCCTTCTTCGTTCGAGGCCGACCCGGCCGCCGCTCCTCTCGTAGTGGAGCTTCGCCTGCAGTCTTTCGGCGGTTGCATGCTGAGGGCGCGCGTGGATTTCGGTGTTCCGGGGACGGCTGCGTTGCAGGAGGACCTCGACTCCAGCCCCATGATCGAGCGTGATGACACCCTTCATACCGAGCAGCTCGTCGTCCTGCAGGGTGTCGAGGCCGGCGAATACGTGATCAAGGACGCGTCCGGCCGTGTCGTGCTGCGGACGCTTCCACCCCGTCTTCCGTCGCACCCCTGGAGCCGGCAGCTGCCAGATCCGGATCCCGTCTTCGATGCGGTCGTCCGTCCGGAAGCCGTTGCGGAAGTTCCGTTGATGGCCCACGACACGTTTTTCCCCGCCCACCGAGAATCCATTGGCCTCGGGTGCGTTCTGCGCGGTGACAACACACGTCTTTCTCTGTTCTCCCTGCACGCCCGCCCGGGAGAGCGATTCCTGGGGACCGGCGAGCGATTCTCCCGGTTCGGTCTGGCCGGCTCGACGATCGTGCTGGAAAACACTGATGCCCTGGGGGTGTCCTCACGGCGGGCGTACAAGAACGTTCCGTTCTACGTTTCCAGTGCAGGCTACGGTCTTTTCGTCCACACCTCATACCGGACGCGGCTGTCATTTGCCGACATTTCCTCCCGGGCCGTCCAGGGCGCCGTGGAGTCGTCTACGCTGGACCTGTTCTTCATCGGCGGAGGCTCGGTACAGTCTATCGTACGAAATTACCGGCGCCTGACCGGCGTTCCGCCCAAGCCCCCGCTGTGGAGCTACGGCGTGTGGATGGCGCGCATGACGTACTTCTCTGCACGGGAAGCGCTTGAGGTGGCGACGGGAATGCGCAAGGGCGGCTTCCCGTGCGATGTGATCCATCTCGACACCGGGTGGTTCAGGACCGACTGGAGGTGCGAGTGGGAATTCAGCCCGGAGAGGTTTCCGGACCCCGAGGGGTTTTTCCGTGAAATGAAAAGTCTCGGGTTTCGAGTCAGTCTCTGGCAATTGCCGCTGGTGACGGAAGGAACGAGCCTCTATTCCCTGGCTCGTGAGAAGCGATACATCGCGCCGGGAACCATGCCTCCCCTGGAATCGAAATTCGATGATGCCCGAGGCTGCACCATCGACTTCACCAACCCTCAGGCAGTGGAGTGGTACAAGGGTCTGCTCCGGAAGCTCTTGCGCATGGGGGCTGCGGCGATCAAGACGGACTTCGGAGAGACCATCGACATGCAGGCCTCGTATCAGGGCATGAGCGCCACGCGGCTTCGCAACATCTATTGCCTGCTCTATCACCGTGCCGCGTTCGAGGTGACGCGGGAGGTCTACCCGGACGGCATCATCTGGGCCCGGTCGGGATGGGCGGGGAGCCAGCGCTACCCGGTTCCGTGGGGCGGGGACGCGGCATGCACGTGGGACGGGCTCGCCGCCACGATACGCGGCGGGCTGCAGATCGGGATCTCGGGCTTTGCGTTCTGGAGCCACGACGTACCGGGATTCCATTCCCTGCCCAGCTTCATGAACGACCGTCCTTCGGATGAGCTGTTCGTCCGCTGGACCCAGGTCGGCGTATTCACCTCCCACCTCCGATTCCATGGGTCTTCCGCCCGCGAGCCCTGGGAATATCCCTCCGTGGCGGGGCTGGTGCGGGAATGGCTCAAGCTGCGCTACGCGCTCATTCCCTACCTCCAGCGGGAGGGCGAGCAGGCGATTTCGAGCGGTCTGCCGGTCTTTCGTTCGCTGGTCTTCCATCACGAAGAGGATCCGGTCGTGTGGACAATCGAGGATGAGTTCTATTGCGGTGGGACGTTCCTGGTCGCTCCCATCATGAATGCCGCAGGAGTGAGAAGCGTGTACCTTCCCGCCGGCGAATGGATCGATTTCTGGACCGGAGAGCGGATCCGGGGTCCGGTTGTTTTGGGCCGCGTTGAGCAGCCCCTTTCACGCGTACCGCTCTTTGTCCGCAGCGGCGCGGCCATCCCGTTCTATCCCGAACCGGTTGCCTGCACGGATGAAATGGACCTTTCAAAGAGCGCCGAGCTCGTCTTCGACGACAGCTTCCGCGGCTTCCGTTCCTCTGCGCTCGGGGAACACATCGAACTGTGACCCGGCGCCTCAACGCCCAGGTTATGGCCCCAGCTTCTGGTTCTTTGGCAGGGCTTTCCGCCGCATCAACTGATCAGTGCCGGATATTCAACACAATGTGCCGTATTCTCGATTGCGCTCACGGGCGTGCCATGCCTTCATGGAAGCACAGGTTCCAGTTCATGCCAGAAGTCATCCTAGAGGTCCAGGGAGTCTCGAAAAGCTTTCCCGGTGTCAAAGCGCTGGACCAGGTCTCCTTCAACCTTCGCAAAGGGGAGGTCCACGCCCTGGTAGGGGAAAACGGCGCCGGCAAGTCGACTCTCATGAAGATTCTTTCAGGGGTCTATCAGGCCGATGAGGGCGTCATCCGCTACAAGGGGCGGGAGGTCAGGTTCCATGACTCCACACAGGCGCGGGATGCCGGCATCGGAATCATCTACCAGGAGCTGAACCTCATCCCCCACCTCTCGGTAGCGGCCAATATTTTCATCGGCCGGGAGCCTCTGACCCGGCTCGGGACCATGGATGAGAGAAAGATGAACAGGGACGCCGTTGCCATCCTGGACAAGCTCAACCTCCACCTTGATCCCACCATTACGCTCAACAGGCTTCCCATCTCCAAGCAGCAGATGGTGGAGATCGCCAAGTCCCTGTCCTTCGACTCCGAGGTGCTCATCATGGATGAGCCGACGAGCGCGCTCAGCGAGTCGGAGATTGACGAGCTGTTCGCCGTCATCCATACGCTGCGCGACCGCGGGGTAGCCATAATCTACATTTCGCATCGCCTCGAAGAGCTCAAGCACATCGTGGACCGCATCTCGATCTTCCGCGACGGCCGCTATGTCAGCACTGATGACTACACCACGATATCCCTGGATGAGATTGTGAGCCGCATGGTGGGGCGGAAGCTCGAAAACATATTTCCCGCCCGGCACAACGTTCCCACAACGGAGAAGATCCTGGAGGTCCGCGGCATCTCGCGGGCGGGAGTGCTCCACGACATCTCCTTCGATCTGTTCCGTGGCGAGATCCTCGGTTTTGCGGGCCTGATGGGCGCGGGAAGGTCGGAGCTGGCGCGGGCAATCTTTGGCGCAGACCCTGTGGACTCCGGAGAGATTCTCATGAACGGCCGGAGGCTTTCCCTGCGCTCACCGTCGGAATCCATCAGGGCCGGGATCGCCTACCTTTCGGAGAACCGCAAACAGGAAGGTCTTGCGGTGAAGATGCAGCTGGCTGAGAACGTCACCATGGCAAACGTGAACGCCGTTTCGCGCCGTTTGGGCGTAATTTCCCGGCCCAAAGAGATGAAGGCCTGCCAGCAGTACGTGGAGGAGCTCTCCATCCGCACGCCAAGCCTCACCCAGGTGGTGAACAACCTCTCAGGGGGGAATCAGCAGAAGGTCGTCGTGGCGAAGTGGCTGTTCTGTGACTCAAAGATCCTGATCTTCGATGAGCCCACGCGTGGCATCGACGTGGGCACCAAGTTCGCCATCTACGAGCTTATCGAGCGCCTGGCACGGGAGGGCGTGGGGGTAATCATGATCTCCTCCGAGCTTCCCGAGATCATGGGAATGACGGACCGGGTGCTCGTGCTGCACGAGGGGAGCCTGGAGGCTACTCTTGTGACACGGAACACGACGCAGGAGGAGATCCTGAACTACGCGGCAGGCCTCGGAGAGAAAGCGAGAACACAGGCATGAGCGACACACGGACGCAACGCACACCCGAGCAAGGCCCCGAAAACGCGGTAGCGCAGCGTCGGTCACGGATGGCGCTGGACAGGTTTCTCACCTTCGGCGCTGTTGTCGTTCTGTTTGCAGTTTTTTCGATCACCGCGAAGAATTTCTTCACCATGCGCAACGTCCTGAGCCTCGCCTTGCAGACAAGCACGACGACTCTTATGGGCATCGGGGTGACATTCACCATCATCACGGCCGGCATCGATCTTTCCATCGGGTCGGTCATCGCCCTCACCGGCACGGTGGCGGTGATGGCGGCGATTGCCGGGGTCCCCATATGGGCCAGCATGTTCGTCGGCCTGGGCACGGGAATCGTCTGCGGTCTGACCAACGGTCTGTTGATCACCAGACTGAAACTTCCGCCGTTCATCGCGACACTGGGCATGATGATGGTCACCCGGGGGGTCGCTCTTACCATCACGAACGCCAACTCAAAGCCGGCGCCTGAATCCTTCGGCGCGCTGGGGAATGACACCCTTTTCAGGCTCGGCTCCCGATTCCCCGGCATATCCTACCCTGTGATCATCATGATCGCGGTAGCCTTCATCTTTCACTTTATCCTCAAGAAAACTCGGACCGGAAGGTACACCTATGCCGTGGGATCCAATGAAGAGGCGGCGCGGCTTTCGGGAATCAAGGTGCGCCGGGTCAAGATCGTCGCCTACATCTTCAGCGGTTTGCTCGCCGGGCTTGTCGGAGTGATCCTCGCCTCCCGCATGGTCAGCTCCCAGCCCAACAGCGCAATCGGCTACGAGCTGAACGCAATTGCCGCTGCCGTCATTGGCGGCACGAGCCTCATGGGGGGCGTGGGCACGGTGGGGGGAACGGTGATCGGGTCCTTCATCATCGGCATACTCACTGTAGGCCTCACGATGCAGGGGGCCAACTATTTCATGCAGCAGATCATCGTCGGCCTGGTGGTCATAGGATCCGTGGCGTTCGATCAGCTGCGCAATCGATGAGGGGCGCCCTGATTTAGAAGAAAAAAATCGTGGTCCGTATGGACCGCGAAGATATTCCAAGGAGGTCAGCATGAAGAAGCTGCTTCTCATTCTCGTAGCCCTTGCCTTCATCGCCGGATTCGCGTCCGCTCAGGAAATCGCGGTCATCGTGAAGACCGGCAGCTCCAGCTTCTGGCAGAATGTCCAGACTGGATGCTTCGATGCCCAGAAGGAGCTCAGGGCAAAGGCACCGAAGCTGTCCGTCACATTCCTGGGAGCGCAATCCGAGAGCAACATCACCGAGGAGATCAACATCGTTGAAAGCGCGATCGACCGCGGCGTAAAAGCGATCGTCCTCGCCCCCTCGGACGTTACCGCCCTGGTTCCCGCCGTGAAGAAGGCGAAAGAGGCTGGCATCCCCGTGATCATCATCGACTCTCTCCTCACCGGCGACCCGTCGAATTATGTGTCCTTCCTCGCTACCGACAATGATGCGGCGGGAAGGGCCTGCGCCAAGGCGCTGATCGACGGGGTAAAGGCAGCGACCGGCAGCGACAGTGGGAAGATCGCCGTCATGTCGTACGTCGCAGGCGTCGGTTCGGAGATCGGCCGCGTGGGCGGCTTCAAGGATTACATCGCCAAGAACTCGCATCTCACGGTAGTGACCACCCAGTACTCCAATGCCGACACGCCCACCGCGCTGAACCAGACAACGAACGTGCTCGCCGCAAACCAGGACCTCGTCGGGATCTTCGGCGCCAATGAGCCGACGGCGATTGGCATGGGCCGCGCCATCGCTCAGGCAGGGCTCGCCGGGAAGATCGTGGCGATCGGCTTTGACGGCAGCAAGGATTTGCAGAACTTCATCAAGGACGGCACGCTTCAGGCAATCGCAGTGCAAAGCTCCTACAACATGGGCTACGTCGGCGTCAAGACTGCATACGACGTGGCCATCGGGAAGAAGAAGGTTCCAGCCAAGGTGGACACAGGCTTCATCATCGTGACCAAGGACAACATCGACACACCGGCAGCAAAGAACGTCCTGTACTGATCTTTCTCAGTCCCAAGGAGGCCGCCCGTGCAGACACGCACGGGCGGTCCGGCAATGAGACCGCCCGGAGGCGGTCTCATTGCCGGGATAGGCAAGCCGGTCCCGATGGGTCTATCATGGGTGCGGCAGGAGGGGGCGCTTGAGGCGCGGCTCACGATGTACAAGTTCCTGATGGTTGACGATGAGGAGATCGTCCGGCGCGGTTTTCGCCGCAAGATAGACTGGAAGTCCCTGGAGTTCGAGTTCCTTGAGCCGTGTGAAAACGGTGAGCAGGCAATCGAGGCCATCGAGACCCTTCACCCCGATGTTGTCATGACGGACATCTCCATGCCCCGCACCGATGGGCTTGCCGTCGCGGCGTATGCCGCGGTGCATCATCCAGACATCGTCATCGTGATCCTTTCAGGCTACGACGAGTTCGAATATGCCCAGAAGGCCATCAAGAGCAACGTGTTCGAGTATGTGCTCAAGCCGGTCACCTCCCGGGATCTCACCGGCCTGCTGGGCAGAGTCAAATCAAGGCTGGACGCGGATCGGATCTCCCGGCAGGAGGCAAGCGCTCTCAAAGAGCGGGCCACCATCGCCTCCAGCCTCCTGAAGACGCGGGGCCTGCTGGACCTGGTCTCGGGAGCTCCGGTCAACCTCACCAACCCGGCTTTCCAGGACCTTTTCGGGTTCTCGCCGACAGGCCTTGCCTGCGCTGCCGTGATTGCTGAAGCGGACACCACGGCATGCGGAGAGCGCGGCGCTGACGCGTGCCTGGCGGAGATCGTGGCAGTTGCCGCTGAATCGGTTCATCGCGTTCTTTCTTTCTCCCCCGGGGAGGGACGCGAGGCCCTGCTGGTTTTCGAGCAGGACTTGCCCTCCTGCGAGAGGCTTGCGGCCGCGCTGGGCGGGAAGATCGCGGCTGCGGCCGGTCTTTCCCCCATCGTGGGAATCGGCAGGCCGCGCGAGAGTTGGGTGGAGGCTTCCCGGACGTACGACGAGGCGGCTGCCGCTCTGTGCTACAGGCTGGTGAGCGGGCCGGGAAAGGCTTTCCTCTACACGCAGGCCGGCGAAGACGACCCCGCCGTCATCGCGGAGCTGAAGTCCTGCAGGGAGCGGCTGTGCAGGGCCACGGTATCGGGAGAGGCGGAAGAGACGGAGGCCAGGGCAAAGGCGTTTCTCGCGCTCCTGGGAGAGACCAGGTTTTCCCCCCGGAGAGTCCGTCACGAGACAGGAGCGTTGTTCGAGGCTGTCCTGGATTCGATGCGCGAGCTTGGAGTTTCGGCGGCCACCATTTCCCATGACCTGGGCGTGGACTATGAGGCTGCCGTCCAGCGCCTGCGGACCGCGGAGGAGGTGCGGGCGCACCTCCTGAGGCTCGCCGTATACGCCGGGTCTATCCTGGAGAGCCGCAACCTGCCCCTTCCGGAGTGGAAGGTCCGCGACTTCAAGGAATACGTGGCGCGCCACTACGGGGAGCGCAACCTGTCAGTCCAGAAGGTTGCCGCCAGCCTCTCCATCAGCGCCAGCTACCTGTCCAAGCTCGTGAAGCGCTACCTTGACCGCAGCGTTGTGGACTATCTCATCGACTACCGCATGGAACGCGCCAAGGAGCTTCTGGCTACGTCGGACCTCATGACGTACGAGATCGCCGAGGCCACCGGCTACCCCGATGCGCGCTACTTCAGCTCCACGTTCAAGAGGCATATCGGCGTCACGCCAACGGAGTTTCGGGGCGAGCTGCGGAGGAAGACCTCGCGCTCATGAAGATACGGCGCATCCAGGACACCCTTATCCGGGCCTTCGCCGCCCTGATCGTTTTTGCCCTGCTCCTCCTCGGATCTCTTTCCTACTACTATCTGCACAAGATCCTGATCCAGAACGCAGAGGAAACCACGATGCAGCTGGTCAATCAGCTGAACAGGGTCATCGAAAACTACATCAGCTACATGGACGACATCGCCCTCATGGCGGTCAACAACGAGGACGTGCGGGAGTTCATCGGAAATCCGGGCGCTGGCTCTCCCCGCCTGCGCGCCGGGATCGGGAAATCCTTCGAGGCAATCCGGACCGTTCGGCGGGACATCGACTCTGTTTTTGTCGTCACCCGCGACGGGAGGGCCATCGCCGCAACCGTGGGCGGCGGGTTCAACCCTACCGTGGACCTCAGGCAAAGGTTCTCCGAGCTGGAGGCCGGGGTGGTGCCTGACAGGCCCTCGGTGTCCTCCGCGCATGTGGAGAACCTGGTTGAATCGCGCTATCCCTGGGTCATCTCCCTCGTGCGTACCGTACAGGCCGGGCGGACCGGGAAAAACATGGGCCTCATCCAGGTGGACCTGAATTACGAGATCATCGCGCGCCTGTGCAGAAACATTCAGCTGGGCAAATCCGGATACGTGTTCATCCTGAGCCGCACCGGCGAGATCGTCTATCATCCCCGGCAGCAGCTCATCTATGGGAACCTGAAGTCGGAGCGGATCCCAGAGATCCTCTCCCTCAACGGCGGCAACCTGAGCACCGTGGTGGACGGCAGGGCCATTCTCTACACGGCGGTGAGCTCCCGGGAGACCGGGTGGGAGGTCGTTGCCGTCTCCTATCTGGACGAGCTGTTCGGCGCCAGCCGCGCGGCGGAATACTACTTCATCATGCTCTCTCTTCTGGTCTTCGTGAGCGCAATCGGGGTGGCATTCGTCATATCATCCAACATCTCCAAGCCCATCGAGTCGCTCCGGCATTCGATGCAGGCAGTGGAAAGCGGAAACTTCGACATCGACATCACCGTCAATGCCCGCAACGAGATATACCAGCTTGCGCGGGACTGCGACATTGCGGTGAAGAAGGTCCGTGACCTTATCGAGCAGAACCGGCGGGAGCAGGAGCTGAAGCGCAAGCTCGAGCTGCGCTCCCTCCAGGCGCAGATCAATCCGCATTTCCTCTACAACACCCTGGACTCCATTATCTGGATGATCGAGCTGGGAGAGAACGATCGGGCCATCGACATGACCTCCGCTCTGGCAAAGTTCTTTCGGATCGGAATCAGCCGGGGAAGCGAGACGATCAGCGTCAGGACGGAGATGGAGTACGTGCGGACCTACCTGGAGATCCAGAAGCAGCGCTACAAGGACAAGCTCTCCTACGAGATCACCTTTGCGCCGGAGCTCGCAGGCCACCAGATCCTCAAGCTCCTCATCCAGCCTCTCGTGGAAAACGCGATCTACCACGGAATCAAGAACATGAAAGGGCCGGGGCTCATACTGATCGCCGGCCAGCTGGATAAGGGCTCGATCGTGATCCGCATCAGCGACAACGGCGTGGGAATGGGCCCGCAGCAGCTTGAAGCGCTTCGAGACGGGCTGATCGAGCCCAACCAGGCCAACGGCGTTGGGGTGCGCAATGTCCAGGAGCGCATCCACGTGTTCTTCGGCCTTGAGTACGGGGTGAGCTTCGAAAGCGCGCCTGGCGCCGGCACGGTGGCCACCATCAGGATTCCCGTGATCGGGGGGGACGTGACGTGAGAAACCGATCTGTGCTTTTCCTCCTTGTGGCTGCAGTCCTTGCCGCTGTCGTCCTGACGCTCATGTACCGCGGGAACATGCTCCTCAGCCCCGGACCTGAGACTCCCCGCAAGGTGACCGTTATCTTCAAAACGGTGGATTACCAGAAAACCCCGTTCTGGGGAAACGTTCGCGACGGGGTGGTGTCCGCGGGCAAGGACCTCGGCATGGATGTCTCCATCCGCGGGCCCGCACTGGAAATCGACATCCAGGACCAGATCGATATCGTGCGGAGGGCAATAGTGGAGAAGCCGGATGCGATTGTCCTGGCTGCGGCGGACTACAACCTGCTTGTCCCCCTGGCCAGGGAAATCAAGCGCAGGGGAATCCCGCTGGTCTGCATCGACTCCTTCGTCAATTCGGATGACGCTGACGTGCGGATCGGAACGGACAGCTATGAGGGCGGCCAGAAATGCGCATCGGCCCTCATGCGCTATGTGCGTGCGGGCGATACGGTGGCTGTCATGAGCTACGTCAAGGGCAGCTCAACGGCCATCGACCGGGAAACGGGCGCGCGGGACTCACTTGCCGGGAAGGTGAAGCTCCTTGACACGCTGTACAGCAACGCCGATGCCGACCTGGCGTATTCGCAGGCCGCGCTGCTGATCTCCACCACGCCCAGTCTTCGAGGGATGGTCGCCCTGAACGATCCGACTGCCCTGGGAGCCGCACGGGCCTTGAGCGAATCAGGAAAGCAGGGGACCATCGCCCTCATCGGGTTCGACAACTCATTCCCGGTCCTCAAGTACGTGGAGCGGGGGGTCATCAGGGACACCGTTGTGCAGAAGCCGTTCAACATGGGCTATCTGGGGATCAAGGCGGCCCGGGATCTCATCCACGGCAAGAAGCTCCCGCGTTTCATCAACACAGGCTCCATCGACATCTCCCGCATCAACATGTTTCAACCGGAGAACCAGAAGCTCCTCTTCCCGGTGGCGGAGGGACCGTAGGAACGCGCCCGGGGGCCGGGGGTCAGCCCCGGTAGGACCTGCGGTACGCTCCCGGCGTGACTCCCTGGACACTGCGGAACGCGGCGTAGAAGCGCTGAGCGTTTGCAAATCCCGTCTCCCAGGCAATTGCCGCAACTGTGAGGGTTGTGTCCCGCAGGAGCCTGCGGGCGGCGTCGATTCTGTGCCGGATGATCTCCTGGTGGATGCTCCTGCCCAGCGCTTTTCTGAATCTCTTCTCGAGGCTCCGCCGGGAGCCCGGGACGGACTGGACGACAGCTCCGACGGTGACCGGTCCGGGCGCTGCGCTGTGTATCTGGCGCAACGCCTCATCCACCAGGCTGTCGCCGGTGGCCACCTTCAAGGTGGATGCGCGCTCTACCACCTCCCGGGGCGGAATCAGGATGGGTCCCTGGCTCTCCGGCCGGCCGTCCATATACGCGGCAAGGGCCTCCGCAGCCTCCCAGCCGATGCGCTCCAGGTCCAGCGATATGCTGGAAAGGGTTGGCACGGACAGCTCGCAGAGAATGTCCTCGTTATCCACTCCCAGGATCGCGACATCCGCGGGCACCTCCAGGCCGAGGCGCCTGCAGGAGGCTCCCGCCTTCAGCCCCGTCGTGTCGTTGCATGCGAAAAGGGCAACCGGCTTGCGAAGTCCCATCAACCATTCATCGAAACGCCGGGACTCGCGAAGGCCCTCCCACCACGCCAGGGGCTGCTCGAACACGGATACGCGGGACGGGGCCACCGCCGCCCTGAATGCTTCCCGCCGGGCCTGTGACCAGCCCACTCGCGTGACGCCGCAGAAGGCAAAGGCGCCGATGCCGAGTGACTTCAGGTGGCGTGCGGCGAGGGCGCCCGTGGCGGCGTCATCATTGCAGACCTGCCGGAACCCGGGCCTTCCCCATGCGCCCGCCACGTCCACCACGGGGATGCCGCGGATTGCTACCCGGTCCGCGTCCTTGCGGGATTCGATGCGCGCGACAAGGCCGTCGCCGTCCCAGCGTTCCAGAGAGCCGAGGGACTGGAACATCCAGCCATAGCCGTACAGGTCCCATTCCGGCCTGCCCCGTGCGAACCGCACCACGCCCCGCGCAATCCCGTGCTCGAAGTGGTCGATGAGGCCCATGAACAGCCCGACGCGCCGCCGGCGGCGTCCCCGCATGGTTTCTCCCTTCGCAAAACGTGATAAAGTATACGCATTTCGGACACCCCGGCAAGACGTGACGGGGATAGGATGACTGTGGAGGAACAGAGATGGAAAAGAACGACCGCATCGTGGTGGCCGGCGCGGGAGGCTTCATTGCCGGCGCCCTGGTGCGCTATTTCCGGGACCGGGGATTCACGAATATCCGGGCAGTCGACAAAAAGCCCCTTGCCCAGTGGTACCAGCGGACTCCCGGCGTGGAAAGCCTCTGCCTTGATCTGAGCGAGGAGGAGAACTGCCGCAAGGCTGCCGAGGGTGCGGCCGAGGTCTATAACTTGGCCGCGGACATGGGCGGCATGGGCTTCATCGAGCGCCACCGCGTGGAGTGCCTGCGCAGCATCCTCATCAACACGCACCTCATCGAGTCAGCTTGGAAAGCAGGGGCCCAGCGCTACTTCTTCTCCTCTTCGGCGTGCGCGTACAACATCGACCTGCAGCAGGACCCGAAGGTCCGCGCGCTGAAGGAGTCCGACGCGTATCCCGCCAACGCCGAGCGCGGGTACGGCTGGGAAAAGCTCATGTCGGAGATATTCTGCCAGGAATACAGCGCGGAGAGGGGGTTCGCGACTTTCACCGCCCGTTTCCACAACGTCTACGGGCCTTTCGGCACCTGGGACGGCGGCAGAGAGAAAGCGCCTGCGGCTATTTGCCGCAAGGTCATCGAGGCGAAGGACCGCAACTCGAAGGAGATAGTGATCTGGGGCGACGGAACCCAGACGCGCAGCTTCATGTACATAGATGACTGCACCAAGGGCATCGACATGATCATGCACTGCGACGCGCTTCGCGCAACGCCCATCAACCTCGGGTCATCCGAGCTGGTCTCTGTCAACGATCTGGTGAGCATGGTGGAGTCCATAGGAGGCGTGAAGCTTGCCCGCCGCTATGACCCCACGGCGCCCCGCGGCGTGGCGGGCCGCAACAGCGACAACACCATGATCCGCAAGATTCTCGGATGGGAGCCCGACACGCCGCTTCGGGATGGGCTTGCAAAGACGTACCGCTGGATCGAGCAGCAGTACAGCGACCGCAAGGCTGGCAAGCACACGGTGAGCTGAGCACATGCCGAAGGAACTCGGGGATATCATCGGAGCCATGCCGTACCGCATGGCGTTCGCCGGCGGATGGATCGACCAGCCCTTTGTCTCGCGCCTGAACCCCGAGCCTCCCGGATCCATGGTGACAGTGGCCGTGGAGCCCACCTTCCGCTGGATGGACCGCTGCGGAATGGCCACCTCCACCCGAAGCGTGGCGCTGCGTCACTGGCGCGGCCGGATGCCGCTGGGCGATCCGCAGGAGCTGGTGCGCGAGTTGTACGACGCCGAGAACACGGGCAAGGCCGAGCCCTCGGGGTCGCAGGACATGGTTGGCCTGCTCTACCCGGGGGTCTGCAGGCTGGACTACGATGCATCCATCGAAAGGGGCGTCTTCCCCGCCGCAATCCAGACTTGCACCGAGCCGGCTGTTGCCTGCTGGCTGGAAAGGACCCTCAAGGTGCTGCCGGTTGCCCAGCGACCTGCCGGCTACGAGCCCCTGGCAGTGCAGAACCTCGATCCCGCGTGGATCGCCAGGCTGGGGAAGTCTGGACGTGCGTGCTGGGATGCCATCCTGGCAATGGATGCCGCCGGGCTCGGCGAGTCGATGAACGAATGCATGCGCTGCTGGGAAGCGCTTTTTCCGCATGTGGTGCGGCCGCCGGCATCCGGCGTCGACCTGATGGCGCTCCTTGGCTATTACCAGCAACGCAGCCACGGCGCCATGTACTCAGGGTGTGGAGGCGGGTACCTGTACATCCTGACCGAGGCCCCGGTGCCCGGTTCCTTCCAGGTGCAGGTGCGCATCGGTGCTGCAGGCGGCTGACATGGGGAGGGTCCTTGTCACCGGGGGTTTCGACGACCTGGGGGCCAGGCACGTCCGCCTTCTTCACGAATCATCGCGCCTGGGCGAGGTGACTGTGCTGCTGTGGTCAGATGCGGCGGTGCGCGCCGCCACGGGCGCGCCTCCGAAGTTCAGCCTTGCTGAGCGGCGCTACCTTGTGGGCTCCCTGCGGTTTGTTCGGGAAGTCGTCGTGATCGACCATGGCGCGGAGCCCTGGTGGAGAAGGGGAGAGCAGCCTCCCGCAATCCACGCCATCTGCTTTGACCAGGGAGGACCCGTGGAGGAGGCCATGGCCGCCCGCTCCGCTGCGACCGCGTGCCGTGCGGATTGCCGGGCCTTCACGTGCAGCGAGCTGGGCGGTTTCCCCGATGCCGCTCCGCCGGCCCGGGATCCTTCGAAGCGCAGGATCGTGGTCACCGGATGCTTCGACTGGCTGCATTCGGGCCACGTCAGGTTTTTCGAGGAAGTGGCCGGCTTTGGCGAACTGTACGTCGTAGTAGGCCACGACGCAAACATCAGGCTCTTGAAGGGCGAAGGCCATCCCCGGTTTTCCCAGGACCATCGCCGCTACCTCGTGGGAAGCGTCCGACATGTGCGCGAGGCCCTGGTCTCCTCGGGAACGGGTTGGATGGATGCAGAGCCTGAAATCAGGAGCATTGGCGCGCAGGTGTACGCGGTGAACGAGGACGGCGACAAGCCTGAGAAACGGGAGTTCTGCAATGCTCACGGCCTGGACTACCTCGTGCTCAAGCGAGTGCCGGCCCCCGGGCTGCCGCGCCGCACGAGCACTTTCCTCAGGGGGTTCTAGACAAGCGCCCCGGTTTCCCGGCTCACTTCTTGCGCCGGGAGAGGACGGCGGCGAGGATGATAAGGCCCTTGATGATCTGCTGGTAGTAGGACTGGACGTTGTACTGGTTGAGAAGATTGTCGATGACTCCCAGGATGAGCACGCCCCAGAACGTCCCGATTGCGCCGCCTCCGCCGCCGCCCAGGATGCCTCCGCCAATGACAACCGCGGCGATGGCGTCCAGCTCGAACCCCGCGCCGAAGCTCGGCTGCGCGATTCCCAGCCGTGAAGCAAGGAGGACTCCCGCGGTTGCGGCGAAGAATCCGCAGAGGATGTAGGCAAGGAGCAGGTGGCCCTTGACGTTGATCCCCGCAAGTCGCACGGCTTCCTCGTTGCCCCCGATTGCCACCACAGCTCTCCCTGGGATGGTTCGGTTGAGAAACACCCAGATGATGGCGAAGCAGACCACCATGATGATGGACGCGGTCGGGACCATGCCGACGAACCCGCCGCCCAGCAGGGCGCGGAATGCCGGATTGACCGGCGTCTGCGGTGTTTCCGAAAACACGTAGGTCACGCCCCGGACAACACCCATGGTGGCCAGGGTCACGATGAAAGGCTGCAGCTTGAACCTGGCGATGAAGAACCCGTTTGCCGTTCCGACCGTTATCCCGACTGCGAGGGCCACCAGGATGGCGGCCGGCACGGGCATCTGCTTCTGCAGCCCGGTGGCCATGATCCCGCACAAGGCCACCGTGGATCCCACGGAAAGGTCGACTCCCCCCGTGAGGATCACGACGAGCATGCCGATGCTGATGAGACCGTTCGTCACGATCTGCCGCGAGATGTTGATCAAGTTCCGTGAGGTGAAAAAGGTCTCTGAGACCAGGGAGCTGATCAGGATCAGCACGACGAAGATCCCCACAAAAGCGAAGTCCGACCATCGAACCCTCGCCGTTTCCCGCATCCTGTCGATGAATGGTGCCGCTGTCTTCATGTCTGTCCTTCGCGGTTGACGCCCGCCGCGTGCTGGAGCAGGAGCTCCTCAGTTGCTTCTGCCCTCGTCAGGTTTCCCACGAGCCGTCCCTCCCTCATGACGAGAATCCGGTCGCTCATGCCCAGCACCTCGGGCATTTCCGAGGAGATAAACAGCACGCCCACCCCCTCGGAGGCCAGGTTGTTGATGAGATGGTAGATTTCCACTTTTGCTCCGATGTCGACCCCGCGCGTCGGCTCGTCCAGCAGGAGGACCTTGGGTTGGGACAGCAGCCACTTTGCCAGCACGACCTTCTGCTGGTTCCCGCCGCTCAGGGTCCGCACCAGCCTGCCGATGGCCTGGGGGCGCACCGCAAGCTCCTGTACTTTTTCCTGAACCAGCCGCGCCTGCCGCGCCCGATCAAGGAAGACCAGGCGGCCCATGCGGGAAAGGGAGGCCATGCTCACGTTGTCGCGGATTGAGCAGCTCATCACGAGCCCGTCGCGCTTTCGGTCCTCCGTCACCAGGGAAATCCCGGCGCTCACGGCGTCGCCGGGAGAGCGCAGGCGCACCGGCTTCCCGTCAATGCATACCCGCCCCGAAGTGGCCGGCTCGGCGCCGAAAATGCTCCTGGCCACGGCGGTCCTTCCGCTGCCCACGAGGCCGAACATTCCCACCACTTCTCCGCGGCGCAGTGAGAAGCTGACGTCGTGAAACTCCCTGTCACGGCCCAGACCTTCCACGGAAAGGAGCTGGGAGCCGGGTTGCGTCGAGCGTCGGGGATAGATCTCCTCCACGGACCGTCCGACCATCATCCGGATCAGATCATTCTGGTTCACGGAGCTGCGGCAGACCGTGTCCACGCGCTCGCCGTCGCGGAGCACTGTAATACGGTCCGCGATCTCGAAGACCTCTTCGAGACGATGCGAAATATACAGGACCAGCGTGTCGTCGGCCTTCAGGCGCCGGATCACGGAGAAGAGAAGGGCCAATTCGTCCTTGGAGAGCACAGCTGACGGCTCGTCAAGGATCAGGATCCTCGGCTTTTCCGCCAGCGCTTTGGCGATCTCCACGATCTGCTGCTGCGACACGCTGAGCCGGGAAACCCGAACGCGGTCGTCGAGCTGCATGAATCCCAGGTCTCCGAGGATTCTGCGGGCCCCGATATGCGCCGCGCGCCAGTCCACCCAGAGGCCGCGCCGGTTCGGCATTTTTCCCATCAGTATGTTTTCCGCTATCGACAGGTGCGGCACCAGGCTGAACTCCTGATGGACCGCGCGGATGCCCAGCCTGTTGGCCTGATGTGGAGTGCTCATGGTCACCGGCGCGCCGCCGATGGAGATCTTCCCGGAGTCCGGAAGGACGGCGCCCGACAGGACGTTCATGAGGGTCGACTTGCCGGCCCCGTTCTCCCCGACAAGGGCGTGCACTTCTCCGAGAGCCGCGGACAAGCTCACGTTTTTCAGGGCGATTGTTCCCCCGAATCTCTTGTGAATCCCTTCCATCACCAGGAAGCCGTCCGTGCTCATGTGGCCGGCGTCTCCTCCGGGGCTGCCGGGAAGGCGTCGTGAAAAAGGATGACCTTCTGTTCCGTCATCTCCTCCAGCGTATCATGGAGTCCTTCGCGGCCGTAGCCGCTCATCTTGGTGCCGCCGAACGGAAGGTTTTCCGAGCGCAGGGCTGACGACCAGTTCACGATGACCCCGCCCACCTCGAGCTGCCGGGCAATGCTCAGGGCCTGGGAGATGTCATTCGTGAACACCGCCGCCTGCAGCCCGTACGAGCTGTCGTTGGCCATGGCGACCGCCTGGTCCACCGTGTCGAACGGAACTACCGGAGCGACCGGACCGAAGGTTTCTTCCTTGAAAAGTGGTACAGACAGGGGCACATCCGCAAGAACGGTCGGGGTGAGAAACGATCCACGACGTTCTCCACCGCAGAGCAGGCGCGCGCCTGCCTTCACGGCGTCCTTGACCGCTGCCTCCACCTTCCGCGCAGCCTCTTCGCTGATCAGGGGACCTACGTCCGTCTCTTCGCAGAGCTGGTCCCCCACGTTCAGCGCTTTCGCCCGTGTCGAAAGGCGGGCGCAGAAGTCCCCGTAGACTCGTCGATCCACGAAGACCCTCTTCACGGCGCAGCAGATCTGGCCATTACCCCGCGCAAGCCGGCCCAGGACGATCGCCTGCGCGGCCTTTTCCAGGTCCGCGTCCGCGCAGACAATGGTAGCGTCATTGCCGCCCAGCTCCAGGTGGATCTTTTTCAGTGTCTCCGCCCCCAGCTGCGCGAGCCGCTTTCCTACATCCGTGCTCCCTGTCAGGGAGATCATTCTCACGACGGGGCTGCGCGCCAGGATCTCACCCACCAGCTCTCCCGGCCCGGTCACCATCTGGTGCCCGGCGCGCGGGAGCCCCGCTTCCTCCAGGATGGTCGCGATCCGCAGCAGCGTCAGCGGGCACGCGCTGGGGGGTTTGGCGATCACGGCGTTGCCGGCAGCAAGAGCCGGTCCCGCCTTGTGCGCGTAGAGCTCCACGGGATAGTTGAACGGAACGATTGCCGCCACCACGCCGAGGGGCTGGCGCACAGTCACCGCGAAATGCCTTTCGTTGCCCGGCACAGCGTCCAGGGGGATGGTGCGGCCAAACATCCTGCGCGCTTCCTCGGCGAAACCCCGAAAGATCCGGGCCGTCACCTCCACCTCGGCCCTCGTCTGGCGGATCGGCTTGCCGTTTTCACGGGCCAGGAGCATCCCGAGCTCTTCCGTGCGGGCCTGAATGGCGCCCGCAGCGGCCGTCAGGATCGCAGAGCGCCTGTGCGCCGGCATGGCGCGCATGCGTTGGCTGCCCTGGACTGCAGCATGGAGCGCGCGCTCCACATCCGCCGCGGTTGCCGTGGGAACGGTGTCGATCTGTTCTCCCGTGCCCGGATTGCGCACGCCCAGCACGCTGTTGTTGCTGGAGGACACCCACTGTCCGTCGATGAGCATCTTCATTGTCATTGTCTCCAGAAAACAAGCCGGCCCCTCCAGTCAGAGAGGCCGGGGAAGAACCCTAGAACACGCTCTCGGGGATGTAGAACCGGGCCACGTTGTCGATCGTGATCACCGGCGAGGGCATGACCGTGTCCTTTTCAGACTGAGCGCCGGCCAGGAGCGACATGAGCCGCGTGAACCCCGCGCGGCCGATCTGGTCGGAGCTGTTCAGCCCCGTGCAGGCGTAGTTCGTCTTGTTCATGATCTGCTCCAGGGCCGCCTTCTCGCCGTCCACGCCGCAGATGAAGATCTGCTTCGTCCGGCCGGCATCCGCGATTGCTTTCTGCGCGCCCAATCCCATGGAGTCATTTTCCGCGAAGACCGCGTCGATCTGATTGTACTTCGCGAGCAAGTCCTCCATGAGCTTGAACCCGCCGTCCGAGCTCCACCCGCCGAAGTTGGGCGCCATCACGACCTCGATCTTGCTCTGCTTCACCGCGGAAAGCATGCCGTTGGTCCGGTCCAGGCCGATGGAGTTGTCCGCCGGGCCACCCCGCAGCACCACCAGCCGGCCTTTGCCGCCAAGGCGGTTCACGATGTACTGGCCGTCCTGCTTTCCGATGGCCCAGTTGTCGGGCCCGACCCAGCTCGTGTAGTCCCCGCCCTTGAGCTTGCGATCCACCAGGACCACGGGCACTCCCGCTCTCTTGATCGCATCGAGCGCCTCCGGCGCCGCCTCCAGCCATGCTGCGCTGACGATAAGCCCGTTCACGTTCTGGGCGAGCACATCCTCCACGTCGGAGGTCAGCTTCTGCGCATCTCCCTTGGCATCTGTGGTGATCAGCTTGATGTTCGTGAAGTGTTCGGCCTCCTGCTTCACTGCCTGGGACATGCCGATGAAGTACGGGCTGGTGAGCGCAAGGTTGACCATAGCGATCTTGATAGGGCCCTTCGCCTGGGCCATCGCTGTTGTCGCCGTGAACACCAGGGCAACCGCGAACAGGATGAACACGAGGAACCGAAGCTTTTTCATGCATCTCCTCCCCTTTTTATTGATATAGCCGGAAAACTTCCGACATAGCATTTTTAAAGATGCACGGATCATGCCAAGGCAGGAGCGCCGGTTGAGAACGACAAGAGAGTGAAGCAATTCCCTGTGCCATATCACGTTATTTCGGCGCATGGAAAAAAACGTTGACAGCTGCGGTTCGAGCGGCTACAGTCATTGAGTAGAATTTACCCACCACGCGGAAACGATGTGAGTAACGACGACGGACAACACGCCAGGTCCAGTCTCCTCATCGTCGACGACAACGTAAAGCTGTGCCGAAGCCTTGCTCGCAATTTCGAGCACGTCGGGTTCTCCGTCTCCATAGCAACCTGCGCCCAGGAGGCGGTCAACCGGTTTTCTTCAACGAGAACGGACGCGGTTCTCCTTGACATCATGCTCGGTGAGGAAAGCGGCATCGACGTCCTCACCAGGCTTCTTGCCGCGGACAAGAACGTGCCGGTCGTCATGATCACGGCATATGCCTCCGTGGAAAGCGCCGTGCAGTCGCTCAAGCTCGGTGCGTTTGACTACGTGAAGAAGCCTCTGGACTTCGATGAGCTGCTGAAGACCGTGCGGAAGGCCTGCGAGTTCTCACGGCTGCGGGATGAAAACATCAGGCTGAAGGGCAGGCTCAGGGAGTTGTCGGCAACGATCGTCACGAACGATCCCCAGATGGCGGCCCTGCTTCGCAAGGTGGAGAAGCTCGCCGCCACGGATCTTCCCGTCCTGATCTGCGGTGAGAGCGGAACGGGGAAGGAAGTCTTTGCAGACTACATTCACGCAGCCTCGACTCGAAGCGCGGCATCGATGGTGAAGATCAACTGCGTCGCATTCCCTGAGACGCTCCTGGACAATGAGCTTTTCGGCCACGAGAAAGGGGCCTACACGGGCGCTGATTCGGCCTTCAAAGGCCTGTTCGAGAAAGCGGATGGGAGCACCCTCTTCCTTGATGAGATCGGCGACATGCCCCTGAGCATTCAGGCAAAGATCCTCAGGACCCTCCAGGACAGGGAGATCCGGCGGCTGGGAGGGAACCAAACCATCCGGGTGAACGTTCGGTTCATTGCCGCGACGAACAAGGACCTGGCCGATCTGATCAGAAACGGCCAGTTCAGGGAGGACCTGTACTACCGCTTGAATGCGGCGGTACTGTCCCTTCCTGCGCTGAGAGAGCGCCGGGACGACATCCCGCTCCTGGTGGAGCATTTTCTCGCGGCCGGCAGGGAAGTGGCCGCAGACGTGATGGAGAGGTTCCTGCAGTACGAGTGGCCGGGAAACGTGCGGGAGCTGAAGAACGTGGTCACCTACGCCGCGGCGATGTGCTCGGGGGACAAGATCGGCGCCGAAGACCTGCCCGTCCACTTCCTGGAAAGCGCCCGCGCGGAAGACGGGGGGAACATCCGCGAGGACATGGAGCGGTCCCTCATCCTCAAGGTTCTCCAGAGCACCAAGTACAACCGCTCGCGGGCGGCGGAGATCCTGAACATGAGCCGCAAGACCCTCTACACCAAGATGGTGAAGTATGATCTCAACTCCTGAGCCCACGGTCACGGGCGGGAGCGAGCTCCTGCGGCTTTCCCACGTATCTCTTGAGTACGGCCAGGTGGAGGCGCTCAAGGACGTGTGTCTGACCGTTCATCCCTCCACGGTTCACGCGGTTGTCGGCGAGCACGGCGCGGGAAAAACTTCACTCGGGATGGTGATCAGCGGGAATGTGCGTCCGCGGAAAGGATACCTCGAGTTCGCCAACCGCGGGTTCGACTCCCTCAACCCGCGACTGGCGCATCGCCTGGGCATCGAGATGGTGTACCAGCAGGTTCAGCTCAACAACTTCTTCTCCGTCGCGGAAAACATTTTTTTCCTCAGCAAGAAGCTTGCTCCGCACGGCCTGCTCAGCCAGAGGAACCTCGTCCGCCAGGCGCAGTCTTTTCTCGACGCCGGAGGCTTTACCCTGGATCCGATGGCGACCGTGAAAAACCTCAACTTTCCGGACCGGGTCCTCATATCGATCCTTGCCGCCCTGCAGAAGAGGCCCCGGCTCCTCATTCTCGACGAGGCGCTGGAAAAGCTCTCCTCAACGGATTTTCCCCGGATTTTGCGCGCCTTGAACGCAATGAAGGCGGATGGGATGGCCATTCTCTTCATCACTCATCGCATCGACGATGTCTATGACATGGCTGACAAGGTGAGCATCGTGAAAAACGGAGAGATCCTCGTGACCGACGATGTCGGGCAGATCGACAAGATGAACCTCTTGCGCCTGACGTATACACAGGTCTATTCCCTGGAGAACTCTGGAAACCGCAAGAGGGAGTTCAATCAGTTCCTCAAGTACAATGAGGCCGTGCTGCTCAATCTCCCCGTCAACCTGATCTTCGTCGACGGAGAGGAGCGCGTGAAGATCGTCAACGAGCGATGCAAGGAGTATTTCCGCCTCGGGGAAGCAGCCATTGCCAATCAGTCCCTGGAGCGGCTCCTGGGCCCCCGCAACGGGGAGGCGCTTTCCCTCATCCGCGAGGCCTTTCGTTCCGAGGAGGGCAACGCTTTCTACCATGTGCCTCTTCTCATCGACGGCGCGGACACGGTGAACAATGTCAGAACGCTTCCCATCTATGATGAGGAGCGGCTCATCGGGAACATCATCATCATCGAAGACGTCACCGAGTTCGACATATTGCAGAAGCAGGTCATCCTTTCAGAGAAGCTTGCCTCCGTGGGGCTGCTGGCCGCCGGCGTGGCGCACGAGATCAACAATCCCCTGGAGATCGTCTACAATTACCTGAAGTACATCAAATACGCCTTCGACGATGCCAAGCTGCACGAAACGGTGGACGAGCTTCACGAGGAAATCACCTACATCGCGGGGATCGTTCGCGACCTGCTCTCCCTCTCCAGCACCGCGCCAGGCCGGCGGGAAGAGATCGACATCAACGAAATGATCAGGAGCACGATGAGTCTTTTGCGCCATAGCGCCCATGACAAGCTCATCAGCATCGCCTTCAGCTCTCCTGAAAAGGAGCTGACCCTGTCAATCAACCGCAATGAGATCAAGCAGGTGATCCTCAACCTGGTCAAGAACAGCTTCGAGGCGATGACCGCCGGCGGTGAGATCCGCATTGAAACCGCGCGCTCCACTGACGAGCTCGGGCGCCCGTGTGCTTCGATCGTTTTCACGGATACGGGTCCGGGGATATCGGATGAGCATCTGGGCAATATCTTCGTTCCCTTTTATTCCACCCGCAAAGGGAAGGGCGACCACATCGGTCTTGGGCTTTCGATCTGCTACGGAATCGTCAAACGGCACGAGGGGACCATGAGCGTCAGGAACCTTGAGCATCGTGGATGCCAGTTCACCATTCGGCTCCCAGCCGCCCCTGTGCCGAAAGGGCCCCTGCCAGCGACCACGGCAAGAAAAAACCCGATTGACAGAACGTAGCGGGTCACAGAGACCCATGGCTTGACGCGGCGATATTTCGGGTTACGATCCAGGTCATGAAAAGAAGTTCATTGCGTCTTCTCGGGCTGATAGGAATCGCTTTCGGTCTGTTGGGATGCGCCTATCTCTCCTCCACGCCTCGGGCAAAGCCGCGGCTCAGCGGCCTCGATGTACGCGCAACCGCCGGAGGCATCGACGCTCTACGCCCGGTCTTTTCCCAGAGCACATACGACTACACCGTGGATGTCCGGAGCGACATCAGCGAAGTGGCGGTCACACCCCATGTCGACTCTGCATCCCTGCTGGTTGCCGTCAACGCGGCCGCGGTTTCCGCCGGCGCCGCGCAGCGGGTCCGGCTGAAGGCCGAAGGCGGCGCGGCAAAGATCGAGGTCAAGGACCGCTCAGGGCGAAGTGCCATCTACGCCGTGCACATCACACGTGAGGACATCAAGCCGGTTGCAACGCGGTTCAAGAAGCTGACGTACAGCGATCGCGCAACCGGCGTTACCATGTCCTATCGGCTTTTTGTGCCCGGGGGCTATGACCCCTCGAAGAGCTATCCCCTTGTGCTGTTTCTTCACGGTGCCGGGGAATCGGGCAGCGACAATGAGATCCAGTTGACGGCAAACCAGGGCGCAACCGCGTGGGCAAAGCCGGCGGAACAGGCAAGGCACCCCTGCTTCGTGCTTGCGCCGCAGAACCCCAAGGACCCTGCGGCAACCTCGCCTGATGATATTGGAAGGATGGGCTGGACGTCCCTCCTGGAGCGGGGTTTCTCCGACCCGTTCAGATCAGAGCCGGCGCTGCAGACAGTGTTCGACATCCTGTCGAAGGTGATGGCGGACTACAATGTCGACGCAAAACGGATCTACGCCACGGGGCTTTCCATGGGATGCTTCGGCGTCTTCGCGCTCGCCGTCGATCATCCCGACACATTCGCTGCGATCGTTGGAATCTGCGGAGGTCTGGACCCGCTCAAGGCGGCAGTGCTGGCAAAAGAGCCCATATGGGTCTTCCATGCGCAGGAGGATCCCATGGTATACGTCAAGTTCTCCCGGGACACCGTCAAAGCGCTCAGGGACGCGGGCGGCGCGCCGCTCTATACTGAGTACGGAAAAGACGTATACTTTGCACCCAATGCCCACTGTGCCTGGGTGCCGGCGTACGCCAGCGGTGAAATGAGGGATTGGCTTTTCGAGCAGTCGAAATAGTGCGTCATCCCTCGCAACGCCCGCTGCGGCCGGGTCCGTTGCCGCGCCGCCCATTTCACGAAACGGGGGACGGACCGTGGTCAAGGAAGGGTTCATCGCCGCCCGTGACCGCGGGGTTGGCGGTGTCCGGCAGAGCTAGCGAACGTAAATCCCTCATGGCGACCAGTCTTGACACTGTTCAAGGACTTGCTACCCTGCTCCGGGAGCATTCCTATGACATCAGCCAGGATCCCCGTGCTAGTGCTGTGCGCCCTGGCCCTGGGCATTGAATCGCATGCGGACCTGAAAGTCGGTATCATGCCCGCATACAACTCCATCCCGCTGGTCGTGGCTGAGGATGCCGGGTTCTTCGCCGCTTGCGGCGTCAGCGTCCAGCTGGTGCCGTTCTCCAGCCAGCTCAATCGGGAGACCGCCCTCCAGACAGGTTCCATCGACGGAGCGGTCTCCGACATGATCAATGCCATCCAGGCGTGGGCGCACGGGTTCGGCTCCCGCGTGACGTCAGTCAGCGAGGGGAGCTTCAGCCTGCTCTCAGCCCCGGGCTCCCGCCTGCATTCCGTGGCGGACCTTCGCGGTCCGGGCAGCCCGGTGAAAACGGGGCTCCTGGAAAACAGCATCGTGTACTACGTCACGCAGCGCATGCTGGAGTCATCGGGCGTAGATCCGGGGCGGATCCAGCTTGTGCCCATTGTCGCGCTGCCGGCCCGGCTTGAAATGCTTCTTGCGGGGAAGGTAGAGGCTGCCTGTCTGCCGGAGCCCCTTGCAACAATGGCAAGCGCCAGGGGAGCGCATCGGCTGGCAGATACGGAAGAAATGGGAACAACACCGGGAGTGATCCTTTTCTCCCGGAGGGCTCTGGCGGAAAGATCGAAAGAGATCGCGGCGTTCTACCGCGCGTACGACATGGCGGTGGGTGAAGTCAACGCCAACGGCGGATTGTACAGAGACGCAATCGTCGCAAAATGCGAGTTCCCGCCTGCCGTCAAGGACCTCATGAGGATTCCCCGTTTTCGTCGTTCCTTCTCACCGGACGCGGCGCTGGTTTCCGATGTTGCCAGGTGGATGGAGGAAAAGGGACTCGTATCGGCCGTTCCTCGGTACGAGGAAATCGCGGCCCCGGGGTTTGCGGCTGATGCTGGAGCTCCGTAGCTGCTCGGCCGGCTACGAAGGGAAATCCGTCCTACGGGACGTTTCCCTTTCCGTACCCGCAGGAAAGACAGGCTGCATCATAGGACCCAGCGGTTGCGGGAAGACCACCCTTCTGATGCTCGCCGCCGGGTTGAAGCGCGCGGACGCGGGCCAGGTACTCCTGGACGGGCAGCCGGTGGCGCCGGGCGACGACCGAGCCGGGCTGATCTTGCAGCACTACGGATTGTTTCCCTGGTTCACCGTTGCGGACAACGTAGCCCTCGGACTGCGCGTGAGGCGCGTCGGACCGCGGGCTCGCCGGGAAGTCGTTGCCCGTCAGCTTTCCCGGCTGGGTCTTGAAGAATGCGCCGCGCGCTATCCCAACGAGCTGAGCGGCGGACAGCAGCAGCGGGTCGCGATCGCCCGGAGCATGGCGCTTGCCCCGAGGCTCCTGCTAATGGATGAGCCGTTCTCCGCTCTGGACGCCATGAGCCGGGAGTCCCTGCAGGACATCCTGCTGGAGATGCTCGAAGACCGCGGCATCATTGCGCTCCTGGTCACTCACAGCATCGAGGAGGCGGTGTATCTGGGCGGGACGATCTGGCTGCTGGCAGGGTCCCCCGCCCGAATCCGTGCGTGCTTCGACAACCCGGGCCAGGGAAAGCCCGGCTACAGGACAGAGCCGTCCTTCTTCCGCCTGTGCTCCGAGGTACGGGCACACATGGAAAGCAATCGGGTGATCTGAGATGCGGGCGCGCTGGCAACTGGGGTTGTGCGGACTTGGGGGCCTCCTTGCCGCATGGTGGGCCCTTTCCCTGTGCATCCCGGGGGGATTCATACCGGATCCGCTCTCTGTGTCAGTGCGGTTCGTCCTGCTGGCGCCGACGGTGCTCTGGCTGCATACCCTCGCAAGCCTCGGGAGGGTCGCAGCCGCGTTGGCCGTAGCTCTCCTCACCGCCGTCCCTGCCGGGATCTCTCTGGGACGAGTTCGATTTCTCGACAGGCTCTTTTCTCCCGTCGCGTATGCCCTCTACCCGGTGCCCAAGATTGCGCTCCTGCCGGTGGTGATGCTGCTCTTCGGCCTGGGCAACCTGTCCAAGGCTACAGTCGTTTTCATCGTCCTGTTCTTTCAGATCCTGGTTTCCAGCAGGGACGGTGCGCGAGAGATTGCTCCGCAGTACTTCCTCTCCCTCAGGTCGCTCGGAGCAGGCCGCGGCCAGACTTTGCGTTTCGTGATCTGGCCCGCGCTCCTTCCGGGGCTGCTTTCCTCCCTGCGGATCGGCACCGGCACGGCGCTGGCCGTCCTTTTTTTCGCCGAGACCTTCGGGACCTCCGTGGGCCTTGGCTGGTTCGTGATGGAGAGCTGGATGAGGATGTCCTACGTGGACATGTTCGCGGGGATCCTGTGCCTGGGTTTGCTGGGTCTCGGGCTTTTCTTCGGAATCGACCTTCTGCAGCGAAAGCTGTGCCGATGGCAGCGAAAGGCGTGACAAGGTTCATCGCAAAGGGAGATCAGCCCCATCACGCAGAAAAAGCGGGATGAGCTCCAGTGGGGCGTCTACTTCCACGGTCGTCCCGCCCGAATGAGTCCGGCCGGATTCCGCGTTCTTCCACGTCGCTCCGGCGGGAAGATAGACGGGGCGATTTCGTAATCCCGGATGCATGACGGGCGCTACAAGGAGGTAGGGACCGAACATGTATTCGTCCTGCTGAAGCCACGAGCGCGCGTCATCGGGGAAATCGTAGAAGAGAGGACGCATCACGGGCGTCCCCCTCTGGTTGGCCTCCTTCATGAGCAGTCTGAGGTACGGGCGGAGACGCTCGCGGAGCAGGAGGTATTTCGTCAGTATTCCGTACGCTTCTTCCCCGTAGCTCCAAACCTCATTCGGACCGCCGGAGAATACCTCGTCGCTCGAGCTGCCGTCAGGGTGAGTGGGGGTGAACTGCCGGGATTTGTCTACGCGGAAGCCGTGGAGGCGGAAGACGGGGCAGAAAGCGCCCCACTGGAACCAGCGGATGAACAGCTCCCGATAGGCAGGGTCGTCGGGGTCCCCGCCGCTGAATCCCCCGATGTCCGTTGTCCACCAGGGGATCCCGGCAATCCCCATGTTGAGCCCTGCGGCCAGCTGCCTTCGCAATGTTTCGAAAGTGCAGTCGATGTCGCCTGACCAGACCAGGGCGCCGTAGCGCTGGCTTCCCGCCCAGGCGCACCGCAGGAGGTTGATGACGTCTTTCTGTCCTTCCTTTTTCATCCCGTCGAAGAATGCCTGCGCGTAGCCCACGGGGTAGACGTTGCCGACTTCCATGACGCTTCCCAGGTGGTATCGGTAATTGTCAAAGTCGTAGATCGAGTATTCCGGCTCGGCCTCGTCCAGCCAGAAGGTCCGGATGCCCTTGTCGTAGTAGTTCGTCTTGGCGATGTTCCACACGAACTCCCGCGCCCCGGGATTGGTGGCGTCGAAGAAGACAGTGTCGCCCATGAAGTCCATGGTTGTGCGTAACCCTCGCTCCACCCTGACCAGGAACCCCTGATCAAGCATCGTGAAGTAATGAGAGCTGCGCTTGTCCACCGTTGGCCAGATCGAGACCATGAGCTCGATGCCCATGTCCTTCAGCTCCTTCACCATGCCGTCGGGATCAGGCCAGAATCGCGGATCGAACTTCCACTCTCCCTGCATGGGCCAGTGAAAGAAGTCGCAGACGATGACGGAAATGGGAAGCCCGCGCCTCTTGTATTCACGGGCGACGGTGAGGAGCTCCTCCTGGGTCTTGTAGCGCAGCTTGCACTGCCAGAACCCCATCGCGTAGTCCGGCATCATCGGCACGGTGCCGCTCACCGCCGCGTAGCGCTCCTCGATTGCGGCGGGCGTGTCTCCTGCCGTGACCCAGTAGTCGAGCTGGGGGGATTGCTCTGCAACGATCTCGGTCATGTTCGCGGCAAAGCTGGCGCGGCCGATGGCGGGATTGTTCCAGAGAAATCCGTAGCCTTTGCTGGAAAGGAAAAACGGGACGCTGGCCTGGGAGTTCCTGTGGGCCAGCTCGAGCACTGACCCTTTCAGATCGAGCCTTCCGTCCTGGTATTGGCCCATGCCGAAAATCTTCTCATCGTCGGCGGCCTCGAAGCGGGCGGCTATTCTGAAGACATCCCCGGCAACGGGCTTGAGCTCCCTGCCTCTCACCTCGGTGGCGTACAAAGCCCCGCCGCCATGACGGGAACGCCAGCGCTCCTCCAGGACAACGACCCCTTTCCTGTTGAAAAATGAAATCCTTCCCCCGTGATGGATACGGGCCGCGATGTCTCCGTTTGTGATGGAGCCTTCGTCCCCCCGGGCGGTGATTGCCGCGCTCAGTTTTCTCTGCGTTAGCAGGGCCCAATCCCTGTCCTCCCTGACTGCGGAAAGGCAGGTTGCGCGCACGCGCAGACCGCTTTCCCCCCATGGCTCTATCCAGAGCACCTCTGCGTCATTCACCCGGACCAGCCTGCCGTTCAGCTCCTTCACTCCCATCGCTGTATCCCCCTGGCCATGTCTATCCCTTGATTGCTCCGCTGGTGAGCCCGCTGATGATGTAATTTTGCATGAAGACGAAGATAAGGACGACCGGAGCGATGGTCACCACCGCGAAAGCGGTCAGGTAGCTCCATTTCGTCCCATATTGTCCCATGAAGTTGAAGATTCCCGCCGTGATCGGGCGCATGACTTGGTCCTGGAGGAAGGTCATGCCGTAGGCCAGGTCGCCCCAGCCGTAGAGGAAGGAGAAGACCACGCAGACGACCACGCCCGGCATCGCGATGGGCAGGAAGACCGACAGGAAAGCCGAGAATCTATTGCAGCCGTCGATGCGCGATGCGTCCTCAAGCTCCCTCGGTATCGAGGCGAAATAGCCTATCAGAATCAGGACGGAGAAGGGGATCCCGATCGTCGCGTCGGCGAGGATGGGAGAGAGCTGGGTGTTGAGGATGTGCGCGTTCCTGAACATGATGAACATCGGCGTGAGCAACACCGAGACCGGAAGCATCTGCGTGACCAGGAAGCTCAGCAGGAAGACCCTCTTTCCCTTGAACTTGAACCGCGCAATCCCGTACGAGGCCGGTATGGCCAGAACAAGCGATATGAGCATTGTCGACGCCGATATGATGAAGCTGTTCTTGAACGAGCCGAACATGTTGAAATCGCCGTGCTTCAATTGCGCGACGTACGAATCGAGGTTGAGCTCGTGCGGGACCAGGGTGGGCGGGACCTTGAATATCTCGATCTCCTTCTTGAGCGACGTGACGACGATCCAATAGATCGGGAACATGAGGATGACGAAAACCACGATGGAGAGAACGCTTAAGCCAACAGCGGAGCGCTTCGAGGAAACCTTTCGACCGTTCATCAGGCAGCCTCCTTGTCCTCGTAGACGAACCGCAGGTACAAGACGCTGACGGTCAGGAGGATCACGAAGAGAATGTTGGCCACGGCCGCTCCCTGGCTGTACTTGAAGAGCGAGAAGGAGAGCTTGTACGAGAGGGTGGAGAGGAGGTGGGTGGAATTGGCCGGGCCGCCGTTCGTCATGACGAAGACGAGGTCGAAGACCTTGAAGGTATAGATGAAGCCGAGCATGAGGACGGCCTCGATGACGGGCTTGAGCATCGGGACGGTGATCTTGCGGAATGCGTGCCACCTCGTCGCGCCGTCGATCGCGGCTGCCTCCGTGAGCTCGACGGGAATCGTGGTGAGCCCTGCGAATAGCAGGATCATGTTGAAGGGGATGCCTATCCATGTGTTCGCGACGATAAGGGCGAAGCGCGCCGATATCGGGTTCAGGAGCCAATCGATGGGCTGCGCAACAAGGCCAATCGCCTGCAGCGCCTGGTTTATTATCCCCACGTTCGAGCTGAACATGAACTTGAATATCAGGGCCGTGACGGTCATGGGGATCATCCATGGGATCATCATGAGACCGCGGATCGGCTTTGCGCCGGGGAAGCCGCGGTTGAAGAAGAGCGCGAGGGCGAAGCCGATCGAGAATTGGAGGACGAGGCAGCCGATCGTGAACACGAATGTGTTGACGAGCGACGTGCGCAAGACCGGGTCCTCGAGCAGAATGCGGTAGTTATGGAACCCCACAAAGGGCTTGTCCGGCTTGTTGAGTGACGAGACATTCACGTCCTGAAAGCCGAGGATGATGTTGCTGACAATAGGGTATCCGGCGAGCAGGATCATGTAGAGCGCCGCCGGAAGCACGAAGAGGTATCCGATATTGCCGTTCCTGAAGAACCGCCTGATGCGTTTCATTGCTGAGCCCTGCTTCGTGAGTGATTGCGTATCAATACAGAGGAGCGCGGCGACTCTGCGCCGCGCTCCTCACGACCGATGAGTCGACAAACTCTCCCGTTCCCGGGATCACTTGCCGGCGAGGATCGTGTCGATCGTCTTCTGCGCCTTGGCGGCCGCAGCCTCTGGCGTAGCGATGCCTGTGATGCTCTCGTTCATTGCGAGCGACAAGGCGTCCGAGATCTCGGGCCAGCGCGGATGCGGTCCGCGGGGCTGGGCGTTGGCCATCTGGGCGGCGAAGACCTTCATGACCGGGTCGTCGGTGAACTGCGTGGCGGCCACGTCCTTGCGCGACGCGATGTAGCCGAAGTCGTTGATGTAGGTCTTCATCTCCGCCGGGCTCGCCGCGAACTTGAGGAATGCTAGCGCCTGATCGACATTGGGCCCGTTCACGACAGCGAAGTTCTCGCCGCCGAGGTCGGAGGCGGGCTTTTTCCCGACGGGCAGCAGGACGACGTTCCATTTCAGGTTGGGGGCCTGCTGGCGCATGGTGGGCACCTGCCAGGGGCCGTTGATCATCATCGCGAGGTTGCCGGAGATGAACTGGTTCATGACATCACCCTGGGTCCAGTTGATGGCCTCCTTGGGCATGGCCCCACTCTTCACGAGGTCGCGCATTAGAGAGAGGGCCCTGATGCCGTTTGCGTTGTTGATCTGGAAGGAGGTGTTGCCGCTGCCCCAGAGGAAGCACAGGAAGCCGAAGGTGCCTTCCTCATTCTGCAGACAGCTGAACGCGAAGCCGTGTACGTTGCCCTTCGTGGTCTTCTGCGCAACGCTCTTCAGCTCATCCCAGGTTTTGGGAGGCTTGCAGTTGGCGGCCTTGAGCATGTCCTCATTGTAGTAGAGCGAGAGGCAGTTGCTCCCGAAGGGGATGCCGTGCAGGCGGCCGTTCAGCTTGCAGGAGTTCAGCGGGCCCTCGTAGTATTGCTTCAGATCGGGCCAGGAGGCAAGCTTGTCGGTGATGTCGGCGAAGATCCCCATTGACGAGTAGGCAGCGTGGTCGGGGTTGTCGATGATCGCGATGTCGGGGAGCTCCGCCGCGGCCGCTCCGATCGATAGCTGCTTCTTGAAGTCCGTGAAGGGAATGTACTTGGTGGTGACCTCGACCGCGTCCTGCGATGCGTTGAAGTCCTTGCAGACCCTGGCAAGGGTCTCCTGGTGCTTCACGGTCTCCCAGTAGTTCCAGATCACCACGGTCTTTTTCTGCGCGAAAGCGCCGGTGGTGAAGACGGCGCATGCCAGAACCATGAGCGCGAGCGAGACGAACTTCTTCATAGACACCTCCTTAGTCTTGCGTGATTCGGGAGACACCCGAGTCTCCCGTCGGCAGTATGGAATTATGCGGCACAAGTGACCGAGCACAACGTGGAAATATTTAAGAAAGGTGGACTACTTTAGGAACGGAGCCCGATTCATCGATTCGCTTTCCGGAAGGCGGAAGGTTTCAAGCCGGTCGCCTCCTTGAAGACCCTGCAGAAATACTTGGCGTCCTTGTAGCCTACCCGGTCGCCCACTTCATAGAGTTTGAGCTCGGTGCCGATGAGAAGTTCCTTCGCCTTTCGGATGCGATAGTCCCTGATGTAGGAACTGAAGGTCGTGCCGGTCACGCGATGGAACTGCGAGCTCAGGTACTCGGGAGTCACGGCCATTTGCGAGGCAACCTCTTTGAGCGTGATGCCATGCGAGTATAGTTCCTGGACTATGTTTTTCGCGCGCGCGACCGGAAACCCGTCGTTCCAGGACGCCCCCTCCCGCTCGGGAAAGAGCCCCAACAATATCTTCGCGGCCTCCTCCATCTCCGTCCAGGAAACGGCGAACTCTATCGATTCGAGGATCTCCTGCTGCGTCAGGGCGGCATAGCCATCGTAGTCGATCTCCCTCGCGGTATTAAGCACGCTCCAGAAGAAGCGGATAAAGGAGTTCTTGATCTCCCTCGGCGAGTGGACCTTGCCGTCACGCAGATGCTTCATGAATTCGGCGATGCCGGTTTCGTAGCGGGAGCGGTCGACGGCGCAGAGAGCGGCCCGGACTTCATTCTCCAGCGCAACGGGATAATGCAGCGGCGCGGCTCGCGTGCGCTCGACCTCGGGCCAGGCAATGAGCGTTCCGACTCCGAGCGCCATGTTCCAGTCCAGGGACTCATCGATGCCCAGCGTCGCTGCCCTGAGCTCGCCCAGATCGTGGAATCGTCCCCAACCGAGGCAGAGCTCCGGGATTCGTGACTCTCGCATGCGCGCAAGGAAGCGGCCGCCGAACCATTCGCGCAGCGACTCGACGTCGGCGACGTTGAAGGCGAATACGGAAAAGCGGTTATTCCGGGGAAACTCGACGATCCGCCAATCGAAGCCCGTCTTCGCGGATAGGGTCGCCTCGGCGATTCGGACGACGCGGCGCCCCTGGGTGGCATAGGAGCGCCCGAGGTAGACGGTCGCGAGTGCGAAATGGCCTTCCGTCTCCACACCACAGTCGCGCGAGAGGGACGAAAGCAGGTCCTCGTCTACGTGAGCCCCGCCGATCATGATCGAGTACAAGGCGCCTTCCAGCGTAAAGCTAACCTTCCGCTCGGAGAGCCGTTCGTTTTCGATCTGATCCTCGATGTTCTTGAGGGCGCGAGCGAGGTCTCTGACGTTGATCGGCTTGAGCAGGTACTCTCTCACGCCGAGCTTCATGGCCTCGCGAGCATAGGAGAATTCCGAGAACGCGCTCAGAACGACGGACTTTACGCGCAGGCCCTGCACGCGCAGGCGGTCCAGCATCTCGAGTCCGCTGAGGTCAGGCATGCGGACGTCGGTGATCACGAGGTCGGGCCTCGTTTCGCGAATGACGCGCATGCCTTCCAGGCCGTCCCTTGCCTCTCCGATGACCCGGTACCCGGGCTTTATCTTGCCCATAACCCGCGCCAGCCCTTCGCGGATCCGCGGCTCGTCCTCTACGATGACTATGTTCATGCGCCATCCTTTCCGAGCGCGGAGAGCGGCAAGGCGATACGTATCCTCGTGCCGTCGCGGGGCGAGCTGTCGATGTCGACCTCGGAATCCGCGCCGTAGTACATCTTGATGCGCTCGATTGCGGTGCGTATACCGATATGCCCCTTGCGTCCCGTATCGACGGGTGCGCCCGCATGTACGTCTGCGAAGGTCGCCGCGGCGATACCGGCCCCGCTATCGGCGATCGTCGTCAGCAGGCGGCTCCCCTCCCTCCGCATCGAGAATGAGAGCTCGTACGCCTTCCCGGGGGCCTTGAAACCGTGGATGATCGAATTCTCCACGAAGGGCTGAAAGAGCAGCTTATGGATGCGCAGATCGAGGATCGAAGGGTCCAGGTCCAGGTGGAAATCGAAAGAACCCTTGAGCCGCGTTTGCTGCAGGGCGACGTAGCGCTTCAGCCACTCGACCTCTCGGCTGATCGCGACCTCTCCGTTGCTGTCGTCGATCGCGTAGCGAAGGATGTCGGCGAGCGCGCCGATCGCGTCGCTGATCTCGAACTCTTCGCGATCGATCGCCATCCAGTTGATGGTATCGAGCGTATTATAGAGGAAATGCGGGTTCACCTGGGCCTCGAGTGCGGCGATCTCTGCGTTCCGCTGCCGCGTCAGGGATGCCTGCACCTCGCGGAGGAGGCCATCGATTTTCTCGATCATGAAGTTGAATGATTTCGCTATCTTCTGCACCTCGGGCGGCATGTCGTCGCGGATCGCGATGCGGACCGAGAGTTCGCCGGCCGCCGCCACGTTCATAGCCCCGGCCACCGAGTCTATCGATCTCGTCATCCGGCCGGTTATGTAGAAAATGGTCACGAGCAGTACGGCGACCGTGACGAAGATGACCGCGATCGCGCTCCGCTGCAGGTTCGAAATTTCCCCGTAGGTCACGCTCAGGTCGCGTACCGCGATGACGTTCCAGCCTGTTTTCGGCTCCCTGATCTCGTAGAGCGACGACTTCCTACCGGTGTCCGAGGTCCTGCCCCAGATCGTCCGCCCGATGGCGGCGGCGCGCTGCCTGGGGTCCGCGGGTAGATCGAGCTTCGTTCCGAGAAGCGATTCTTTCGGGTGCGAGACCAAAGTCCCGTCGTCGGCCATGATGAAGATCGCGCCCTCCTCCGCCGCCGCCGATTCCGCCCCGAGGTTTTCGTCGCAGATCTCGCTGAGCATCCGCTCGTCGATCGACAGGATGATGATCCCGCTCTTGGCCCATATGTTCCGCGTCTCGATGAAGCGGTGTGCCAGGTGGAACAGGTAATGCCTCTTCCCCGTGTAGAGCGACGTGGGCTCCGTCGTGAAAAAACGCGCGCCTCGGCTATCGGCGACCGAACGGAAGAGGAGCGCTGGTCGGTCTCCCGACGCGTCCAACCAGGAGGACTTGGTATTGTACCCCGTGAGGAGGTCGTCGAAGACCATCCTGCCGCCGGCGGTGAGGACGGCGATCGACTGGACATAGGGCATCGCGTAGATGTAGGTGTGGAGCACTCTGCGCAGCTGCCCCGCGGTGAATTCGACGTCCTCCCCCGCGTTCAGGCGCTCCATGAGGTCGATCATACGATCGTCGGTGTACATCTGGTAGAGCAGGTCCTGGTAGAAGTCCAGCTTCGTACCGATGATCTTGCGGGTCTGCAGCAGGTTGTCGTTCTCGAGCACGTCGATCTTCCGCTGCAGGATGCCGACGAGGCTGTAGTAGGAGACCAGTTGGGCGACGATCATGGGAAGGATGGAGAGGAAGCAGAAGGCGACGATGAGTCGGTACTTGATGCTCTTTTTGTTCAAACCGAGCAACCCGGGGAGGCGGAGACGCATGGCGCCGTTCATTATACGTGCGTCGTGGCGATGCGCAAGTATCAGCGCTTCGACCTATCCGGCCTCCCTGCCGGAAAGCATTTCGCTGATCTCGTTCTTCTCGATTGCCATCCAGTTGATGGAAGGGTAAAGAGAATGATGACGAAGAAGGAAACGACAATGAGGCCTGACGAGCTCGTTGACTGCTCCGGAAATGCTGCCACGTTCATTCTTGATTCCACTGTGAGCGTGGTGAGCCGCGATGCGTTTTTCCGTGCCTGAGTAACTGCGCAAGATTCGCATCGTGGCGATGACGGTATCGCGCCCGCCGCTCTTTCCCGAATCGTAGAGCAATGCCTTCGTTTCCCGTGCGGCAAGGGCGGACTGGACCAAGGAGGTCCGGCCAGATGAACGTGATTGCCTGGATCTCGTCCTTGCTGAATGAGGCAATCATCAACAGCCGGCTGAAGGCGCGTTTCTTCTCCCTTTCGCCGGCCTGGAAGCCTTTGATCAGGGGAGCCAGGGATTCATCCCGAACATCTGCAGGAGGAGATATCGATACGATTCGTTATGGCTCTCGAGGTTCTTAGATGAAGATGTAGGTGAACAGCAGTTTCGCCCGGATCCCCCACGGGCGCGGCACGCGAAGCATTGGGAAATGATAGCACCGACGGGCCGCGGTCAAGGACGCGTCCTTATGCCTCTGCCAGTTCCTGCTCCTTGATCTCCTCGCTCCTGGCTTTTTTTTCCGCCCGCCTGCGCTCGAACAGGAAGAAGGCAGCCGGCACGACGAAGAAAGTGAGGACTGCGGATGTAATGATCCCGCCGAACATCACGATGCCGAGCCTCTTGCCGAACTCCGAGCCTTCTCCACGGCCGAAGACAAGCGGTCCCGCAATCACGAGGACCGTGAGGGTGGTCATGACGATGGGGCGGAAGCGCAGACGGGCAGAATCCACCAGAGCTTCCTTGAACGGCATCTTTCCTACGCGTTCCACGACGAAGTCGAGGTAGAGGATGGCGTTCTTTGCCGAAAGTCCGATCAACAGCAGCACCCCAAGGAGTCCGAAGACATCCAGCTCGCCTCCAAGCAGAACGACGAACACAAGGGCGCCCACGATTGCCAGGGGAACCGGCAGAAGGAGATAGACAGGGTACCGCCACGAGTTGAACTGGGCGGCCATGACCAGGTATGCAAGGAACAGGGCAAGGAGGAAAGCCGTAGCGCCCGTAATGGACAGCTCTCGAGCAAGAGAGGCTGCCCCGAACATGCCTCCCGAGCCCAGGGTGACGCGGCTGTCCAGGAGACCTTGTCGGGTCAGCTCGCCGGTCAGCGTGTTCTGGAAGCTGAGCGCCGGGGGAGCCTTCTTTGCCAGGTCGATCGAAAGCGTCGCGGTGTACAAGCGGTTGTATCGCGAAACGGTGATTGGGGACTGCCGGACAACAAGGCTGCCCAGCTGGCCCACCTGCAATTGCGACTGGCTCGTCGCGGAGTAGATCGGAAGATTGAGAAGGGACTGTCCATCAGAAAGATAGATCGGATCGATCTGCACCATGATGGGATAGCTTTGTCCGCTGATCTGCACATTGCCGGCCTGTGTCCCGGAGGTGTACGTCTGGAGCAGACCGGCCACGGCGCCCGGGTTTATCCCTGTGCCGGCCATCTTCGATTCGCTGGGCAGGAAGTCGCGTTCAATGCTGACGTTTGACAGACTGGAGGTTGCGTCGGTGACAAACGCATTGTTTTTCACGAACTGGAGGATCTTGGCGCTGCGGGCCTGCAGCAGGTCCTGATCCGAAGAAAGAAGGCTCAAGGAGATCGTCGAGCTTGAGCCCGGAGGGCCGCCGCCCGCGCTCAGGCTGAGAGTCGCAGATGGATCATCGTGGAACAGGACCCCGCCCAGGCCCTTGCGGTACCTGTCCATCAGGTCATAGACTCCTGCCCTTTGCGCGATGGGAACGAGCTGGACCGTCATGGTGGTATTCTCGGGCCTGTTCACGCCCAGGGTGAACGCGCCCGCGCTTCCAACTATCGTCTGAACGGTTTTCACGGCTGGCTCCTGCAGAAGGAAGCTCTCAAGCTTTCCCGTTGCGACATTTGTTGCCGCCAGGGTTGTCCCGTTGTGCATGCTGACATTGATCGTGATGGATCCGTTGTCGCTTTGCGGCGCAAAGCTGAAGGTGATCCTGGGCAGGACCGCTACGACGATCACTGCCAGGGCGCCCGCGGTGGCCGCAAGAACGACGATGCTCTTGTCGAGGAGGCCGACGAGGGACTTCGCGTAGCCTTCCCGCACCCATTCGAGGACGGCTTCTGTCCAGCCGTGGAGAGTGGTCGTCAAGGCCTGAAAGAAGCTCAGCAGGAGCCGTCCGAGATAGCGAAGGACGCCCAGGATGAAAGGATAGGCCAGCATGACCGGTAAAAAGATGAAGTGCCGTGTCGCGATCAGGGCAACAATCGCGGCCAGGGCAACGACAATTCCTGCGGCTTTTCTCCATGCCGAAAGACCCCAGCGCATCGATTCTCGCATTTTCCCGAAACTTGACGCCAGGTCCCTCCAGTCGAGCGTCCGGTCCGATTCAGGAGTGTAGGCCAGGCGGACCGTGAGGAAGAGTACCGCCTCCAGAAGGGAAAAAGCCACGGCCGCGGCGAGCCCGAGGGCGAATTGCCGCAGGAAATCTCCGATGATGCCGCCGATGAAGCTGACCGGAATGAGAACGGAGAGGAGGGAGAGGGTGGCTGCCACTACCGCGCTGAAAATCTCGCTGGCCCCCTTCAGGACCGCCTCTTTCTGACTGTAGCCCATGACCCTGTACCGTTCGACGTTTTCTGCGACAACGATCGAATCGTCGACCACGACTCCGATCGCGACGATCATGGCGAGCATGGAGACAAGGTTCAGGGTGAATCCGGCCAGGTTGTACAGGACGGGCGCTGCCGAGAGGGCGATGGGGACGGCCAGTATCACCGAAAACGCCGTATTGAGCTTGCCCAGAAAGAGGAGGACGATGAGGGCGACGACAAGGGCCGTGAGAAGGATCTCCCGGTAGGTTGAGTTAAGGGACGCCTGGATGGGGGCCGTCGTGTCGTTGCTGTAGGAGATCTGGTATCCGTCAGGGAGCTTTGTGTCTCGCAGGAGATCTCGGACGTTTCTGACGACAGCGACGGCATTCGAGGAGGAGGTCTGCTGTATAGAGATCAGGACGACGGGCCGCCCGTTCACACGGGCATAATTGGCGGAAACGGGAAAGTCGCGAACCGCGGCAATATCGCTCACCCTGATGCCCCTGGCCGGATCCACCAGGGTATTCGCGACTTTCGAGGTGTCAGCCGGCACGTTCTCAGTGGCAAAAGTGAGGGCGTTCTCGTGGCTGTTTATGGTTCCGATGGGCTGATTGATCGCGGACAGCATGACGGCGCTGACGACCTGCTGCGGGGTGAGTTTGAACGATTGCAGGCGGTCAGGGTTGAGGAGGACCTGGAACTGCCGCGAGGGTCCTCCGTCCACCTGGACATTGGCGACTCCCGAGACACGCTCCAGGAGGGGGGTGAGCTCATTTGTGACGTATGTGCTCACGTCCCCGAGGCTCGCGCCGGAGCCGGAGAGGCCGAACTGGAGGACTGGGATTGAGGACGGGTTGAAAGTCTGCACGACGGGAGAATTGACTCCTTGCGGCAGCCTCCGCGAAGCCGCGGAGACCATGGAAGCTACCTGGTTTGCGTCGCTCGCCTGGTCCGTGGACTGGTCGAATGCCATGATGACCTGGCTTACTCCCGTGGAGCTCGTGGAGTTGATGTCTCTGAGCCCACTGAGGGAGGAAACGGCGTTCTCGATGACCTGGGTGACCTGCTGGTCGATCACGCTCGGAGAAGCGCCCGGGTATGCTGTGGTGACCACCACGTAGGGGAAGTTGATGGAGGGGAACAGGTCGACTCCAATATGCAGGATCGAAATCAACCCGAAGGCGAAGATCGCCACGAAAACGCCGACGGCGAACACATAACGCGTTATCGAGAAGCGGACTGCGGGATTGATCCGGTTGAATATCCTGGATTGAAAATCGCGGGTTGTCTTCAATTGCCCGCTCCCGACTCTGAAACGGGCAGGGTCTTAACCGCGGACCCTTCAAGCAGGCCCGGCGGCGGGTTCACGACAACGGTGTTTCCGGCGTCCACGCCGGTCACCGCCGCGCTATTCCCGCTTTCTGCAAGGATGGTGATCTGGCGGATCAACGCCTTCCCCTGCGCCACCACGTAGACGAAGTTCTTGTCTTCATTCGTCTGGAGCGCTCCCGTTGGAACAAGCGCGCCATGGGCAAGGGTGAGACGGTAGCTCACCGTGCCGACTGCGCCGAAGGAAAGAGTAAAGGAGTTCGGCACCGGCGCCACAGTGCGGACCACGCCGTTGAGGGGAACGTCGGGAGACCGGCTGACCTTGAGAGGGTAATTAGTCCCGTTCAGGACGAAGTCCACCGGAGCACCGACAGGGAGACTGGCAGAGTCGGCGGGAGGCACATCGAAGTCCACTTCGCGCTCCTGACTGGCAAGGACGAATGCAGGCGCATTCTGGCTGACCAGCTCGCCGGGCATGACGTTCACGGCGACCAGCCGTCCGGCGTATGGCGCCTTGATTGCAGCGTGCTGCAGGTTGAGCTGGGCCTGCTGGAGAGCGAAGTCGGCCTGTTCGACTGCCAGCTTGAGCTGGGCGATGTTCTGGGTGTCCGCCTTCTGGTTCTGGTCCAGGGCGGTGCGGGCGGCTTCCAGGTTGGCCTGCGCCATGTCGAGATCGCTCTTTGCCCGGTCGACGTCAGCGCTGGTCGCGCCACCAAGGGCAAGGAGCGCCTTGCGCGCATCGTAGTTCGTCTGCGCAGCGGAGAGCGCCGACTCGGCGGAACGGACCTGGAGATCGAGCCGCGGGTTGGCCTGCGTGGTGGTGTCCTGTCCCGTGGACAGGTTGATCCGTGCTGCGTCCAGCGAAGCCTGCGCGGTCTTCACGGAAAGCCTGAGCTGGCTGTCATCCAGCTGGATGACCGTGTCATTCCTGTTCACCCAGTCACCTGCCTGTCGCACGACGCTGGCAACGACCCCGCTGACCTGCCCCACGACCTGGCTCTGCATGACGGGCCTGACGGTGCCCGATGTCTGGTGCTCCACCACCAGGGCGCCAACCACAACAGGGGCCACCTGGACGGTGATGTCTGCGAGACCCGGACCCCGGCTCTGAGGGTTGGCACCCGTCGGAGGATCAGTCGCCTTGCGCGAGGGCGCGCAGCTGGAGAGTGTGACGAGAAACGCGATCATGACTGACGCCGCTTGGATCCCGGAAACCTTCAAAGGCCTTCTCATGAAAAGTCTCCCTCAATACCCCATGGCATTGCCTAGCTGCAGAACCGCAAGCTGGGCGTCCCTCTGGGCGCGCACCAGCGCGGATTGTGCATTTGCCGAATCAATGGAGGCGTCCAGGAGGTCCTGATTGGTGGCGGCCCCGTACTGCGCCTCCGTCTTCTTGAGCGTGAACTTGAGGTCGAATTTCTCCGCGGCCAGCCTGGCTACCTGCAGTCTCTGCAGGCTTATCTGGACCACTTCGTAGGCCTGCTCGACATCGGTTGCGATGCTTGCGCGAAGCTGCTCCTCCTGGATCCCGTACACCTCGTTCTGCTCGCGGTTGGCTTCGAGCTGGTGGTCCGCCGCGCCTGCGTCGAGGATGGGCAGCCCGATTCGTACTCCCACGCTTCCCTGACCCGCGGTGGTCAGCAGCTGCCAGTCGTGGATGATGTTCACCGCGCCGGTAATGTTCACCGTGGGCGTTGTCTGCCCTTTGATCAGGGCGCGGTCGATGGCCGAGGCCTGACGGTTGATCTCGATCTGCCTGATCTCCGGCCTTCTTTTCAAGGCTTCCGCGACAGCGTCCTCCACGCTTCCGACAGGGACCTGTGGATCTCCCTGCTCCTCAACGGAGAACTCCTTGTCGCGAGGCCAGCCGACGAGCTGCGCCAGCCTGATGCGGGCGATTCGAAGATCGTTCTGCGCGCTCTGGGCGTCGATTTCCGCGCTCTGAGCGTTGATCTGCGCGGTGCGAAGGTCTATTGCGGTAGCCTGCTTGAGCGCCTGAAGGGCGCTGATCTGAGCAAGCAGCGCCTTCTGCTGTTCCAGGATCTCCTTCCTTGCCGAAAGATCCCTTTGAGATCCGAGCATGACGAAGTAGGCCTGGGTCACGGCGTACCTGATGTTGAGTCTTCCTGATTCAGCAGAAAGCTCCATTCCGCGAAGGGAGAGGAGGTTTCTCTCCATTGCCGCCCTGCTGGCGCCGCCGGGATAACCGCCCCATATCGTCTGGTTGACGTTCATGGCGATGCTCCCAGTTGGGCCTGGTACAGGAGCAGTCGGACCAAAGAGGGAGGACAGCTCGGTGGTAAACGGGCTCGCGGCTGTGTAGGGAGTTATTGAGACCCCGATGCTGGTGAGGGGCATGGTGAGCGATAACCCCGCCTGAGGGGTCTGGCCCAAACCGGAGGCAAGTGAGTTCTCCAGAAGCATCGTGTCATCGCCAAAACCGTATGTGGCGCTCTCTCCCAACGACCCAGCGAGAGAATATGAGTTCTGCGAAACACTCAGCCGGTACTGCTCCCTCCCGATGTCGAGGTTCCTCTGCAGAACTCTGCTGTCCGCTCCTTGCGCGGAGGCAGCATCGATTGCCTGAGAAAGAGTCAAGGTGGAAGACGGCTGCTGCGCCGGGAGGGAAAGGACGGGGATGAGCAGCGTCAACAGGCAGATGACCGGAAGCCTCTCCATGGCACGCCTACTTCTTCTTTGAGACATTCATCTCTTCCTTCAGAAACTCCTTCAGCTTCCGAAACATCCGCAGGGACGCTGCCCGGTCGCTTTCCGAGACGCGTTCGAGAAACCGCTCCATCGTGTCCTCGAGCCTTCGCTCGACAACGGAAAGCTTCTTCTCACCGGCGGAGGTAAGGGCAAGGAGCACGACTCTCCGGTCGCTCCTGTCGAACCTGCGCTCCACCAGCCCCAGGTGGATCAGCCTGTCGACAATGCCGGTGGCGGCGGCAGGAGTCAGGAACCTCATGGCGGCGATGTCCGACATCTTGCACATTCGATCCTGGTCCTTGAGCATTTTCAACGTCATGGCCTGGTGAGCGGTGATGCCTTCCGTGCTGACGATGTTCTCAAGATGCCGGGCAAAGAGCCCGCTGAGCTCGTTCTGGACCTCGAAGAACTCCTTGAAGTCCGCCCTGTCCTGGTTCATGATCGCTCCCTGAGATATTTTATGCGCCAGAATATATAGAATGTTAATTATTTTGTCTATAGACGGTTTGTAAGGTTAATATTAAATCTCAAGGCGGGCGGTTACGGGCGCTACCCTCGGTTACGGGCGCTACCCTGTGGATGCCGCCCGACTCGGAGAGACAGAGGAGTGAAGTCGACGCGTGAAGTTCTGTATCTCGTGGAGCACCGGCAGGAGCCCCTTGCCCATGTCGCTCAGCGAATACGTGACAGACTGCCTGTCGAAGGTGGCCTCCTGGCGGTTCAGGATGCCTGCCCCTTCGAGGTGCTTGAGCCTCTTGGTCAGAGTGACGGAATTGGCGTCCCCCAGCGCGCGCTGCAACGCAGTAAACCGCAGGGCCCCGTCGCGGAGAAAGTCGATGATGCGCAGGGTGGTGTAGTCCCCGAGAAGCTTCAACATCTCAGCCTGGCAATGCTCTTCCGGAGAGCTCTTCGTCCGCATGAAAGAAATATAATACGAATCTGCAAAAAAGTGTTGCCTAAAAAAATTAAGCACTATATCTTCTAAAGTGCCAAGGGAGGTTGTATGAAAGCAGTTCAGATTTCTCAGTACGGAGATGCGGGTGTGCTCACGGTGACCGCCGATGCTCCGAAGCCGGCAGTCGGGGAAGGAAAGGTTCTTGTGGAGGTGCGCGCGGCCAGCATCAACCCCGTGGACACGATGGTCCGCCTGGGATACCTGGCGAAGATGGCGCCGCTTGCCTTTCCCGCCACTCTCGGAACAGACGTGGCAGGCGTCGTGGTGGAGGTTGGCTCCGGCGTAGCGGACCTCAAAAAGGGAGACAAGGTTTTCGGAATGGCAAGCGTCCTGGCGGGGGCAAGCGGCGCGTTTGCCCAATACGTCACGGTGCCTGCCGGCATGCTCGCCCGGATTCCCGCCGGTCTTGGCTTCAACGAGGCGGCCGCCCTGCCGCTGACTGGAGTGAGCGCGTTGGAGGTCATAGATGAAAAACTGAAAGTGGGCAAAGGCCATAAGATCCTGATTCACGGAGGATCCGGCGGCATCGGGACAATCGCCATCCAGCTGGCCAAGCATCGGGGAGCCTTCGTGGCCACAACGGTCATGCCGGAGGGCGTCGAGTACGCGCGGAACCTCGGCGCGGACAAAGTAATCGACGTCCAGAAAGAAGCTTTCGAAAAAGTTCTCAGCGGTTATGATTTTGTCTTCGACGCCGTGGCGGGAGAGACATACAAGAAGTCCTTTGCCGTTCTCAAGAGGGGAGGGACCATCATCTCCATGCTCGAGCAGCCCGACGCCGATCTGGCCGCCAAGCATGGCGTCACTGCCCTGGCGCAGAATACCCAGGTGACCACGGCCAGGCTGAATGCGCTCAGCGGCCTTGTCAGCAACGGTGCCATCAAGGTGCATGTTGACCGCGTCTTCCCCGTGGACAAGGTGAAGGAGGCATTCCTTGCTCGCGAAGGCGGAAAAGTGCGCGGCAAGGTCGTGCTGAGCTTCTAATGCAGATAACGGACGTTTTTGCGACCCCTGCTTCGGAGCAGACCCTCCAGCGGGTGGTCGAAAGTCTCAAAGAACGGAACATCGATTCCGTGATTGTGGACACGGGGGACGACGCCAGGCGGCTCGTGCTTGAAAAACTGCCCCGGGGGGCGGAGGTCCATTCGGGCAAATCCAAGACCCTCCAGGACGCCGGGATCATGGACCTGATTTCGGACGCGACGGTGTACGACGCCTTGCGGCCGCGCTACATGAAGATGGATCGCGCGACCTAGATGCGCGAGATCCGCAAACTGATTGCCGGGCCCGACTACATGTTGGGGAGCGTGAGCGCTGTCACGGAGGACGGCATCCTGGTGGCTGCGTCAGCCACGGCAAGCCAGCTCGGCCCGTACGCGTACACCGCAGGCAAGGTCATCCTGGTGGTCGGCAGTCAGAAAATCGTGCCTGACCTGGAGACAGCGCTGCGTCGCATCCGCGAGTACGTTCTTCCATGGGAGGACCAGCAGGTGCGTGCGCTCGTGCCCACGGGATCCTTTGTGGGAAAGATCCTCATTGTCGAGCGGGAATGGGTCAGCGGGCGGATCGAGGTAATCATCGCTCGAAAGCCAATCGGGATCTAGAAGCGTGCAGGGCGATCATGAGCTTCCCGGCCTGTCCCTTCATTTCCTGGAACGGAACGCAGCGATGATGCTCAGAACCGCGACAACGGCCGTGGGCGCAGCGATGCAAAGGAATCCATAGTACTTCGTTGCAAAAGCTCCCAGGCCGGCCCCCGTTATGAACGCGACGAGCGGCAGCCCGGATGTCCTGACATGACGCCCCGCCTCGTGGCGCAGACGGGCGCGCTGGCGTGGGTCGTCCGCCGGCGCCGGCGGAAAGATGAAGTCCGTAAGATCGATGGTGAACTGGGTGAGATTGCCCGTCATCAACGTCGTCTGCGCAAAGCTCCTCAGCGCCCCTTTCATGAGCGCGTTCTGGATGCCCATTGCGGCCACACCAAGCCCGCCGATGATGCCCACGGCCAGCGCGCCGGCATGCCGCAGCTGCGGCTGAAAGAAATAACCCGCCGCGCCGAAAAGACCGAGCGCGAGGGTCATCAGCCCAAGGAGCGGCGCAAGGGTGGCGGCGCCCCGGCGCCGGATGGCGCGGGTGAACAGCGTGATGAGCATGACCGTAACGATGAAGACCGGGATCATCGCCAGGCGCGCGCCGGCCCCGAGATCCTGGCGTTGTACCATCGTGGCTGCCGCGGTAATCAGGTCTCCCGTGACGTGCGCCGTGAAGAGTCCGAACAGCAGGATGAAGCCGGCTGTGTCCACGTAGCCGCCCACCATGCTCAGTGCCACTGATCCGAATGTGGCGCCTCCAAGGGTCCTGGCGGCGCGTCTGGCAGTTCTTGCTGCTTCGTCCGTGTTGCGGTCAACGAGCGCTCCCAACTTCTTTCGATTGCTCATGATTCTTCCTGCGTTGGCGATTATTCCTCACCATACCGCACATCAGCGCTTCGGACAATCAACTGCTTTTCCGGTACATGGCCGGACGAACCAACGGGACGCGGATACCGAACAGACATTCCTCTCCTCTCGAGCCCTTGACGGAGAAAACGTTCGCGGTTAGTATATCATCCTATCGTTATGACGACATATCATCCAGAGCCCGAGGAGGGTTGCTGATGGATTGCACGCCGCGCGACATCGCGAAAATGATAGATCATTCACTGCTGCGTCCCGACCTGACAACCGAGGACATTGCCCGGGGCTGCGACATCTCCAGGAGATACGGCGTGATGGCTGTCTGCTGCGCGCCTTCGGATGTCGCCCTTGTGAGGGACCATCTGAAAGGCTCCGAGGTGAGGATTGCGGCAGTGGTCGGTTTCCCGCACGGCTACAGCACCACCGCAGCGAAGGTCTTCGAAGCAGAGCAGGCAATCCGCGACGGCGCGAACGAGCTGGACATGGTCCTCCACATCGGGAGGCTGCGCAGCGGGGACCTGGACTACGTGCGCTCGGACATCGCTGCCGTGGTGAAAGCGGCGCACAGCCACGGAGCCCTTGTGAAGGTGATCCTGGAAAACTGCTATTTGAACGATGAGCTGAAACGGACCGGCTGCCTTCTGTGCGAGGAGGCGGGTGCCGATTTTGTGAAGACCTCGACGGGATTCGCTCCGGGCGGCGCAACGTTGGAGGACCTTCGCCTGATGAGGAAGACCGTCTCCGCCCGGATGCAGGTCAAAGCGGCAGGCGGTGTCAGGGACCTGGCAATGGCGTTGAAAGTCAGGGAGGCGGGAGCCACGCGCTTCGGCGCCACGCAGACCGAGGCGATCATGCAGGAGGCGCAGAAGGCTGCAGAGAAGGGAGGCACATCATGACAAAAATACCTGTCGGGGTCATTGGCACCGGGTTCATCGGCCCCGCGCACATCGAGGCCATGCGGAGGCTGCCCAACGTGGAGGTCGTTGCCCTTGCCGATGCGGATGACGCTACTGCCAGGGCCAAGGCTCAGGCGCTGGGAGTTCCGGACGCGTACGGGGACTACAGGAAGCTGCTTGCCCGGGACGACGTGCAGGCCGTGCACATCTGCACCCCGAACTACCTTCACTACGAAATGTCCCGCCAGGCCCTCCAGGCGGGCAAGCATGTCGTATGCGAGAAGCCGCTGGCCGTGGAATCCCGGGAGGCGGCCGAACTTGTCGAGCTGGCAGCCAAAAAAGGACTGGTGAACGCGGTCCATTTCAACATCCGCTACTATCCCCTGATGCGGCAGGTGAAGCTCATGAAGGAAAAAGGGGAGATCGGTGACGTCTTCTCCGTGCACGGCAGTTACCTGCAGGACTGGCTCTACTACGCCACGGACTACAACTGGCGCCTGGAGCCGAAGCTTTCCGGGCGATCGCGCGCGGTAGCAGACATCGGGTCTCACTGGATGGACCTGATCGAATACATCACCGGGCTTCGCGTGGCAGAGGTCTTTGCTGATTTTGCGACGTTCCACAAGACCAGGAAAAAGCCCTTGAAGCCCGTGGAGACGTACGCGGGCAAGATCCTGAAGCCCGAGGATTACTCCGACATTCCCATTGATACGGAGGACTATGCCACCGTCCTCTTCCATTTCGAGGGCGGGGCGCATGGCGCTCTCACTGTCAGCCAGGTGTCGGCGGGGAGAAAGAACAGGATCTCCTTCGAGATCGACGGCTCCCGGAGGGCAGTCGCCTGGGAATCGGAGAACCCGAACAGCATCTGGATCGGCCGCCGCGACGGGAACAACGAAGTCATGATGAAGGACCCTTCGCTGGTCTATCCCGAGGTGCGCTCCCTCATCAGCTTCCCCGGCGGCCACAACGAAGCCTTCCCGGACACCTCCAAGCAGATGTTCCGCGAGTTTTACGACTATATCGCAGCGGGAAGCAAGGGGAAGCCCACCTTCCCGACCTTCCAGGACGGCCTGCGCGAGCTCACCCTCTGCGAGAAGATACTGGCAAGCAGGGACAAGGCCGCGTGGGTCCGGGTCTGACAGGAGTCATCCGCCGCGGCGTTCGTCCGCGGCCGCAAAGGAGGAATATGCCATGATGAAGCTGGGGTTTGTGAGCGCCATCCTTCCCGAGCTGAGCTTCGAGGAGGTTGTCTCCTTCGCCGCGAAGGAGGGTTTTTCCTGCGTGGAGCTGGCGTGCTGGCCGCACGGAAAGGCGGAGCGCAGGTATGCGGGCGTCACGCACGTCGATGTGGACGCGCTGAACGCCTCCGAAGTCGCGCGCCTGCGCAAGGTGTTGGAAGAGAAGAAGGTCTCGATCTCAGGGCTGGGCTACTATCCCAATCCTCTTGATCCGGATGAGAAAGCCGCGGCCTACTATCGGGAGCATATCAAAAAAGTGATCAATGCTGCGGCCATGCTTTCGGTCGGAGTGATGAACACTTTCATCGGCCGGGACCCTGCGAAGAGCGTGGAGGACAACTTTCGAAGGTTCGCTTCGGTATGGCCGGAAATCGTGAGTTTTGCGGAAAGCAAGAAAGTGAAGATTGCCATAGAGAACTGCCCCATGTTCTTCTCTCAGGACGAATGGCCGACCGGAAAGAACCTGGCCATTTCCCCGTCTATCTGGCGGCGGATGTTTTCTGAAATCCCCTCGAAGAGCTTCGGGTTGAACCTCGACCCGTCCCACCTCCTGTGGCAGCAGATCGACTACGTGAAGCCTGTCTACGAGTTCGCGGACAGAATCTTCCACGTTCACGTCAAGGACGCCAAGGTGCGCAAGGACAAGCTCGATGACGTCGGCATCCTTGCAACTCCTCTGGAGTATCACGCCCCCAAGCTCCCTGGATTAGGGGAAATTCAGTGGGGCAGGTTCATTTCGGCGCTGACGGACGTCGGCTATCAGGGGGGCGCGTGCATCGAAGCCGAAGACCGCGCATTTGAGGACAGCCTGGACAGCCGCAAAGCCGCCCTTGTCGTGAGCTGCCGGTACATGAGACAGTTCGTGGCCGCCTGAGCGGCGCCGGGGGTGCAGAGGTGAGGGCGGCCGGCGACAGCGAGGGAGTGCCAAAATACATCCAGCTCGGGCGGATACTGCGGGATAAGATCGTCAGCCAGGAGTACCGTCCGGGAGACAGGATTCCAAGCGAGGTGGCGCTTGGGGACACGTATCACGTGAGCCGCATCACGGTCCGGCAGGCCATAGACCGGCTTGTGAGAGACGGCTTCCTGGCCAGGCGCCAGGGACTGGGTACATATGTCCTTGCGCAGAAGCTTCGGCGGAACATCTCCCGGGTCTACACCTTCACCGGCGACATGCAGAACATGGGGCTGAAACCCAGCTCCCGCGTTCTGGAGCTTGTCGTGGAGGAGGCGGATGAGGATACAGCGCTCTCCCTGCAGCTGCCTTCCAGCAACTGGAAGGTCACGCGTCTCACTCGTGTGCGGCTTGCAAACGGGACCCCGATTCTGCTGGAAGCGACCCGCATCCCGGAGCATCTCTGTCCCGGCCTGGTGGAGAAGGATTTCTCAAAAGGCTCCTTGTACAGGATCCTGACGGAAGACTACCGGCTTCCTCCCCATCACGCGGAGGAGACCTATGAGGCAATCGTTCTGCGACGGCGGGACGCCGAGCTGCTGGAGTGCCCATCCCGCGGCGCCCAGCCCGCGTTCGCAATCCAGCGGCTGACGTACCTTGAAAGCGGTATCCCCATCGAGCTCACGAAGTCCGTCGGCAGGGGGGACCGTCTGACCCTTGCCGTCAACATGACCTCGGGACAGGCGGATATCCAGAGGAGAATCATCGACCTATGAACCTTGACCAGCTGTTCGACGTCCGGGGCAAGACTGCTGTCATCACAGGCGGAGCCGGGGCGCTCCCCGGCACCCTGGCTGAGGCGCTTGCCTCACTGGGAGTTCGCGTGGCGCTGCTCGATCTCAACGGGCAAAGCGCGGAGGCGCGGGCGAAGACCATCCGGCAGGCGGGGGGGGAGGCGCAGGCGTTCGGCTGCAGCGTCCTGGATGCGGATGAGCTGGAGACGACACGCGCAAAGGTGGGGGAGCTGTGGGGGGTTCCTGACTATCTTGTAAACGGCGCGGGGGGAAACAGCCCGAAGGCCAGCACGACGCAGGAGTTCCTGGAGACATCCGACGTGGACCGCGCAGACCAGCTGGGCTTTTTCAACATGTCCCTGGACGACTTCCAGGCTGTCTTCGAGTTGAACTTCACGGGGACTCTCCTTCCGACCCGCGTGTTCGCCTCCGGAATGGTGCGCCGCGGCAGCGGATCCATCCTTAATATCGCCTCGATGGCCGCGGTCACGCCGCTCACAAAGGTCATGGCGTATTCCACCGCCAAGGCGGCGGTAGCCAACTTCACGAAGTGGCTGGCGGTTCACCTCTCCCATACCGGGGTCCGGGTCAATGCGCTGGCGCCGGGGTTTTTCATGACCGAACAGCTGAGGTTTCTGCACATCGACCAGAAAACCGGACAGTACACGCCGCGGGCGCAGAAGACCGTCGCGCATACACCCATGGGCCGCTACGGCGAGCCGGCGGAGCTGGTGGGGACCGCGGTGTGGCTGCTTTCCAGCGCCTCCCGGTTCGTGACGGGGGACGTGGTTCCCATCGACGGCGGATACTCTTCGTACACCATCTAGGAGGAAGACATGGGCGATCAGAAAGGCTACGCGCCACCCAACGAGATGCCGCGCAGGAAGATAGCCCGAGTGCTGGAAGGGCAGAAGGCCCTTGTCACGGGAGCGAGCAAGGGAGTGGGCGCCGGGATCGCGATTGCTCTGGCCCAGGCGGGAGCCGATGTGCTTCTGAACTACCACAGCGACCGCGAAGGGGCTGAGCAGACCGCCGCCGAAGTCCGAAAGGCCGGGCGCACGGCAGTGATCTTCCAGGCCGATGTGGGCAACGAGGGCCACGTCATCGCCATGTTCCGCTCCATGATCGGCGGGCTGGGACGGATCGACATCCTCATCAACAACGCCGGCCTGCAGCGAAACGCCCCGTTCGACCAGATGAGCATGGCGGACTGGCAGACGGTGATCGGCACCAACCTCACGGGACAGTTTCTCTGCGCGCGGGAGGCGGTGCGCTGCTTCAAGCGCCAGGGCATGGACCCGAAGATCTCCTCGGCAATGGGGAAGATCATCTGCATCAGCTCGGTGCACGACGTCATTCCCTGGGCAGGCCACGTGAACTACGCCACGGCAAAGGGCGGGATCATGCTGATGATGAAGAGCATTGCGCAGGAGCTTGCTCCGCTGCGGATCCGCATCAACAGTCTTTCCCCGGGAGCCATCCGCACGCCAATGAACGTGGAGAAGCTCACCAGCCCGGAGGAGTTCGAACGGCAACTGCTGAAGTTCATCCCGTACAAACGCATCGGAGAGCCAGAGGACTGCGGCCGGGCCGCTGTCTGGCTGGCCTCGGATGATTCCGACTACGTGCATGGCGCCACCCTGTACCTGGACGGCGGGATGACCTTGTACCCGGAGTTTGCAAGTGGCGGGTGAAAACCGTGAGCGCCGCCAGCGGCTCCTGTCGGCGATGGGCAGGGAGAGGCTGGATGCGATCGTGTGCCGGCTTCCCGAGAACGTTCTCCTCCTGAGCGGCTACTGGCCCATCTGCGGATGGGCATTCGCCGTGCTCTCCCATGATGGAAAGGCGGCCTGCATCGTGCCGGACACTGAAGAGCGGGAAGCAGCGGAAGAGCTTGGTGAAACCACGCTCGTCACGTACCCCTTTGGCACGAAAGAGCAGGTTGACCAGCTCAAGGAGGTCCGCCGGGCGCTCCTTTCCCTTTCAAAAGGCAGGCAATGGAAGAGAGTGGGGTTTGAAGCAAGCCTCGAGACTGCGGCGCCCGCCGGCAACGTCGCGGAGGTCTGCGTGCCCGCAGGGCCGAGCCGCCGCCTGCTGGAGGATGCCTTCGGCGCTGAAAGCCTGAACGATGTTACCGCTATGCTGGAGGAAGAGAAGGCGATAAAGACTCCGCTGGAAGCTCAGAAGGTTTCACGCGCCGCCCGGATTGCCTGCCTTGGGATGAAGGAGTTTCAGGCCAGGGTGGCTCCCGGGGTGAGCGGCCTGGAGCTCGTGGCAGCTGTCGAATCAGTCATCATGACCGGCGGAACCGGGGTTGAAGGGGCAAGGCGCGTGCGCGCATTTGCCCAGGTGGCGACCGGCGCGGAGGAGACTTTCCGCGCGTGGCGGCCCGCGGAGATCACGACGCCCCGCAGACTGCGGGAAGGCGACATCGCCTTGCTTGAGCTGGCGGTTGTGGCGGACGGGTACTGGTGCGACAGGACCCGCGCAAGAGTTGCCGGAAGGGCAACCACGCTCCAGACGGAGATCAACGAGCTGGTGCGCAGGGCGCAGGGAGCGGCCATCGCCGCGGTGAAGCCAGGGGCGTCCGGCAGGGAGATCGATGAGGCGGCGCGGTCTGTCATCAGGGATGCCGGTCGAGAGAGCGCGTTCGTGCACATTACGGGTCATGGCCTGGGATATCGCTACCATGAAACGGCACCCTTTCTTGCACCCTGGAGCACGGACATGGTGAAGGAAGGGATGATCCATAGCGTGGAACCCGGGGTCTACTTTCAGGGCTTCGGCGGTATCCGCATAGAAGAAGATGTTCTGGTCACCTCGCAGGGCGCGGAGGTGCTGGGACCTTTTTCGACGGAGCTTTGATGACGAACAAAAGAACCTTGACAAATATAATATATGATATATGATTTGGGAACCCCATGAATCATAAGCCTTCGACCATTGCGAGCAGATTCTCTCTGAGCGAACAGGTCAGGAACTATATCCTGGAGAGGATCGCCACTGGCGAGTTCGCTCCCGGGCACCGGATAATTGAAGCCCGCATAGCGGAAGACCTTCATGTAAGCACCATTCCCGTCCGTGAGGCCATTCGCGAGCTTGTAGCCAAGAGAGTGCTGGAGTATCTGGTGCACCGGGGCGCAAGGGTGCGGGAAGTCAGCATCCTGGAAACCGTGGATGCCTTGAGGGTCAAGGCAGTTCTGGAAGCCCTGGCTGCAAGGACTGCCGGCCAGAGGATCATGAGGTTTCTGCCGGAGATGCGCCGCTACGTTCAGCCAATGGAGGACTCGGCGGTCCGGCACGACTTCGTGGAATACCAGAACCAGAACCAGCGTTTTCACCGGGCCATCGTCGAAGCGTCGGGAAACCAGATCCTGCTCAGCGTCTGGGACTCCCTGGCCTTCGAGGTGAGGACCCGGTTCATCATGGACTATCTGCACATCGTGGCCCCCGAAGAGCTGGCCAGGGAGCATGAGAGCATCCTGTCGGCGGCGGAATCGGGGGACAGCGAGGCCCTGGCCGCGAATGTCACGGCCCACGCAAACCGTATTGTGGAGCACCTGGAAAAGCAGATGTCCCTGAACGCTGCCTCTTCGGAAAAAACGTAGCGCGGAGATCCTGAGAAGGCGCCCCGCGCCTTGGGAATAACTTTGGCCTTAGCACACGGAAAGGAAGGATCGTATGAGTGAGGCGAACTACCCGCATCTCTTCACGCCCATTCGCATTGGAAACTTCGAGGTCCCGAACAGGGTCTGCCATGCGCCGACGGACATCTCTTCCGCCAACGCGGACGGCTCGGTAAACCAGAGGGTCATCACCTACCACGAGGAAGTCGCCAGGGGCGGCTGCGGATTCATCATCGTGGGGGCATCCACGCCGGACAAAGCGACCGGGCGCCCCACCGTCACCTGTGTTGCGGTGGATGAGGATCCCCTGATACCCGGGCTCGGGGAGCTGGCGGAAGCCATGCACCGCCATGGGGCCCGGTGCGCCGTGCAGATCCAGCATCCCGGGCGCCAGGCTGCCTGGCCGCGCAAGGACCTCATGTCCGCCACCGATATGGTGGCAGACATCCCCGCCTCCGCCGGGCACGAGGTTGTCTACGCGCAAGCGGAAGCCCACGGGAAGTCCATCCGGGAAATGACGGTGGAAGAGATCTACGATTTGATCGAGAAGTTCGCTGAGGGCGCCTGGCGGGTGCAGCAAGCGGGTTTCGACGCAGTGGAGCTCCACGGGGCGCACGGCTATCTCATCGCCCAGTTCATGAGCCCCTACGTGAACAAGAGGAACGACCGGTTCGGCGGGAGCTTCCTAGGCAGGATGAGGTTCCCCCTGGAGATCATCCATGCCATCCAGTTCAAGTGCGGCAAGGACTACCCCATTGGCATCCGCTACTCCGGCGAGGAATGGATCGAGGGGGGCCGCAATCTGGAGGAGAGCGTGAAAGCGGCCATGCTCTTCGAGGAGCACGGCATTGCATTCCTTGACATCAGCGCCGGCATCTTTGAGCTGCCCGGCCCGACCATGGACCCCATGTACTACCCTCAGGGCTGGAACACGTACACGGCGGAGGAGATCAAGAAGCACGTGAAGGTGCCCGTCATCACCAGCCACACGCTGCGTGACCCCGACTATTGCGAAAAGATCCTCGCGGAGGGCAAGACGGACCTGGTGGGCCTTTCACGGCAGCTCGTTGCAGATCCCTACTGGGCGATAAAAGCAAAGGCAGGAAAGACGGAGGAGATCCGCAGGTGCATCTCGTGCCTGGTGGGTTGCTGGCAGGAATCCCTGATGATCAAGCGTCACATGCGCTGCGCCATCAACCCGGCCATGGGCGACGAGCGCTTCCTCCACTTCCAGCCTGCGGGCCAGAAGTTCACGGTGGCAATTGTCGGCGGCGGCCCCGCGGGCCTTGAAGCCGCGCGCATCGCCACGCTGCGCGGCCACGCGGTGACGGTTTTCGAGAAGTCGGAGGAGGTCGGCGGGGCCATCCTGTACTGCTGCACGGTTCACGGAAAGAACAAGATGCGCTGGTACGCGGACTGGATCCGCCAGCAGGTCGCGAAAATGGGAGTGCAGATCAGGTACAAGAGCACCCCGACGCCGCAGGAGCTTTCGAAGTTCGACGCCGTGTTCGTGGCCGTGGGAGCCACCGTGCACCGGCCTGACATCAAGGGGATCGAATCCAAGCGCGTTGTCACCTTTGAGGACGTGCTGCGCTGCCGCATGAAGAACTGCGAGTACTGGCCCAAGAGCGGCAAGGAGCCCCCTGCGGAGACGGGTGAAACCGTGCTCGTCTGGGGAGATCATTTCGGGGCCGTCGACGCAGTGGAGAAGCTTGGCGTTGAGGGCAAGAAGGTCATTGTCGTCACGGAGAACCGCGAGTTCGCCTCCTGGCTGGAGCCGTGCACCCGGGACGTGATGGTGAAGCGCTTCAAGGGCGGGAACGGGGAAGGGCTTACGTCCAAGACGTTCGCCCATCCGGTGACCATCATACCGGAGTCCTCGGTCCTGGAGATCCGCGACAACGGAGAGGTGGTGGTCGTCAACAGCAGGTTCGAGAGAACAACGCTGAAAGTGGACAACGTGGTTCTTGCCATCATGCGGCCCGACGAGTCCCTGTACGAGACGTACCTGAAGGCCGGGCTGGTGGTTGCCAAGATCGGCGACGCGAAGAAGGTCCGCAACCTGCGCGGTGCCGTGACCGACGGCGCAAACCTGGGACTGAGCCTGGACAAGGATCTGCAGCTCAATCCCAATCTGGCGATAGTGGCTGACCTTCCGACCGAAATCCGACTCTGAGCCCTATGGGAGGTCGGAGAAAGGAGGTGTTGCGCGAAAGCGCACTGGTTCCATGGACTTGTTGTACGCGAAAACACTTTTTTCAAGGAGGCAGAGAATCGCATGAAAAGCAGGATCTTTCGAACAGTTCTGATCGTCTTTGCCGTGGTGCTCGCATTCGGCATCATTGCGGACGTCGGCGCGCAGGCAAAGAAACCCCCCGTTGTGGGCATCAGCACAGGGTCTTCCGGCACTTCCTGGCGGAACATCATGATCGATGCGTTGAACCAGGTCGGCCAGGAATACAAAGCGTCAGGCAAGATCGCCGATTACAAGATGGTGAACAACGTCACCAACGGTGACGCCACCGAGCAGGCAAACATCATCCGCGACTTCACCTCGCAGGGAGTGGACATCATCATGTTGAACCCCAACTCCCCTGATGCGCTGAACGGCGTCATCAAAGAGGCGCAGGATGCCGGCATCCTGGTCGTGGCATTCGATGCAACGGTCACCGCTCCGAACGTTGTCAACGTCACTCTGGACCACTATGCGTGGAACCTGAAGAACGTGGAGTTCATCGCTTCCACGCTCAAGCAGGGAAACGCAATCCAGATCTACGGCCTTGACGGACACCCGGCCAACAACGAGCGAATCCGCGCCACCGCTGACGTTCTGAAGAAGTACCCCGGCATCAAGCTGATTGCCAACACCACGGGATACTGGGACCAGACCAAGGCCAAGGAAGTGGCCACCCAGATCATCGGCTCGGGCCAGAGGATCGATGCAGTGATCACCCAGGACGGTGAGGCATACGGCGTCCTGTCCGCCTTCGAGGACGCGAACAAGCTGCCCAAGGTCATGTTCGGCGACCCCGGCACGGCATTCTTCAAGGAGTGGAAGAAGCTCCGCGACAAGGGAGCCGACTTCAAGGCTTGCGCGCAGCCCAACCCCCCGGGAATCGGCGGCACCGCATTCCGCATGGCCCTGCAGCTGTACAATGGAAAGCAGTTCAAGCCTGGCGTCCTGAAGGACAACATCTTCTTCTACAAAGTCGGGATGTTCATCACGGACAAGAACTTCGATCAAGGCTGGCAGCTGCTCAAGGACAAGCCGGACGACTACCTTCTCAGCGAGGTCATGCCGGAGGCTCAGGTCCAGGCTCTGTTCAAGTAGGACTCGTTTTCTCCACGTGTGATATACTTCCATGGGTTTCGGGGGGCTCCCGCTTGCCCCCCGGCCCAACAATCAGGTGGAATAATCAATGACGGTCCTGGAAGCCACAGGGATCAAGAAGCGCTTTGGAGGCGTTACAGCTCTTTCCAACGGCAACCTTTCCTGCAGCACGGGCCGCATCCACGGCCTCCTGGGGGCAAACGGCTCGGGCAAGAGCACGATTTCCAAGATCATAGCAGGCGTGTACAACGCCGATGCCGGCGAGATCAGGTACAACGGACGCGTTGTCCGCTACCGCAGCCCGAATGAGGCCCGAAGAGACGGCATTGCAATGGTTTTTCAGAACCTCAGCCTGGTGGCTGACCTTACCGTCTGGCAGAACATTGTGCTGGGCAATGAGAAGGCCAGTGGCGTGTTCCTCAACGACAAGGACGCGAAGCACACGGCGAACGCCATTGTCCACCAGCTCCTGCCGGGGCTGGACGTCCGCAAAATGGCCTATGAGCTCAGCCCCGGGGAAATGCAGATAGCGGAGATTGCCAAGGCAATCTCCGCGCGGCCCCGGTTGCTGATCCTGGATGAGCCGACCTCCGCCCTGGAGAAGGTCCAGGTGGAAGGCCTCTTCCAGTACATGCGCGGTCTGGCGGAAAAAGGGGTCGCAATCAATTTCACGTCGCACCGGCTCTGGGAAGTGATGGAGATCTGCGACGACATCACGATATTCCGAAACGGCGAGAATGTCGCAAACATCGACTTTGCCAGAGACGGCAAGGACCCGGAAAAAATCATCAGCTACATCACCGGTGAGGCGCAGAGAGACGCGGCCAAGAAGAGCTGCGGGGACCCATGCGACCAGACGGTGCTTCGAATCCGCAACCTCAGCCACGGCAAGCGCCTGCAGAACATCTCCTTCGATCTCCACAAAGGAGAGATCCTGGGAGTCGGAGGACTTGCCGGGCAGGGGCAGCGTGAGCTCATGCTTGCCCTGGCGGGAAAATACCCCGGCCTGACGTGCGAGGCCCAGATCAACGGACGCACGCTCAAGCTCAGCCGGCCGGTGAACGCCATCCGCAACAGCATCTTCCTTGTTCCGGGGGACAGGGAGCAGGAAGGCCTGTTCTCCGAGCATTCCGTTTTCACCAACCTGGTCTTTCCCAAGCTGGGATTGAAGGGCCAGCCGCTGTTCATCCCGCGCAGGCGCTACGCGAAGGAGTGTGAGCGCGTGGTGCAGGCCCTCTCCATCAAGGCCGCAGGGCTCGACATGCCGGTGCGGACGCTGTCCGGCGGAAACCAGCAGAAAGTGGTGGTCGGCAAGTGGCTGTCGTTCGACACGAACGTGCTCCTTCTGGCTGATCCGGCCAAAGGCGTGGACGTGGGAGCAAAGAGGGACCTGTATGCGTACATCTCGGAGCAGGCGCGGCAGCGGCGGATGAGCGTGATCCTGTACGCAAGCGACAACGAGGAGCTGATCCAGCACTGTGACCGGCTCATGATCATGTATGAGGGGCAGATCGTCGCCATCCTCGAGGGTCAGCAGATCACCGAGGATATAATCGTCGCCACCTCCATGCGTGTGCGGTAGGAGCGTGTAGGGCGATGACACGTTTGACGCGGATGGAAACGTCTACCGGATATCGCGCTTCGCGCGATTTGCGCTAGGGAAAGCGAAAAGCGAATGAGCAGGCATGGCGACACGGGGACTGGCATATTGCGGGGCGCGCGCGGCGGCGCGTTGAGGTTCGTTTCCAAGCCGGAGTTCTCGATCCTCCTCATCATGATCGCGATGTTTGTCATCACCGGCATTCTTCAGAAGAACTTCTTCGAGATGAAATCCGTGGTGAGGAACATCAACGCCTTCAGCCCGCTTGTGCTGGTAACAATGGGACAGGCGGTGGTCATCATCTCCGGAGGGATCGACCTCTCAGCCGGGACTGCCCTTTCCCTCTTCACCTGCGTCATGACGACGGTGATGAAGAAGGCCGACCCGGTGACGGGAGTATACGCTCTTCTTGCGGTCCTGGCGGTTGCGCTGGCGACGGGGGTGATCAACGGCGTCGGCATCGGCTACCTGCGCATCCCGCCTGTCATCGTGACCTTCGCCACCTCGTTCATCTGGCTCGGCGCGGCGCTGTTCCTGCGGCCCACTCCGGGCGGAGAGTCCGTGGACTGGTTCAAAGTGTTTTACGACGTCGGGGATGTTCCCAACGTATCACACGCGCTGAAGGCCTTCGGTGACATCATTCCCCCTGCACTGGTCCTCGTGCTCCTGGGCTGCGCGCTCTGGGCCCTCATTGCGCGCACGCGCACCGGGAGATACATCTACGCGGTGGGAAGCAACAGCGACAGCGCGTACGAAACCGGAATTGACACCGCCCGGGTTCAGATGTACGCCTGCATGGTGAACTCCCTGTTCATCCTCTTGGCGGCCCTGTTCTTCGTCGGTCAGAACCAGTCCGGGGACGCCCGCATGGGGGATCCCCTGACCCTGCGGGCAATCGCCGCTGCCGTTGTCGGCGGCATAGCCCTGACAGGGGGCAGGGGGAACGTGTATTTCGCGCTCGTGGGCGCCCTGATCCTCAGTTTTGTGAACAAGATCATCTTCTTCGCCAACATTCCATACGCATACCAGACGCTTGTCGGCGGTGTCATCGTCATTGCGGCAATTGCCAGCTCGCAGGCCTACACCCTCTATAATCGCCAGGCCCTGATGAGAGCGGCGGGAAGGCTGAGCTGAGTCCCATGGCAAATGCATCCGTCCGCATTGTGACGCAGATATACTCACGTCAGAAGGCCCTCATCATCGCCCTGCTGCTCATCGTCTTCCTCTTCGTGCTGGGGCAGGTCACCGTCTCCAACTTCCTCAGCCTTCCGCAGGTCCTCCTCACGGTGAAGCTTTCCGCATTCATCGCGCTGTTCGGCCTCTGCCAGATGATCGTGATTGCCGGAGGGGGCAGCGGGCTGGACTTGTCCGTGGGCTATGCCGCCACCATCACGGCCGTGCTCACGGCAAGCATCATGGACGGAAGGAATGAGAACCTCTGGATGGCGCTCCTTTTCGCAGTGGGGATCGGGGTTGCAGTCGGTCTGCTGAACGGCCTGCTCACCGCCTACTTCAAGCTGCCGCCGCTCGTGGTGACCCTTGCCATGTCCAACATCCTGCAGGGGGCAATCAATGTCTACACGGCCGGCAAGAACATCACGGGGCGGCCTTCTCCCGTGCTGCAGATCCTGGCCGCGAAATCCACTGGGATCTTCCCGAACATCCTCCTGATCCTGGTTCTTGTGACGCCTATTGCGATGGTCGTGCTGTACAAGACGAAGTGGGGGATGATGCTCTTCGGCGCCGGTGCCAACGAGACGGCAGCTCATCTGAGCGGCGTCAACGTCCGGCGCGTGCGCTGCGTCTCTTTCGTGGTGAGCGGCCTCCTGGCAAGCCTGATCGGACTGCTGCTGGTGGGCAACATGGGAATTGCGTTCAAGGACATGGGCTCCAACTATGTCATGCCCAGCATTGCGGCCGCAGTCGTGGGCGGCGTTTCACTCAGCGGGGGCAACGGGAACTATTTCGGCGTGATCCTGGGGGCAATCTTTCTGCAGACGCTGACCAACCTGCTGGTGGCCCTGGGGTGGGGCGACGCGGGGAAGTGGCTCGGGTTCGGGATTGTCCTTTTTGTGCTTCTGATCGTCTACGTGAGCAACAGGCGCAAGCGCTGAGAGGGCCGGTTCCCGCGATTTCCTTTCCGGCACCTGACGAATATGGTATAGTGCCGACTGGACAGAAACACGTAAGGAAGGGAGGTTGATCATGCGCTTGAAGATATGGCGCATCACCATTCCGAAGAATCTCCCGGCAACCAAGGCAATCCTGACGGTGTTCCTCTTTGCGCTTGCGGCCACCGCTCTCGCCGCAGAGGACGCTACGACGACATTCAACTGGGCGTTCGTCAAACAAGCGGCGAACGGCGCGGCCACGCCCATCGATTTCAGGGAACGCGTGAACATAGCCCCGGGAGAGCTTTTCAAAATTCATGTGCAGCCCCTGCACGACGCCTTCATCTACCTGTTCCTTCTGGACGCCAGCGGCAATCTGCAGGTGCTTTTCCCGCTGGACTTCAGCCTGCTGGACAGTCCGACCTACGAGAACACAGGCTACTTCATTCCAGACGGGGACCACTGGTTCACCCTTGACAGCACACGAGGGACCGAGCGCTTCTACCTCATGGCGTCTTCGGAGCGTCTTCGGGCGCTCGAATCGCTTGTTCTTTCCTACAACAAGGCTGCTGCCGCCTCACAGGGCGCTGCGCGACAGGCGGTGCTTGACGAGATCGCGAGCGTCCGCCGGAAACACAGCCAGCTGACAGTCGCGGCGGAGAAGCCTGTGACTATCGCTGGAGGAACACGTGGCATCAACGCAACTGTGGAAAAGCTGGCAACCCGGATCGAAGCGCCAGGGTTCTACTACAAGCTCTTCCGGCTGGAGCACTGAGCATCGTCCAGCCTTGGCGGTTGCCTGCATCGTCGTTCTTTGCTTCCTGGCCGCCTGGGGTCTCTCCGCGCTGGCCGCATGCCTGGGATCAGACTGGAACAGCAGGCTGGACGATTCTTTCTTCCGGCTTCGGTATGCCGTCAAGGGTCCGGAAAAAACACTGTCGTCCATCGCTCATGTCGATCTGACGGATTCCGCGGTTGAAGAGCTTAAGATGAAAAGTGGGGACCGGTCAGATTTCGCCCGGCTGGTCCAAGTGCTCTCAAAGGCCGGCGCCGCAACCATTATCTTCGATATCTACTTCCCGGATCCACTCGCCCCGGCCGGCGACGCGGCGCTCGTCCAGGCCAGCAAGCGGGCCGGCAGCGTCTATCTGCCGGTTGTCATGAGAGCCAAGAAGCTTGGGAGCGACACAAAGACCGCTCGGGGAGAGGATCCCCTTGCCCACTGGATGTGGCACCCCAGAATAGTGAGACGAGGGAGCCCGATCGTCGCAACCTCCTCGACAGCGAGCTTTCCCGCGCTTGCAGCCTCGGCGCGAGGCATTGGAAGCATCAACAGCGATCCCGACCCTGACGGCGTCATTCGCCGCATGCCGCTCCTCATCGCGTACCGGGACGGATTCATTCCAGGGCTGGCGCTTCGGGCGGCCTGCGACGCGCTGGGTGTGGATCCGGAGCGGATGGAGGTTTCCTTTGGACAACGCATCCGGCTGCCCGGCGCCCGGCTCGCCGACGGGAGCACTCGGAACATCGATGTCCCCATCGACCAGGCAGGCCGGATGATCATCGACTACGCAGGCCCATGGGCTGCGTCCTTTCCTCACTACTCATTCGCCAGGCTCCTGAAAGCGGAGAAAGATCCAGAGATCGCGGATACCATTGCTTCGGAGCTGGATGGCGCAAACCTCATAGTCTCAGATGTGACGACAAGCTCAAGCGACTACGGCGCCAGTCCGCTGGAACGCGTCTACCTGCGAAGCGGCATCCACGCAAACATTCTCAACAGCATCCTCTCCAATCGTTTCCTCCGGGCCCAGACGTGGGCCGAGGCATTCCTGCTCAGCCTTGCATTCGCGGTCCTGGTGTGCGTTGCCGCCTGGCGGCTTCGGCCCCTGGCCGGCTCGCTTGTGTTGCTTCTGCTCTGGCTCGCGTTCGGGGCGGCCCAGTTTGTTCTTTTCACCTGGCGGGGGGTCCTGCCGGCTCTGGCCGCACCGACCCTGGGGTTCGTTTTCACCCTTGTGTCCGTGAATGCCTACCGCTTCTTCCAGGCTGAAACAGAGCGACTAAGAGTCCGCACGAGGATGGAGCGCTACTTTGCGCCGCGCCTCATGTCCAAGATCCTCCAGGCCCATGACAAGCTCATGTCTGCGGAAAAGAAAGTGATCACTGTCCTTTTCAGCGACGTCGCAGGCTTCACCTCGTGGTCCACGACGCAGCCGCCTGACGCGATCCACCGCACACTCAACGAGTACTTCGAGGAGATGACAGAAATCGTTTTCCGCAACGAGGGAACAGTGGACAAGTTCATCGGTGACGGGCTCATGGCATTCTTCGGGGATCCCCTGGTGCAGCCGGACCACGTGCTTCGCGCGGTACGCTCGGGCATTGAAATGCAGCAGGCTGTCCGGCGCCTTCGCGCGAAATGGGAGGGGGAAGGCCGTGCGCCCCTCCATATCCGAATCGGCATCAACACGGGAGAGGTCGTGGTGGGCGACATGGGGTCCCGTCGAATCATGGCGTACACAGCAATAGGTGCAAACGTGAATCTGGCCTCACGCCTGGAGAGCACGTCGCCCGTGGACGGCGTGCTGGTAAGCGCTCCGGTATACCAGGCGGTGAAAGACGCGGTGGAGACGCGCTTCGCGGGCAGGATCACCGCGAAGGGGATCACGGAAGATTTCGAGACCTACGAGGTCGTGGTGCCCACGGACCGAGAACAGCCGCTACCATGAAGGAGGCCGCATGCTGTCCCCCCGCGCGAATGAGTTCAGACAAATCTTCGACCTTTCCGGATTCTGGGAGCTGAGGTTTGATGAGGAAGACCGGGGTGAAGCCGAGGGTTGGGTTGCAGGTTTCCCGGGGGGCGCGCGGCCGGTGGCAGTGCCTTCGAGCTGGAACGACCAGTTTGCAGAGGGGAGGGATTTCCTGGGCCCCGCCTGGTACAAGACCGTGTTCTCTCTCCCTGAGGACTGGCGGCAGAAGCAGGCATTGCTCAGGTTCGATTCCGTCAACTACCTGGCGAGGGTATGGCTGAACGGAAAACAGCTTGGCGATCATGAGGGCGGACACCTGCCGTTTCAATGGGACGCTTCCAGTTTCCTCGTGAGAGGGGAAAATACTCTCGTAGTGCGCGTGGACGGCCGCCTGGCTCCGGATCGTGTTCCGCCCGGCGATCTGCGGGCAGACCCACCGGATTCCTTCGGCAACGCCCCCTATCCTCCCTCTGCCTTCGACTTTTTTCCTTTCTGCGGGATACAGCGGCCCGTTCGGATCTGTTCTGTCCCGCGCGGAGGGATAGAGGATATTGCCGTAGAAACACGAATGCAGGGGAAAAACGCCTTTGTGGTGGTCCGGGTCAGGTCCGGGACCTCCGCTGCCGTTCTGCGGGCGCGGCTCTCCGGATTTGGCCTTCAGGACGTGCAGGAAGCCCGCAGCTCCGGCGGCAGCTCTCAGATGGAGTTCACAATCCTCGCCCCCGCGCTGTGGGCGCCGGATAAACCATCCCTCTACAACCTCACAATCGAACAACTGAAAAACGGCAGCGTTGCAGATCGGTACGCCATTCCGGTGGGCATTCGCACCGTGAGCGTCGAGGGGGACACCCTCCTTCTGAATGGAAAGCCGGTGTATCTCAAGGGATTTGGCCGACACGAGGACTTTCCCGTTGTCGGCCGCGGGCTCATCCCTGCGGTCATTGTCAAGGACTATTCGCTGATGGAGTGGGTAGGGGCCAATTCGTTTCGAACCACTCACTATCCCTACTCCGAGCAGATGATGGATCTTGCGGACAGGCTGGGCTATCTGGTGATCGACGAAACCCCGGCAGTGGGCCTCTTCTTTCATCACGAGGGGCTCGCAAGGCGGCTGGAGCTTTGCCGCAGCTTCGTACGCCAGCTTATAGATCGGGACAGGAATCACCCCAGCGTGATTGCCTGGAGCCTGGCCAACGAACCTCATTCAGGCCGCGCGGGAGCCAGAGAGTTCTTCCGCGATCTCTACGACACGGCGAAAACCTTAGATCCTTCGCGTCCGGTCACCGTGGTGAGTTATGTGGGCGCGGAAGAGAAAGCATTTGAGTTCTGCGACCTTGTATGCCTCAACAGGTATTTCGGGTGGTATACGGAGCCGGGCAGAATCGAGGAAGGGTGCGCTCGGCTCTCCCGAGAGCTGGACGAGCTCCATGCCAGATATCCCAAGCCAATCATCCTGACCGAGTTCGGCGCTGACAGCATAGCGGGATGTCACGCCGTGGAGCCGGAGATGTTCAGCGAGGAATACCAGGCCGAGCTTCTGGAGCGCTCTATCGGGGTGCTCAGGACAAAGGGGTACGTGGTGGGCGAGCACGTGTGGAACCTCTGTGATTTCAAGACCTCTCAGGAGGTGAAGCGTTTCGGCGGAATGAATCTGAAGGGCGTTTTCACCCGGGACCGAAGACCCAAGATGGCGGCATATGCGCTGAAACGGCTTTGGAAAGAGGGGAAGGCCGATACGCCGGAACCACCACGGCCGTGCTGACCGGCCCTGCCATTTGACTTTCGCCAGATTCGTGCCATGATGGAGCAGCTATGGCATCGCCCTTTTGCACGATTTGCGAGAGGTTGGGGGATACCGAAGGGAACCTTTCCTGCGAAACCTTCCCGCAGGGCATTCCAGAGGCTGTCTACCCCTGGGGATGCACCCTCCGAAAACCTCCTCACGGCACGGGCGGGTTCGGATTCAAGCCCAAACCTGGAATGGAGGAAACTGCGAGGCGCTGGGTGGAAGAAAGCGGACAGGGACACGGCGCCTTCTGAGACTACGGCGCGGGGTCCACCCCTCCCAGCATGAACCGGGCGCCGTTTTGAGGCACGAAATAGCGGCTTGACCCTGAGACGTTCTCAGCCCAGAAGTCCGGGGTCCCAGCCGTCTCACTGCCTGCCGGCGGGAGATCGAGATCGAAAAGGTATGTACCATTGCAGACCGCGCTTAGATTCGTGGCCAGCACGGTTGCGTCAGGATTATATGTAGTGAACCTGAATCCTATGCCGTTGTTCCCGTCGATGTTGTTGTTCGTTAACACCATCTTGCCGACATTGCCGCTGCTGCTAACATAGAGGAAGACCTGTCCGACCGGCAGCGATGGGGTCGAGCCACTGTTGTTGATCTGACTGGGGGTCATCAGAGAGCTTGCAGCGGCGATCTCTGCAGGCGTTATGGTCGCGTACGACTGAAGGTAGTTTATCGTGAAAGTGGCGCTTGCCGTGGTGCTGTCTATCAACTGGCCGTGAACGGCGATGGCCGAGACTGACCAGGTGTTCCCTGACCCGGCAACAGATATGCCGCCGGAGTACTGGCTCGTGCCTGCCTGGCCTGGCTGAGGCCGTGGCGCCGGTCCGGCTCCGCTTACCATGGTGTAGTAGATGGTTGAGCCCCCTGTTGCCGAGCCAAGCGTGATGGTTTGATCTGCAAGGTAGTAGCCCGCCGCGGGCGTGAAGGTGGGAGCAGATGCCTGCGGGTACTGGACAGTTACCTTGGCGCTCAACACCGGGCTGGGTTTCATGTTGGGGCCGATTGCAGTTGCCTTGACCGTCACGACGACGGAGGAATTGGAAGGGGTCGGGCTGGCGATGGAAAGCGAGACGGGACTCGAGGAGGAGTACTTGCTTGTTGAGGCTGCGCGCGGGTCAGGGATTGAACCGTCAGTAGTATAGTAGATCACCGAGCCCGCAGTGTTCGTCTGGAGCGTGATCTGCGTGTTTGCCGTCGTTGTAATGCTCTGGCCGGTCTGGAGCGTGCCGTTTCCCCCATTTGAAGAGTAGTCAAGCGTCGGCATGGCCGTGATGTCCGGAGTGGACGGATCCACTGTTCCAGAGTTGCCTGACCATCCCTGGCGGGTGTATTGATACGGCAATGGGCACCCGGCGAAGGCCATCAAAGACGCCGCTGCAAGCACGCACAGCGCCAGTCTGAGCGCTGCCTGTCTTCTACGAGAAATCTCTGTCGTTGCCCAACCGTTTCCTGACATTGGCATCCTGCCGTCCAACCTGCGAATGGTTCCGGTTAATCGATTGTACCCCCTAAGAACAGGGATTTCCACCCGAAATTGCACATGAAAACACAGAAGGACTCGGGTCAGGGCTTTTCCAGCACTTCCCGTACCTTTGCCGCCAGCGTATTGCCGTCAAATGGCTTCTGCAGGAACTCCACGCCTTCTTCTTGCAGCCCGTGATTCGCGAGAACGTCATTCGCATATCCTGACATGTACAGAACCCTCATTTTCTTATGCTCGCGACTCAGTCGTTCATAGAGCTCTCTCCCATTCATGCCTGTAAGGACGACGTCGGTCAGCAGCAGATGAAGATCTCCGCTGTACCCTGCCGCCATTCTCAGTGCCGTCGGTCCGTCGGGCGCACCGAGCACAGTGTAGCCAAGGCTCTGCAACTGGTGGTCGATGAGCACCCGAACAGAATCCTGATCTTCCACCAGGAGAAGGGTTTCCTTGCCTGACTTTTCCTCTGGAAAGCCGGCATCTTCCGCCTGTTGAAGCGGAGCATCCGTCCTGGGCAGGTAGACAACAAATCGAGTTCCCTGACCCGGCTCGCTTTCCACTTCTATGCTCCCACCGTGCTGCTTTACGATTCCATAGACAGTCGAAAGACCCAAGCCTGTTCCTTTGCCTTGCTCTTTTGTTGTGAAGAATGGATCGAAGATTCTGTCCCTTGTCTGCAAATCCATGCCAACGCCCGTGTCGCTGACAGAAAGAAGAATGTATCGCCCGGGGGCGCTGTTCTCGTGACGCCGAGCCGTCACTTCATCGAGAACTATTTCAGATGTTTCGAAAGTCACGCTCCCGTCTCGAGGTATAGCATCCTGCGAGTTTAGCGCAAGATTCAAGAGGACCTGTTCAATCAGTCCAGCGTCCGCCATGACGGGGCAGACAAACGGCGCGAGACGAAGCTCCACGTCCACGTTTTCGCGGATTGCCTGGCGCAGAATCGCGCGCGACCCCGCTATAACCTCGTTCAGGTCCAGTGGCACGAGGTTGATCCTCTGTCTGCGTCCCATGGCAAGCAGCTGACCTACCATGTCGCGCGAGCGCAGACCAGCCTTGATAATCTCCTGGACAGCAGCCTTGAAATCAGTTTCTTCCGGCCGCTTGTCTCTGAGAAGGTCTGCGTATCCAAGGATGACAGTAAGAAAGTTGTTGAAGTTGTGGGCGATCCCGCCTGCCAGGATGCCAAGACCTTCGAGCTTCTGCGCGGAAAGCATCCGCCGTTCCAGCTCAAGCCGCTCCGTCTCCGCTTGCTTTCTGTCGCTAATGTCGACGGTAACATCGGCCACCATCCAGGCACCCGATCCTGTTTGGTACGGCATTGCCGTGACTTGTATGGGCCTTCCCTCTATGCTCATTTGTTCCGCGACCGCAACTTCACGTGTTGCCAGGGCACGCACCATGGCGCACCCATTGCATGGGCCGGCCTCGCTGCGGAAGTACTCATAGCACTTTCTCCCGCGATACTCGCCCAATGCATTCCTTCGCGTCTGATCGACATATTGCACATTGTATTCAGCATCGATGATATCCAGTCCTGTTTTCGTTGCGCCGAGAACAAACTCGAGCCGTTGCAGCGCCGCTTCCCGCTCAGCTTCCATCCATTTCCGTTCGGAGAGCTCCCTTTCCAGCCTGTTGAGAAGACGAGCGTTTTCCACGGCAATTGCGGCGTGGTTGGCGAAGAGAGACAACAACTCAAGATCAGTCTGGTTGAAGGAATCGCCCTGTCCGTATCGCAGCGCATGAATCACCCCGGTTACCTGGCCCTGCCAGAGCAAGGGAGCCGATACGACCGCCCGAAAGGGGCAGTCCGTCTCAAAGGAGTCTGCCCTTCCCGGCCATGTGGCATAGTCGTTGATGAGCAGCGCCTCTCCTGTCTGCGCAACCACGCCCGCTGCGCCTTCGCCATATTTCAGGACAGTTCCGACATAATCTCCTTGCGTGTTGTAGCTCACCGCGCAGCGCGCCACTTTCTGCTTCGGATCACAGAGGTAGAGTCCGCCCCCTTCCGCGTGGAGCAGATTCACGGCGCGCTCCACGATGATCTTCAGCAGCCGGGACAACTCGTGAGGCGTCGTGATTTCAAGGAGCGTCGACTGGAACGCGGTCATCTCTTCAACACGCCGGTGCAGCTTCGCTTCCGCGCCCTTGCGCTCGCCGATATCCCGAATCATGGTCAGCGACGAACGCACCCCGTCGTATATGATAGGCGCGGAGGAGACTTCCACGTCGAATGCAGTTCCATCGAGACGCAGACACTTTTGCTCTTGGCGAGGAACAGGCTCTCCCTCTTTCTGGATTCTGCGGGAGCGCTCCTGTACGATCTCCCGGAAATCCGGGTGCACAAGGTCCTGAACATCTCTGCCGAGAAGAGCCTTCGCCTCTGGTGCGCCAAATAGTTCCATTGCTGAGGAGTTTGCAAACGCGATCTTGCCTTCCCTGTGGACGAGAATCGAGTCCGGGCAGAGCTCAACAAACTGACGATACCTCTCTTCGCTTTCCCTCAGGGCCAGTTCCGCCCGCTTGCGCTCGGCGATGTCGCGAATAGTCGCGAGGATCATTGGTTTTCCGTCCATTTCAAAAAGGCGATTGCTGATCTCCACAGGCATCTTCCGACCGCTCCTGTCGCGGTGCATCCCTTCCCAGACTGCTCGCCCTTCCGCGCGCAGCTTGGCCATTGCGTCTGGTATCATGGGAAGGCCTTCTGGAGCGTCGATGTCCTGGGTGCTCATTCGCAGCATTTCTTCTTTTGTGTAGCCCAGGCGTTCGCAAGCGACATCATTGACTTCCACGAAAATCTCTGGTGTGAGATCCTCATGGAAGGGATGAACGAGAATTGCATCATTGATGGAGCCAAAAAGAAGCTTATAGCGCTGTTCACTTTCCTGCAGCGCCTTGCCGGCCAACTTGCGTTCCGTGACATCCTCGAGAATTGTAGCAATCATGTCCGTTGATGTGAGGAACGCCCGTACCCGCAGGCAGCGGCCCGACGAAGGAATCTGGTGCTCGAAGTCAAATGGAGACCCGCCTCGTGCCAGCTCCTCGTACCGCGCAACGACCGCAGGATCCCAGGCCGGCGCCAGTTCCCGCATGGTTTTGCCGAGCAGCTCATCTTTCTTCATCCCGATGTGTGACGTGCATGCGTGGTTCGCGGCGACGAATCGAAAATCAGGCGCTTCGCCGGCTTCGTTCCGAATGATCGCCAGCAGAGCAAAGCCTTCCTGCATATGGTCCATGACTGCCTGGTAATCGACGGGGGAGAGGATGGTCGTCATGCCTTGCCTCCTTGAAGGGTCTCTTTTCGAGGCAGTGTTCGATCTTGAAGGGATTATATCACGTGGACGAAAGAGCGGGAGACTAGAAAGCGGCCTATTCCTTGATCGAGCCTGCCAGGAGACCGGCGGCGATGTAGCGCTGGGCGAAGGTGAGCAGAAAAGCCGCCGGAATCGACGCGATCACTGCGGTTGCCATCACTTCGTTCCACTGCTGGCTGAAATCTCCTATGAACTTGAACAGCCCGAGGGTGATGGGCTCCTTGCCTGGCCTTGTGATCATCGTGAGCGCGAAGAGAAAGTCCCCCCACGCGAAGAGAAAGGTGAAGAGCGCTGCCGTGATGAGTGCGGACCTGCTGATGGGGACGATGATTCTGATGAACGTCACCATGTCAGAAGCGCCGTCCACACGTGCGGCCTCAGGAAGGCCATGGAGCCCTCGAACACCAATTGTCAATCAGACGCTTTCGCAGGGAAATAGGTTATGCTCTCCGCTGCCGCCACCCCGTAGCCATTATCGACGGGTGCGTCGGCTCGAGGTGCAACCAGAACCCATACACGATACCGACCCTTTGCGACATGATGCCGCAGAATCTACTGCGCCGCACCCTGGAGTTGCCGATATACATCAGTGCCTTCCAGTGCGTAATCGATGGCCCTTTTCCCCCCTTTATTCTTCGCCCTCGTATCCGCGCCGGCGTTCAGGAGCGTCGTGGTAACCTCAGGGTTTTCATTATTCCAAACTGCCCACATCAGCGCCGTCATTTCGTTCGAGTCCCGAGCATTGATGTCCGCGCCGGCATTCAGCAGCACAGTGATAACCTTGGGATTCTGGTTTGTCTCAGCAGCATACATCAGGACCGTGTCATTATCTTTGTCCCGGGCGGTCAGGTCTGCGCCGGCGTTCAGAAGCGCTGCGATCACCTCCGGGTTCCTGTTGTACCCGGCTGCCCACATCAGCGCGGTAACGCCTCGGTTGTCCCGGGCACCGATGCTTGCACCCGCCTTCAGGAGCACGACGATCGCCTCGGGGTTGGCGTTGGAACCGGCCGCATAAATCAGCGGGGTCGAACCGTCCTGGTTCCGAGCGTTGACGTCCGCCCCCTGAGTGATGGCGGCCTGTATCTGCCGCGGTGTTCCAGTTTCTACCAGATCAAAGAAGCTCGTCGTTTCCGCATAGGTCAATGCGGTCAAGGTGACGGTGAGAATTACAGCAACGACTACTCGCTTTCTCACTTTATTCTCTTCGTAAGCCGTTTGCTATTCTACATCCCCCGCACCGCGCTGTCACGGTGTCGGGCCTTTTTGCATGGGTCTTCGCAGCCCTTGGAGAGGTGACTCCGTTGCTGAGGTTGAACCTTTCGTTGCGCCTGCGGAGTCGATAGCCTTTTGTCAGCGTTCGCCGGTTTCCGAGCCCTGCGCGAATACTGGCTTCAGGACTATGTCCAGGTCATGCTCCCGCTGCAGCCGCAAAAGCTCGTCCTTGAAGTCGCTGATGGAGACCGAGGGACCGAGCACCAAGTGCGCGGAGAGCTGGAACATTGGCGCGCCTGTCCATGGGGCTGGAGCGGTTTCAGTTTCAAGGTCCTCGATATTGATTGAATGGCGTCGGATCACAGCAGTCACTGCGTGTACGATTCCTGGCGTGTCCAATGACACCGCCTTCAGCAGATACGGGCGTCCCTTCTCTTCGAGTCTAGGCTCGTGGGTCGGATGGCACCCCACGCGCAGGTCCAGCCTTTCGCCGAGTGCGGGTAGAGATCGAGCAACGGAATCGACAGCTGCCACGGGACCGGAGACGAGCATCATGAGCGCAAACTCGCCGCCCAGGACGGCCATCTTGCTCTCTTCGATATTGCATCCGGCAGAAGAAACCGCGCCAGAGATGTCGTCAACGATACCGACACGGTCGGGTCCCACGGCAGTAAGTACGATGAATCCTCTGGCCATACCAGCAGAGTATCCGCGGGAGGTTACGATGTCCACGTTTGAAGATAAAGATCACGGGGCGTCGTGATCTTTTTATCAGCAGTTTGTTTAAATATGAGAAAATACTATTGACAAAACTGGTCAAATGATCGAATATAACCTTCGAATGATCGAAAATCATGGCAAAGATTGAGGAAAAGAAAGAGCACTGGAAAAGCGTCGTCCAACTTCTCTCCCAGAACGGGGATATGTCGGTCAAGGAAATTGCCCGATTTCTCGACGTTTCGGAGATCACGACGCGCCGGTACCTCATGCAGATGGAAAAGGAGAGGTTAATCGACCGAACGCATGGAGGAGCGCGCCTCTTCGATTCGTCCCGCATGGTCATTGAGCGTTATACCATCGGGGAGCATTCAGAGCAGAGCGCCAGGCAGAAAAGCCTCATCGGCTTGAAAGCTGCCTCACTCGTACAACCTAACGAGACGATCTTCCTCGACTCCGGGTCCACGACGCCCTACGTGGCAAAATACCTGGACAAGGATCTCCCGCTTACCGTGGTGTGCTATACCTTCTTGAACGCGCTGGAGTTCTACAACCGCAAGAACACGAACCTCATCCTGCTGGGCGGATTCTATGACCGGGACTCGACGATTTTCCATGGCTCGCAGGACTCCTCCTTTCTCCGCGGCATGCGCGCGGACAGGGCCTTCATTTCAGCAGCGGGCATCGATGCTCGTCTTGGGCTCACCACCTTTTTCTATTTCGAGGCGGACATCAAGAAGATGATGGTCCAATCGGCAAAACAGGTCATTCTGGTAGCCGATTCCTCGAAGTTCGGGAAGACGAGCGTCTCGCACTTTGCGGACCTGTCCCAGGTCCATGTCGTCATTACGGACCAGGGCGTGCGCAGTGAGGACGCCGTCATGCTTCGGGACCGCGGGATACAGCTGATCATTGCAGGGTGACGCCGTGGAAATGAGCTTGTCCGGAAAAACGGCAATCGTCACGGGCGGGGCGCGCGGCATCGGGGCCGCCATCAGCGCAACCTTCGCCTCGGCGGGAGCCAACGTCGTCATCGATTATCTGCCAACCGCGAAGGACATGGAGGGACTGAAGCACCTCGAGGAAAGGATCCGCAGCTGCGGCGGCTCCTGCGATGACTTTGCCGGAGACGTGACATCGGCCCAGGCCATGGAGGAGCTGTGCAGGAAGGCAGTGGACCGGTTCGGAGGCATCGACATCCTGGTGAACAGCGCCGGCATGACGAAGCCCGTCGGGTACGAGGAGATCTCCGCCGATCTATGGAGAACTGGCATCGAGGTCAACCTTTCCGGGGCCTTCTATGCCACACGCGCGGCTGCGCGATACATGGTGGAGAAAGAGCGCGGAAGGATCATTTACATCGGTTCTGCCGGCTCCATCACAGGGGGCGGCGGGTCGGTGTCCTATGCCGCGGCGAAGGCGGGCATCAACGGTCTGGTACGCGCTCTCTCCAGGGAGCTTGCGCCCCGCGGGATAACGGTGAACGCCATCCTGCCGGCCCTGATCGAGACGGACCTCCTGCGGGACCGGCAGCCCGATCCGCAAAAAAGGAGCGACTACATAAAGAGGATCCCTGTGGGAAGGCTCGGACAGCCGGAGGACGTTGCCTTTCTCGCGCTGTTCCTGGCATCTGCGTACGCGGGATATATCTCCGGGCAGAACATCCTCGTGGACGGCGGGGCAACGTACGCCTAGAGGCGGGAAGAAGGAGGTGACCATGCTTGAAAAAGAAAAAGTCCTAACGACAATCTACGACCTGGGTTTCCGCTACGAACAGCAGCACAGAGGCTGCGCCCAATGCGCCATCGCAGCAATCCAGGAGGGGTTGGGAACGCCGAATGACTTCGTCTACAAGGCGGGAAGCGGACTGGCGGGAGGGGCAGGAGAGTGCATTGATGGGTTGTGCGGAGGATACTCAGGCGCAATAATGATGATGAGCCTGTTCTTCGGGAGGACCCGGGATCAAGCCGCGACGGAGGAGGGCAGGGCAGACAAATATGTCTCCTTCCGTATGGCGGCTGCCCTGCATGAAAAGTTCATGGAAAAGTACGGCAGCGTCGTGTGTTCCGGCGTGCAGATGAAGCTCTATGGCCGATCCTTCAACCTGCGCGACGACAGGGAAAAACAGCTCTTCCGTGAGGCAGGCGCGCACCACGACAAAGACAAGTGCTGCTCCGTGGTCGGCTCGGGGGCACGCTGGGGAGCGGAGCTGATCATCGAGGAGATGGAGAAACAGGGGCTCACGCCGGAAAGTTACAAGGATCTGATCCACACGAAGGCCTGAAGGGCGCCGGGCACGAGAGTGAAAAAAGGAGATTGAAATGCCGCAAGGTGATGCAGAAGGCAAGAATTATCACGTCAATGTCCCTCAGAGGTCGGAGCTGTTTTTCCTGAAGGGTTCGAACGAGCTCGATTGGGGAATGAAAAACAGGCTCGCGCGGATTTTCAATCCCCGCGACGGCAGGACCGTGATGCTTGCCATCGATCACGGATACTTCCAGGGGCCCACGACAGGGCTGGAAAGGGTGGACATCGACATTCTCCCCCTCGTCCCGCTCTGCGATACCCTCATGTGCACACGGGGCATCCTGCGGAGCGTCGTGCCTCCCACCCTGTCCAAACCGGTTGTCATTCGCGCCTCAGGAGGGCCGAGCATTCTGAAGGAGCTCTCCGATGAGGAAATCGCGATGTCAATGGAAGATTGCGTCCGTCTCGGAGTATGCGGATCGGCCATCCAGGTTTTCATCGGCGGACAGTTCGAATCCCGATCAGTCGTGAACATGACCCGACTGGTGGACGCCGGATTGCGCTGCGGCATCCCAACGATGGCGGTTACCGCCGTCGGACGCGACATGGAACGCAACGCCCAGTATTTCCGGCTGGCCACGCGGATGTGCGCCGAGCTGGGAGCGCATATCGTGAAGACCTACTACGTGAGCGACGGTTTCGACACTGTCACCGCTTCCTGCCCGGTCCCCATCGTCATCGCAGGAGGAAAAAAGCAACCCGAGCTCGACGCGCTCACGATGGCCTACCGGGCGATCTCGGAAGGAGCCGCTGGCGTGGACATGGGAAGGAACATCTTTCAATCCGATTCCCCCGAGGGAATGATGCAGGCAATCGCCGCCATCGTGCACGGAGGGGAGACGCCGAAGAAGGCATATCAGATCTATGAGCACGTGAAGGGCAAATGAGGGATTGGACGTATGAAGCTCGTCCGGCAGCATAAGCGGGAAGTGGATGAGTTCCTGCAGGTGTGCAGGGCGCTCGGGGAGAGAATGTACGTCACCAGCCACGGCGGGAATCTTTCCACCAGGCTGCATGAAGACCTCTACCTCATCACGCCCACCTGCATGAGCAAGTCCGCGCTCACCGCTCGGGACCTGGTCTTCATCGATAGTGCAGGCACCGTCATCGAAGGGGTGAGGCAACCGACGGGGGAGACCCCCCTGTACCTGAGGTTCTTCCGCGACCGACCCGACGTGAGATCCGTGATCCACTGTCACCCTCCGTTCACCAACGCCTTCGCTATCCTCAAACGGGGAGACTGGCTCATGCGCCCTGTCTTTCCAGAGACCGTCATCGAAGTGGGCCCCGTGCCGGTTGTCCCCTATGGCGAGCCTCTCACCACTGAGCTCGCCGACGGTTTCGCCCCTTTCCTTCCCAAATACAACGCGTTCCTGATGGAGAATCACGGACTTGTCCTTATCAGCCCGGAGGGGATCGCCAGGACGATGCAGCTGATCGAGATTCTGGAGGAGACAGCCATCACGCTCCTCCAGGCGCTGGCGGTCGGGGAGATAAAGGAGCTGCCAAAGGAGGCGCTCAGGGGACTGGAGAACACGCGAAGGAAGCGGAAGCTTCCAATGATCGGCGCGCCCGGCGAAAACGATTCGATCGAGCAGCTCTACGCCGATGTGAGCCCGTTGCGGCGAACTGGCGCAGGCTGATGCCGGCGCGACCTTGTCGTGGGGTTTGGCTCCATCCCGAAGGGATGGAAAAAGTAACGCGCAAGGAGGAGTGCGATGAAAAAGAAATGGGTCATGGTGCTGATCGCGGTCTTGCTCATCTTGCTCTTCGCCTCGCCAGCGATCTTCGCTCAGAAGAAGTATGAGATCGTCACGGTCGTGAAGATCGCCGGCATTCCCTGGTTCAACCGCCTGGAGGAAGGGGTGAAGCAGGCGGCGACCGAGCTGGATGTCAACGCCTACCAGGTGGGCCCCGCGGATGCGGATCCGGCGCAGCAGGTCCGCATGATCGAAGACCTGATCAGCAAGGGAGTGGATGCAATCTGCGTCACGCCCAACGACGCAAAGTCGCTCGAGCCGGTGTTCGCAAAGGCGAAGGCGAGCCACATCCTGATCATCACGCATGAGTCTCCGGATCAGAAGGGAAAGGACTACGACCTGGAGCTGATCGATAACGTGAAGTTCGGCCAGCACACGTGGGACATGCTGACGAAATACATGGGCACCTCGGGCGAATACGCGATCTTCGTTGGCTCGCTGACCGTTCCACTGCACAACCTCTGGGCTGACGAGGGTCTGAAGTACGCCAAGAAGAAGTACCCGAACCTCAAGCTCGTCACGGACCGCATTCCCTGCGGCGAGGACCAGGAGCTGGCCAAGCAGAAGACCCTCGAGCTGATCAAGGCCTACCCGAACCTCAAAGGCATCATCGGCTACGGGAGCCTGGGGCCCCCAGGGGCGGCGCAGGCTCTCATGGAAAAGGGCCTCAGCAACAAGATCACAGTGGTCGGCACCGTCCTTCCCAGCCCTGCCGCGACGTATCTGAAGAACGGGTCCATGAAATATGGGATCCTCTGGGATCCGAAGAACGCGGGCTTCGGAATGACCTGGATCGCGAAGCAGATGCTGGACGGGAAGAAGATTGTGAACGGGACGCAGATCCCGGGGATCGGCAAGGTCTCCCTTGAAGGAGACGTGATCAGGGTTGATGCCGCGATCGACATTACCAAGGAGAACGTCGACAGCTTCGGATTCTGACGGCTTTCGAACGGCCTCCCCGCCTTGGGGCGGGGAGGCCATGGTAAGCGGGGAGCGGACGGTGGCGGATGTCTTTCTGTCCATGGAGAAGATCAGCAAGCAGTACGCCGGGGTCAGGGCCCTGGACAGCGTGGACTTCGAGATCCGTCGCGGGGAGATCCATTGCCTCGTCGGCGAGAATGGGTCCGGCAAGTCGACCCTCATCAAGATCATCGCGGGGGTGGTCCGGCCCGATGACGGCGGCCGCATCGAGATCGAAGGGGCGCCGCTCGCCAATTACCATTCAATCGATTCCATCCATCGCGGGATCGAGGTGATCTACCAGGACCTCTCACTGTTCCCAAACCTCACGGCAGCAGAGAACATCTCCTTCTGCCAGATCGTCGCTGAAGGCGACAGGGTGATGAACTGGAGCAAGGCCCGGCGCATCGCAGGGAGGGCCATGGCGCGCATCAACGTCACCCTCCCCCTGGACACGCTGGTGGCCGAGCTGTCCATCGCCGACCAGCAGCTTGTGGCAATCTGTCGCGCCCTGACCAGCGACGTGAAGCTCCTCATCATGGACGAACCGACCACGGCGCTGACCCGCAAGGAGGTGGCTGCGCTCCTTGCCGTCGTCAAGGACCTGCAGGCCAAGGGAATCGCAACCCTGTTCATCAGCCACAAGCTGAACGAGGTGCTCGAGGTGGCTGATCGGCTGACCATCCTGCGGGACGGGAAAAAGGTCGGAACATTTGACCGCGGCGACCTGACGGACGAAACCCTCGCTCTCTCCATGACGGGGAAGACGATCGAATATTCCCGCTACCGGTGGGAGGGCACGAGGGACGGCACGCCTCTTCTGGATGTAAGGAACCTCACCAAGAGAGGCAACTTCTCCGCGGTCGATCTGGCGCTTTTTCCCGGTGAAATCCTCGGAATCACCGGCCTGCTCGGATCCGGGAGGACCGAGCTCGCCCTCGCGCTTTTCGGCATGAACCGTCCCGACAGCGGCGAGGTTTTCATCGAGGGCAGGCGGGTGCGGATTGCCTCGGTCCAGGACGCGGTGCGGTGCGGGATCGGCTACGTTCCTGAGAACCGGATGCTGCAAGGGCTCGTGATGGAGCAGTCCGTGGCGCGGAACGTCATCATCACCATCGTCGCGAAGCTCCTGACCAGGCTGGGGTTGATCGACCCCCGTAAAAGGGCGAAGGCGGCGGCGCACTGGGTGAAGGAGCTGGCGATCAAGGTCCCCTCCATCGATTCTCCCGTACAGACCCTGTCGGGCGGAAATCAACAGCGGGTGGTTCTTACGAAGTGGATCGCAACGTCACCGCGGATCCTCATCCTTGATGGTCCCACGGTCGGTATCGACGTTGCGGCAAAGAGGAGCATCCACGAGACTATCCGCGCGCTGGCTCACCGGGGAATGGGAATAATCGTGATCTCTGACGAGGTGCCCGAGGTGTTGAACAACTGCAACCGCATCCTCGTCATGTCGCGGGGGGCAATCCGGGCGACATTCGATGCGGCCACGGCTACATCGGATGAAATCCAGAGGAGCGTCAATGAGAATTAGGGCCCTTTTCCAGCGCTACGAGACGAACCTCCTCATCGCCATCATCCTCCTGGGCATCATCATCACCGCCGTCAATCCGAGCTTCCTCACGCTGGAAAACTTTTTCGATCTCGCGAAGAGCTACTCGTTTCTGGGGATCTTCGCCATCGGAGTGCTCATCGTGCTCATCTCGGGAGGCATTGACATCTCCTTTTCCGCCATCGCCACGGTGGGCGAGTACGCAATGACCGTGATCATGATCCGGCATGGCGGCAACATCGCGACCTGTTTCCTGATCTCCTGCGGCATCGGGATCGCCCTCGGAGCGATCAACGCGCTGTTGATCCATGGTTTCAACATTCCCACGATCATTGCCACAATCGCCACGTTGAACATCTACTACGGCATCCTCACCGTCCTTTCCGGCGGGAAGTGGATCTACAACCTGCCCTCGTGGTTCCAGCAGTTCGCGATCATCCGGGTGTTCACGCTGACCAGCGCAGAGGGAATCCCCTACGGCCTGTCCATCATCACGGTTGTCTGGGTCTTCCTCATCGTGGTCGCATGGATCATCCTGCGCTATACGACACTGGGGCGCTCTCTGTACGCGATGGGGGGGAGCATGAGCGCGGCGCGCCGTGCAGGGCTCAACATCTTGCGGCTCCAGCTGTTCGTCTACGGCTTCATGGGGTTCATGTCCGGCGTGGCGGGGGTGGTGCAGGCGCTCCTCGTCCAGACTGTGGCGCCCAACTCGATTGTCGGGAAAGAGCTGAACGTCATCGCCGCCGTCGTACTGGGAGGCGCGAGTCTTTCGGGAGGCACGGGGACGATTTTCGGCACGATCCTCGGCGTTACCCTGATCGCGATTATGGGAAACGGGCTCACCCTCATGCGCGTGTCCTCATTCTGGTATGACGTGTGCATCGGCCTCGTGATCCTCATAGCCGTCGGGGCGAGCGCCTACCGGCGCAAGAGAATGCAGCGCCGCTCCATTCTGACGGGGGAATAAGCGCGTGAAGCGGAAGAACTCCGAGCTGGTCATTCTCGGGCTCATGATGGCGGCTGCGTTCCTGCTCATGTGGATGCTGAGCCCGCGGGAGTTCCTCCAGATCGGCAACTTTCAATCGATGGCCTTCCAGCTTCCAGAGCTCGGGCTGCTCTCGACGGCCATGATGATCACGATGCTTACCGGCGGGATCAACCTTTCCATCATTGCTTCCGCCAATCTTTCGGGGATCGTCACCGCCATCGTCCTGACCCGGTTCGTGAGCCCGGATGCAGCGGGCGCAGTCTCCGGCGTCACGATTTTCCTGGCCATTTGTGCCGGCCTTGGAACCTCGCTCGTGATAGGGCTGCTCAATGGACTCTTGATCGCCGTGGTGGAGGTCTCGCCGATTCTCGCAACCCTTGGCATGATGACCCTCGTCAACGGGCTCACCATCGTGTTCACGAAGGGCTACGTTATCGCGGGGTTCCCGGACTTCATCAGATTCATCGGAAACGGTCTCGTCCTGGGGATCCCCATGCCCATCATCATCTTCGTCGCGTCGCTTGCGGCCATCAGTCTGGTCCTGAACAGGACCGCGCTCGGGTTCAACATCTACATGATAGGCTCCAACGCGACGGCCAGCAGGTTCTCGGGAGTCAACAACAAGGCCGTTCTCATACGCACGTACGTGATCTCAGGTCTCTACTCGGGAATTGCCTCCCTCATCATGATCTCGCGCTTCAATTCCGTGGCCACCGGCTACGGCTCTTCCTACCTCCTGATCACTATCCTTGCCTCGGTGCTCGGCGGAACGAGCACGGTCGGAGGCTTCGGCCGGATCTCGGGACTCTTCCTTTCCCTTGCCATCCTGCAGATCGTTTCCAGCGGTCTGAATTTCCTGCGGGTGAGCGCCTTCCTGACGATTGCGATCTGGGGATTCATCCTGATCCTTGTCATGGCGGTCAACCACCTCGGAAGGGCGCGATGAGCACCTTGCTGGGGATCGACCTGGGCACGACCGCCCTGAAAGCTTCCCTCTTCCGCGAGGATGGGAGCCTGGTCGCATCAGAGAGCCGCTCGTATTCCGTGCTCTCCCCGAAGCCTGGGTACGCGGAGCAGGACCCCGAGGACTGGTGGGGGGCTCTGGTGAGCGTCAGTGCAGCGCTGAGTCACTCGCATCCCCGTGAGTTTTCGGACCTTGCGGGCATCGGTATCTGCGGCCAGATGCACACGCACGTCTACCTTGATGCGGAAGGCCGCCTGCTTCGGCCAGCCATCACCTGGATGGACCAGCGGTCCTGCGGCCTGGTGCGTGACATCAACTGCAACAACGAGGCGCACGAGCTGGTCTTCAAGGAGAGCCAGAATTTTGCAACAACCACCTACCTTGCGCCCCAGGCTTTGTGGGTCAAACGCGAGCAGGAAGCTTTATGGAAAGACGTGCGTCACATCCTTGTTGCCAAGGATTACCTCAAATACCGTCTCACCGGAAGGATGGTCACCGATGTCTCAGATGCGAGCGGGACCCTTCTTTTCAACGTGAAAGAGAGACGCTGGTCCGGGGACCTGTTTCGCTTCTTCGGCTTCGCTTCCGGCCTTCTCCCGGAGGTCCTGCCTTCGGACGAAATCATCGGTAAGATCACCGCCGAAGCAGCGAGAGCCACGGGCCTCCGCGAGGGAATCCCCGTGGCGAATGGAAGCTCGGACAACTCGGCTTCGGCTCTTGGGGCGGGAATGGTTGCCCCGGGACAAGTGACGCTGATCAGCGGAACTGCAGGAGTGATCACTGTTTGCTCGGATCGGCCCCTGGCGGACCCGAAGCACCGCACTCTCTGCTGGAACTACTGTTTGCGGGACGCATGGGTCACGCTCGGCATCATGCAGACAGCGGGGGAATCCCTGAACTGGTTTCGGCGGGCTTTTGACGCTCAGCCCGAAGAATCCGCCTCCCAGAAAGACATCTTCGAGCAGTATGATTCCATGGTGGCAAAGGTGCCGGAGGGTTCCGGTGGGCTCCTGTTCCTGCCATATCTCAATGGGGAGAGGACCCCGTACTGGGATCCCTTTGCGCGCGGGGTCTTCTTCGGTGTGAGCCTCTCCACCACCAAGGCATGCTTCGTCCGCGCCGTGATGGAAGGCGTCTGCATGGGGTTCCGCCAGAACATCGAAACTGTGGAATCCCTCGGGACCACCATAGGAGAGGTGCGCGCCGTAGGCGGCGGTCTGCGAAGTCCGGCCTGGCTCTCAATTCTTGCCAGGATCGTCCGCAAGCCGATCGTCACGGTTCGTGTTGCGGACACTGGGAACCTTGGCAATATACTGATTTGCGGAAAAGCCATCGGATTGTATCAATCGATAGAGAGAGAAGCTGTGCGCATGGCCACTATCGAGACCCGCATTCACTTTCCAGACGGCTGCCCTGCGTACGAGAAGGAGTACAGCATCTACCAAGATCTATACGGGAAGCTGAAAGGGTCCTACCGAAAATGCTTCGACGAGGAATCGCCCGAATGATTCAGTGCGTCGAGCGCTGGACCCGCGCGAAGTTGACATTCCCCGCAGGCGATGCCCGTACTTCCAACGCTTATCGTTCACCGCCCGGTATGTCGGGATTCGAGCGCGTCGAGTGTTCAGGACGGCAAGCCCCGTGTCTCAACACGTGATGTGCAACACTGCGTTGGTGCCCTCCGGTTGACTGTTCAGAAGCTCAATTGCCTGCTCTGTCGGGACGACGACAAGCTCGACGCCACGCTTGCTGGCTTCGCTCCGGACTTCGTCCATAACGGGCAGCGCTCCATGTGCGCCTGACCCTACCACAAGTCGATGGCAGCCCCATGGTATGTTCTCTGCAAGGGAGAGTGGCGTGTGGCCAAACTTACTGCGCAATTCCTTGGACGCCTTCTTCTTGCGTTTGCTGACATCTCCGTGCTCGATGACCACATCGTAGTCATAGGAGACCCCGTCTATCCGAATCGATCCGAAAGAGAACTTCTCAATCATCCTGGTTCCCTTCCTGCTCCCGCTCTTGAAACAGGTCGCGCCCTCAGCGGCTTGCCTATTCCAGGGTGATCGCAGTCAGGTATTTCACCCACCGGCCGCCGTAGACGCCCTCGGCCACTATACGCGCAGGGAACCCGTGCGCCCGCGGAAGAGGGACCCCGTTGCCCATCAGCGCTACCATAATGAGCCCACTCTGGACCTCGGCCTTCTTGAAGTCAGCTTTGTACCCATCCACCGAGGTGAAAACCACGCGGGCGTAATCCCCCGCGTCTGCCTTTTCCAGGAGCACCTGAAGGGGGACCCCTTCCCATTCCAAGTAGTCATAGAAGACTCCCGGGCATATTAAAAGCACCCGCTTCTTCACCATGGTCAATTTCGACAACTCATCAAAGGTCAGGGAGAGTGGGGTGGTGATCCCTTTCCCTGAGAGCTTAAGCCGCCAACTTGGAAGATCCACGGATTGGGGGGTCCCCGTTGAATGCTGGGATTCGACCGCCGTCAGGGGGAGAGCGCTCGGGTCCACGAGCTTGGGGTCCATCATGATGATCCGCCGAGAGGGCGTGGTCGAGTCGACCCTGACTCTCTCTTGGGCACCCACGTAAGACACCAGTCCTGTCACGAGAAGGAGGCACACCAAAAGCCGAGCTTTCATGGATTTCGTCCCTTCGGGCTCTTACAATATCACACTTCACGCGGCTGGAATCATCGGCAGGTGCTGTCATGCTTGCCTGGTTGCGTTGAATCCAAAAAAAGTGGAAGGATTTCGTAAGCTCTTTCATTCACAAAATCGAATCGCCGGGAAGAAAATACGCTATCCGAGGTCTCAAGGAGGCGCATATGTGAGGCAGCAATTCCCTCTCGTCCTGCAGCGTTTCTGGTTGTCGTGATGCCATTCACGACAAGGGCGCATGCAGCGGATGAGGTGAACGAGGGGTCAAGTGGATTTCCGCAGCGCGTCTTGCGCGCTGTATATTCATACCATATCAAGGAGGCTTTTCATGAAGAGATTCCTGATCATTCTTCTCATTTCCTTCCTCGCCGTCGGCGCGTTCGCTCAAGGCAAGTGGCGGATTGCCTTCAGCAACAACTACGCCGCAAACTCGTGGCGGCAGCAGATGCTCCGCGACTGGGACACTGTCGTCGCGCAGGCGAAGGCCCAGGGCCTGGTCGCCGAGGCGCAGGCCTTTACGACCAATGAGAACTCCGCGGCAGAGCAGGCCGCGCAGATCCAGAACCTGATCCTCGAGGGCTACAACGCGATCGTCCTGGATGCTGCTTCGCCCACCGCACTGAACGGGGCGGTGAACCAGGCTGCCGCGGCCGGCATTCCGGTGGTCGCCTTTGACGGCATCGTCACCAGTGCGAAGGCCTACAATATCAACATCGATTTCAAATGGTATGGTGAGAACGAGGTCGAATTCATCGCCAATAACCTGACGAAGACCGGCAACCTTCTGGAGATCCACGGCCTTGCCGGCACCTCGATAAACGACGACATTCATAACGGGATCGTGGCGGGGTTGAAGAAGTACCCCGGCCTGAAGGTCGTGGGGGAAGTCGTCGGCAACTGGGACGAGGCCACGGCGCAGAAGGCGGTGGCCGGCATCCTGCCCTCGCTTCCGAAGATCGACGCGGTAGTCGACCAGGGCGGCGACGGCTACGGTGCCATCCAGGCCTTCCAGCAAGCGGGGCGCCCGATCCCGATGGTCATTATGGGAAACCGATACGACGAGCTGACGATCTGGAAAGATCTCAAGGACAAGACCGGCTACAAGTCCTGGTCCGCGTGCAGCCAGCCGGGCTCGGTGCAGATGGCCTTCTGGGTCGCCCTGGAAGTTCTGAACGGGAAGCAGGTCCCCCACATGATGAATGTCAACCCGCTGGTTGTCCCGCAGGAAAAGCTCGAATGGTTCCTCGCCCACACCGAAAAGGGCGGCGTGGTGACGCTGAATTATCCGCAGAACTGGGTTCAGAAGATGATCAGCCTCGTCGCGGCGGGCAAGCCCGCTCCGCCTGATCCTATCGGGGAGTAGCCGGCACTCCGGGTATTGAACGCAGCGGGCGGTCCTGAAGCCGAGCCGGTGAGGGACCGCCCCTTTATTTCAAGGGGATGATCAGGGGCACCATGGGTGAGAGCAGGGCGATCGTTGAGCTGAAGGACGTGCACAAGTATTTCATCCACTCGCATGCCCTCAACAACCTGAGCCTCAGCGTCCTCGAGGGCGAGACCCTCGGTATCGTCGGCCACAACGGGGCCGGCAAGTCCACTCTCGTCAACATCCTGATGGGGACGTACCACCAAAGCTCGGGGACGATCCAGATCGACGGCGTTCCGCTCCGTCCCGACTACGATGTCCAGACGGCCAACCGCCTGGGCATTCGGGCGGTTTTCCAGGAGCTGAGCCTCTGTCCGAACATGACGGTGATCGAGAACATGAGGGTGTTTCATCCCTCGCTGCGCGGATTCGGATGGGCCAAAAAAGCCGAGCGGATGATCATGGGCACCATGGAAAGGATATTTCCGGGCCACGGGATCCGGCCCCGGGACATCGTGGAAAACATGTCTCTCGGGCTGCGGCAGATCGTGGAGATCGCGAAGGCGTTCTCCGCGACCGATCATGCTCTCCGATTGGTCATCCTTGACGAGCCGACGAGCGCGCTGGACCATCACACCTCCGGCCAGTTGATCGACTACATCAATTCCCTGCGCGGTGGGACGCTGAGCGTGATCTTCATATCGCACCTTCTGGACGAAGTCCTGGCCTGCACCAACCGGATTGCGGTCCTGAAGGACGGCGCGGATGTCGGCCTGCTTACGACGAGCTCGGCCTCTCGGCGCACGATCATAGAATCGATGGGAGAGGCGAAGCTCATCAAGGACGGAAGCGGCCAGGGGCCATGGACGCACGCAGATACCAGCGAAGGCGCGGGGAGGCAGTTCGTCGTCCAGCCGACGGCGAGAGACGGCGCCATCCGGGTGCAGGTTCGGGAGGGCGAGGTCATAGGCCTCGCGGGCCTTGCCGGACATGGACAGACCGAGCTGCTGCGACGTCTCTTCGACTATCGCAACTCCCGGGACTATCGGATCAAGGGTCCCACGACCTTTATCCCCGGAGACCGCCAGTCGGACGGCATATTCCCCGTCTGGTCGATCGCGAAAAACATGACCGTACAGGTATACGAGCGGGTCAGAAAGCTGCTCCTCATCGACCCTAGAAGGGAGAAAGCGGTCGCCGACAAGTGGAGGGCGGCCATCGAGATCAGGACAGACTCGGTGACGCGGGGGATCCTGAGCCTCAGCGGCGGAAACCAGCAGAAGGTGCTTTTTGCGCGGTGCCTGGAGTCACGCTCCCCCCTCGTGCTCATGGACGATCCGACCCGCGGAGTGGATGTCGGCACGAAAGATGAGATTTACAAGCTCATCATCGAGGAGAGCCGAAAAGGGAGGAGCTTTGTCTGGTACACGACCGAGATGAGCGAGCTGAAGTACTGCGACCGGATCTACGTGTTCAAGTCCGGTGAAATCCTCGCTGAGCTGGCGGGCGACAAGGCCACCGAGGAAGACATTCTGAAATCCTCGTTTTGATGGGGAGGGGAGAATTGAACGCGTTCACCGCCTTCAGGAGGGGGAGCAGCATGCAGGTCATCCTGCTGCCCATCCTTTCCGCCTTGGTGGTCTTTATTCCTTTGGCCCTTCTTCGTCCGATCGTGCTCGGGTACACAGGTCTCCAGCTCCTGCTCAACATGGCGATACCGCTGAGCCTGGCGACCGTGGGGCAGATGTTTGCGATGTCGATCGGCGAAATCGACTTTTCGATCGGCAACCTCGTCGGCCTGGTCACCTGCATCGTGGGCACCACGATCCCGACGAATCCGTGGCTCGGCTTCCTGCTCCTTGCGGCAATTCTCGGCGCCTACGCCCTGGTTGGAGCGTTGCTGTACTGGCGCAAGCTCTCCTCCATCGTGATCACCATAGGGATGTCATTCATCTGGACCGGCCTGGCTGTCACGATCCAGCCCACGCCGGGCGGGAACGTCCCCGCCATCGTGCAGAATGCCGTCTCGATTGCTCCCCCGATGGTACCATTGCCTGTCCTCTTTCTCGTTGCCCTGGCCGTCCTCGGCCACCTTCTCCTTTTCAAGACCAACTTCGGCATCCTCGTCCGTGGAGTCGGAGGGAACATGAAGGCGATCGCGCAATCCGGACACTCGATCGCGCTGATCCAGGCCTGCGTTTTCGGGGCTGTCGGTCTGTGCGGCATCCTCGCGGGAACGGCCCTTGCGGGCATCACGACGAGCGCCGACGCGAATATGGCCGCGAACTATACGCTCCTGAGCGTGGCGGGGGTCATGCTCGGAGGAGGGTCATTCTCAGGCGGCAAGGTCTCCGCCGCGGGCGCCGTGCTCGGGGCCTGCGCCATGACGCTCGTGGGCACGCTCCTCACCTTCCTGAAGATCTCCCCCGATTGGCAGGTAGGCTCCCAGGGCCTCATCCTCCTCCTGGTTCTGTTCCTCAACGGCATGGTCAAATCGGCGCGTGAGGCGAAATATGGGTGACGCGCGGCAGCGCTCCATCGCAATGCCGTTCCGCGAGGTTTTCACGGTGAAATGGCTGTGGTCCTACATCGGGGCTGCCTTCGTGTTCGTCGTGATCGCCATCGTCTCCTCCGACCCCCTGGGCACGCTTCGGGCTTCGGCGAGCTTCGCCACCTTCTTCATGCTCGTCGGGATCGGTCAGATGCTTGTCATCACTCTCGGACCCGGCAATATCGACCTGTCCATTCCCTACGCCATCGGCCTGACGGGCTTTGTCGCCATGAAGGTCATGAACGCCTCAGACGGGGGAATCGCACTGGGGACCCTCGCCGGCCTGGCAACAGGCATGGCCATCGGCGGCTTCAATTTCTTCCTGATCCGGCTGCTCCGCGTTCCTCCGATGATCTCGACCCTCGGTTCGGGGTTCATTGTCCAGAGCGTCTCCATCGTCTTCTTCCGCGGCTTGCAGATCAAACCGCCCGAAGGCCTGGCGGCTTTCGTGAACGTGAAGCTGGGCGGTGTCCCCCTCCTCTTCCTCGTGGCAATCGTGATCGGCGTCGTCATGCATATCGTGCTCACGAGGACCCGCTACGGCCGCTTCATCCATGCCATAGGGCAGAATGCCAGGGCTGCGTCGCTTGCCGCCATCAACGTCGAGCGCAGCAGGTTCGTCACCTATGTGCTGTGCGGCCTTTTCTCCGGAATCACCGGGATACTTCTCTCGGCTTTCGGAGGGGGGGTGACACTCGGCATGGGCCATGAATACCTTCTGAACTCGATCGCGGTGCCGGTGATCGGGGGCAGTGCGATCGCGGGCGGGAACTCCAACGTCCCCGGGATCCTGGGAGCCTCGCTCCTGCTGATCCTCATCCTCTACGTGCTGGACATCCTTGGATTCACCGTTGGACTCCGGTACATCCTCACCGGCGTCATCATTCTGGGCATCATCTTTGCCAGCGCTCAGGCGCGAAAGGCGATCTGAGAGGACCCTCACGGCGATCCACGTTCCCCTCCAACGGGACGGGCCGCTGACGCGCTTTTTCTGTACTCGGTCGGAGGAAGACCGGCGTACCTCTTGAACAGAGAGCTGAAATATGTGGCGTTTGGATACCCGACCATGTCGGCAATCTCGTAGGTCTTGTACGCCGTGCGCACGAGCATCTCCTTCGCCCTTTCCAGTCTGGTGCGCGAGAGATAGTCAATGAAAGACACTCCTTCATTCTTGCTGAATATCGAGCTGAAGTAGCTGGCGCTCAGACATACAGACCGCGCCACTTCTTCGAGGGACAGCTCGCAGCGGCTGTAGTGGCGTGCGATGTATTTCTTGGCCTTCTCCACTGCATGATGCAGGCTGCCCGTACGGTCTGCCTCAAGGTAGCGGGCGATTTCAAGAAGCTGCTCCCGGAGGGCATCCAGGACTTCCGCCGCTGTCTGGTGAGCGAGCATGCCGTTCCAGGTTGCGACGGGATCAGGGACAGCGTCTTCCACCGATCCGCCTTCTTCCATGATGATCCCGAGACAGCTCGTGAAAATGCTGCTCACGTACAAGTGAAGATATGGGACAATGCGATCTCCTGCCCGGAGAAGGTCCCGAAGAAGGAGCTCGATATTCGCGCGGATTCCCTCCTCGTCCGAGAGCTTGACCGCCCAGATGAGCTCCGACTCGCTGAACACAGAGAGGGGCCCGGTTGCTGCGGGCTTTGGGACTGCCTCGTAGGCGATGACGCGGTCCTTTCCCGCGATGGATGTGTAGGCGATCGCTTTCGTCGCTTCCTCGAAGGAGAGTCTCAGGCCCTCGGGACCTTCGTGGATGCCTCCAATTCCAATCGAGACCGTGACCCCGGACACTCGTGCCGCAGACTGGCGGATCCGCGCAGCCAACCGGTCGATCTTCTGACGCAGAGCGTCGTCAGTTTCAGCCGACGCGCACACCAGATGGTTCGCGTCTCCGTCCTCCAGGTGAAAGAGACCAGGCTCCCGCTCCGAGGCATTCCGGAGAATCTCGGCGAACGCAAGCTCCAGCTCCCTCGATTCGCTGCTGCCCATGCGGGCCACAAGCAGTCGGTGGTCGTCCAGCTGGGCGATGAGAACCGCGAATCTGCTGCCTGAGAGCGGGAACATTACTCGAGCGGGTCCGGCAAGTCCTTCGACGCGGGTGAGCCGGTTGTCAAGAATGTCGCGCAAGAGGCGCTCCTGGATCAGCCGCCTCGAGAGCCCCTCCGTTTCCCGAAGCGCGGCCAACTCCCGCGCGGCAAGTTTGCTCAGTTCCCGTTCCGCGCATATTCTCCGAAGAACCCCGGTAAGCTCCTCAGGATCCACCGGCTTGAGGAGGTAGTCCTGCACGCCCAGCTTCAGGGCGCGCTGCGCGTAGCGAAAATCGTCGTAGCCGCTGATGACGACCACCGACACGTCCGACATGCGGGCCTTTACCCGCTCGATCAGCTCGAGGCCGTCGATGAAGGGGATGCGGATGTCGGTGATGATGATGTCGGGATGTGTTCGCTCGATGAGGGCGAGAGCCTGCTCTCCGTCCTCGGCCTCGGTCACGGGACCGATGCCAAGGACGGCCCAATCGACGCCGGTGGCGATGCCCGTTCGGATGATCTGCTCATCTTCAACCAGGACCAGTGTCGCCATGATCGTCATTCTCCTTCACCTTTGGAATTCTCACCGTTACGATCGTGCCCTTGCTCTTTTCGCTCTGGAACGAAAGCCCGTACCCGTTGCCGAAGAAGAGTGTAAGACGCTCGTGCACGTTCTTCAGCCCATAGCCGGGCCTGAGATCCTCCGCGGTCCCGGGTGCGTCGAGAGATCGGCGCAACGCCTCCACCTGAGCGCTGCTCATCCCGGTGCCGGAATCGGCCACGGACAGAACGATGTCGCCATTCTCCTCCCGGCCGCTCACCGAAATGAATCCTTTTCCGCGAACGTTCTTGATCCCGTGGTAGATCGCGTTTTCCACCAGGGGCTGGAGGATGAGCTTGAGAATGCGGTGATGGTGCAGCTCGACGGGGACGTCAATCCGATAGTCCATCTTGTCCTTATAACGGATCTCCTGGATGGTGAGATAACTCCTGACGTGCTCCAGCTCATCCCCGATGGAGATGAGCTCGTGGCCGTTGCTGATCCCGATGCGGAACAGCTTGGTCATGGCGGTGACAAGACGGATAATGTCGGCGGATTTCCCCCCACGGGAGAGCCAGATGATGGAATCCAGTGTGTTGTAAAGGAAGTGCGGATTGATCTGGGCTTCCAGGGCCAGGAGCTCGGCGGCGCGGAGCTTCTGGTGCTCGTCGTGCACCCGTCCCATCAGGTCGCGGATCCGCTCGACCATCGCGGTGAAGCTTTCGGCGAGCCGTCCGATTTCATCGCGTCCGGAGGCTTTCATTTCGACAGAGAAATCCCCCTCTTCGACTTTCTTCATGAGGAGCATGAGGTGGTTCACCGGTTTTGAAATTGTGCCGGCGAAATACAGCGCGGCCAGAATGTCGAACAGGCAGGCGGCGACCAGGAGGATGCTGATGGTGGTCCCGATGGAGTTGGTGTCCTTGGTGAGCTCCGTCATGGGGATCGCTCCGATGATGCTCCATCCCGTGACGGCGGATGCTTTCGAGAAGAAAAGGAACTCCTCCTTGAGTGAGGGGGTGGCTGAGACGTCGCCATGTCGCGTGAAGTTCTCCACTGCGCGGCGCAGGACGGCTTCCTTCCCGGAGGTAATGAGGTTGTCTGGATGCGAGATGACGTTGTGATGGGCGTCCACGATGAAGATGAAGCCCGTGTCTCCCAGCCGGGAACGGATCGTATTGAGGATCAGCTCTACTTCCGTGTCCGCCACAACAGTACCAAGACAATTCCCGCTTGCCTTGTCGATGATCGGCACGCCGACGGAGATGAGCGGCTGGCCGGTCGTCTCCACCGCGAAGGCGCCATCGTGGGAGCCAAACCACACCGGTGTGCGGGAGGCGATTATGGTGCGGTACCAGTCGCTCGTCCGAAGATCCTCATCTTTGACCGTGTAAAAGGCGGACCTGTACGTGCTGCCATTGCCTCCCACCACGGACACGCAGAAGATGTCCGATGTATAGCTCTGGATGAAGGCGAGCTGCGTGTCGAGTTCCAGCTCCTTCGAGAAGCGGCGGCCAATCTCGGGATCCAGAGACTGCCGCAGCGTTGCCTGGACCGCCGGGTCATTGGCGATCATGTACGCGGTCTGCAGCGCCTCTCCGAGGAGGGCGTCGATCTTCTCGGTTACGTTCTCGATGATCTGACGGTTGAACTGGCTTGCGGTGGATCGGATCACCGCGAAAGAGATGCGATAGAAGGTAAGGCCGACCACGAGCACGGTCAGCGTGGACACAAGAATGAAGAAAAGGAGGATCCTCGTGCGCATTGAGATGGCGCTCAGGCCGTCCCGAACGCGTCCCCTCACCCTTTCCACCAGGGGAAGTTCAGAATGCCTTGTCGATGTATTCGAGGGCATTTTGTCTGTCGAAGAAGAGATCTGGAATCACGATACTCTCCGGGACCTTCTCCCCCCTTCGAAGCGCTTCGATGACGTCGAGTGCCTTGGAGCCGAACCTCGGGTTGCATTCGATCGACGCTCCGAGCTCGCCCGCCACGATGGCTTTCAGGGCGTCGCGCTCTCCATCGATGGAGACCAGGATGACATCCCTGCCAGGCACCATGCCCGCGGCTTTCAGGGCCTGGATTGCACCGATGGCCATCTCATCGTTGTGCGCAAATACCGCGGTCATCCTCCTGCCCGCGCTCAGGATGATACCCTCCATGGCTTTCTGACCCTGCGTCCGCAGGAAGTCGCCAGACTCGGAGGCGATGATTTTCATGCCCGGATGGAGGCTGATGACATTGCGGAAGCCTTTGGCACGATCTATGACAGGAGTGGAGCCCGCGGTCCCTAACAGCTCCACAATGGTTGCTCTCCCTGCGGTCTTCTGTGCGAGCCATGACGCCGCCCGTTCGCCTTCCTGGATGAAGTTCGAAGCAATCAGAGTCACATAGTCCCGTCCGGGAGTGCCTTCGGCGCCTCGATCAATGAGTATCACCGGGATGCCGGCTCGTCGCGCCGCCTGGAGCTGAGGTCCAAACGCGTCGAACTCCCGCGGCACAAGAATGATGTAATCAACCTTCTTCGAGATCAGGAAGGTGAGGTCCTCAATCTGCTTCTGAACCGAGCCCCCGGCATCGCGGTAAAGGAGCGCGCATCCCCTGGCCTCGGTTTCTTTCCGAATGCTGTTGGTTTCCGCAACCCGCCATGGATTGAGGTTATCCGTTTGCGAGAAGCCTACCCAGATAATCTTGCCCGGCCCGGGAGGCGCGGCGAATGCAGGTATGCCGTCGACTGCACTGGCAAACAGGAAAACAGCGGCGAAAATTGGGGCACATGAGGTCAGCGTACGACCCATACGGGTGACTCCAGCCATGAATCGAAACGTGCTTTCAATGAGGATAATGTATTTCGCAGGGCAGGGAAAGTGAAAAGGCAAAAAGCATTCTTCCGATCCCATGAACGTAATTGACCTCTCATCGAAGCTGTGAGAGAATCTTTCCCGCAATTGGCCTTGTTTGATTTGGAGGTAGATGCTCTCTTGAGAAGCATTTGCGCCTGGTGTCGCAAACCGCTGAATGACGAACCCGACGATGGAAGCCTGATAACTCATGGGATATGCCAACGCTGCGCCCAACTTATTCAAACAAACAGGATTGGAATCACTGATTTGCTCAACACGATAGACACCCCGGTTCTCGCAGTTGATGGAGACGTAAGGGTCATTACGGCAAATACGCAAGCACTCCTCACTCTCAAGAAATCTCACACGGAAATAGAGGACAAGCTCGGCGGTGAAGTGATTGAGTGCCAATACTCTCATCTGCCCCGAGGGTGTGGCAAGACTATTCACTGCACTGGCTGCCAAATCAGGACGAGTGTCAATCATACAAGAGCTACAGGTAAGCCTCTTGCAAGAGTGAAGGCATATCAGCACATCATGACTCCTGCTGGCATCAAGACATTTGATTATTACATCAGCACGGAGAAGCTTACGGATAGCACAGTTCTCTTGAGAATAGACGAAGTCACAGAGACAAAAGATACCGGCTGAACGCGGCTCTCCATGCGTCTCAGGCTACAGGGCAGAACACTTTAAAAGGCTTGTTGAGAGACAGTTTCATCCTGTGCGAAGATAGTGGGTAAGTCGTGTCGCAAGCGCATAAATCACGTCAAGCTGCTCTGTTGTCTCTGCTTCGGAAACACCATCTGGACTATGTGCCCGCCACAACCCATGGCGTTGATAGGTACAGCCACCCATGGATGGCTCGCGACCCGTCCTACAAGCGCCTGCTCGAATTTGTAGATGAACATGATCACATCTTCCTCGTACACCTGTCTTACTACGGTTCTTTCGGCCACACAGAAGTCCTTGGCGTTAGCGATCCGACTGCGCTCGAGCGACACACATACCGCCGCGAAGGCACTACAAATGAGGAGTTGATCCTGCGCACGCCCCGCGGCAATCTGACCGCCAGATACATGGAGAAAGACGGTGTTCACACGGTTTGGCGTCATGATCTGCTGATCAAGAGCGACGAAGACATCGACCGCTTTCTTTCAGCTCCCCTGGTCCCGATTGCTCCTAATGCATGGGCCTTCAAGGAAGCACAACGGGCCCTGGGCGACCGGGGCCTGATGGAGATCGAGATTCCAGATGCAGTCGACCTCGTGGTTGAGAACATGCCGTATGAAGATTTCTTGGTGTGGTCCCTCCAGGCGCCCGCAAGGATCGAGGCGCTGCTCGACCGGATGACAGAATTGCTGCTTGTCTGGGCAGAGTCGTTGCTGCAGGCCGGCTTTGGGCCTGTCTTCAGAATCTTCGGGCCCGAAATCGTTGCACCACCAATAAGCTCGCCTCTCTTCTTCAGGAAGGCAGTAGTGGAACGGGACCGGCCGCTTGTGGATCTGATTCATCGCTATGGCTGCTATGTGCGGTATCACTGTCACGGTCCAATAGCAAGGATCCTGGACGATATGCTTTCCCTGGGTGTGGACATGACCGACCCCTGCGAAGCGCCACCCGGTGGTGATATCACGCTGCGCCAGCTGGCGGACCGAGTAGGTAAGGACATGATACTGATGGGCAATATTCAACTGAATGACATTGAAAGCGCCGAGCCAGCGAGGATAAACCGGCTGGTGGCAGAGGCGATCGATGAAGTCGGCGGGCGCTCGCCTTTCATCCTCTGTCCGACGGCCCCTACTTTTTCCTCGCCCCTTTCGCCAACAACGGAGCGCAATCTAATTCAGTTCCTCTCCGCCGCAGAGACATATGGGTACCGCTCGAATCCGTGACCGGGGAAAACGACTCAGCAGTTCATTCAGATTTGCAACGAGCCTGCAATGGACGCTGCGGAAACCGAATAGATCCTCTGGAAATCATCCTTGCAGGATACGAATGCATCCAGGACCTCAGGGCAGAACTGCTCCGGTCTGGTGCGCCCATCCCCCTCGGTCAATATTTTCACGACAGCGCGATGTTCGATCGGTGGCTTGTACGGGCGCTGACCCCGGAGCGCATCATATTGGTCGCAGAGCAGCATCATGCGGCCGGGCATCGGGATTTTCTCGCCCTTGATTCCCGACGGATATCCGCTTCCATCCCAACACTCGTGATGGGTCAACGCGATCAGTGCTCCCTCCTTGAGTTGCACAGTCCTTTCCTGGACTTTCGTCTCGAGCACGTTATTGAGGCTAGCCAGAAAGTCTCCGTACTCCTTGAGGCGAAGGTGGTTGCGCACTCGCATCCACAGCTCCGTGGGATCCACAGGCTTCGTCAGATAGTCCTCCGCTCCGTTCCCGAGGGCGTCGAGACGAGACTTCTGGTCGCCGAGGCCTTACACCGGCACCGCGATCAACACAATCGCCCTTGCGGCGAAGGTCTCCAAGGAGACTGTTTATGCAATCTTTGGAAGCACGCGTGCCCTACTCGCTGAACTCCTGCCTGCTGTCATTCCGAGCGCTGCGTAGACCAGCCAGTTAGCAAAACACTCAAGGTTGCTATACGCGAGCCACCAAGCAGCGATTTGTTTGCCGCAGTAAGCGTCACGGTTGCAGTCGGCTCATAGGCGGCCCCGAGCCTGCTCGATAGGAAGAACGTGATGGTGAACATGATCACGAAGTACAGGGCAAGGGGCACTGCTACGCGGACCACGTCGAGCGGGAGTTGGATGATCAGGTTTCCCTTGAGGGAGAACATGACTACGATTGTGAAGAGAAGGGCGGCCAGTGTCACTGGCGCGATCTTCGGAACGAACTTCCCTTCGTACCAGTCTCTTCCCTTGAGGCCGATCAGGCTGAACCTCGTGATGATTCCCAGAATGAATGGAATGCCCAGGTAGACGAACACGCTTCGTGCGATCTCCGCCCAGAAGTCCGGCTAGAGTTTTTGAGCCAACGTGTAGAGAATGAATGGCACTGTTGCCAACTGGCGGCGAATAATAAGGCCCGCGCCTGCCATGAGTGCCCGAATCTCTTTTCGGCTCTTGACCCGTTCGCCAAGGAGCTTGGCGGGCACGAAGGCATGATCGGCAAGACAGAAGAAACCACCTGATCGAAGGACTCTGGCTACCTCACGGACACCCCGTTCCTGGTCCGCCCAGTGGTGGAATGACATGCTTGTAAGAATTACATCGGCGGCTCCGTCAGCAAAGGGGAGGGACTCCGCCAGTGAAACAGTAAACGTGGCGTTTGAGCTGAGGCGCTGCGCTTCCGAGACCATATGTTGGGCAGGATCAACACCGAGCAATCGGGCCGTAGGCCACCGGAGTGCCGCTGCTCGGAGCAGACGCCCCGTACCGCAGCCGACGTCAATGACGGAATCAGGATGAGCATTTGGACCTAACTGCGCGTCGAGAAGGCTGAGGATTCTTGAGTGAATCGGCTCAAAGAAGAAGCGTTGCATAAGCGAGCGGTCATACGTTTCTGCCCACTTGTCGAACCGTGCTATGTCGGGGTTACCCGGTGGGCGAGGTCTACCAGCTTCCTTTCGCATGTAAACATCACCTCCTATGAGCCGCCGTCAAATTGCGACGGGCTGCAGGGTGAGAATAATGTTCCAAAAGCCCTTCCTAAGCGAGAACCAGCCCTTACGCAACTTCTCCACCTTCGTGACGTAGCCAGGAGCGTTGATGTTCCTTACCTCGACCCGGGAAGCCGCATCGCTTTTCGCCACGGAGGAAGATACCCAATTCGCTGCCTCTGTGCATACGAGGTTTTACATTACTTCGGCGCGGGCGGGATGCGCCTGTGTCCGAACCCGCCCACGTTAGTTCGACCCCTGGTTTCTGCGCGCCGTCATATTCGGTCCGAGCGTCACTGCTCTTAGGAACGGTGAGCATGGGCAAATCGAAAGCTTCATCGCATGATGATTCGCCGGCGCGCGAGGTGGCTGAGCTTCTTCGAGCGCTGCTGCACGCTTTTCTGTCTGAGTCCAGCCCAGCATGGATCGGCCTTGAGCTGACGCTTCCGCAATTGAGGGCGGTATTTGTCGTGGCCCACAACAAGGCCTCCTCAATAGCGCAGATCGCTCAGGCAATTGGGGTCGGCGAACCCACTGCGAGCCATTTGGTGAGCAGACTCGTGCGGGCTGACCTGGTGGATCGCAGGGAAGATTCAGCGGATCGTCGGCGTGTCATCGTACGACTGTCAAAGGCAGGAGAGGAACTGATTGAGAAGCTCCTTGGTTGGGAGAAGCTTTTTGGACAATGGCTCCATAGAGTCTCCAACGAGGACCTTATCTCCCTTCGGGATGGGCTGCACGCAATCAGGAATGCGCTCCCTGGACGGATGGGATACGAGAACACACCTGGCCGAGGGAGCTGAGAGCGTGATCATCAACCTCTCCTTTGACGCGAGCTACCTTTGGCTGCCGTTCATAGGCGCTGCCATTGGCCTTCTTGTTACCATTTTCGGCGGTGGTGGTGGGTTCTTCTACGTGCCGCTGCTGACCATTCTCTTTCGCGTACCCACACAACTGGCGGCCGCCACCTCCTTGGCCGCTACGATCCCGACGGTGATCGTGGGATCGATTGAGCACTACCGCAAGGGCAATGTGCACCTGCAGGTGGGTGTTGTTTTCGGGGCTGCGGGATTGGCCGGCGCACTTGTTGGCACCTACGTGTCGAACCTCGTATCGTCTGCTTTCCTGCAGAAGCTCGGTCGAGAATCGCTCCGCCGACCACCGGGACCGCCCGAGCCTTTCCTCGGCTAACACGTAGAGCATCTCCGCTTCACGCTGGTCGAGCTTGCGGAAGGCGAAGTCGTCGTGGAAGGGATCAAGATGTCGGGGATCAAGATGTAGCGGTCGGCAGCAGGTATCTCTGGAAGACGAAGAAGATGACGATGGTAGGCAGCATGGTGAGACAGGAGGCCGCAAGGACCAGGTTCCACGCGACCGTCCGCTCTCCGCGGAAGTTGGCGATGGCGATCTGGATCCCCCACAGCTCGCGCTTCTGCGTGACGATCAGGGGCCAGAGGTAGCTGTTCCAGTTCGCGACGAAGAACGCGACAGCCAGCGTCACCGCGATGGCCGTGGACAGGGGAGCGATGATGCGGAAAAAGATCCCGTAGTGCGACAGGCCGTCCATCATCGCCGACTCCTCCAGCTCGTGGGGGAAAGTACGGTCTAGATATCAATCAGACGCCGAAGGTTCATTACGGGAGGTTATCGATGCCTTTATCGAGCGTCTCGATCACCCAGAGTATCCAGCCGAAGGGGTAGTTGCCGCGCGTCGGCGTATGTTCGGTGGGGATGTGTCCCGGAACGAACGATTTTCCCACATTGCCTAGTGTTAATCGGCGCAGCGCCACGCCAAACTCAAAGCGCCCATCGTTGGGTTCGATTTTTTCCCAAATGCAATTTACCTGCCATTGATTGTATCGCGTGGGCCGCTCTGGCAACGACATCCCTAAAAAGTGGATCGAGACTCGCGGGTCGGCATGGAAGTTTTCTGTCGTTCTTCCGGGCCAAATCTCCAAGCCGGCCATGCAGCGAAAATCTATTTTATCGGTATCTTCATAAAACTCCAGGATGGCTTCGATACGAGCGCGGGCAGATTCGGCTATTGCTTCGGAAGACGCCTCGCCCTTAATCACGGTTTGCTCATAGATGGTTCGAAACTTCTTGAGGTAGTACTCCAAGTATTCCTCTTTGACGACGAATCCAGTCCCTTTTGTTGCCGCGTTTACGGGGAAAAGCGCGCTCTTTTTTGCATTGTGGGTGATATACACCGGTAAGTGAAATCCAACTCCGCCTCCCCCCATTGCCGAGTGCTCTTTGCCTTCTAATGCCGCGCGCATCTTTTTCAGATTAACGATCCGCTGGCCCAGGTTCCACTCGACAAAATCCTTAGGCAATTCCTGCACCGGGAACTTCCTTGTCCGACCCTCTATTTTTAGAGTAAAGCCGTCTCCTGCTTTTGAACGTGCTGCCATTGTCATATTGTATGATATTGTAAATTTTATTTAAATTCTCTCTTTTTAGGCTTTAGAAATCACAAGATCAAAAAGTGCCCGGATGAATGCAGGATGAGTATTGCGGGACTTCGTCCTGAAAAGAGTAATGTTATTATTTTTAGCAATTTCTTGATATAAAGTGATAGGCGGTTTTATAGCCTCTGGATCTACAACCGTACCGGACTCGACCACACCCGCTGCTTCCGACCTCCCTATCCTGAATTCGGGACTCACTTCAGCAACATGGTGACTACTCTATCTCCGCCGTAGGCGTCGCCAAGAGCGATTCAACGTTCCGCATACTCGGTTTTAAGTGCTGCAGGCATGGCCCTGCTGTGGGTAGCTCAGAAGGACGGGTTTTCGAAGCCCCCCAGGTCCAGATGCTGGGGAATCAAGTATCGTTAGTCATCTTGGCTTTGATTTGAACGAGCGGTAATTTCGTGAAGATAGAGACCTAAACATAAAGTAAAGCGCGGGGGTGGCGGATCGTGTAAGGTCTGGACACGATCAGGTGGCGTCTCCGAGGGAGCGGTTTTCGGCCCCCATGACTTCGCGTCGGTAGGACCTACCCTTGGTCGTGATGATTTTGGTGGCCGAGGAGACCAAGCGGTCGAGAATCGCTCCGCCGACCACCGGGTCAGGGAAGATGGCGTACCAGTCTTCGGGAGGGCGGTTGGAAGTGATGATGGTGGAAGCCCGCCCGAGCCTTTCCTCGGCTAACACGTAGAGCATCTCCGCTTCACGCTGGTCGAGCTTGCGGAAGGCGAAGTCGTCAAGGATGAGCAGATCGACGGCGATAGCCCGCCGCAGGATGCGCTCGGCTCGTTCGGCGCTGTCAGATAGGAGCTCGGCGAGCAGTTTTTGGCTGGTGCGGAACAGCACCTGGTGACCGCGCCGAGCCGCTTCGTGCCCGATGGCTTTCACCGCGTGCGTCTTGCCGATGCCCGGAGGCCCCCCGATGACGAGGTTCTGTTTCTGGCTGATGAAATGACAGGTTGCCAGGTCTCGCAGCAGCGAGGCCGGCAGCGCCTCCTCGTTGAAACGGAAGTCGAAGTCCTCGAAGGACTTCTGCACCCCGAAGCCGGCGGCCTTCAACCGTTTGCTCAGCATGTTGTCTTCTCGATTGACCAGCTCGTCCTGGACCAGCAGCGAGAGGAACTCCAGGTGACCGAGATTGTTGGCTGTGGCTTCGGAAAGCCTCACATCCAGAGCCTGCCACAGCCCGGGCATCTTCAACCGTTTCAGCTGGTCGCGTAATTGGTGACGGATCTCCATGGAACTCCCTCCTCCTTCAGTTGGTGTAATACCTGACGTCACGCACCATCTGCGCGCCGACCGCCGAGAGCGGTAATTCCTGCTGGAAGGCCGGCCGCTGAACGGCGGCTTCCAACATCCGCTTCAGCGTGGCCGGAAGCACCACCGAACGGCTCTTGGCACGCTGACAGATTTCGTCGAAGTAGGGTCGCCCGTAATGGGTTGCCATGACGTCCAGCATCCCGCGGGCCCTGCGGGCGTTCAGGTAGGCATGGGGCTGGAGCACCGAGGCGAGCAACTCCACAGCGGCCGACCCGTAGCCGCGCCCCTTTTCCAATATCCAGCCCGGATAGCCGCCGTTCATCATCGTTCGCACCTCCGCGGGGAAGTCCTGCTCGACCCAATAGATGCGCTGGCGATCGTTGAGCACGTACTGACGGATGAGGTGCTCGTTGTCGTAGAGCTGTAACATCGGGGCTGCGTATCGAGCCCACACCCGCCGCCCCCGCCAGGCTGGCGGAAGTGAGAAGCGCCTCTTGTTGAAGGTGAGAAACTGGTCCCCATCATGCACGCTGACCTGCTTCCACTCGGAGGCGTGAAACCGCTCGGCGGGCAGCGCCTTCAGCGTTGGACGCTCCACCTCGAAGGCCTCCATCGGAGCGACGCCGGTGGTTCCGTGCTCCCTGCGCCCGTAGTCCTCACGGCACCACTGCAGGGCACGGCGGTTGAGCTCGGCGAGGTCCGCGCTGGGCTGCAGGGCTTTCAGCATCCCAAACAGTTCCCGTGCCACAGGGACGAATCGCTCGACCTTCCCCTTGTCGGTACTCCGTCCCACGCGGCAGGGGTCAACGAAGAGCCCGTAGTGTTCCGCGGCCTCGGCCAGCGCCCAGTTGATCTGAGGATCCCAGAGGTCAGGCTTGACAACGCCCGACTTCAGATTGTCGGGCGAGATGAACTGCGTGGCCCCGCCGTAATACTCCAGCATCAGCACTACGCTGCCTACGAAACTCCCCTGATCCTGGCTGAAGACGAACTGCACATAGGGAAGCCGACTGTGGGTCAGCACCCCGCAGAACGCCCACACGATTCGAGCGGCTCCACGGGCCGCATCGCGGAGCGTTCCGACCTTTCCGTAATCCAACTGCGTCTCCAACCCCGGGGGCAACTCGATGCGGATCATCCGTCTCCGCTCGACCCGACTCAGCCCCTGCTGCCGGGCAAACCGCTTAAAGGTCGCGTAGCTCACCGACAGTTCATACTTCGTACGGACCACCAGAAACGCCGTCTTTGGCTTCAGCGCTTCCTTGGCTCGGTTGATCAGTTCCCGAAGCTCATCAACGTGAGGCAGGAGTTGGTCACTGCCAGGAGCTGGCCGCTCGTTTCGGGTGGGCAGCAGCTTCTGGACTACCTCGTAGAATTGTTGATCGTCCATGGAAGTCCCTGAGGGCCCCAGGCCAAGGCTTCCGAACCCTTCAAGGTAATACCGTACGGTTTTACGATCGCGCCGCTCGTTGGCGGCGATGTGCGAGAGCGACTGCCCGGCCTGCCATCTGCGGTAGATCTCCCATAGGTCGCGCTTCTTCATCCTTCGATAGCCCATCCTTGATGTCTCCCCTCTGGAGACACCCTACCGGCGATCGTCGGGGTGGGGAATTGTGATGACCCTGACGGAGCGAAACCTGGGGAATCTACGTGACCCTATTGATCCCGATAGTGGGGAATTGACGTGACCCCAGCTCCCGCTCAGCTGGGGATTCTATGTGACCCCGGACAGCTCTCGGAGCATGCTGCAATCTATGGCATCAAAGAATGTTGATTGACAACGTCAGCAAAGTGAGCGGGGAGTGCAGGGTGAAGCCGGGTTGCGGCCATATTGACATCTGAGGGAACGAGCATACACTGACAAAAATATGTGCTGACACGATTTTGCGAGGTCTCTGAAATGAGGCGACTTCGATGTCGTGTTTCCGGTTTCGCTTGGACCAACTCACAAAGCGTTCTCACTACGTTGGCGTGACAGCCCGCGGTCCACCTGCATGATGTCACCTGGTTCACCCAACGGGCGGTGGTTGCGCCTGGAACCGTCGTGCAAAACCACAGAGGCAGCATGTTGAATGAAGAGAATTGATAGGCATTTGAGTTGGAGGGAAAAATGGGCTTTCTGGGATGGTTGACGATAGTACTGTCTGCCGTGTGGCTCGCCACAGAGGTCAATGTTAGTGTTCGAAAGCGAGCTCCGGGACGCTCCAAGGGCAGAGATAAGCTCAGTCTCGTTGTCATGTGGGCAACTACGGTTGTTTCGATTGCCTTCGCCGTGTCGGCAGAGTTGGTTCCCTCTATAGTCGGAGGCGCTGGCAGAATCTTGGCGTTTTCTCCGTCCCTCGGCTATTTCGGATGTCTGATCATGGTAGCAGGTTTGGTGATTCGCCTGAGGGCGATTGCAACCCTCAGTAAACAATTCACAGTTCATGTTGCAATAGTGGAAGACCACAAGATCATAGACAAAGGGTTGTTTGGAATCATCCGCCACCCATCCTATCTGGGAAGTCTCGTGACGTTCGCGGGATTAGGCTTGGCGCTGGAGAACTGGCTCAGCCTCCTTGTTCTCCTGGCCTTGCCGGTTGCCGCAACTCTCTATCGCATTTCTGTAGAAGAAAAAGCCCTCCTTGATCACTTTGGCTCCGCGTACAGGGACTATATGCGGAGGACCAAGAGACTGATCCCGGGGATACTGTAGAGAGTGCTTGCTTCACAATGGGTTGGCACAAGGTGCAAGTTATGAAACAGATGAGGATCGCTTCATCAATTCTCCTTGCAGCGGGATCGCTTATGATGGTTTTCGGCTGCTCGAATCGTGCCCCGGACAACATTGGAAACGAGCTGCAGTCCCTTGTATCTGGACTTGTTGAGAAGGACAAGTCAGTCAGGAACTGTGTTCTATCAGTGACGAAGGGTGATGGTTCCTTCTCTTGGTCGGGAGCGGCGGGAGTCGCCAGCCAAGACGGTAACATGCCAATGACCAAGGACACGCCGATCTACATTGCAAGCGTTACAAAGCTCTACACTGCCGCAGCCATCATGAGATTGAATGAGGAGGGCGCACTCTCTTTGGATGATCCGATGTCGAAATACCTTCCGCAAGAGATTATCCGGGGTATTCACGTCTACAAAGGGAAAGACTTTTCGCACGAGATCACAATCAGCCAGCTGCTATCGCACAGTTCGGGGATAGCAGACTACTACTCTGAGAAGGGAAAAGACGGGAAGAGCCTTTTTGATCTGTTTCTGGAGAACCCGCACCGTTCATGGACCGTAGATCAAACCATCGAAAGGGCGCGCAAGGACATGACGCCAAACTTCCCACCGGGCAAGGGTACATCCTATTCAGACACGAACTTCCAGTTGTTAGGAAAGGTCATTGAGAATGTAACGGGCAAACCTCTTGAAGTCGTGTATGCGACGTTCTTCTTCACTCCGTTGGGTCTGAAGCATACGTGGTTGGTGGGTCATTCCGAAGGTCAGATGGGTACTCCCGCCGACGTGTTCTGCAAAGATATGAACATAGACTCAATCCGCTCAAACGGCTCCTACTGGGCCGAAGGAGGCATCGTCTCCACCGCGCAAGAAATGATTGTTTTTCTGAAAGCCTTGAATGAAGGGCGAGTCATTCGGCGAGACACGTTGAATCTGATGCACGGCTGGCGAAAATGGCACTTTCCGCTTGACTATGGCTACGGAACCATGCGCTTCAGCCTGCCCCGAGGACTCGACGCAATATTGAAAGTGCGGCCTCTGTGGGGTCATTCAGGTTCTACTGGCTCATTCCTCTATTATTCGGAGGACTTGGACCTCTACATGGCGGGTACAATCAATCAAACGGAGTCCCAGTCCAAACCATTTATGCTATTGATCAAGGCGATAAGACTAATTCGGGCTAAGTCGGCTCGTCCGTCGGGGTAGATGATCGCGCGGGCGTTCTCAGTTTTCGGGACACCGAATAGGGAAGGTAGACCCGGCTAATGTATTTAGCCAAGGAGGACGTTTTGACCTATGGTCTCCTTCTCTCCGACGGCCCAAGATCTCCCGCCAAGATCGTCTTGTTCTTCAGAAGCCCTTCCACAAACGCGTCCACGAGTACCCCATCAAATTGCGTTCCCCTGTTGCGTGTCAATTCGTTGACCGCCTGCCCTGGTGACAAGGCTTTCCGATAGGGGCGGTTGCTGGTCATGGCATGGTACGCGTCGGCAATGGCTATGATCCGCGCGAAGAGGGGAATCTGTTCTCCCGCAAGCCGGTTCGGATAGCCCGTGCCGTCGAAGTGTTCCTGGTGGGCGAGGATGATGGAGCTGATTTCCCGGTAGGATTCGAAATGTCCCAGCAGGTTTGCTCCCAGCTCCGGATGCTTCTTCATGATCTCCCATTCTTCTTCGGTAAGGGGCGATTCCTTGAGGAGGATCCGGTCCGGGATGCCAAGCTTGCCGATATCGTGCAGCAATAGCGACTCTCTCAGCGTTCGGTCGATGAGGATGCCGTGCGCTTCCGCCAGGATGGTGCCCAGGTTGAGAACATCGCGCGAATGACCCGCGGTGTTTGAGTCGCGAATTTCCAAGGATTGCGAGAAGCTCATGCTAAGCTCTTCCATTCTGGCGCTCAACTCGGCTTCCCGGACGAGAGCCTGCTGGAAGTTCCGCATTGTGATTAGGTTGCGGATGCGGGCGTCCAACTCGCGAATGTTGATCGGTTTGGGAAGGTAATCATCGGCACCCTTCTCCAGCCCTTGGATCTTTGATTCGAGCTCCGGCTTCGCCGTGATCAGGATCACAGGGATATGGCGCGTCTTCTCCGTGGACTTGATCCGTTGCACCAGTTCGTAGCCGTCCATGCGAGGCATCATGACGTCCGAAATCACCACGTCTGGAAGTAGAGTTTGGGCCTGCTCCCAGGCGTCCAGACCATCGATTGCCGTAGATATCTTGTATCTGAAGCGCACGAGCATTTTGCTGATGTACGATCTGAGATCGGCATTGTCCTCTACGAGCAGGATGCGGTCTGCACGGGCCTGGGACGGAGTCTCGGCGAGCCGGGGCTCCGCGTCCTTGAGAGCAATCATATCTCTCTCCATGAGCGCCAGATCGTCAACCGTGATCTTGTCGGTTTCCCTCCGGGCCGGCCATATCTTCTCCTCGTTTTGGTTCTCTGGGACCTGACGACGCCGCTCTTGGTTACGACGATCGATCAGCGCATCAGGAGACAGCTCTTCTAGATTCTCAGGCAGCTCGACCCTGAATGTCGAGCCCCTCTTTTCTTCGCTCTCGACGGTTATCCGGCCTCGCAGGATCTCTACCGACTCCTTGACTATTGTAAGCCCCAGACCTGTGCCCTCATATTTCCTGGTGGAGGAGCTGTCGACTTGCTGGAAGGGCTTGAATATGTTCGGCAGATGTTCGGCGGGAATGCCAATGCCAGTATCCCTGACCTCAAACCACTGAACGTTATCCGCTGCACCTGTCTTAACGCTGATGGATCCGCTTTCCGTAAACTTGATGGCATTCCGGATGAGGTTGGTCAAGATCCGTTCGACTTTATATACGTCGATAAATATGGGTTTCAGTCCACCTTCACTGACGTGCCGGAGCTTCAGCCCTTTCCGCTCCGCAACGTCCTGGAAGGTTGATGCGACGTCCTGCGTCAGCTCGTCCAGATCCGTCTGTTTGAGCCGCAGCTGCATCTTCCCCGCTTCGAACTTCGAAAAATCAAGCATCTGGTTGATCATGTCGAGCAGCTTCAGAGTGTTGCGGTACACCTGGCCGATGAGCTGTTTATGCTCTGGAGCCAGGGAGCCCAGGTCGCCCTGATACATGCTCTGGATGGGGGAGAGAATGGATGTCAGAGGCGTTCGAACCTCGTGACTCACGTTGGCGAAGAACTGGGACTTCAGCAAGTCGAGCTTCCTCAGCTCCTCGTTGGCTCTGGCGAGGTTGTATCGACCGGTGAACTCGCGAAACCGCATCTGTGTCGCCAGGTGAGAACTCAGGATGACAAGGGCTATTGTGCACAGGAGAAAAAAGTTGTTGTTCAGGAAGAGAGGTATGCTGGAAATTCGCCGAAGAACAATCATTGGAATAAGATAGGCCGAGTAGACGATCAAGGAGATTATTGATGTTCTCACTATGTCCAGCGGCATCATTGCCAGAAATACGATTAATATTGTTATGATGCCCACATAGTAGGGGCTGGCTGGATCGCCTGTAACGTGGACCATGATGTCAACAGCCAGGCAGCATATGAGATACTCTGCCATTCCCAACTCTCGTGAGTTGCGTTTGCCGAATTGAGTCAACGTGAGGGCATAGACACCCATGCTCAGAGCAATAACAATCAGGCGGATTATCGAAAATGCAGGCAGGAATTGACGGTAAACGAAATAATCCAGAAATGAGAAAGCAGGGAATGCGATGCAAGCAGTGATGGCAGCGAGACGTGCGTCTCGACAAGCCCTGTCAACGGATTCCTTCTTGAACGAATCAATGAGGCTGCGGTCTGCGGTTTTATCCTCTAATTCCTGAGACATACGAATGCACCATCTGACGGGAACGTCTGATTCAACGGAAGTCCTCCTTGGGGGAGATCGATACAGAGCGCGGTCTGGGATCAGCCACTCTTTTGCCTCATGAGTCTGTCCATTAGATCGTAAAAATCGCCGACTGACTGAATGCTGGCGAAGAGCGTTTCATCAATCTTGATTCCCAGGGCTTTTTCCAACCGGGCGATAATTTCCATGGACATGAGGCTGTCAATACCCAGCTCTTCGCGGATCAGAACGTGATCCTGCAACTCGTTGACATCAATTCGCGAAATCCTTGATACGATCTGTTTGATCTCGTTCTTAAGGCTTTCCGGATCGTGCTGTTCTTTCAGATTACCCATTCCAGACAAACCTCCTTAGTCAACTCTTATGTTCTTTGGAATCTTATACCCCGCAAGAGTACCGCGCAAGAAGGTCTTGATCTGCTTCACTTTCTCTTCGAAATCAATTTTTCTGCTAAGGCCAAGATTTGCGAAGAGCTCGTTCCGTTCCCAACCCACGTGAACCTCTGCCACATCCGGGTCTAGCCGAATTGCGCGGGAAACCTCTTCCAGATCCACCATATTGCCGTTTATCTTCCGAGTTTTCTTTAGCTCTCCGTGAAAAACCAAATGATCTCCATCAAATCGGCCCAGATCCCCGGTCCTGAACCAATCATCATTTTGCGCTTCCTGTGACTCCCAGCGCCTCCCGTAATACGTTGCACCAATTTGGGGCGCCCTAATCAGGATCTCTCCGACGACGTTGGGTTTGGGCGAATCGATCCGGCATGTCACTCCGTTGCACACCGGCCCAACGGTTCCAGCGCGAGCTCGACCGCGGATGTTCCGGCTGACAGGGGCGAACTCTGTAAGGCCATAGCCATGCAGCAGGTCGACAGGAAAAGCTCTTTTGATGTTCATATAGCTGTCCGCCGTCAGGAGGCTGCCGCCGGAGACAAATACCTTGAGAGAAGAGAGGTCCGCGGAAGAATCGTGCAGCCGAGCCAGCAGCGAGTAAACCTCTGGAACTGACGTCACGTGATCGATTCGGAGATCTTCTATACAATTGAATAGCTGGCGTGGATGCATGGTGTCAGAAATGACACAAGACATTCCATAGAGCAAGGGAACCAGGATGCAGCCCACGAGGGTAAAAATGTGAGCCATCGGGAGAACTGTCAGCATCTTTTCTCCCTTGCTTCCCTGGAGGCCGTCCTGCAGCACTCTGGCTCCATGAAGATACTGCCCGTGCGTGATCATTGCTCCCAGCGGATACCCGTAGCCTCGATATGTGTAATTGACTGAGGCTAAATCCGGAGGGATGTCTTCCCTGGGCGGCCCTCCGTCGCCACCTTGGAGCGGGGAGAGTGAACCACTCTCCAAAATGATAACAGTAACCCCTTTCAGGTATGGCTTCAGGACAGGGATATGGTGTCTTTCCGCAATAACCGCTTCCGGTCGGGCATTCCCGAAGATCTCGTCAAGCTCAAGAGAGCGGTATTCCATTTTGGCCGGCACGGGAACTGCGCGGACCTGGAGCAGCGCAAGGAGGATTGTGATGAAATCTGCGGAGTTGTTGAGGAACAGGGGAATGAAATGCCCTTTCCGAACTCCCAAGGCCAGGAGTTGAGCGGCGTACTCTGCGACGCGGCGAAACAACTCCTGCGAGCTAGTTGCAGTAGTCCCGTGCTCGCGATTCACTTCCAGAAGACACGGACGATCTCCCCAATCGCAGAGTGAGTCAGAGAGCGCTTCGCCAATCGTCATCTGATTTCCTTTGTTGAGGGACTCTGAAGAAGTCCCCCCTGGGGGGAGGGGCTGTTATACCTTTCACCTTGTTTTTCTTTTCTTGCAATTGCGATCTGCGCCTGTGGTGGATTGCCCATTGCATTTTGAATCTCTATTTCGCGGAAGCCGGCAAAGGACAGCAAGTCCCGTAGCTCTTCGGCGGTGTGAAACCTGAAGAATCCATCCTCTTCCAGCTCGAACAGACTTGCTGCTTCGTTAAGCATCCCTAATGCGCCGCTCACCCCCGCCTCTTCATTCCTGGTTTTACCCTCGTCGCAGTCCTGTTTCTGCAGTTTTTTGATGAAGTTTATGAAAATCTGGGAAATGTCGCCGTCGGGCTTCATTGATGACATGATCAAGAGCCCTCCGGGTTTCAGCATCCGATAAAACTCTGCTACCGCGTACCGGGGATTGAAGATGTAAGAGATGAACAGGCTTGCAACGATCCTCGTGAAATGGCTGTCGGGGAATTGAAATCCAAGGTTCCGGTCATAATCGCCGAAGTTCAAAGCATTGAATACCAGGTCGCTCGTGCGAAGCGCATCCGTGGGGAGTCCTTTCGATCCTCCCTGCGGTTGTATATCTCCATCCTCGACTCGATGCGCAAGGAACCGGGCCGCGCGGTTGAAATCCAGTACGGCAGGCAGATCACTGCTGTCAAGCATTGTTTGGAGGTGGGAGACTGTTTCAGCTGAGGGGGCCCCGCCTCGTATGAACGCATACAATTCGGAGGATTCGCATCGCATAAGGCGGTCCAGGGTTGCGTTCGAAAGCCCTTCGACCTTGCCTCTGAGGAAATCGAAAGTCTGGGATCTCGACCGTATGAAGTCCGTAACGGGAATGAGCCGGTTTGGCTCAAGGTTCCGCTGGATATACTGCATCCGGAGGCCTCGAAGAACAGGGTTTTCCACGATCAGGCGCTCGCATTTTGCCCTCGTCTTGTCCAAGGCCTCCTGCACGAGATCCACCGCAGTTATTTCATGCTCGGCTTGGAGTTTTCCGTTGTGAGCGAGGGTATCCAACAGTACTTCAAGGAAAATACCTGTTCCACATCCGAGATCTGCAATGATCTCCCGATCGTTCAGTGCCAGACTCTGGACTTCAGATCTCAAGAAGGCTGTGAACTCTTCGATGTTCCTATAGAAATCATAGCCGACGCTGCTTCTCTCATTCCCGATAAGGTAGTCTCGCCAATACTCGGAAATCAGCGAGATCGGTCTGCCCTGCAATCGCTCCCGCTCATTGGTCAACAGGCGTACCATGTCCTCTCTGCAGGGGTCGCGAGGAACGATGCGTACTCCCTGCAGCTTCTCGTAGATGAAGCCCGCCATCAGCTTGAAGGTCTGAATGGCGTCGTTGCTTGTGCGGAGGTTGTGACCTGTCGGAATTTCAAGAAGCTCACGGCTTCCGCCGGCGCTGACGGACATGAGGTCTGAGACTTCCTCCTGGTCGATCCACTTGTCAAACCGGCCGTAGATCCAAAGAACAGGAATCCCGATCCGTGACATATCGAGTCGCGCGTCCGTCACATACGCGTATTTCTCCTCCACGAGATCGTGCGCGGTGCGGTCCATGTCGACAAGATGGCCCAGCAGCCCCAAAATGCCGTTGGGAATCCCCGTGCGATAATTGCTGATGACATCGATCCCGCCAAGGACATTTCGAAGGGTTGATTGCGCCGAAGGCGCCCCCATGCAGCTGATCCAAAGCACAATCCCGCTCTCTTGCTGAAGGGCTAACAGCCTGCGGGCCTCGATGGCGGACATGCTGAAGGTTATAAGGATTACTTTCTTGGCAGTGAAATACGGATTGTTGCGAGCAAATGATAGCGCCGCCTCAAGGTCATCGAGACCCTGGCCCCACCGATACGAAAGCATTTCGTAACCGCGCTTCAAGTTGATCTCGTCTTGATGGCTTTCCCCAGGCCGATTAATTCCATCGTAACGCAGGACGGCAAGCTTCCCGCTATATGCCCAGAAGCTTGCAAGAAGCGTGGCCACAAGGGGAGAGTAGGCTTCCTTTTTTTTCCCATAGGCTGGCGGAATGATGATTACAGGCGCTTCGACCGATAGCTCAGTAGCATTGATCAGTCCGCAAATCTCTTGCCCTTTCGAATTGGCAAAACGAACAAGGACGGATTCAATGGGTCGCGACGGCCCCTCCACACTGGCCTGGTAGGGCATCTCCCGCTCCCATTCATCACCATCGATCCTGCGGGTGGGGGTCACCCTGCGCGCGATCCCTGCCTCGATTCCGATCTGCAGTCGGATACCCGAGGGTGAGGAAAACGCTTTTATATGTCGGATTTGTCCAAAACAATCAAGCCCAAGTCTCTCGTCGGCGATGTAGCGCACGCCTTTCCCCTGCTGAAAGAAAGCCTGACAATCGGGCGAGACGAGAATCTCGCAGAGAAACCCCCTGCGGCTGATGTCGATCAAGGGCCCGCGAAACGTTCTCTGCGGACACTCCTCTGCCGAGATGGTGATATCCAGACCGGAGTCTGCGTGAAGGAGTTTTCTCTGGTAGGAGCGGCTGTCCGACCTCAGGACTAACGCTGGCAGATGGAAGGACGGGAGGTCCGCGCGAGAATCGACTGCCTCCGTCATGAAGAAATAGCTGTTTCCATTCCACGAAAAAGTGAAGTAAACCGCTCGTCCGGCCATGGTCCCTGCCGACGTAGCCTCATGAGTCAACGTGATCGAGAACTCACGCCGGTCTTCATTCACCTCAACGATAGTATGCTCCTGAACCGTCAACGAGCTGTCCATCAAAAGGCTGAGGGGAACGCAATGCACCTTCAGAGATTGAAGCGTACGAGTGATCTGCTCGGAATCATCAATGCGATGCTCCTTCGCCAGTGGTAGTGCCTCCAGGTGATGGTGCAGGTTGCGGATGGTTCCCCCCATTGAGCGGTCCAAGACCAGATTCCTCAGTCGGCGTTCCTCCAACTCTGTCATGCGGGACAATCGGACGCCGGCAGTTCGAGTCCTTCGCAATGCATCATCGATTACATACACGACCTTGCCCTGCAGTCGGAGAGGACGAGGGTCGCCGGGAATGGTAATGCTCAGGTGCAGGAGATCCTCCGCCTGTAATCTGCCGACATAGCTCAGCAGGAGGCCGTCAACGGAAAGGTTTTCGATCGAGAGGATTTGAACTTCTCGCCTGTCGGTTGAAACGTCCTCAATGTGGCAGGAGGTGCGAGGGAGGTTGCGAGAATCTCCCTGCTTTCGTTGCAGTTCCTGAATGAACTTATCCACAAGAAGGAGCTGGCTCCCTGCTCTTGCAAGGAACTCAATTCCAAGGAAACGATCTTCCGAGTCGCCCCGCGCGTGGTTTCGAACTAACCTGCAAGGCAGCTGGATTCGTTCGCCTGATGCAGGGATGGTGAATGCGATGCTGTGAATTGAATCGTAGGACGCGGGCACTCTTACAACAACCTGTATGCCGGTCCGGCTGATGTCCACCGAAGCGCCCGAGATGGTTCCGGCTTCAGTGGCGATTTCAACAATTCCCGTGTGACGGATGCGAATCTTTTTTCGTTTTTCCGGCTTCATTGGAAGCACTACCCGACAGCCATTCTATAAGGACTCTTCCATGCGGTCAACGATGACGCTACTTTCGGATCAAGCCAAATCCAGGAACGCTCATGGCAAGGAACCGTCTGGATTGTGTGACTCGCCAATCGGCAGTATGATGCTCACCATGAGCAGCAAGCTGAAGCGAATATGCCTGATTCACCCGAAACGGGCTGTCTGGTCCAGGAACCCGACGATCACGCAGGCATTGCAAGAAAGTCACCGTCACCTGAGGGCTTATTCCGCCCCACCGCTAGGTCTGTTGACGGTTGCGGCCTTGACCCCCGCCGATATCGAGGTCGAGTTGATACTGGAAGATTTCGCTCCTATTGACTATGACCCGAACTACGACTTGGTTGGCATTTCTGCCATGACACACACGGCGCAGCGAGCATACCAGATAGCAGGGGAGTTCAGGGCCAGGGGAATATATGTCGTTTTCGGCGGTATTCACGCCACAGTAGTGCCGGAGGAAGCTTCACTCCACGCGGATACAGTTATCGTTGGTGAAGCCGAGGAGCTGTGGCCCCGTTTCTTGCAGGACTTCAGGAACGGCGAACCGCGCAAGATCTACAGGAATCCTTCGGGATATCGTGTCGACCTTGGGCTTTCACCTGTTCCGAGGTACGATCTGTTAAAGGGCAAAGCGGCGCAAGGGGACCCTGACTTCTACTATAATCTCGTTCCTGTCCAAGTCAGCCGCGGATGTCCACACGGTTGTGATTTCTGCATCGTCACGGACATTTACGGGAAGAAGCCTCGAAAAAAATCCATCGACCAGGTAAGGGCAGAAATCCTGTCTATCAAGCACTATCTTCCGAACCACATCGTCGGGTTTGCGGACGACAACATCTTCATCGACCGCCAATTCGCGAAGGATTTGCTGCTGGAGGTTGAGAAGCTTGGCATCCGGTGGGTCGGCCAGTCCGACATCTCCATCGGCGCGCACGATGAGCTTCTCGAGCTCATATACAGGAGTGGATGCCTCTTCCTGCTGGTTGGGTTCGAAAGCCTGGATCCACAGAATCTGACCGGCATGAACCCTAATAATTGGAAACTTCGGCAGCTGGAGAAATATGAGAAAAACGTTAGAAATATCCAAGAACACGGAATCATAGTCCTCGGTTCATTCATCACGGGTCTGGACAACGATGATAAAGGAGTTTTCGGGCGAATTGTGGACTTCATGAACCGCAACAGGATTACCGGAGACCTGACGTTCGCAACGCCCCTGCCCGGCTCGAGATTGTTCGAGCGAATCAAGCGTGAAGGCAGGTTTCTCTACCCTGAGCCATTCTGGGATCGCTGCACCTTCTTCGACGTCATCTTCAAAATGAAGAAGATGAGCAAGGTCGATGCTGAGGAGGGAATAACCTGGGCCTACCAGCAGATTTCAAATGAAGAAGCTTTCAAGAACCGGGCAGCGTATCTCAAGGAGGTGTACAAGAGGCTCGCTTGAGAAGAGGTGAAGGCAAGTCGCCTGACAACACGCGTATTGCTTTTCCGACCCTTGCCCCGCACAATCGTGAGGGGCGCCCCTCATGACTACGATCTACGTTCCGACAATCTTCATGGCCGGCATTTGCTTGTATGTGGGTCTCTAGCACCTTCTGATCCACGCGAGAAGAAAAAATCACCCTGAGGATCTCACTTTCGCGCTCCTCTGCCTGGTCACTTGCGTGTACGAGGTGTTGTGCACGGGGCTATACAACGTCACCTCCACGCCGGACGGCGCGCGGTGGCAGCGGCTGCAGCGGCTGCAGTTCATCTCCCTCGCGCTGTTTGCCACCGCGTTTCTCTGGTTCGTGTCCGATTACACTCACCGCCGGAAGGGCGTCGTGGTCTATGCCTTCATTCTACCTGGGAGCCGACATCGTCCAGATCGTCGATCGAAGCACCTTCCCGTGGATCCCCGGCCTGCCTTCCATCAAGACTATTTCGCTCCCGTTCGGGATGCATATCACTTACTACGAAGTCACGCTGGGGATCTTCTCCGTCATTCAGGGCTTGATGGGTTTGGCAGCCACCGCGTACATCGTCTGGTGCGGCGTGAGTTTCTACCTCGGCGGCAGCCGGCGGGAGGCAGTCCCCTTGCTCGTCGCGCTGGGGGTCATGACGGCCGTGGCGATCAACGATACCGCGGTGAGCAACGGGCTGTATCAGTGCATTTACCTCATCGAGTACGGCTATGTTGCGATGGTTCTCCTGATGGCCTTTTCGCTTTCTCGCACAGTCGTTGACGCCGCGATGGCGCGCGAGGCACTGCGGCAGATCACAGATCACGGGGTGCTCGACCCGGGCATCGACTTTATACAAAAGCCCTTCAACTCCCAGGAGTTTCTGGCGAAGGTCCGCGAGATATTGAACAGGCAGTAGAGATCAGATTTCCGGGCGGAGCAGGTCTTTCTCCGGCCTTTTTTGTGGGTTACTCTTTGCAATAAGTGTCTCTGGCCTAACAAGCAATAGATAACGGCGTAGACAATAAACACAGTGGCAGCAATGGCGCCTCGCTTGCAATATTTGAAGGAACAATAGTTCTGCGTCATGAAGGCCCACCATGTGAGTCGTTTCCTGCGCAAAGGGACCGCAGAGTCGGCAGGGGCATGTAAAAGCCCCGGTTCCCCGGGCTCATGATGCGCTTCAGCGCGGATAATCGAGAGGCCATCCGGGCGGTAGCTTGTAATCAGCTCTGTACTCCTCCCAGAGCCGTTCGTTTTGCTCGTTCTCCTCTTCCACCTCATCCTTTGCATCTTCTTTCATGATCTTGCCTATGTTGGCATGCTCCGTATCCTCCTGCTCTTGCTCTTTTCCTTCCTGCTCCTCGTCGGTGTCATAGTCCATCCATAGCTCTTCCAGTGAGGTGTGAAGGTCGATCATTTCGCCATCCAAGCCGGTGAACCGCTTGGCGCCTTCAGGGTTTGCCACCTTCATCTCGACAAGGAAGTTCATCGCCGCCGTCAATGTGGCGTACAGATGCCGAAAGACTTCATCCGCATCATCTTGACTATACTCTGCCATTTCCTTCCTCCGTGTTTCCCGCCGCCGGACAATTCAAAAAGTGGCGCCGCTGCGCTCTACGGTCCCCTGCGGTTCATCCTGCCAAGACAGTCCAAGAGGCAAGTCCCCACCAGACTGGCACTCGGCCAGAGGGGACAGTAATGTCCGTTTTCATTCACCACCTCCATGGTAGCCGCTGCAACGCTGCCTCCACAAGATGCCGTCCCTCGGCGCTCTCCTGCTGGCTGAAAATCCGATGAACTCCTAATGAACCTTGTGCCGGCGCGTGCTGAGAGCGATAGTGCCGCAAACAAGAAGCCGAACGAGACTCACGGTTGAGGGGAATATCAAGTACTTTTTCGAGGGGTCAGTTCGCCATCAGGGGGGATCTGCAACGATAGAAAGATCCTCAAAACCAAGCTCGTTCAGGGAGGAGGCGGGCCATGGCCGCGTCCGGAGCTTGATTCTTCCCCTCCACCTACCTCCAGGACGCCGGATGGAGGGAAATTACTCTATCACATTGACTGTGACTTCGTTCGATGGGACCCACTGGAGTGAGTGGTTATCGTCCTCCAGCAGGACATTGGTCTTGTTGAATTCTGTGTCCTGAAAGTGAACGGCGAGGACCTGGTAGATCCTGCCAATCGCGAAGGTCCGCTCCTTGTGTGGCCCCTGGATGACCTTGACTGAGAAGTTGCGAAAGTACATCTCTCGTGCCTCCTTGCGTTCGAGCGTTTCAAAGAAAGACAGGTCTTCGTAAGGTTTCTAACGTTCATAGCGACTTGATTAGCTACTCCGCGGCAGGCCTCCGATAAGCCCGGCGCCGGGGGAGTCAATGTGAGCTGGCCAGGGTCTTTCGGACACTTCGGCTATGTAGCAAACCAAGTGGGCTAATGAACACCGTCAGCTCCTGTCCTTGATCTCTCCAGCGAGGACGGCTTCAGGATCTTGTCGATGAGACCGTACTCGACGGCCTCCTCGGCGGACATATAGTAGTCTCTCTCGAGGTCCTTCTCCACGGTTTCGGGGGACTTGCCTGTGTGTCTTGCGAAGTATGACACGATGAGCTTCTTGATCCGGATGAGCTCCCGGGCCTGGATGCTGATGTCAACCGCCTGGCCGGATACCCCGCCCCAGGGCTGGTGGATGAGGATGCGCGAGGAGGGCAGGGCCATCCTCTTGCCCTTGGCGCCGCAGGCGAGCAGGAGGGCCGCCGAATAGGCGGCCCCCCCGAGACAGATGGTCTGCACGTCCGGCTTGATGTACTGGATCGTGTCATAGATGGCGAGACCCGCCGTCACCGCGCCACCTGGGGAGTCGATGTACAGGTGGATGTCCTTCTCGGGGTCCTGGCTCTCGAGGAACAGGAGCTGGGCGACCACGAGATCGGCGTTCAGGTCGTAGATCTCTCCGTCGACGAAGACGATCCTGTCCTTGAGGAGACGGGAGTATAGGTCGTACGACTGCTCTCCGCGGCCGGTCTGCTCAATTACTATTGGGACGAGATCGATGTCCTTCTCATCCATGAAGCCGATGCCCCACCTTCTGAATAAGGGTACAATTCCCTTGCAGGATGTCCAATACGTTCCTCTTTATTTCCATCTCTCCCTACTCCTTGCCCTGTACGCCTCCCAACAGGCCCCAAGCACTGCACATTGCTTTCTTATGGCCGCCACATTTGTATGGCGTAGCCTTCTCCGCTGACTCCGCGGTGCTTGCCACCTTGAAATGGCTGGTTTACAGGCTTAACAGTTCAGCCTGTCATTTTCCTGCAATTTTTTTCGTCATAGTTTCTGGGCCACCTGCCTTGATGGCGACCTTCACAGCATCTTCCATCGGATCTTTGAAGGGCACCTCGATTCGAAGCAGTCCGTTCTCGTAGGTTGCCTCTGCTTTGTCGGGTTTCACCGGCCAACCCAAAGCCAGCGAGGAAACATACTCGATGTCCCTCGCTGGCGCTGTCAAGTGGACGCTGTCTTGCAGGATCTTCACATCGATGGTATCCGCTGGCGCGCCTGGGATGGCGAACTCTACTACTAGCTTGCGGTTCTCCGAGTCAGCATATGCCACAGTATCGGGTGCAACCTTCATTCGATTTTCGGGCATCTTGGTACCCTCCTTTTTGTTCTAAGGTACAATGTAACCATGGTGGATGTAGAAAGATAGGAACTTCCGATTTGCTAACATCCAAGGCGGTGAGACTGCGGCGGTAGCCTCTGCACTTGCGACGCCTGCAAGTCCCAGCCGACGAATAGAGTGTTATACTACCCGATGGATGGCTTCCGTTTGGGAATAATGGTCAGGGCCATTCTGCGGCTCTCGTGGAGCTTGTAGGCCAAAGGAGAACTCGATGAAAACGAAGGTGGGTCTGTGGATTGACCATAGGAAGGCGATTGTTGTAGCTGTCACTGACAAAGGAGAAGAGATAGGACTAGTAATATCTGCGATTGAAAAACAAGCCCGTCGTTCTCCAAGTTCGCGCCATACGGGTCCCTATGAACCACAACACGTACCGGCAGATGATAGTCGACAGAGAGCCTTTACGGGACATCTCAACATTTACTATGACGCGGTCATCGCGAGCATTCGCGATGCGGAATCCATTCTGATATTCGGCCCTGGTGAGGCAAAGGGAGAACTGAAGAAACGTCTTGAAAGAATCGACCTTGGCGGACGCATCGTTAGTGTTGAAACAGTTGACAAGATGACGAATCGCCAGATTGCAGCGAAAGTTCGACGGCACTTTGCAAAATAGCACTTAGAAATAGGACCGAGGTGGAAACTCAGCCTTGACTTTGAACAATTTATATGTTACATTACACAATATAAGTGAGCAATCACATGGAGAAGGAGTTGGAGACAGTAACGAAAGAACAGGGGCTGAACCGAGGCCATGACAGGCTCCTTGGCGAGCTCGGAGGTATCCGCGACAGGTACCGATTCGACGTGAAGCAATTCATAGAGTTCGTGAAGGGCAGGAGACTATTTATCGTGGACGGGCTCGAACAATATGCCAGGTGGCTGGATGTGGGGGGCAACGGCAAGAGGTACTCGCCGGCGACCATCAACAGGAAGATCGCGGCCGCGAAGAACCGTATCCGCTATGCCTTCCGGCACAGCGATTATGCGGCGGATTTACGAAAGAGGTATCAGCTGGAAGATGTACTGAAGTCGGTGCGGCTGAAGAAGGTCGATTCCCTGCCTGTGTCCCCGGACAAGCTCTTGGACGTGAACGAAGCCAGGCTGCTTGTCGAACGCACAAAGGACAGCACCGTCAGGTTGATGGCAATGTTTCTTGTCGGCACGGGCGTCAGGGTGTCTGAGATGCTGGGAATACTACTCACGGACATCAAGGTCGGGAAAGGCAATTTTGCGGAGGTGAAAGTGATAGGAAAGGGATCGAAAGAGAGAGCGATCCACGTCAAGAAAGAGCTCATAGAGCGCATCAGGAAGCACTTTCACGGTACGACCCGACTGTTCGAGCATCAGGGCAAGCCCTTCAATCGCATATCCGTCACCAATCGTATCAAGCACGAAGCTCTTCGGACGATAGGAAGGGAAGTGACCGCGCAGCAGCTTCGACATACCTGGGCTGCAATCCAGATTCAGCGGGGCAAGGATATTCAGGCTGTTGCGGCTGTGCTGGGACATGCGGACCCCGGGGTCACCGCGCGGATGTATGCACGCACCAAGCTCGCGCCGCAGGAAGCCTTCCTGGACTTGGAGGAGAAGGGGCCGGCAGGTCATGAGAAGCAGACTGTGGCGTCGGCCCCTTCCGGGAAAAGGGGGTTCGCGGTCAAAGGCTTTTCATGATTGAGATGGCAGACAGGGAAAAGGAGCGCGTTGAACACGGGATTTTGAAAACGGTAGCGACAACGTGTGTCGTCGTTGCCTTGCACGTCAACGCCCGTTGAATCGGGCGAGGAGGATGTCATGTATTATTTGCTGGCTATGGCCATTGTCATTGTTCTTGTGGTCTTTCTTTCCGGGATTAGGGTCGTTCGCCCGACAACCAGGGGGCTCGTTGAGAGGCTTGGGAAATACCGTCGCTTTGCCAGCCCGGGATTCAACTGGGTCATGCCCGTTATCGATCGACTTTTCAAGATCAATGTCACGGAGGTCATGGTCAACGCGGAGCCGCAGGAGATTATTACCAGCGACAAGCTGAATGCAAGCGTGGATGCCCAGGTGTATTTCAAAGTGAAAAGCGACGAGGAGAACGTGAAAAACTCGCAATACGCCGTGAACAACTACAAATACCAGATTGTCAACCTTGCCCGGACCACCCTGCGAAACATCATTGGCACGATGACCCTTAAATCGGCCAACAGTGAACGCGGGATGATCAACAGCGAGCTCCAGAAGACGCTGCGCAACGAAACGGGTCACTGGGGAATCGATATCGTGAGGACAGAGTTGAAGGAGATCGATCCTCCCGAGGATGTGCAGGCAACCATGAACAAGGTCGTGAAGGCGGAAAACGAAAAGGTGGCGGCAATCGATTTTGCCACGGCAACGGAGACCATGGCGGACGGAGCGCGGCGCGCAGAGATCAAGAAGGCGGAGGGGATCAGGCAGGCAAAAATACTCGAAGCGGAGGGCGAAGCACAGGCCATCAAACTGGTCAACGAGGCCGCGGACAAGTATTTCGTTGGGAATGCCCAGCTGCTCAGGAGATTGATGGCGGTGGAAGTAGCGCTTTCAACGAACGCAAAGATCGTCGTCCCTTCGAACACGGAGCTGGTGAATGTCATCGGCGAAATGGCAGGGATCCTGCCGTGGAGCAAGGCCCCCGTGGCGGCCAAGCCCTAGAGAGGAAAGAGGAGAGTTATGAAAAGGTTTGCTGGAATTGCAGGGTTTCTTCTCATCGGTTCTCTTCTGTTTGCGCAAAACTCGACTTCGGCTGCCAGCGCATTCCTCCGGCTGATCAGGACCGGCAGCCCGGATCAGGTGCTGGGAGCAATCAAGGAGGGAGCAGACGTCATGCAGAGGGATGCAACGGGTCTGACGCCCCTGATGTCTGCTGCACAGGACAATCCAAACCCCGAGGTGGTGAAAGTGCTTATCACGGCCGGCGCGAACATCGAAGACAGAGACGCCCTGGGTTTCACGCCGTTGATGTGGGCAGCGGGAGGCAATTCGAACCCACAGGTAATGAATGCGTTGCTTACTGCAGGCGCGAATGTCATGGCTAAGAGCAGAGAGGGCGAAACATCGCTGATCTGGTGCGCGAACAATAACCCGAACCCCGAGGTGATGCGGATGCTGCTCGCCGCAGGGGCAAGCGTAAATGACGCTGATAGCTCCGGCATGACTGCGCTAATGTGGGCTGCGAAGGCCAACTCGAACCCCAAAATTGTCACGCTCCTGCTCGGCGCGGGCGCCAACGGCAAGACAGTCAACTTCAGCGGAAAAACGGCTTTCGACTATGCCGGGGACAACGGAAAGCTGAAGGGAACCTCGGCGTACTGGGCCTTGAACAATGCAGGATACTAAGAGCGGAACGTCCCGCGGTGGAGGAACCCGGGCGCGACATGGAGCTTCTCATGATCGAGCTTGAGGTTTTAGGGATCGGACAAATGCCGAAACTGAAGCCCGCGCACCAGCCTGAGATAACGCACACGCCTTGCGTGGGGACACACGTTTTTATTTGGAGTGACACGGTAGCGGAGAAGGGTCCTCCCGAAGGACTGAGCTGCAAATGCGGAATGTTCGAGCTGCATTACGCGATCTGTGAGTGCGGGTGCGGCTGTGTAACCATGTCTTTGCGTTTCAAGCAGCAGAGAATCGACCTTGAAGGAGCAGCAACGGTCCAAAGTCGAGAGCGGGGCAGTGGGGCTCCTGGATGATGCTGCCAACCAAGGCCTTGTCTTTGTGCCTGAGACCCTGGGCAAACTCCACGCTGATGTAGCAAAAGATGGGAAAGGATCACTTCGGTTGGATCATACCCATTTACTGAAGATGGTTTCGGGCTACATCAAGAGAATCGATCCGCTCACCGGTGAGGATCTTCATGGCGGTCCTCGATGCAGAGTTCGAGATTGTCAGCACATCCCGGGAGCTCCCCGGCTGAGAGCGCTGCATCGGGCATTTCACCGATGCCAGCATGGTGCCGTGTCCGACGGGGCGGACCGCTCTTCCGCCGGTTTCGCTCGGCGCGGAAAAGGGCTACCTTCCAATTCATCCGTGGGAAGCCATGAAAGGACCCGGACGCGCATTCCGGGCGCGGAAACTCACAGGCCTCTTCAGCGCCCAGCTCTCTGACACCCGCCAGACCGCGGTCTGGCGCGGTGTCGGTGTCGTCCGCCTTAGCGGTCATCGGGTTGCCTCACCCATCGCGTTGGAAGCTGCCGCCGATATCGCCTATGGGCTCGCCGAGCAGCGCAGCATCGACGACCATGCGACACCGCGCCGCGACGGCGGACGCGGAGCCTCGCATCGAGAGGCTCCCGCCGGGTACCCGGATCTCATGTCGCATCGACAGCTCCCAAGGAGATTTCTGATGGTAAGGCCCGTCACGTTTCTCGTCGTCGACGATCATCCCGTGTTCAGGCAGGGCCTCGTCGCCCTCATCAGGAGCAACAAGCGCTACCATGTATGCGCTGAGGCAGGCACTGTGGCCGAATCCCTTGCGGCGCTGGAGAAGGCGGTACCTGATATTGCACTCGTGGACATATCACTCGTAGGCCAGAACGGTCTGGATCTTGTGAAGACACTGAAGTCGGCGCATCCCGAGGTGCTGGTGCTTATCATTTCCATGCATGACGAGGTCATCTACGCGGAGCTGGCGCTGAAAGCGGGGGCCAGGGGCTACATGATGAAGCAGGAAGCTGCCTCGGTCATGCTGGACGCCATCGAGACGGTGATTTCCGGCAATATCTATGTTTCCGCCATCATGCGTGACAGGCTCCTGGAAACGATGTTCAGCCGTCGGGAGGGAGTCGAGGCAACTTCAGTCTCGCGCCTCAGCGACAGGGAGCTGGAGGTGCTGGAGCTGATGGGGCAGGGCTATGGCGCGGCGGAGACCGCGAAGGCGCTGAACCTGTCGGTGAAGACGATATATGAGTACCGCGACCATATCAAGGAGAAGCTCCAGATCGTGGGAGCAGGAGCGAGCGCGCCTGCGCCATCAGAAGCCTACCCTACGTCGGAACCGGCTAGAATCGGACAAAGGTCGAATTCCCAAATAGGTTGTATTACCTATCCCGCTCTGCCCAAACAAGTGGTACAAAAACCAGGGGCAGGTCACAATTGTATTCCAGGTAAGCCGCAAGCCTTTCACGGAACGTTCTTGGCGGAACGTTCTTGATCGTTAGAATAGTGCGGTCCACGGAGGGTGCAAGGTGAAAAAGCGAACAGGGCGCCTCAAGAAGAGTCCTAAGCAGGAAGGGGTGACGCTGCGCACGCTGATCGACAATTTGCCTGACGGCATCTTTCTGAAGGACAATGAAAGCCGCTTCGTCTTTGCGAATCAAGTCATCGCGGAGCTGATGGGCGCCCCTGATCCTTCGGCGCTCACCGGCAAGACAGACCACCCGCATCAAGAAGAGCACACCGCCATTGGCAGATCCTTGACAGTGAGGAGTCCTGGATTTGCATGGACTACTCGTAGTATGGAGTTGACGACGGTGGCAGCTGTGCCAATATCGCCGTTGATCCCGCCATGAACCGTCGCGCGAACGTCCGGAATGCCATAGAGACATACTTCGTCATATGTCTCGCGAGCTCCAAGATACGCAACAAACTCGAGAATAATCCGAATTTTGCCCTCCACAGATCCATAGCCCATTTGCCTGACTCCGGCTACTTGGCCTGGCTCAACTGTTAGGTATTGGCTTGAGGCCTTTGCCTCAGCGATGACAGGATCTATTTTTTCAGCTACTTCATCTAGCTGCCATCCCATTCCGCCGGCTATCATGCCGATGGACTCCTGTATCCCTACGTGACGGATTCTCCCACCATCCACCAGCGCTTGAAACTCCCGAATAGAACAACCGGCGCCGATCTTCTTCTGAAAGGGCAATCGCCTCAACGAGGCGTCTTGAACTCGCGCAACTTTCACAAGGTCTACCTTTTGGCAAACCCCGCTCATGAAAAGGGGCCAGGCATCCATGAGAAAGCCCGGGTTTATGCCGGTGGCAAGAACAGTGACGTTATGCTCAAGGGCTGTACGGTTTATCCGATTGGACAGCTCGGGATGCTTTTTATAAGGAAAGGAGAGTTCTTCACAAGTTGAGATTACATCGCAACCGGCCTCAACTATCTGCTGAAGTTGGTCGACAACGCGAGTCAGTTGCGATGAGGTGCAGTGAAGCACGACATCTGCAGAATTGAGACCAGCGACTGCTCCCAGATCATTTGATATGGAGACTCCGATCTTTTGATTCTGTCCGGCAAGCTCACCGAGGTCTTTTCCCACCTTGTCTTTCGCGGTATCGACCGCACCAATTAAAGTCAAGTACGACCTCTGCAAAGCGAGCTTTGCGACGCTGCACCCAATTGGCCCACAGCCGTACTGGATGACGTTGATTTTGTTCTTCAATGATGTTTCCCCCTTTTCTCTTGGTCAGACTCGCCCGAAAGTGTAAAAGTCAGCCGCTTAGAATTCATTGAATGCGCCTTCGGTTTTCATGCGATGAAGTACTTTTTCGAACGCTTGGAGACGGCCGAGTTGGCAGGGATAATTGGGTCCAGACAAGCCTTCCCTCTGGCGAGAAACAGCTACAAAATCCAGGTACTAAAAGGACTCGTGGGTCTTCGAGTAACAAACCTTCTGTTCAACCTTGTGCTTCATACCTTTCATGGAACTACTCCCCTTACAGAACGCGCTTCAGGCCTGCCTCGATGCTCGGCAGCGAAGCCCTTCACGATCCGCTCAAATGGTTCTCCGCGATCACAAGCACATCCGAAGTCTCTCGCAAAGAGCCAGAGCCTCGGCGTGCGGCAGGCAGTACTGCATCTCCGTAAACTGTTCGCGGAAACGCGAAACCTTATCCCGCACATCTCGACCGTTCAGGATGACTTCCTCCATAAACCCGGCTAGCTCGGTGAAATCCTTCGGCCCCATTCCAAATCGGGTCATCTCCTGGACTCCCATGCGCAGACAACTTGCAGCTGTGAAGCTTTCGTCGTCCGGAGCAGCCTGGTAGTTGACGATAATGTTGTTCGCTTCGAGGGCTTCTGCCACTAAGGGTCCCTTGCCGTATCCAACACGTATAATTACCTGATGAGTCTCAGTGTATCCCGCTCGTGGATCTCCTTCGACGGCTAATCCAGCATTCTTCAAGGCTTTGGCGAATGCCTTTGCATTCGTGATTACCGCCTTCTGGTATTCGGACTTAAAAGCATTCATCTCGTACGCGGCCATCAGCAAGCCGACAAGAGTGCCAAGGTGGTGGTTGCTGACACTTCCCGGGAAGACCCGCCTCACAATTGCGGCCCATAGAGCTTCCAGATCACTGCCGGTAGACATGTTGCTCGCAATAAGACCTCTTTGCGGCCCGAAGAAGGTCTTGTGGGTTGAGCCTGTCACAATGTCCACGCCTTCCATGAACGGTTGCTGGAAATCAGGCCCGAGCAGACCCAGAACATGTGCCGTGTCATACATAAGGATTGGGCGAGGGGCCATATTTGTGATCATTTTTGAGATCTCTGAAACCGGTTCCCGGTACAGGGTCATGCTCTTGCCTAGAATAATAAGCTCCGGCTTGTGAAGCCAGATCAGCTCTTCTGTACGAGGCAAATCTATATTGTAGGGATTTTCCCGAAGCATGGGAAAAGGGATCACAGCCGGCCTATCCGTTGCAGGATCTATAGCGACGAAGGACCGAAGCGCGCCCATCGGTTGGGCACTTAGGTGTCCACCGCGGCTAAGGTGATGATTCATCACCTTGCGGAGTCGGCGTGGCTCAGCTTTCCTGTCCATTCGGTTGAGATAGTCGACGAGGCCGCCAAAAACCGCTGTGTTGGCCATCTGGCCACTTATAGTCCTCAATTCAACCTCAGAGCAGCCGAGATAGGCAGTAAGCTCTGCCACTAACAGTTGCTCCAACTCTTCGATCATCCGCGTTCCCTGGTAGTAAAATATCTCCTTCTCCCCCAAGGACGCCATCGCACGGTGTTCGGCGTACCGGTGAGATGCGTCCGTAATGGATAGCCACGAAACGAGAGGGGAGACGGTTTGCTCTGAAGGGATAAGGTTTATTGTTTGCCGCTGTCGCCAGATTGTGTTCTGCACAGTCTTTTCTACAAGAAGCTCCGCCGCCATAGAAAGTCCTATTGCAGGGCTTCTCGTTGATTGACATTTTGGCTTTACCAGAACCGGCCTAGCGTACGGGGGTGCCGCGCTTGAGAGATGCCGCACCACGATCACGGCCTCAAGAGTGCGCTCGCTCTGCTTTATCTCCAGAGTCTGCCCCGCCTCAAGGGCGGCGTCGAGATATGCCAAGGCAATCGCCCGCATCCCCTTCTCTTCGGATGGTACCGCGAACAAACCTTGGCCTGTGAAATTCCAATAGGGAACCATGGTGCCACTGGTCACATGGCCGACAAGACGACTCCCGACAAAAACTTCATACCCCTGACGCGCTATTCCGGGGCCGGTCATGGCGACAGGAACTATGACTTTCCTCAGAGTGTCCGTTTGTCCGGAATGACAGCCCTTGTGCTCTGCCCTCCTCTTCAGTTCTTCCTTCTGCCTTAACAGCGCGGCCCGTCCAATGAAATCGCCCTTTTCGGAGGAGAAGCTGACAGCCGTCACAGTCGAAGGGGCCGCGAGGATGGGGATGCCTTTCCCTTCTCTGTCTGTCCCAAGTTCGTGCCCAAAGAGGGGAAGGCCAGCCTCGAGGCGCAAAGTGTCCCGGGCGCCCAGCCCCACTGGAGCCACGCCTTGACTTGCGGCGAGGATCCTCTCCCAGACTAAGACCGCCCTCTGCGCCGGCAGAAACAGCTCGAAGCACAAGGGTTCCCCGGTGTAGCCCGTGCGGGAGACCGTCAAGGGAATGTTTTCTCCTTCGATGCGGCACTCCCGCAATCGGTTTCTCCAGGGATCTGGGAGAGCAATCAGCCCCTCTTCGAGAATAGACCCCAAGACACACTTGGCGGAAGGACCCTGCAGGGCGATCATCGCAAGCTCTTGACTAGCATCTTCGAGGCTGACCGCATCAAAGCGGGACTTCAGATTGTTGAGCCAAACCCAGTCCTTCTCTACGTTGGACGCGTTGACTACCAGGAGAAAGTTCGGTTCTTCCTCCGCGAGTCCATCATCCAATCGGTACAAATAGGCATCATCCACAGCGCACCCGTTCTCGTCGGGAATCACCGTATATTGAGCCATTCCAGAATCGAGGCCGGCGCAATTATTCGTCAGCGCGTATTGAAGAAATCGTACAGCATCTTTACCACGTATGGCGAAACGCCCCATGTGTGAGATATCAAAAAGTCCAGCGCTTCTGCGAGTTGCCAAGTGCTCCTGAAGAATCCCCGCTGCGTACGCTACTGGCATATCCCAGCCGCCAAACTCTACCATTTGGCCGCCATGATTCCGGTGCCAGGAGTTGAGGACCGTCCTCTTCAAGGAATCACTCATGGGTTTCGTCCTTTCAAGCGTCCACTATCCAGACATCGCCGGAAAGCTGCTGCATTACTGTCACAAAATGCACTCCATCAGGGTAGTGCTCAATTTTCGGTTCTTCGACTTCCCCTCGTGCCACTTCGAACTGTGCCTCCGTTCGGCATCACTGAAATACTCCCCATACATTGATCCTCCAAAATGATAGCTTGGCGCGTCGAATTGTCAACAAGAAACCTTTCACAAAAGGCCTTCAGGAGTTTGAACAGAAGATGCAGACGAAGACTCAAGTCTGTTTTTCGGCCACTCGCAGTCTCGTCTGAGCGCGCAAACAGCCGTTGGGCTACCTTCGCCAGAGCCATTACTAGATAGAGAGTCCCCGAGCATGTTGCTCACGTGAAAGGATTTGTCGAGCTGGTGTGCCGTCTCCTCGATCCGGGACCACACTGGAGCTGATCGAGAGGCCACACGTCATGCCTTTCCTCGCCTTGCTGCCTCCATGACTCCTCTGCGGGTTGTTGACTGGACAATCTTCTTGTTGTTCACTATGGTACATTAGCGATACGGAACAGGCGAGATAATCTATCTTTGCAGTGAAAGGAGGTGGCGCGATGTCAAGTGCCCCGCGTAACATAGATCTGCACAGATGTTGCGCCGAGGCAATTCCTAGTTTCTAGACAAGGAGGAGAATCCTATGAAAAGAGCATTCTGTGTTCTTGTCCTATGCATTGGCGCTAGCAGCATCCTTGTCGCAGGCGGCAAAGCCGAAGCCCCTACGATCAGAGTCGGCGTGGTGGCTGAGCTGACCGGCGACATTCCGGCAGTGGGCGCATCGTGCAAGAACGCGGCCGAAATGGCTGTCAAGGAAGTCAACGATGCGGGCGGTTTGGAAGTCGGCGGCAATAAGTACAATGTTGATCTGTTCATTGAAGACAACGCTGGTAAGGCCGACCAGTCCGCCTCGGCGGCGCAAAAGCTCATAACCCAAAACAACGTTGTGGCTATCATCGGCCCGAATGCCAGCCGCTACGCCATTCCAGCCTCGGAAATCTCAGAGAGCTCCAAGGTCGTCTTGATCACGCCATGGTCCACCAACCCCAAGACTACGCTGGACGCCAGGACCGGCGCGCCCAAGAAGTACGTCTTCCGCTCTTGCTTCATCGATCCCTTCCAGGGACGCGTAGTCGCCAAATTCGCCATGGACAATCTGAAGGCCAAGAAGGCTGCTGTGCTCTACGATGTGGCCTCGGAATACAACAAGGGCATCGCCGAGTTCTTCAAGCAGACCTTTGAACAAATCGGTGGACAGGTGGTGGCTTTCGAGACCTACACCACCGGCGACAAGGACTTCTCAGCGCAGCTGACCAAGATCAAGGAGACCAACCCGGATGTAATCTTCCTGCCCAATTACTACAGTGAGGTGCCGTTGCAGATTCAGCAAGCGCATCGGCTGGGCATAACGACGCCGTTCCTGGGCAGCGACTCCTGGGGTAGCGCGGATCTGCTCAAGTTGGGTGGCCAGGATCTGGAAGGCTATTACTTCAGCACCCACTATGCCGCCGATGCGGCCACGCCCATCGCCACCAAGTTCATTGCGGCATACAAGGCCAAATACAGCAGCACGCCAGACGATGTGGCCGCGCTCACCTACGACGCGTTCGGACTGCTATGGACAGCGCTCAAGAACGCCGGCAAAGTGGACCGGCAGGCCGTGCGCGATGCACTGGCCAAAGTTCCCCAGTACGAAGGAGTAACCGGCAATATGAAATTCCAGGAAGGTTCCGGTGATCCGATCAAGAGCGCCGTGATCCTGCAGATCAAGAACGGCCAGTTCGTCTGGTTCGCCAACGCCAACCCGTAATCCTATTGCAGTGACAAGGTGGCCCTCACCTTGTCACTGCTTTTTTTGGCGGCAGGTATGACCTACATCCTCCAGCAAACACTCAACGCCCTTCAATTGGGAAGTATCTATGCGCTTATCGCTCTGGGCTACACTATGGTCTACGGCATCCTGACCATGATCAACTTTGCCCACGGCGATCTATTCATGATCGGCGCGTTTTTTTGCCTGGTCGCGGCCACGTTTCTCAGGCTCCCGTTTGTACCCACACTGCTTCTCTCAATGGCCGGTGTGGCAGTGTTGGGTGTAGTGATAGAGCGGCTGGCCTATAAGCCGCTTCGCCAGGCCCCCCGTGTCTCGGCCATCATTACGGCCTTGGGCGTGGGTATCTTTCTGGAAAACTTCACGCTGGCCCTCAGTCCGTATCCCCAACACATTCCTACGCTTATCGCCAATACCACCTGGACAGTCGGCGGTGTATCCATCTCGTCGCTGCAGATCATCATCATCACGCTGTCGCTGGCGCTGATGGTGCTGCTGGATTTTATTGTGCGCCGCACAATGGTTGGCATGGCCATGCGCGCCATCTCGTGGGACAAGACGATTGTGCCGCTTATGGGCGTGCCGGTGAACCGGATCATATCGATTACGTTTGCCCTTGGCACCGGTCTGGGCGGGGCAGCCGGCACCATGTACGCGTTGGCCTACCCAGTGATTGATCCCTATATGGGGATTTTGGTCGGATGGAAAGCCTTTATCTGTGCAGTGGTAGGCGGCATCGGCAGTATCCGGGGTGCGATGCTTGGCGGTTTTATCCTGGGTGCGGTGGAGATTCTGGTGGTTGCCTCAAAGGTATTGCCGTCCACCTACCGTGATTTTGTCGCCTTTGGGTTGTTGCTCGTCCTGTTGATTTTTCGACCGTACGGCATTCTGGGCAAGCCTCGCCCGCAAAAGGTATAGGAATCGTGAATCAGGCAACAACCATGGGGATCTGGCGTACGTTGTGGGAATCTCTCATGGCCAAACGCTGGCTGTTACCCGTCTTGCTGGCGCTGGGTTTTTTGCTGTCCTTTGCCATCCCCTTGCTGGGTCTGCTCAATCAGTATGTCCAGCTTATCCTGATGTACGTGGGCATCAATATCATTCTGGCGTCGAGCCTCAATCTGATCAATGGTTATATGGGCGAGTTTTCGGTAGGACACGCCGGTTTCATGGCCATCGGAGCATATATCGCCTCCATTTTCACGGTCGCAGTTTTTCCCTCCGGCGCGGGTGCCTGGCTGTTCCCTATAGCTGTGATTGCGGGGGGGGTGGGCGCTGCGTTGGTCGGGATGGCGGTCGCCATCCCGTCGTTCAAAACCCGAGGAGATTACCTGGCGATTGTGACCCTGGCGTTCAATATGATAGTCAAGTCAGTCCTTGAAAACATCGAGGCGGTCGGAGGTCCGCGCGGTTTCTTGGGAATGGAAAAGCTCACCACGCTCCCGTGGGTATTTTTCTGGACAGTGGTCAGCCTGTGGATCATACGCAATCTGGTTTATTCGAACTTCGGGCGTGGGGTAATCTCGATCCGTGAAGACGAAATTGCCAGCGACTTGATGAGTGTGAATACGCGCCAAGTCAAGTTGGTCGCCTTTGTCACCTCGTCGTTTTTCGCGGGGATTGCGGGCGGGCTGTTCGCACACCTGTTGCAGTTCATCAATCCGCGGATGTTCGACATCCTCAAGTCCACAGATATATTGATCATGGTATACCTCGGCGGTATCGGCTCGATGGCCGGCTCGATCCTTGGCGCTACCATATATACGGTGCTGTTGGAGTGGCTCAGGCCACTGGGGATATGGCGCATGGTGTTGATGCCGCTGGTGTTGGTGCTGCTGATGATATACCGCCCTCGCGGCATCATGGGGCTGCGTGAAGCTCGGTGGTTCGTGCCAGCGCGCGACCTTGTGGCCGGCAAGCGGTAGCGGGAGCTGAAGTGCGAGGACATGACTGATGCCTCTCCTGCAAGCCAAGAATGTCACACACTACTTCGGCGGACTGTGCGCCGTATCGGACTTCAATCTCGACCTCCAGGCGCACGAGTTGGTGGGCCTTATCGGCCCCAACGGCTCGGGCAAGACCACCCTTTTCAACCTGATCACCGGCGTTTATCGCGCAAGCCAGGGCAGCATCGTGTTCAATGGCACCCAGCTTGTCGGCAAGAGCTCCAACCAGATTACACAGTTGGGTATTGCACGGACATTCCAGAATATTCGACTGTTCAATGACATGACGGTGTTGGACAACGTGCGCACCGCTCACTACGCTCAGACGAGCTACAGCCCCGTCGAGGCGCTGCTGCACGTTGGGCACTACCGCGTGGAGGAAGAGCGCGTCGCGCGAAACTCGATGGACTTGTTGCGCGTGTTGAAATTGGACAACTACTCTAATGAGCTCTCCAAAAACCTTCCGTATGGGCTGCAACGGCGCCTTGAAATCGGACGTGCGCTTGCCACGAAACCTCAGGTGTTGCTCCTGGATGAACCTGCAGCGGGGATGAATCCCAACGAGATCAATCAACTGATGGACCTTGTTCAGTGGGTGCGCAAAGAGTTTGCCCTTACCATCATCTTGATTGAGCATCAAATGCGGCTGGTAATGGGCATTTGCGAGCGAATCAAGGTACTGGACTTTGGCGCGACGATTGCGGAGGGGTTGCCGCGCGAGATCCAAAACAATCCCCGGGTCTTGGAAGCCTATCTGGGCGAGGAGGCTCGAGCATGAACCGGGATAGCATAGTGCTCGCGGTCCAGGACCTCACTGTGTCCTATGGCAACATCAAAGCCGTTCGGGGAATTTCCTTTGAGATACGCGAAGGAGAAATCGTTACCTTGATCGGCGCCAACGGCGCTGGTAAGTCTTCCACGCTGCGGGCCATATCCGGTGTCGTTCCCTATGCCGGTCGCATTTCTTACCAGGGACAGGAGCTGCGCAATATTCCGGCAGACAGACTCGTGGCGATGGGTATAGCCCAGGTGCCTGAGGGTCGTGGCATCTTCGGCAATTTGACGGTAATGGAAAACCTCAAGCTGGCCACCTGGCAGCGCAAAGCCAAACGCGCAACCGAGATTGCACAAGACTACCGGCGCGTCTTTGACCTTTTTCCGCGTCTGAAGGAGCGTATGAATCAACTCGGCGGTACGCTTTCAGGCGGCGAACAACAAATGCTGGCGGTGGGACGGGCGCTCATGAGCCGTAGCAAGATTCTGTTGCTGGATGAGCCTTCAATGGGGTTGGCGCCGGTGCTGGTGCGAGACATCTTCCGCGTGTTGACCGAAATCAACCAAGCCGGTATTACAGTTCTTTTGGTCGAGCAAAACGCGAACATGGCCTTACGGGTAGCTTCGCGCGGCTACGTGCTGGAGACAGGCACGATTGCCCTGTCCGGCACCGGGCAGGAACTGATGGGAAATCCAAAAGTCAAGGAAGCATATCTGGGCGGGTAACGGAGAGCGCAAGCGGCGGGCCTTTTGCTTGACATCACAGAGACGTTCATGCCAATCGGTGGAGCAGCCATGTTAGCGGGAATTGTTACCTGGGCAGAAATCGACCTGGATGCCATTGCGTCCAACGTATGCGCTTTCAAAAAGCATGTAGGCGAAAAGGTTGAGATTATCGCAGTAGTCAAAGCCAATGCGTACGGCCACGGTGCAATCCCGGCGGCGAAGGCGGCCCTGGATGCCGGGGCGACGCGTCTTGCCGTGCATCGCGCTATGGAGGGCGTGGAATTGCGCCAGGCCGGCATCGAAGCGCCTATCCTGGTCATGGGCTACACCCCGCCTGATGGTGCCAAGATGGTTGTACGCTGGCGACTTACCCCCAGCCTTATCACCCTCGAAGCCGCCCGCTCACTCTCTCTTGAGGCCGCCGCTGTGGGAGCGGCCGTACCCGTACACATCAAAGTGGACACCGGCATGAGCCGATGGGGTCTCTTGCCCGATGAGGTAGTGGAGTTTGTGCGCGGCTTGCGCGACCTGCCCTGCCTCCGCCTCGAAGGGATGTTTACCCACTTCGCCACCGCGGATTGGGTGGACACGAAGCACCTGCTCGGCCAACTGGAGGTCTTCAAGGGTGTATTGGCTGATGTACAGCAGGCCGGTTTTGATGTGTCCATAGTCCACGCAGCAAACAGCGCTGCCACAATGCGGCTGCCCGCGGCGCACTTTGATGCAGTACGGATCGGAATTGCTATGTACGGGATGGAACCTTCCGGCGAATGGCCACCTGTGTTCCAGATTCGCCCGGCATTAACCCTCAAAAGTACTGTGAACCGTGTCCGGAAGTTGCCTCCCGGTTCGGGCATCAGCTACGGTCGCGCATTTGTCACCCAACAGTCAACCCTGGTAGCGCTTGTACCTGTGGGCTACGGAGATGGATATCATCGCATTCTTTCCAACAAAGGCTGTGTGCTCATCCATGGGCAACGCGCACCAATCCTGGGACGCGTGTCTATGGATCAGATTGTGGTGGATGTCACTCATATCCCCAAAGTGCAGCAGGACGATGAGGTGGTACTGATAGGCCGGCAGGGGCAAGGGGTTATCCGTGCTGAAGAAGTGGCGCAACTGGCTGGTACAATCAACTATGAAGTGACAACCTCCCTCCTCCCACGCGTGAGCCGAGTGTATCTGCGGAAGGGGCAGATCGTATCTGTCACTCCATTCGCCGACTGAAGGGTATATCCGTCGCGAATACTTTCGGGGGGTCTGCAAGCTATCCCTCGTGGCTTTTCGTCTTCGGCATCCGCCCCAGCAGCAAGAAGCATCGTTATTACCTCTGTGCCAGAGACCTCCGCAGCCAGCGCGCCAGAGGCGAGGCGTTTCGCCGTCAGATCACGGACTTACCTTGCGGATACGCTGGTTGAGACTGTCGGCGATGTAGAGGTTGCCGGAAGAGTCCCGAGCCACCCCGTACGGCGAGGCCAACTTTGCCGAGGTTGCTGCGATGTTGTCACCGTTGTAGCCAAACGTCCCGTTGCCCGCCACGATAGTAAGGACGCTCGAGGTGTTCACCTTCACGATCCGGCCGACATTTGTATCGGCAATGTACAGGTTGCCTGAGGAGTCAACTGCAACGTTCGACGGGGCGGAAAGCTCAACCGAAGTCGCAGCACTACCGTCAGCCAGATCACCCGTTCCGCCACCCGCAACCGTGGTGATAATACCCAAGGTGCTTACCTTGCGGATGCGATTGTTTCCCTGATCGGCGATGTACAAGTTGCCCGATGAGTCCACAGCGACACTAGTCGGGATGGCAATCTCGGCGGAGGTGGCGATGATGCGATCGCCATTGAATGCAGCTGTGCCATCGCCTGCCACTGTGCTGATAACGCCCTTTGCATCCACCTTGCGGATGCGGTAGTTGTCCCTGTCCGCGATGAATAGGTTACCCGCGGAGTCCAGCGCTATAGCACACGGCATGGTAAGTTCGGCCGAAGTAGCGGCACCGCCATCGCCGCTGAAGCCTGGAGTCCCCTTACCCGCAACCGTGGTGATAATGCCCGAGGTGCTTACCCTGCGGATGCGACTGTTTTCAAAATCGGCAATATAGATGTTGCCCGCAGCGTCAATCGCAACATCAGTGGGGGTATTGAGCTCAGCCGAGGTGGCAGGAATGTTGTCACCGTTGTAGCCTTCAGTCCCATTGCCGGCGACCGTTGTGATTATTCCGGCGGTGCTCACCTTTCGGATGCGGTGGTTGTGCGTGTCTGCGATGTACAAATTACCCGCGGAGTCTAGTGTGACACCATAAGGGGTGGAAATCTGGGCCGAGGTGGCTGCGCCGCCATCGCCACTGTAGCCTGGGGTCCCGCTGCCCGCGACCGTAGTGATAATGGCTGCTGAGGGACCCGAGGCGATAAGAAGCGTGCTCACGGCCGCTATGATGACTCCGAACAGAAATCGCTTGTTCATGAACTTTGTCCTCCTGTTCTCGCTTTACTTAGACGCTTCTTCGAGCTTCACAAGGGCGTCGGTGCCTTTCAGGTCTGTCTGACTGTCCCTCGTTGTTTCTCGCTTTCACGTCAGCACCAGCTTTCAGCAGCACGGCGACCACCTCAGGATTTTTGTTGTGCAAAACTCGAACAATGATTCTTGCTGTCCTAATTCATACATATCCTCCTTCACCTCCTCTTGTTGGTTTCTTGGATGAAATTGACAGGTTGCCGGACAGGCCGACAAGGATTGGCTGACGATTTGATTAGACTATACACCCTCGGTCAAGCAAGCCCGCCGGCTGGAAAGTAGGACGGCATCGGCGCGCAGGGATGTTGATCCCTGCTCGGAGAGGGGGATCCTGCCTCCCTAAGGACGCAACGGCATGGTCCAATGGGGTGAGGGGAGCGCCGGGGCGCTTTTTGGTGTAGGGCTGGTCAGCTCTCCATCCCTAACGATCGCGGGTACGTTTTAGTGACCGCTCAAAGCGGCCGTTCTTGCTCCCAGAGGTACCATCGGGCACTAGCCCCTCAAACTAGAAACACCATTGCCATCCGTTGCCGTCCGTTGCGGATCACGTGTCTCGGGGGCGGTCATCAGCGGTTTGCGGTCATCCTTCCCTGCGATGACAAATACGATCTTGTCCAGCTTCAGGAAGGCCATGACCGCAAGACCGACAAGTATATGTCCTCAATACATAGGATTTGCCGCAAGGGGATAAATCCCGATCCGCAGGATTCGGTCGGCAATTGACGCAATCTCGTGAAGACAGGAACGACATTCGGGATCGGAAACCCACTGCATCATTCCCGTGAGATGTGCGTGAGCCATGGAGCGGATCGTGTGAACGGCCGCGGTATCCGTCTCGAAAGAGAACGGCATTCATTCCCCATGATCCGCCGGATCCGAAGGCATGAGTCCTGCTAAACCACCGAGTAAAGAAAGAGCTCGAATCGAGGCATGGCGATTCTTGCAGTTCCAATCGCTACTATCCGATTCAGCCAGCCGTATTTTTCCGCAGCGGTCTCGAAGAACGCGGCGGGACAGAAGTAGAGTTCTGGGGGAGCAATGGGCTTGCCTTGAAACGTCTCCTGCATTCTCTCGGGTTTCGCATGCATCAGCCCTCGATAGTTCATGTAGATGAGCTGTTCGTCATTCGTCTTAATGGTCGTTCGAATGTCGAGCTCGGCCACGCCATCGGGGCGGAGGAGCATCCAATCACCCGACATGGGAAGGGTGGTTCCATTTATTTTCGGCCCTTCGACTTTCCCATTCACGACTCGAATAATCTGGCGGTTTCCATGCGGGCCCATTCCAACGTTCTGCGGCATGTCAAGCGTGAGGTCGGCATAGAACAGAAACTCGGTTCTTACTGCCAGCTGTTCCATAGGGACTACCTCCTTGTATGATTTTGATGAAACGGAGAAAGCGGGATCTTCCTGCAGAATCTGACGCCCCGCCCATACTCCTGGAAGTTACCAACGCGATAGACGGGAGGCAACCGGGAAGTTGCCATTTTGAAACTATTTTGTTGACTGTCGTTTTTATCGTCAGTACCTATTGTGCATGCTGGCGAGCTGCATGCTGCAATCTCATCGAACACCTCTCCGGCGGATCGCCACAATCAGATCGCAATCCTTAAAAATCTCGCACAAAAGGAGAATCGGATGAAAGGGATCAAGGGCAAGGTCGCATTGGTGACAGGAGGCGGTTCGGGCATCGGGCGTGCAACGGCTCTCATATTCGGGCGCGAAGGCGCCAAGGTCGTTGTTGCCAATCGCAGCGCCGCCAAGGGTGAAGACACCGTGAAAGCAATCAAGGCCGCCGGCGGGGAGGCGACTTTCATCAAGACGGACGTCACCAACTCCAAGGAGGTTCAGGCGCTCGTCAACCAGATCGTTCGTACTTTCGGCAGGCTCGATATCGCCTTCAACAATGCAGGGATCGCAGGGAAACTGGATACGACAGCCGATTGTACCGAGGAAGACTGGGACATCTCGATGAACGTCAACCTCAGGAGCGTGTTCCTCTGCATGAAGTACGAGCTGCAGCAGATGCTCAAGCAGGGCGGCGGAGCGATTGTCAACACGGCCTCGGCGGCCGGGCTGGTAGCGTTGCCGGGGGCTGTGGCGTACAACGCAGCCAAGTTTGCAACCGTGGGGCTGACCAAGACGGCGGCCATGGATTATGTCAAATCCAACATTCGCGTCAACTGCGTATGCCCCTCTTTCGTGAAGACGCCCATAACAGACGGGCTTGCGGCCCAATACCCCGAAATGATCCAGAAGATGTTCCCCTACCAGCCGATCGGGCGCCTCGGTGTGCCGGAGGAGATCGGGGAGGCCGTGGTCTGGCTTTCCTCGGAGGATGCGAGCTTTGTGACCGGCGCATCGTTCTCTGTCGACGGCGGCTACACGGCGATGTGAGGTCGGCCTTTTCGACGGTGCCGCTGCGGGCCGCGCGTGTCTGAATTGGACAGCGCGTGCCCGCATTTGTAGACTGACAGTCGCATGAGCATCCTGGGACCGATTGCGCTGATCGTGTTCTGGGTGGCTATCATCCTGGTCACTGCCAAGCTTGGCGCGGAGATCGCGCTGCGTGTCGGCCAGCCTCCGGTCCTGGGAGAGCTCATTGTCGGCATTGTTCTCGGGAACCTCGGGCTTCTGGGGTTTCATGCGCTGGATGCCGTGAAGACGGACGCAGTCGTCAACGCCCTTGCCCAGATCGGCGTTCTCATACTTGTCTTCACCATCGGGCTCAGATCGACCATCGCTCAAATGATAGAAGTGGGAACCTCTTCCCTTCTCGCAGCGGTGCTCGGGGTGGCGGTGCCCTTCGCCCTCGGCTGGGGAGTGAGCGCGTGGCTTCTCCCCGATGCAAGTCCCTATGTACATCTGTTTCTCGGCGCAGCCATAACCGCCACCGGAGTCGCGGTCATCGGACGGGCCTTGCATGATATCGGACTCACTCATATGCCGGAAGCCCGTGTCATCATGGGGGCCGCCGTCATCGACGACATTATAGGTTTCATCATTCTTGCGACCCTGAGCGGGCTCATTTCTGCCGTGGGCAAAAGTGCTTTTTCCCTCCTTTCCGTCGGAATCGTAACGGCGAAAGCTCTCGGTTTTCTCGCAGGTGCGTTGATCTTTGGGCGCTATCTCTTTGCAAAGCTCCTGCAATTTGCCTCGAAACTGAAGGGCGAGGGGATTCTCCTTCTGGCGGGAATCGCGTTTTGTTTCATCATGTCCTTCCTGGCCAGCCTTGCAGGGCTCGAGCCCGTGATTGGCGCGTTTGCCGCCGGGCTGAGCCTCGAAGAACGTCATTACCGGAGCTTCCTGCAAAAGGGCGATCTCCCCCTGGAGGAATCGATAAAGCCGATCGCCGCTACCCTTGTTCCCATTTTCTTCGTACTCATGGGGATGCGCACGGACCTGAAGGCGCTTTCCGATCCGGGAATCCTCGGATTCGCCGCCCTCCTCACCGCGGTCGCCGTTATGGGAAAGCTCGCATCCGGCCTGGGAGTGCTTGGAAAAGGGGTCGACCGCCTTACGGTCGGCATCGGCATGGTCCCGCGGGGCGCCGTCGGGCTGATATTCGCCGGCGTCGGCCTTACCCTCTCGGTGGAAGGACTGCCGATTGTGACTCCGTCGACTTTTTCCGCTTTGGTGATAATGGTGATTCTTACGACGCTCGTGGCTCTCCCGCTCATGAAGCGGCGGATGGATCTTCTGCAGCGCAGAAGGGAGACTGACCATTCACGGCGTGGCAAGGGCGCGCCCGTGGACCGGGTCTGAGCCATGCGGGAGAAGCAGGTGAATGGCAGTGTTCGGCGGAGAGATAACGTTTTTGTTGACTGTTCGCTTCTTCGATCAGTAATCTATAGCATGCCGCGTGGGCCGAAAAATGTTTGTTCTCGTCTGTTCCGGTGCTCGAATGCCATGCAACTGCCTGGACTGCGATTCGAACAAGCGTATGGTGAAAGTAATCGTGGCGCCGCCACACCTTCTGTGACCGGCCAATGAAAACCACAGGGCTCTTGGATGCGTTTCGTTGCATTGCATGCGAGAAACCTCGATCGGCTCTCTTGGAAAATGAACAGAACGGTTCCCGGTTGAAGCGGGGGCCAGGATATTAAAAACGGGTCTTGCGATCCGGCTGTGTGTCGGCGCGCAACCCGTGAGGAGTGAATGCCATGAGCAAGATTCTTGTGGTTTTATCGCAGTGGGGATATTGGGGCGAAGAGCTTATCGGCCCCCTGGATGTTCTGGAGGCAAAAGGGTACGAACCGGTCTTCATGACCTCCAAGGGCAAGAAGCCGCCGGCGCTTCCTCCGAGCATGGACGAGAACTATCTCGATCCTCCGCTTGATACCAAGGTAACCAGTGAGTACTACGCGCGTAAGACCAGAGAAATGGATAAGTCGACGCGTCTTTCGAAGCCCCTCAACCTTTCAGAGTGGTTCCCCGAGCGGCCCTACTACAGCGCCAAAAGCTATCTTCGGGATCTGGAAGCCTATAACGATGCACGAGACAAAGCGCAGGCTTCTCTGGCGGAGTACGCCGCCCTCCTGCTGGTGGGCGGGAGCGGCCCTATCGTCGATATGGTCAACAACCAGCGGCTCCACGACGTGATTCTCGGATTCTACAAGATGAACAAGCCCATCGCTGCCGAATGCTACGGCGTCACCTGTCTTGCCTTTGCGCGGGACTGGTACGACCGTAAGAGTCTCATCTGGGGCAAGCACGTGACGGGACATCCATTGGAGTACGACTACAAGGACGGCACCGGCTTCATGGGAACGGATTTCAACATGGGCCCCCCTCCCTACCCTCTGGAGTACATCCTGCGTGATGCAACCGGACCGGAGGGCGGGTACCACAGCGGAGTCGGGAGACGGCTCTCTGCCATCGTGGACTACCCGTTCGTCACGAGCCGCTCGACGGCTGATTCCAAGAAATGCGGCGAGCTGCTCGTCGAAGTCCTGGAAAACGGGCTCAAACGTTGGGGATGGTAGGGAGCGAGACTGAAGGACCTCGGAAAGGGCGCTAATCCATGAGCAGTGGCGAGATGGCGGAAAAAACAGGACGCTTCGCGATCATCGAGCAATTGCTTGCCGACGGCATCGAGTACATGTTCGGCAATCCGGGCACCGTCGAACAAGGATTCCTCGACGCCATTCGGGCTTATCCGCGGATGAAGTACATCCTCGCTCTGCAGGAATCGGTGGCGCTCATGATCGGAGACGGGTATGCCCGCGCGACCAGGAAACCGGCCCTCGTTCAGATACACAGCACCCCCGGTCTGGGCAATGCGATCGGTGCAATGTACCAGGCCATGCGCGGGCACGCGCCGCTCGTGGTCATCGGTTCTGACGCCGGACTGAGATATATGCCTCTCGATGCCCAGATGGCGGGTGATCTGGTGGCATTTGCGAGGCCCGTTACGAAATGGTCGGCAATGGTGCTGGATTCGTCGTCGCTTCTGCGAATGCTGCGCCGTGCAATAAAGATCGCCGGCACGCCCCCCATGGGGCCGGTGTACCTGTGCATGCCGGCTGACGTCCTGGACAGCCCCACGGTGGAGGAGGTCGTGCCCACGTCCACCCCTTCAACGCGCGTGGCCCCGGAGGAAAGCTTCATCCGGGAGGCAGCACAGATCCTCGCGGCGGCGAAAAATCCCATGATCTTCGTGGGCGACGGGGTCGCTTTCTCGGGGGCGCAGGGTGAGCTTGAGAGAGTTGCGGAGCTCCTGGGGGCGGAAATCTGGGGCGTGGATGCGGGAGAGTTGAATGTGAGCTACTCCCATCCCCTCTATCAGGGACAGACCGGCCACATGTTCGGTGCAAGCAGCCTGCCCATCACCACGCGGGGGGACGCCAACCTGGTCTGCGGGACGTACATGCTGCCGGAAGTGTTTCCTCATCTCGGAGACATCTTCGCTCCGGCGGCGAAGGTCATTCATATCGACTTGAACGTCTATGAGATCGCCAAGAATCACAGGGTCGACCTTGGGGTTGCAAGCGATCCCCGGTTGACCCTCGCGCTGCTTGCTTCCGCCCTCGAGTCGGTGATGAGCGGCGGGCAGAAAGAAGCTGCCCGGAGCCGAGCGGCAAGAATCGGGGCGGAAAACGAGAAAAAGCGCGCTCGCCAGATGGGTGTGGACAAGGCGGTGCGGGAGGAGGTGCCTCTGCATGCCTCGCGCTTCATGGAAGAGCTGGCCCGCCTCGTGCCCCAGGATTCGGTGATCTTCGACGAAGCTTTGACCAGCTCGCCTGAGCTGACCCGCTACCTGCCGCCATCGAAGCCGGGGCAGTTCTTTCAGACCCGAGGAGGCTCTCTTGGAGTGGGCATCCCCGGCGCCCTGGGCCTCAAGCTGGCCAACCCGGAAAAAACGGTGATCGGTTTCACAGGGGATGGGGGAAGCCTCTATACCATTCAAGCGCTGTGGACAGCCGCCCACCACCGGATCGGGAGCAAGTTTGTCGTTGTGAACAACCAGAGTTACATGCTCCTGGAGCTCAATATCCTTCAGTACTGGAAGGAACGGGGCATCGAGGAGCACGCTTTCCCGGATTCTTTTCTGCTGAGCAACCCCGTGGTCGATTTCGCGGGCCTGTCGCGCTCTCTGGGAGTTCCCGCGGTTCGTGTGACGAAACCTGAAGAGATCGCGCCGGCCATTCATACGATGCTCGAAACGGACGGGCCGTTCCTGATAGATCTTGTAGTGACGAGCCGCGTTCCGGGCGCCAAAGGCGGTTGAGGATATGAGCGAGTGGGAAATCTTTATTTCAGATGATGGAGGGAAACTATGAGCAATACCAACCCCCTCACCCAGGAGGAGGTACGGAGTCTCGCAAAGGATTGGTACTTGAAGCTCGACGTGCACGCTCCCATGGTCGAGCTCCTGCCGATGCTCCTGGACAAGGGTCTGGAGATGAGGTTCCCCGAGGCCACGCTGTATGGCCACGGCCAGTTCGAGGGCTGGTACCAGGGAGTGATCCGGATCTTCTTCGATGAGGTTCACGAGCTGAAGGAGGTGACGGCCAAGATCAGCGGGGACACCGCATCGGTGAAGGTGGTCGTGAACTGGCAGGCCCACAGGTGGAAGCCTCCTGCGGCCAAGAGCGAGCTTCTGTGGTTCGATGCCTACCAGACATGGGAGGTGAAACGGTCGCCGGACACGGGGAAGGCGGTGATCGCGATCTACAAGGTCGATGAGCTGAAGCCAATGAAAGGTTCGGTTGCGCTGTGATCTGCTTCGTCCTCGCAGAGGACGAAAACATACGTGGAGGAGGGAGAAATGGCTGACCAATTGAGCAAGGAAGAGCAGAACGCTCTGGACGTCGTCAAGAAGATGTACGCCGCGTTCGCCAAGGGCGACATGAACGCCGTGCTGGATCTCCAGGCAGATGACGTGGTCTGGTACGTCGGAGAAGGGGACCGGGGGGCGAAGACGAGCCCCGATCCGCGCCTGCCGTATGCCGGCACCTTCAAGGGCCGCGACGGCCTGCAGCGTTTTTTCAAAATCCTGGATGAAACCACCCGATTCAGGTCGTACGAACAGACGGAGTTTGTCGTCCAGGGTCAGACCGTCGTTGTCATTCTCCACGACCAGGCTCATGCCAAGCCCACGCAGACGGATTACGACACGTGGCTGGTCCACAAATGCGTCGTGAGGGGCGGCAAGATCGCCTCCCTGTGGAACCACATCGACACCGGACCCATCTGGGCTGCCTTCGGCAAGAAGTAATGGACGCGGGCCTGGAAGTCGCTCTCTAAGGCTGCGCAGGAGGGATGCAATGGGAAAACCGCCCGACTCGGTTCTGGGGAAGATGTACACGAAGCACATCGGGTTCATTCTGGCCAGAGATGTGGCCGCCCTTCTTGACCAGTATGCCGGGGACTGCCTGCTCATCAGCACATTGACGCCGGACCGCAGTCCTCTCTACGTGCGGGGACACGGTGAACTTGAACAGTTCTTCAGGAGCCGCATCTTCAGCCTCGAAGATCTCGAAACGGACATCAATCAATGGGCGGAGACGGAAAACACCCTTATGATCGTGGAAGAGATCCGCACAAAGGGCACTGACGGTTCCACCGGATCGGTCGAGTTCTATGATAATTGGTTCCTGCGCGGGGGCAGAATAGCCATACATTTCGCCGGCACAGTCCGCTATCCGGACGGGACGTATGCGGACGGAACGGGATTCCCTCCGGGCAAGGCACCGCAAAAGAGAGAGCCTCCCGACACCCCGCTGGGCAGGCTCTACAATGAGCACATCGGCTTCATCAAGTCGAAGAACGTCAAAGGGATCCTGAATCAATACGCGGACGATGCCCTGTTGATCGGCACGCTCACGGAGGGTCGCAAGCCTCGCTACGTGCGAGGCCGCGCCCAGCTGGAGGATTTCTTCACGGGCAATTTCATGGGCCTCAAGAGCCTGAGCTCCCGCATCGACCAGTGGGCGGAGACCGAGAACACCCTCATGATCGTGGAGAGCGTCGATGTGGTCACCACTGATGGCTCGGCGGTCGCCATGAGCTTCTACGACAACTGGGTGCTGGAAAAGGGAAAGATCGCCGTGCATTTCGCGGGGGTTGTGCGTTATCCGGATGGCTCCTATGCATGAGGGTTTGAAGCTGAAGGGGAAGAAGATCGCCGTCCTCATCGAAAGCGACTTCTACGAAAAGGAAATCTTCTATTACAGGATGCGATTTCCCGAGGAGGGAGCCGAGCTTCACTTTCTGAGCCGGCTCTGGGGCCAGGAAATGCTGACCTTCAAGGGGCACGAGTACCATATTCCCTTCGAGTGCCGCGAAAGCTTCGAGAACATGGATGACGCGACGCTTCGGAGCTACTCCGCGCTTATCGTCCCTTCCGCGATGGTCTCCGACAGGCTTCGCTACACGGAGGATGTGAACGAGGTTCCTCCCGCCACGAAGCTGCTGAAGCGCGCGTTCGCCGAAAAAGGAATCATCAAGGGGATCATCTGCCATGGCCTGTGGCTGGTTGCCCCGTCGCCGGAGCTGGTGCGGGGCCGCCGTGTCGTAGCCCACAACAATCTGATCGGCGATGTCAGGAACATGGGCGCGATCTACACGAACGAGGATGTTGTGATCGACAACGATCTGGTCACGGCGCGGACCGGCGACCACTGTCACGTGTTTGCGCGGACAATAATCGAGATGCTGGCCAGGGAGTAAGGGGGAGAACGATCGATGCTGCCACTCAGTTTTTCCCACGTGTCACTCAACTGCAATGATCCCCTTGCGGTGGAGCGGTATTACAGCAGGCACTTCGGATTCACACGTGCCCGGGTCATACCCCTCGGCCAGCAACAGATCGTCTTCATCAAATCGGGCGGCATGTATATCGAGCTGTTCAACGCCACGGAGAGCAGGCCGGCCCCGATTGCAGGGAAGGACGGGCCCGGCTACCCCGGCGTCCGTCACATCGCGTTCAAGGTGGACAATGTCGACGCAAAGCTCCGTGAAATGGGTGACGATGCGCGGATCACGCTGGGCCCCCTGGATTTCGACGATTTCATTCCGGGATGGCGGACCGTCTGGCTGGCGGATCCGGAGGGAAACGTCGTCGAGATAAGCCAGGGTTATGTCGATCAGCCGAACCCGCCGCAGCTGGATTCAGCCAGGGAGTGAAAAGAGGGAAGCCATGGGAAATACGATGTCATTCACCTTTTCGGACACCGTCGCGGGTTATGTGTCCCGTTTCGACGAGAAAACCGATACCCTCGCCCTTGCAACAACGGACGGCCGCAATTTCCAGGTCCATCTCAAAAGCAATACCTATGCGCAGGTGATCCGAAACCTCGAGCAACCCTATCAGGACTGCACCCAGCAGATGAGAAGCATGCTTGTTCCCGGCCGCTACCTCTATGTCTACGGGATCTACTACCCCGAGCACGGGGAGTTCACCCTGGAGGCGCAGTACCTGGTCTTTCCCGGACGCAAGGAAGGGGAGTTCCTTTTCGAAAAGCAGGACTGGTGGATCAGGCAGATTGCCTCCATCGGCAACTTCTGGCTCAAGGCGCAATTCGGCGGACAGCCGGTGGACTATCGCAACTACCGCACCACGATCAAGCTTTCCGGAGAAAAGGAAACCGACAACTTCCGCCAGGAGACAGACACCATCTCGCGGCTGGTCTACGGGTTTGCCACCGCGTATCTCTTGACGGGAGATGACCGCTACCTCGAGGGAGCCGAGAAAGGCACCGAGTACCTCAGGGAGCACATGCGCTTCTATGACTCCGACGAGCGCATTGTGTACTGGTATCACGGCATCGACGTCCGGGGTGATCGGGAGGACAAGGTCTTTGCCTCCGAGTTCGGTGATGACTTCGACGCCATCCCCGCCTACGAGCAGATATACGCCCTTGCCGGCCCCATCCAGACGTACCGCGTCACCGGCGACCCCGCGATCCTTCGTGACGCCGAGATGACGGTGGATCTTTTCGACAGGTTTTTCCTGGACAAGGCCAAGGGGGGCTATTTTTCCCACCTCGATCCTATAGCCCTCGATGCGCGAAGCGACGCCCTGGGCCCGAACAAAGGAAAGAAGAACTGGAACTCTGTCGGAGACCACGCCCCCGCCTATCTGATCAACCTATACCTTGCAACCGGCGAAAAAAGGTACGCCGATTTCCTCGAGTACACATTCGACACGATCGAGCAGCACTTTCCGGACTATGAGCACAGCCCTTTCGTGCAGGAGAAGTTCCACGAAGACTGGTCTCACGACACAAAGCACATGTGGCAGCAGAATCGCGCCGTGGTGGGCCACAACCTGAAGATCGCCTGGAACATCATGCGCATGAACAGCCTTAAAACCAAGGACAGGTATGTTGCGCTGGCGCGGAAGATCGGCGAGGAAATGCCGAAGGTTGGAATGGACAAACAGCGCGGGGGATGGTACGACGTCATGGAGCGGCAGCTCGGGGAAGGACAGGAGCTGCGCCGGTTTGCCTTCCACGACCGCAAAGCCTGGTGGCAGCAGGAACAGGGGATCCTCGCGTACCTCATCATGCACGGGGTGCTCGGGGACGAGGAGTACTTGAAGCGGGCTCGGGAATCATCCTCCTTCTATAACGCTTTCTTTCTCGACCACGACGATGGCGCCACATATTTCAACGTGCTGGCAAGTGGCCTTCCCTACCTGATGGGCACCGAACGGTTCAAGGGAAGTCACTCCAGCAGCGGCTACCATACCACCGAGCTCTGCTACCTGGCTGCCGTGTACACGAACCTTCTCATTACACGCCAGCCCATGGATTTCCACTTCAAACCCACCCCGGGGGGGTTCCCAAGGAACACCCTGCGTGTTTCCCCTGATATCCTGCCGCCCGGCAGCATCCGGGTCGGGGAGGTATGGGTGAACGACGAGCCGTACAAGAGCTTTGACGCGGAAAACCTGACCGTGAAGATTCCGGATACGAAGGACGCCCCACGCATCAAGGTGAGGCTGGTCCCCAGAGCGAAGTAGGAGCGTACGACATGGAAGTCAACGTCAGGACTGTCAAGAAGGTCATGGTTGTCGAGCTGACAGGCGAGCTGGACGGAAAGACCGCCCCCGAGGTTCAGGAGAAAATCCTGCCACAAGTTCAGTCAGGCGCCAAAGTCCTCCTCGACATGAGCAAAGTGCCGTACATGTCGAGCGCAGGCCTGCGGATGCTTCTGTCCCTGTACCGCCAGGTAACAGGCAAGGGCGGTAGCATTGTGCTTTCCGGAGTCGTCGAAGAAATTCGGGACACCATGTCCGTCACGGGATTCCTCAAGTTCTTTGTTATACACGACACGGTTGAGGCAGGCGTGGCGGCGCTCGGAGGATAGGAAAAGTGGACCGCATCGACGTCTACCCCACCCACCAGTTCGAAGGCTTCAAGCTTCGCCCGGGTCGCGCGTATCCCTTCGGCGCAAATCTGGTGCCAGGCGGCGTCAATTTCGCGATCTTCTCGAAACACGCGAACTACTGCGTGCTGGTTCTTTTCGAGAAGGGCAAACCGAAACCACTGGCAGAAATACCGTTTCGCGGCGTGTTCCAGAAACCTGGAACAGGGGAACCTGTGTGGGCTGATTTCAGGGTCGGGAACGTCTTTTCGATGGTTGTCTTCGATCTCGACTACGAAAACATCGAGTACGGGTTCCGCATGGACGGACCGGGTCCACGTCCTGAAAAAGGAAAGCCCGCGCTGCATCGGTTTGATCCTTCAACAATCCTCACGGACCCGTACGCAAAGGCCGTCGGCGGCAGGGACGCCTGGGGCGAGAAACCGAACTGGGCTGATGAATACCCGCATCGCGCCCGGATTGTGCAGGACGATTTTGACTGGGAGTCGGATCGGCCGCTGGAGATACCGACCGAGGACCTGATCATCTACGAGATGCACGTGCGCGGTTTCACGCGTCATCCGTCGTCGAAGACGAAGCACCCGGGCACTTTCGCGGCAATCCGTGAGAAGATTCCGTACCTCAAGGAGCTCGGCGTCAACTGCATTGAGCTCATGCCCATTTACGAGTTCGACGAGTTCGAGAACAGCCGCCAGAGCAAGGATACGGGCGAGCTGCTGATGAACTACTGGGGCTACAGCACGGTGGGCTTCTTTGCGCCCAAAGCCGGATTCGCCGCATCCGGAAAGATGAAAGACGGAACGATGGTGGCGGACGAGCTGAAGACCCTCGTCAAAGAGTTGCACGAAAACGGCATCGAGGTCATCCTTGACGTTGTTTTCAACCACACGGCGGAAGGCAATGAAGAGGGGCTGGCCATCTCCTTCCGGGGGATCGACAATGCGACCTACTACATGCTGACCCCGGAGGGATACTACTTCAATTTCAGCGGCACAGGAAACACGCTGAACTGCAACAACCCTATTGTGCGTACAATGGTGTTGGAGTGTCTTCGTTACTGGGCCGCAGAGTTTCACATCGATGGTTTCCGCTTCGACCTTGCCGCCATCCTGGGGCGCGACCCGTGGGGAGCGCCGCTTGCCAATCCGCCGCTCCTGGAGACCCTCGCTTTCGACCCGATTCTGGCAAAGTGCAAGCTCATTGCCGAAGCCTGGGACGCTGGCGGCTTGTACCAGGTGGGGTCCTTCCCGGCCTACGGCCGCTGGGCGGAATGGAACGGCAAATACCGTGACACTGTCCGCTGCTTCCTGAGGGGGGATCCGGACCAGGCAGGGGGAATGGCTCAGCGACTGCAGGGCTCCCCCGACCTGTATGCACGGGGAGGACGCGGGCCGACAGCCTCCATCAACTTCGTTACCTGTCACGACGGCTTCACCCTGGCTGATCTTGTTTCGTACGACGGGAAGCACAATGAGGCCAACGGAGAAAACAACAACGACGGCGCCAACGACAACTACAGCTGGAACTGCGGCAGGGAAGGCTCCACCGACGACCCGCAGGTGAACGACCTGCGCAGAAGGCAGATGAAGAACGCCCTTGCGATGCTGATGGTCAGTCGCGGAGTCCCGATGCTGCTCATGGGCGATGAAATAGGCCGGACGCAAAAAGGGAACAACAACGCGTACTGCCACGACAATGAGTTCAGCTGGCTCGACTGGACGCTGCAGAAGCCCAACGAAGAGATATTCCGCTTCGCCCGTGCGTGCGTTGCCTTTCGCAAGACTCACCCGGTCCTGAGAGGCAGCACATATTTCCGAAACGAGGATTATGCGGGCAGCGGCTTCGCCGACATAACATGGCACGGCACACGCGCGTGGAACGCAGACTGGTCCAGCGACAGCCGGGTTGTGGCTTTCATGCTGTGCGGCATGCACGCTAAAGATGCGACGGTGAAGGACGATACCATCTACGTTGCCATGAACATGTATTGGGAATCTCTTCCTTTTGAGCTGCCGGAGCTGCACCAGGAATCATGCTGGCGCGTCTTCGCGAACACTGGCGCGCCTTCCCCGCAGGATATCTGGGAGCCGGGCGCGGAGCCCGTGCTCTCAGATCAACGGCAGTTCATTGTGGGCGCGCGGTCGGTCGCTATTCTGGTGAGCGGCTCTTCCGCCGCCGGCAGCACGGGGAAACGCGAAGGGTAGGGGGGAACAATGGCTTTCAATGTACGCTTTGAGATGCTCGACAAGGGAATTGCCAGGATCACCCTGGCGGGTGAGCTCGACGCCGGCACGGCGCCCCTGTTCCAGAAGGAAGTAGAGAAGGCGACCGCGGAGAACGCGAAACGTCTCGTCCTCGTGGTCTCCGAACTGGAATATATCGCGAGCGCCGGCTTGAGGGTCCTCGTCTTTGCGAAACAGAAGATGGGACGACAGGTCGACGTGTACGTCGTGGGCGCGCAGGAACAGGTGATGGACACTATCCGCAAGACCGGACTGCACAACAGCGTCATTTCAGTGAAGAGCTACGACCCCGCCGTGATCGAAAACATTTGAGCCCCGAGTCGCGTGACGGTCGAGAGGGGTGACTATGGAGACCTTGATCCTTCCAGCCAGCCTCGATTCCCTCGCGGTCATACGGAAGCACGTGCAGACTGCGGCCTCCGATGCCGGATTGGAGAAAAAGGATTCGTACCGGCTCCTGCTTGCCGTCGACGAGGTGGCAACCAATATCATCACGCATGGCTACCTGGAAACCGGCATTGATGGCAGGCTCGAGGTGAGAGCGGAGGTCGATGGCGAGCACCTGACGATCGCCCTGGGCGACTCGGGGCCGGCATTCGATCCGACACAGGTTTCGGAACCGGATGTCAATCAGCCGGTGGAGGATCGTAAGGTCGGAGGCATGGGCCTCTACCTGGCGATCCGAAACGTGGACCAGTTCAAGTACCAGCGCGTGGGAGATCAGAACAGGAACATTTTCATCATGAATCGAAAACACATGCACTCCGGAGGCAGCGGATGAGGCCATCACGTTCCTCAGTTAGTGCTGCTCGGAAACGAGCCGGCGACAGGAAAGGGAATGCCGGCAAGGAGCACGGACACGGGCACCTGATAGTGCTCGGGACCAGCCGGGAGTTGACAGGATCTTTTGCCTCTCTCCTCAAGGGGTTGGGCTACTCGGTCGAGGCGACGCAGGAAGAAGCTGATGCATTTGACCTGCTCCGCGCGGGGAGCTGCGATCTGATCCTGGTGGAGCTTGCGCTTGCGAAATCCGACAGCTACGGGCTTCTGAAGCGCCTCAGCTTGACGCCACCCGCCCAACGCGTTCCGATTATCGTCTACGGCGCATCAGAGGAGATTACGAATGCCGACAGGTGCATTAAGAATGGCGCTGACGACTACCTGACGGAGCTTCTCAACCCGGCGGTAGTCGCTGCACGGATGGAGGGACTTCTTTCTCACCGGCGTCTCGTACGCGCGCTCGAGTCGTCTTCCGAGCAGCTTGCAGGTCTCACAAAGCTTTCCGATGATTTCACGAAAGTGATCATTCCCATTGGGATTGCGCTTTCTGCCGAGAAGGACCCGGACCTTCTCATTGAGAAGATCCTGGTAGAGGCGAAGGGGGTCTGCAATGCGGACGCAGGGACACTCTACCTGCGAACGGAAGAAGACTGCCTCAAGTTCGAGATCATGCACACGGATTCACTCAAGATCAGGATTGGTGGGCCAAGCGGACCGGAGATACTTATTCCGCCTCTGCCCCTGCACGATCCGGCGAGCGGCGCGCCGAATCACCATAATGTCGCTACACACGTCGCCCTGGAAGGAATATCGATCAACATCCCTGATATATACAATGCGGAGGGCTTCGATTTCACGGGTACCAAGGCTTTCGATCAGCGCAACCACTACCGCTCGATATCGAGCCTCACCGTCCCGTTGAAGGATCACGACACGAAGGTCATCGGTGTGCTGCAGCTCCTGAACGCGCAGGATCCTGCCACGGGAAAGGTGAAGCCGTTCGATGCGTACTTGCAGCAGATTGTAGAGCTTCTCTCCTCACAGGCGGCCATTGCCCTGAGCAATCAGATCCTCATGCACCGGGAAAAGAAGCTCCTGAAGTTCGAGAACGACGTGCAAATTGGCCGCAAGATCCAGACGGACTTTCTTCCCGACAAGCTGCCGCAGCCCCCCGGTTGCGAGGTGGTATCCTGCTTCCACCCGGCACGAGAGGTGAGCGGGGACTTCTACGATGCGTTCCTGCTGCCCGGCAGCAGCCACATGGGTTTTGTCATCGCAGACGTCTGCGACAAGGGCGTTCCCGCGGCACTCTTCATGGCCGTGATTCGCAGCCTGATACGGGCTTTCTCCGAACAGCATTCCTCTTTCGGGCTCCCCATTCTGGCGGACCACAAAACATCGGCCCCCAACTCTGTCGAGCACAGGCTTGCCACTCTGTTCGAAGATTTGAACGCCCTGAACACGGTCGTGATGGCCAACAACTACATTGCCCGCACGCATGGGAACCTGAACATGTTCGCCACTCTCTTCCTCGGCGTGCTCGATCCAGATACGGGCCTGCTGACCTATGTCAACGGCGGGCATGAGGCGCCGGTGATCATCGGGGCCAACGGGATAGAGAGCCGTCTGGGACAGACGGGGCCGGCGGTGGGGATGATGCCGGATTCGACGTTCGAGCTCCAGCAGTACCAGCTGAAAGACAAAGACATCCTTTTTGCATACACCGACGGTGTCCCTGAGAGCCGCAACCGAACCGGTGGTTTTTTCACGGAGAAGAGACTGTTTGCCTTGCTGGAACAACCTGTCACCTCAGCTGCGCAGCTTGTCCAGCGCGTCGAGACGGGCCTCCGCGACCACCTCGCCCAGGCCGACCAATTTGATGATATCACCATGATTGCAATACGATGGTCCAGCCAGCCCCCTGCAGAGGTGTCCTGAACCGGCGCCCTTCAGGGGAAGCGGTCCTGCCGGCGCCGAGGTTGCAGAGGTGGCTCAAAGTGGATATTGACTCTAGGGCGTCTAGGGGGGATTTTGACTTGCATGAAATCTCTCTACTTCCTAACTGACCAAAGTGGCAAGCTCTGTTTGGCTTCCACTATCATACAGCGCGCGATCATTGAGGTCCTCGACATTCCGGAGGAGTACACTGATACAGAGGTATTGGCCATCGTCGATACCGTCTACAAAGCAGGTGTGCTGAAGGCTCCGGGTCGCAGCGGTGTCGCGGGAGGGCCGGTGCGTATCACCTGGGCGGCGCTTGTTGAGAAGGGGAAGGCTGCTGGAGTATTGGCCGAAGAGAATTTGTGAGGGTTCAAGGAGGTGATCGGATGGTCAACGAGATTGGCGAGGCGGCTGGAGAAATCTGGGAGACCCTGGTTGACGAAAACAAGGCGGTGACTATCAATCAGCTTAAAAAAAAGACCAAGCTGCCGGAAGATCTGCTTTGCATGGGAATAGGCTGGTTGGCACGCGAGGACAAACTTCTGTTCTCCGGTACGTCTGAGATCATGGAAGTTTCGCTCAAGTAGCCGAAACGGTTCGCTCGAAGGCTGTTTTCTCCACGTTACTTCGAGGGCGTTGTCGCGTACGGTCATCGATTGAAGAGCTCCAGACCGACAATGATGCGTGGATCAAGATAAGCTGAGCTTCGGTGGGAATACTCCAAGAATTGCATCAGCCAAGAATATAGAAACCGCGGTGTCCAAGATGGTGGTCGAATAGCCCGCATTTGGTCAGATGCGAAGCCGGCTTTCAAGACAACACTTTTTAGAAAACCGTTGACATGTAATATATTACATGCTACACTTCACATACTGGACAGCAGGGATATGGATGGAAGTGATCTTAAAAAACCGCAGGAATTGAAAGATTGGGCTTATGCCACAATCAAAAGGGACGTCCTGACTGGCAAATACATCCCCGGCGAGCAACTCCGCGTGGAGGAGCTGGCTGAAGCAATGAAGATAAGCAGGACCCCTGTTCGCGAAGCCCTGCTCATGCTTGAGCACGAGAGTCTGATAAACGTTGCCCCCCGCGTAGGATTTTTCGTCAAGGGAATCACGAAGCAGGAAATACAAGAGCTCTTCGAGCTCCGCGAACTCATCGAGGGCTATGCTGCGGAAAAGGCGGCCACGCACATGGAGCCAAAAGACTTGGAAGGGATGGAAGCGCTTCTCAGAGAAGGTCAAGCTGCATTCGATCGCGGCGACCTGCCCGGCTTTCTCCAAACCGAGATCAAATTGCATTCCTCGATCCAGGAGCATGCGCAGAACAAACATCTGCTTCGCATGATCGAGAGTCTGAAAGACCTCACGTACAGGGAGCGGGTCCTTTCCTTGTCATCCACCGAAAACGTGAAAGAGTCGCTGCGTGAACACGAAAGGATTGTGAATGCCCTTCGCCGGAGAGACGGCCGCTTGGCGATGAGCATGATGCGGGAGCATATCAGCAACGTGAAGAATCGCCTGCTGGCGCTTCTCGACAAGATGGAGGAACACCACGACTAATGCAGCGCAGGGAAGAAAGGAGGAGAAACGGGACAGAGATGACAGGAAATTTGATCGGAGAATACGCTGAAACTGAACAGGAAAGGAGAAGAGAATGAAAAGAACCTTTGGTTTCGCTCTGCTTGTCGCCCTGACCGTGGCCTCGACAGCATTCGCCACAGGGACATCGGAAGGGACGGCAGCCTCCCAGGCGACCTCTGTCGGTGCCAAGCATTACAAGTTTGCCTGGATCATGCCGGACATGTTCAACCCCTTCTGGACCTACATGCGGCAGGGGGCGGAGAAAGCCGCTCTCGAATATATGAACAAAGGGATAAAGGTGGACATCCAGCAGATGGCGCCGATCCAGACATTCAACGTGGAAGAGCAGGTCGGGCTGTTCGAGAACGCAATCCAGATGAAAGTGGATGGCGTCGGGATCTGCGTCATTGACCAGACAGCCGTTATCCAACAGGTGAACAAGGCCAAGGCAGCTGGCATTCCGACGGTTGCCTTGAGCACGGACATTCCGAACTCCGATCGTCTTGCATTCTCCGGCGTGAAGGATCGCCAGTGGGCAATGAATGTCGCCGAGGTTGCCATCAAGCACAACAACGGCGCAGGCGGCTATATCGTGTTGGAAGGAATCCCGGGGAACCTCATCAGCGAGCAGCGATTGCTGGGAGGCAAGGACGCCATCGCAAAGTACCCGAATGCGAAGCTTCTCGACGTGCAGCCGTCTAACTTCAACCGCAAGGATGGCATGTCCGCGATGGAGAACATGCTGACCAAATACCCCAAGGGACAAATCCAGGGAATCTTCTGCGTCAACGACGAGGCTGCGCTGGGAGCCATCGAAGCCATCGAAGCGGCGGGCCGCGCAAGCGAGATCTCGGTTGTGAGCATCGACGGAAACAAGGATGCGGCGCAGGCAATTCTCAATGGACGCATTCTGGCGACTGTGGCCGATGACCCGTGGGCAAAAGGATATGAGGCGGTCAAGGCGCTCGTTGGGTTTGCCCAAGGGGAGAAGGTTCCGGACACCCTCCCAATCGTGGCCAAGATCGTCGATAAGTCGAATGCGGCCGAATATCTGAAAAAGTTCCCTCAGATGGACGCCTACTATAAGCCGTAGAGTGAATTGAAAACAGGTTGTTGAAATCTCGGTGGACGAGGGGCCGGGAAGCAGATCAGCCCCCCGCCTGCCGAGACGAGATGCCCTATAGGCTTGGCGGAGGATAAAATTGGTCGTTGACTTTCATGTTCACCTGGAATACGAGGCAGCGGGGAGAAAGCACGATGCGGCCGCGATAGTGGCCGCGATGGATGGGGCGGGCGTCGATGTGTCGGTTCTCCTTGGCAATGACCAGGCTGATGCCGGAGAAAACCCTCCCTGGGCGGACCCTTCGCGAATGACAGAGGATGTCAACCGCGCGGACGAAGAGATGGCCGCATATTGCGGGCTCTATCCCACACGCTTCGTCGGGTTCACCTCGGTGCATCCTGACCGGTACCAGCCTCACCGCAAGTTGCGGCGGGCAGTACAAGAGTTCGGGATGAAAGGGGTGAAGCTGTACCCCCATGCCGGTTTCTTTCCGAATGATCCACGGCTCAATCGTGTGTTTGAGCAGTGTATCGAGCTGGATATTCCGGTAATGATCCACTCCGGTATCAAGGCGGTGCAATGGCAGCGCTTGAAGTATAACGATCCGGTGTTTGTGGACGATGTCGCAGTTGCCTTTCCCGAGTTGAAGATCGTGCTCTGTCATGGAGGCTATCCCTGGACGGAGCAGTTTCTCTGTGTGGCATATTCCAACCCGAACATCTGGGTGGATTTGACTTTCCTCGACTCCATCGAGAGGACATACATGGTTCCCGATCTCGTTGAAACGACTATCCGCAGGCTGAAGGGGACCATAGGGACACGGCGCCTCCTCTGGGGCACGGAAGGCCCTTTCATGAATCTTCCTCTGTTCGGCCAGCATGGCCCAAAATATTGCCGTGAATCGCAGCACTCTCTTGTACGCAGACTCCCTTTCCTCTCGGAAGCGGAGAAGGACGACATCCTGGGCAACAATGCGGCCCGGCTGCTGAAGCTGGGGCCGTCGGGGAAAGAGGCTCCCAGCGATGGAAAGTGATGAATCTGCCGTTCAACCAAAGGAGGCGCTCCTGTGGACAGCCTGAAGAAGTTTCACGTTTCAACTTCCGATATTTCACCGCTCCCAGTCGGAGAGGAAGAAGGTTTCCGCGGGGTCGATTCTCGCTTGCTCATCTGCGACGCGACCGTAGCACAAACCACCTCGTGTCTTTTTCGCGCCGTCTTCCCTCCCGGTGGGTACCACGGAACACACGTCCACCACAAGTCCGACGAGCTTCTTTTCTGTATCGCGGGGGAGGCCATCCAGGCGATCGACGGGGTGGAATACCGGATGAAACCGAATGACGCCATGTTCATTCCCAAGGGAGTGCCGCATTGGATGAAGAATGACGGCACGAAACCCTTTGTCGTTCTTGGCGTCTACCCGGATGCACGCAACTTCGAGGAGACTGACCAGCAGCTGGTCGATGGCGGCAGAGTAGGTTGATAGCGCATGCCGTAGAGAGCGAGGTGATCATGTCAGAAAATGAATCGTTCGAGCTTTCTCTCGAGCCGCAGTGGCAGGAGGATGCAAGGCGGGCCTATACCACCATTCTCAGCATGGGGGATAAGGTAAAGATGATAACGGAAGCAGATGCCATCGAGCTCCTTCAGGGGGCTGTTGACATCCATGTCCATGCGGCACCCGATCCCGAGATCGATGTCGGATGGGATCAGCTGGAGATCGCCAAGAAGGCCACGGATATCGGCATGGGCGCGGTGCTCTTCAAGGCTCACACGATACCGACTGCGGCAACGGCGTTCTTTGTGCAGAAAGCGGTCGATGAATACGCGGCCGCTTCGCAAAAGAAAGCAGTGAAAGTTTTTGGCGGCGTGACCTTGAACTACTACCAGGGCGGGCTCAACCCCGCTGCTGTGGAAATGTGTGCGCAGTTGAAGGGAAAGATTGTCTGGCTGCCCAGCCATGATTCGGCGCACCATCATCGCGTCATGGGCACCCCGGGGGGTATCGAGCTTCTGGATCAGAACGACAAACCGGTGCCTGCGCTCTACGAGATCATGAAGATTGTGGCGGAAAACGACATGATCCTCGATCCCTGTCACGCGGGGACCAAACAGAGGTTTGTGGTCATCCGGGAAGCCAAGAAGCTCGGGGTTAAAAAGTTCGTCATCACGCATCCCAATTGGAACGTAACGAAGGCCACGCACGAACAGATGGCGGAAATGGGCCGCATGGGGGCTTACGTCGGACTCTTCATGTATGGAGACGTGCCCAACTTCAACAATCCGCATTGCGATCCGATGGAGTTGTTCCAGATCATCAAGACGGTCGGACCGGACCATATCGTCCTCGCCTCCGACCTGGGCACCGTGGTCAACATGCCTCCCTGGGAGGGCATGAAGCTCTTCATGCGGATTCTTCTTGCCTACGGGATCCGCCGGGAGGATATCCGTACGATGTGCAGAGACAACGCCGCCCGGCTCCTGGATCTGACGTGAAAGGTCATGAGAAGGGCTCTCTGGAATGGCAATACGGGAGGGCGGGGTGATTGAAGAGCGTCAGGGCGGCGATAGTCTGCTCGAAGCGCGCGCCATCTCCAAGTCATGGCCCGGCGTGCGCGCCCTCGATCAGGTGAGCATCAATATTCGGGCAGGCGAAATACACGCGCTGGTGGGAGAAAACGGAGCGGGGAAATCCACTCTCATGAAAATACTCGCAGGCATTGTCCAGCCCGACGAGGGATCGCTCTTCCTTGATGGCGCCCGCCGGCAGCTTTCCAATCCTGTGGCCGCGCAAAAGGCTGGGATCGGCATGGTCTTTCAGGAGCTCAACCTCGTTCCCACCCTCGACATTGCAACCAATATTTACCTTTCCCATGAGTTCGTGAGAGGAGGGGTGTTTCTAAACAAGCGGCACGCCAAGCTGGAGACCGAGAGGGTCCTGCAAAAGATGGGGATCACGTTGTCCCCCAACACTCTCGTGCAGACTCTCAGCATCGCGCAGATTCAAATGATCGCCATCGCACGCGCCTTATCGTTTTATCCTCGCGTCCTCTTGTTGGACGAACCGACCTCCTCTCTGTCTGAGGGAGAGATCGAGAAGCTCTACCAGACCCTGCGCGTCCTGCGCGCCCAGGGCGTTGGCATCCTGTATGTATCGCATCGACTGGAAGAGATCTCGCAAATCGCCGATTGCGTCACCGTCCTCCGGGACGGCAAGCTGGTGGATACGAAGCCCATAGGAGAAACCACAATTGACAGCATCATCACAATGATGGTCGGCCGCGCGATCGTCACCATGTATCCCAAGGAAAGCGCACCCCGGGGTGAGGAGACCCTACGCGTCCTTAATGTGAGTAGGCGCAACGTGGTCGATTCGATCTCCCTTACTGTGAGATCAGGGGAGGTTGTCGGCCTGTTCGGCCTCGTGGGTGCCGGCCGCACGGAGCTGGCCCGGCTGATCTTTGGCCTGGACTCGCCCGACAGCGGAGAAATTTATCTCTACGGAAAGCGGATTACTCATCCTTCTCCAAGCGGTTCCATAGAGAGGAGATTAGGATATCTTTCCGAGAACCGCCAGGGTGAGGGGTTATGTCCTCCGTTGACTGTTCGACAGAACATCGTGCGGGCATCTTTGCATCGGATGTTTCCCTCGGGCATGAAGAACCTGCGCAAGGAGAGGTTAACCGCCCAGAAGCAGGTGGCGGAGCTGGACATTGCCACACCCTCCCTTGATCGGGCTGTGCAGTTCTTGAGCGGGGGAACTCAGCAGAAAGTGGTCTTCGCACACTGGATGTGCGCCGGCTCCCGCATGCTTATCCTCGACGAGCCAACGCGTGGAATCGATGTAGGGACGAAGGTGGAAATCTATAAGATGATGAACCGGCTTGCGAAGGCTGGGGCTTCGATTCTTCTCATCTCTTCTGACCTGCCCGAGTTGCAGAATATGAGCGACCGCGTGTATGTGATGTACAAAGGAAAGATCACGGAAATGCTCGAGGGTGCGGAGATGAACGCGGAGAAGATCATTGCCGCCGCGATCGGGGTCGGGAGAGAAACAGCATGAGGAAAGCACTGTCCGTCGTGCTGAAGCGTCTTCGCGCGCTACCGAGCATTTCCTACGTCCTGCTGGCCGTTGTGCTTCTTTTCTCCCTGCTTTCGCGAGACTTCTACACCTGGACGAATGTTGTGAACATCATCCGGCAGGGCACGGTACTCGTGATCGTCTCGATGGGGATGATGATCGTGATCGTCTGCGCCGGAATCGATCTGTCAGTGGGCGCAATGCTCGGGCTTGCCGGGACGGTCATCGCGGTCCTTCTGCAACAAGGATTCAGCCTTGCTGCAGCAGTTCCCCTCAGTCTTCTTGCCTGCTGCTTCTGCGGCCTGGTTGCCGGGGTGATTGTGGCCAAAGGCAGGATCTTTCCCTTCATAGTGACCTTTGGGATGCTCTTCATGGTCCGGAGCGTCAGCTTGGGAATTACAAAAGGCGGCTCGGTCCATATTCCCAACACCTCGTTCATCGTATTCGGCAACGCAATGTATCTTGGCGTTCCCGCAGCCTTCTGGATTACCCTCTTTCTCGTTGTCCTCATCAGCGTTGTCATGCGCCGAACGCCCTTTGGCACCCACGCGTACGCTATTGGCATCAATGCGGAAAACGCCCGGGCGCTGGGAATCCGCGTAGATGTGTCGGTTATCGCCGCGTACATTGCCAGTGCATTTCTTGCCGCTGTAGCCGGGATCATTCTTGCCAGCAGGGTAGCAACGGGAAATGCGCTCGTGGGCATGGGGACAGAGTTCGAAGCTGTGGCCGCAGTTGTGGTCGGGGGCACGCCCATTACCGGGGGTCGCGGCAGCCTGGCTGGCACCGTGATGGGGGCGATTTTTATCACGCTCCTTCGTAACGGCATGAACCTCATGGGCCTGCCCTCACAAGTGGTGGCCGTGGTCATCGGCGTGAGCATTATGGCGGCCGTGGTCGGCGCACAACTCTTGTATCGAGGAGCCGTCCTTGAATAGCGCCACCCAAGGCACTGAGGTGGTTGCAGCTCGGGCCAGGGAACAGGGAAGGCGCCCCGCGGAAACTCTCATAAGGCATTCCCGACTCGTGATTCTGCTTCTGATGTGCATTGTGCTGTCTCTCATCAGTCGCGCCTTTCTTACTTGGGACAACCTGCTGAACGTGTTGCGCCAGGCGACCCCCATCTTCGTTCTCGGTGCGGGACAGACCCTCGTTATTCTCTCCCGTGGCATTGACGTCTCCATGGGAAGCTGCGGGGCGCTTGCAGGGGTCGTGGCCGCGCTCTTGATGAGCACCAAAGTGCCCGTATTGGTCGCCGTCCTGGTAGGGCTCGCCATCGGCGCCGCTTTCGGCCTGATGAACGGATTAATCGTGACGCGCGTTGGCCTTCCACCATTCATTACGACATTTGGCACATACCTGCTGGGCAAAGGGCTCGTGGTCCTCTACATCGACGGAAAAGTTATCTGGGGATTCCCGGATTCCTTCCGTCTTCTGGGCGCCGCACGAGTGGGAGGGATTCCGTTCATCATTTTCATCGGCGCGGCAATTTTCGCGCTGTTTGCCTGGCTGTTGAAATACACGAACTTCGGCAGCGCCATCTATTCAGTGGGAGCAAATCCCACTGCAAGTGCGGTCTCCGGCATCAAGACCCGGCGAGTCATCACGTTAACCTTCGTGATATCAGGCTTGATGGCCGCCTTCGCGTGTCTTCTTTTCGTATCCCGTCTGAACTCCGCGAAGAGCGACATCGGCGAAGGTTTCGAACTGGACGCAATCGCGGCAACGTTAATCGGCGGAACATCTTTTGCGGGGGGGACTGGAACGATCAGCGGAACAGTCGTCGGGGCGCTCATCATCATTCTCCTACGCAACATGATGAACCTCCTCGGTATCTCGCCCTTGTGGCAAGGCTTCGCCACGGGGCTTGTCATGGTGCTTTTAATTCTGGCGGACGAGATGTTCAAGCGTTTTCTCGGGAGGCAACGAGCGGCTGCATGAAAACTGCGCAAAGGGAGGACAGCGAAATGGGAAAATGGGAAATACCCCCCAAGGGCGGGCAAATGGATTTGCCGAGCGGCATTTATTACCAGACAATGACGGGTCATCAGGTGAAAGAACGCCTGAAGAAGAACGATCTCATTATTATTCCCGTTGGAAGCACCGAGAATCATGGCGATCACGCCTGTCCGGGCGAGGATACTTTCCTGGTAACCCGAATGGCCGAACAAGTGGCGAAGGTCACTGGCTGCACTGTGGCCGAACCTATCTGGTATGGTTCGCATCCGTTTCATCATCTCGGGATGCCGGGAACAATTGTAATTCCCGAGGAAGACCTCTCTGCATATCTTCGAGCAGTCATCGCGGGATTTTGGAACAGCGGCTTTCGAAAGCAAATTCTGCTCAACGGCCATGGTCAGGACTACGTCATCCCCCTCGCTATCCATCAATTTGCGAAAAAATACCAGGTACCCGCAATTGTGGTCAATGTCAACTGGTGGTTCGTGATTCCGCAACACATCAGGGACAAGGCACATGGGGGGCCTTTCGAGACGCCCTTCATTCATGGTGACGAATGCGAGACTTCTTTTTCAATGGCGCTCTTCCCAGAGATGATCGACCAAAAATACGCTCCGTCAACCACACCAATCAAGATTTTCCCCGACGGACACATAAACAAGTCTGGGAGCGCTTACGATCTTCCTATCGACTTCTGGCTCCAAGTGGGAGCCTCAGCAATCGAGGTAGTCTCAACGCCGGAGGGCGTGGTCGGCAATGCGACCTTGGCAGATCCTGAAAAGGCCCGACCCGGGCTCGTGGCAATCATGGATTACCTTGAGAAGCTCGTGACCGACATTCTTGCCATGTACCCTGCGGGCAAGCTTCCGCCAATAGCCGCTATGACAATGCGCAAGAAAGACGAGATCGAAGCCGTTCTGAAAGGCCCATTAAATGGCGGGACTCATCTTTACACCTTGGGATATCCCACATAGCGTCATTCGTTGAAAGTAAACACAACACGAATAGCTTGCGAGGAGGCGGTAAAATGGAAAAACCAGGGAAGGTAAAAGCAGTCGTAATGACCGGCCCTGGGCAGGTCGAATGGAAGGAGCTGCCGTATCCTGATCATCTTGAGGAGGGTGCGGTTGTTATCAAAGTTGAGATGTCGGGAATTTGCGGCACCGACAAACACGCTTTCGACGGTGACGTAACGTTATACGGCGGCACAGAGACCGAGCAGGACATGGTCTATCCCAGCGTACACGGACATGAGAACGCTGGGATTGTGTTCGAAATGAACGGAAAAGGCAAGGACATCGAATATAGTGGAAAGGAACTGAGGATTGGAGACAGGGTGACAAATTGTCCCAATGTTATCTGCGGAACGTGTTGGTACTGTCGTCGAATCCACGCTTTCCCTTTCTGTGTGAATCATCAGGGAATTGGCATGACCTATCGGAGCGACGTCTTTCCATACATTACCGGAGGATGGTCAGAATACCTTTATCTACCTCCGAACGCTTGGGTTTACAAGGTCCCGGAGGAGTCGACCGTCGAGGAGACAGCACTTTCTGAATTGTTTGTCGTTACATCCTTGCTTGATCGGGCAAAGATGTATTCGCAGACAGACGGACGAGGGGGGTTCAATTTCGACGACACCGTCGTGATCCAAGGGTTGGGCGGCATAGGACTCATGATGGCGGCGAAAGCTCGTCTCTTAGGGGCAGGAAAGATCATCGGCCTGGATACTAACGCGTCGCGAATGAAGATCGCCAAAGAATTCGGGGCAGACATGACGATTGATGTTTCCAAGCTTTCAGATGATGAGCTGGTAGAGAGAATCCGCGCGGAAACAGATGGTCATGGGGCAGATGTCGTGGTCGAGGTTGTTGGTCGACCTGAGGTCCTGGACGTCGGACTCCGAATGCTCCGCCGTGGAGGCACATACTGCGAAACCGGCAATTTTGTGGATACTGGAACGGTGACACTGAACGTTCATCGGCACCTGGCGGCAAAGAACGTTCTTTTTATAGGAAACACAAATCATCCCCATGACATGTACTATGCGCACTTGGATATGATGATACGCCATCGAAAAGATTTTCCCTGGTACAAACTTGTGAGTCACCGCTACCGATTGGATCAATGCAAGGAAGCGATGAAAAAGGCATACGCCGAAGATGCTTTGAAGGTTGTCTTTACTCCGTAAGTGACTAGGAAAACGCATAGTGGCAGCACGAAGAATTGGAATTAGTCTGTCGCCTTTGAAATCTGAGTTCGGACCTTTGCTCTATTCTGGGAATCTGGAGTTGGGGCTTCGGACTGCGAGTTCCCTTGGATATTCTGGCGTTGAATTAAGCCTCTTGGACTCTTCATCGATTGATCATGAGCAGCTCGCGGATAAACTGGAGGAATATAAACTAACGGCATATACTATCGCGACAGGGCAGACCTACTATGCCGACGGATACTCATTGTTCAACGCTGACAAAAGCAAACGCGAAAAATGCGTGGAAAGGCTGTTTGGGCACATCGATCTTGCCAAGAGCTTGAAGTGCATGGTTATCGTCGGCGGCATTCGTGGAACGATCCTAGCGACGGGAGGGGAGCGCTCGGAGCAGGAAAGAGAAGGTCGTGAGTGCTTACGAAGGTGCGTGGTGTATGCAGGGGAGAGGAATGTGGTCCTTCTCCTTGAGCCAGTGAACCGTTACGAGACGAATGTGGTGAACACGATCGACGAGGGACTTGCACTTATCTCGCAGATCGACCTCCCGAACCTGATGCTGCTTCCGGACACTTTTCACATGAACATCGAAGAAGCCAGCATGGCGGACGGACTGCTTCGCGCTTCTTCGTTAGTGGGCTATGTGCATTTCGCGGATAGTAATAGGCTCGCTCCGGGATGGGGACATATCGACTTCGCGAGTCTGCTTTCTGCACTGAGCAAGATTGGATACACAAGGCCGATCGGCGTAGAAATATTGCCGAAGCCGGATGATCGTGCCGCAGCGGGACAGGCTATAAAGCACCTGATGGAATTGCACTAACACTGGATAGTTTGGTGGGGAAACGGCTGCCATGAAGGATCGAAAAAGGAATACGGTAGAATCGTCTGAGGCCGGCGATTTTGTATGGTCCATGCTTGGCAATAAGATGATTATAGAAGAACTAAAGAAGGACTTGGCCCGATGCACTTGGACGGATGCGAATGGGAAGTCCAAGTCACGATGGTATAAACTTGCTTTGCTGGTAAAAGATGAACCGCATGGTTTTAGCTTCTGGTTTTAGTTGTTTCAACTCATACCTGTCGCTTTTTGCGGTGGCCTGGATTGTTTCGAAAAGTCTCTCTATTCAACAGCCAACCAACAAAGCTCAATATGACCACCGCGATCACACAAACAAGCAGTTCCATATTCGCTGAAAGCCATTTCATTTGTGAAATCCCGAAGGCGCTCTTAGATTTCAATTTAGTATAGGGTCCCCCTTGGGATCCCTTCAACTCCACATTGGGCATTGACTGGAAATGGCCCGACCTGCCTGGGATCCGTTCTGTCGTCGCTACCAATAGGTCATCTATGAAAAAGGACTGTGGTCCCGGAATCCTTGCGTTCTATTATTCACCCTTTACTGAATCATTCTCGCGATCGAAGATTCTTTGAAGAAATGATTTTTCCCTGCATCCTGTCAGGGTGGGACTTTAGAAAAACATCATCACACCGGACACGAGGGTCAGTATCTGCACGGCAATCATAAAACCTTTCTCAGGAATGCGGTGGGCAAGAGCGAGCCCTGCCAGCGCACCAGCTACAACCCCGACTGAGAGCACTGCGTCGAAGAGGAGAGAAGGGCCCGAGATTAGCCTTAGGCTCAGGCTGAATGGGACCTTGATCCAATTGACAACAAAAAAGAACCACGCGCACGTGCCGATGAATTGCTTCTTTGGAAGGCGCATCGACAGAAGGTAAATCATGGTGACAGGTCCGCCTGCGTTTGCAACCATTGTGGTAGCTCCAGCGAGGAAGCCAGCGATCGATGCAAACCACCACGATGTGGGTAGCGGGGTTTCGATGCCAAGTATGTATTGCCGGTAGACGCTTACTCCGAGCATGACGATGACGATGGCGCCTATGATGTAACGCAGTTGTTGGTCATTGATCCTGCCCATGGCGAAGTAGCCAGCGACGATCCCCACGAAAGCCAAAGGGAAAAGCCGCACGAGGTGTTTCCAGGACCCATGACGTCTCCAAAAAAGAATAGCAAAGATATCCGCCATTATGATGAGCGGCAGGAGCGCGCCGGTTGATGCGCGAGAAGGGAGCACGTCGGCAAAGAGCGGTGCAAAAAGAATGCCGAGGACGGGCAAGCCCGTTTTAGAGATCCCCACAATTAGCACTGTGACGAAGGCCAGCATCCAACCGCTGACGGAAAGGGCGTAAATTCCATGCATGGAGCGCAATGTGTCACCTATTTCCGTACCGCTGTCAAGAGGAGGGGAGTGTATTGTGAATGCACATCGGACATGAGATGATGCGCTTTTCGGTCAGACGTGTGAGCAGCAACCCGACAGCTTCCAAGACTGGCAAATCGCTCTTCAACAGGCCAAGGGGTGAATGAATGAATCTTTCTTCCTTCCTGACCAGGAACATGGTCGCCGCGAAGCTCTCATCTGTCTCGCCGCGCGAGGCGATTGAGCAAATAGTCGGCAGTATTTGTAGCCGAAAGGGCCTTCGAAATAAGAAAGAGATTCTCAGCTCAATTCTTTCGCGTGAGGAACAGCTGGGCACTGTGATTGGAGAATGGGTTGCCGCTCCCCATGCGCGAATTGAGAACCTTCTGGAGCCTATCCTTTTCGTTGCGACTCTCAAGCCGAGCATCGGTTTTTGAGGGAACGCTCAGGAGCCTGCGGACATTATTTTCCTGTTCATTACTCCTGCTGCCGCGAGCAATACCCATCTCACGATGCTTTCCAAGGATTTTTGGGTTCATTCTGCCATAGAAGACATTAGTGTCCTTGCAAAAAAGACCAGAGAAGTGGACTTGCAAGGACTCGAAAGCTGTTGAGCTAAGTGGGAATATCCCTCAAGAAGGGGAGAAAGCGGTGACGTCGTTCCTGTTCACTTTTGCTTGACGAGAAATGTCTCGAATTGTGGCCGAATCAAGGCCTTCTTTGGAAATGAAAGCCACAAGCGCACTTTGGATTGAATCGAGTGAACTCTGATCGGCCTGTTGCTCATGCGGGAAGATGCTTGGCACAGGCAACCGCTCTTGCAATGATGACTTCAATCGTGCCAAGGAGCTCACTGTGGATATCAGCATCGTGAGCTGTCCTTTACGAGACATCTCAACATTTACTATGATGCGGTTATCGCGATCATTCATGATGCGGAATCCATCCTGATATTCGGCCCTGGTGAGGCAAAGGGAGAACTGAAGAAACGTCTTGAAAGAATCGAACTTGGCTGACGCATCGTAAGTGTTGAAACTGTTGACAAGATCGCCAGATTGCAGCGAAAGTCCGACGGCGCTTTGCAGAAATGATCACTTCACGGTCGCGTCAGGGAGCAGGCGGTGGAATTCCTTCCTGACAACATCGTAGCATTCGCACACCCGCTTTTCCAGTCGCGGTCTATCCAGTACCATAATGCGGCCCCGGCTGTAGTGAATCAACCCGGCATCCTGTAGTCTGCCGGCAGCTTCTGTCACGCCCTCGCGCCGCACCCCCAGCATGTTGGCAATCAATTCCTGGGTCATGCTCAGCTCGTTCGCTGGCAGCCGGTCGAGACTAAGCAAGAGCCAGCGGCAGAGTTGCTGGTCTACCGAGTGGTGCCGATTGCATACTGCGGTCTGCGCCATCTGGGTCAGCATCGCGAGGGTGTAACGCAGCAACAGATGCTGCAACGCCCCGGCGCGGTTGAACTCTTGCTTGAGCAGCTGTCCACTGAGCCGATAGCCATGGCCCGCGCTCTGCACTACGGCCCGATTCGGCACGGTATCGCCACCCATGAAAAGAGCGATGCCAACGATGCCCTCGTAGCCGATCACGGCAATTTCGGCCGACGAGCCATTTTCCAATTCATACAGCAGGGACACAATGGCGGTAGCAGGGAAAAAGACGTGATCCAAGCGGTCCCCTGACTCATACAGGGCTTTACCGAGCGGCAACGGAACCAGTTCCAGATAGGGAGACAGGCGCACGAATTCCGTTTTAGGAAGTCTTGCCAGCAGGTGGTTTTGGCGCGGATTAGGGTTGTCCATTTCGGCCATGAGCAACCTCCAAGAGTGTTCTCAAGGAAATGTTCTACCGAATCTTGCTGATAAAAACAAGAAGCTGTCAAGACAGCCATCAATACTAGGCTCGCCGGGGGCGGGGCCTTGAGACCTGAGGAAATGGTCCAGGGAGCCCGGGATCGGATCGTCGTGCTTTCTTCTCCTTCATATCTGATGGGTTACTTCCAGCTATGTATGCCAGCGCACAGAAGTATTTCGGGTTGTATGCTAACTTCTGCTATCAGAAGCCTAAGAACCCGGTCCACGCGCAATAGTGGATAGATACTTCGTCTCAGGGCATTTGGGGTCCCAGAAGCGCGTTCGGCTCATGAGGTATCGACTTTGATTGCTTTGATGAAAAGAGGCTGCTTTGAAAACTATCGAACGTGAAGAAGAGAAGCGTGACGTCATAGAAATCCTTGAGTCCGGCGATCCGGATACTCTTTCTGAAGCCATTGCGCGCTTCCAGCATCTACGGGTCCAATTCAAAACAAGTTATCGGTATTTAGTCGGCGAATGGAGTGATGCTCGCAGGGCGAAGGACACTCAAAATGGACAATTTGTTACCAAGGCAGAAGTAGTAAGTTATCTTGAAGGCAACGTGAAAGAATAGGGAACGAAACTAAACGCTGAAGCCATTCATTCATAGAAACTTCGGAGGGGTAAGACTATTCTGCGAATTTACAAAAGAAGATATGGCCTGCAAGACGAGTCCTGTGAATGGTTCCTGCAAAGGGAGCATGAAAAGGGTGGAACTGCATCAGGAACAGGTTTCACACGCGTGAACAGTAAGCTGGTGCCACAAAACTTTCTTATGCCCTTTCAGCGACTAAGTATGAATTTTGTCTCTGCCAAAGGGATAGCTAAAATATGGTTTCTGGCAAAAATACTTTTTGCTTATCCCAAATCTATCGTTGACAATCGATCGCGCTGAAATGATTTCAAAGCCATAGATACACCTAGTTCATGACTTTTCGAAGTGAGGTCGGTGACGATGCCGCCCAACGGCATGATCATGCACGTGATGATGACGTTCCGGTACGGCGCGGCGTAAGAGAGACAGACGATTGCTTGCGCCTCTTTCTGAGAGCGCGCGGGAGGATAGAAGTACGGCCCACTCATGCAACGAGCACGCTTTGCTAGTGGTCGGCCGTTAACACTGAAATCGCGATGTGCGGCAGCGTACAGAGCGCGAGAGGTCTTGTTGATATTCTTAGTCATCGTTGCCGTGGGTGTTTCTCAGCGGACAGTCGACGTCCTGGGCTCACCTGTAGGTGGCAGCATGCTATTCTTCGCGGGGGGGTGCAAAGATGAGTATTGGCAGGGTTTTTGGAGCGGTTCTGCTGATTGCTGGAGTCGTGTTGATCATCGTTGGTGTCGTCGAGTCCCGCTCTCTGGCCAACAGCCTGAGCAGTATGTTCCTGGGACGACTCACGCAGCACACGATGTTGTACATCTTCGGTGGCATCGCATCAGCTGTCGTTGGCCTGATTCTCACGACTGGCGTCTTCGGCCGGGCCAGATCGTAAGCCCCAACGTTCGGGTGTACGCGACCGGATTGCTTCAATACAACTTGACATGACAGACCCCCCGGGACGGAATTCAACTGCATAGAGTGCATTGGACCGTGGTCTTGGTCGATACTGCCCGAAAATAGTCTACGTCTTTGTCGGGAGGCCACGCGCCCGCAGACGGCTCCATCATGTCGAACCTTCCAGTCCGGGAAGCTCGAACGCTTCTTGCTGGACAGGAGGCCTTCTTCGGCGGGTCCGATGTGTCTGCGCCGGTTCAACTCTCTGACGATGACCTCTCGACCGTGGAGCTTGTCCTCAGGCTCCTCGAATTGTCCGCAAGGAGTAAGCAATATGTTGACCGGGATCTCGTCGACGTACTGCTGCAGCCCGTGGAACGTTCCTACCCCTGGTCTTCGTTCGGCGAGTACAAAGAATTCTTCACCCTTGGTCGGCGGTACTTGACCAAGGAACGTCTGGCAGCTTTTGAGCGGGTGTAGCTGGCAAGGTGCGCCGTAAAGTCGCAAGGATAGAAACGCATTGCGAAGGTTCTTTTTCGACGCGAGGCTAAGGCGTTTTACGGCCCACCGGTAGCAATAAACGCTCGACAAAGCGCGCTACCGCACAGAACTCGTCGGGTATTGTCATTACCCTTCCTGCAAGAGGTCAATATGAAAAAGCTCCTGGTTATCGCAGCATTCGCAGTGGCTGTATCCCTTACCACTTCTTTTGGGTCAGGGCGAATTGAAATCAGAACTCATCCGGCGTACGATCAACGGAGGGATCAGCAGTGGATGCAATCGCAACAGAATCAACAGAGGGAACAACAGCAGAGGGAACAATGGCAGAGAGCACAATGGCAGAGGGAACAACAACAGCAGAAACAACGGCACGAACAGCAGCGGAGCTATGAGTGGTGGGTACAGCATCACCAGCACGATTATGATAGACGCTGAGGATAGCAACTGAAATCGGAGTTGTTTCAACCTTACTAATAAGCTGTTGAAATCAGAACCAACCGCCCAGGCTTTGGAGCGGTTGGTTTTTTCCTCGTTTGGCATTCATTGAATCAACTTTGACATTCTCAACACGAATCCAATGACACCTGCAAGATATCCCGTTGCCATGGAATAACCTCCGAGAAGTATCTTCACTCTCAAGTGGAAGGTCGTTACCAGGAAATGCAAAGGAGGTGTGTTTCGCAGAGATTGAAATTTGAGTGCGACGATGCTGAGGAATAAGAAGCTTACTGCGAGACTAAGAAGCCCGAAGTGATAGCCGGAGACTGCCTTGACTGCAAAAGTGAGCACAAGCCCCAACAGGGCAAACGCAGGCACGCCGAACAGAAAATATCCGTAAGAGTCTTCTATTGACTCCAGAAGCTTGGCATTCTGCGCTTTTTGTGCGTGCCCAAGAATTCCCTGCGCTATCTGGTATCCGCTGAGATCGCATGCGACGGGAAGAAAGAACCCGATGAGGACCAGCAGAAGGCACAGTCTCAGAACGTTCAATGACAAGGATTGTTTCATGAAACCTGTCTTCCAGCGGCGCCAGCAAAACATATGCCTATTCTATCGCTCAATTCGCAAGCGTTACGTGCGCTACCGCACGGAAGCGCATCCGATCTTGCGTATATGCTTGGCGGGAACAGAGGAGGAAGTTGCAATGGGTATACTTGCTATTCTGGGTATAGTTCTGATTGTGATCATTGTCATCGCGATAATCTGAAGCGGACGTGGAGGACCTAGCGAAGGTCCAGTCGCAGAGGAGAGTGCAGATTGAAGTTCATGCTCAAACGGAGAGAAGGTAATGTACTGCTGGTCATCGGTATCGTCCTCCTGGTACTATGGCTTTTCGGGCTTGGCAGCTCGTACACTCTTGGCGGTTTCATCTACGTTGCGCTTGTAATTGGGCTCATCCTTGTGATTGTCGCGCTCGCTGCTCGATTTCGCGGCCGCAGGTAACAAAGGGAAGGGAGCGAAGGATACTATGTTTCAACCAGTTGGTCTTCTCTGGGGTATTGTCACCCTTATTTTTGGAATCCTCGTTGTCGTATATCCCAGGCTTCTGCAGTATACCGTCGGCATTTATCTGATTATTGTGGGCTTGTGGGCCATTATTCCGCGACTGCACTTCTAGCCCCATTTTTTCAGGAAGTGCGGCATGACGGGATAAGGACGAATCGGTGCTAACAATGTCCAGCCCACCCAATCCCGGTAGCCCGCAGCAAAACCATCTGCTCGCCGTCCTTCCCAAGCTGGAATTCGAACGATTGATACCCCATCTGGAACTGGTCCCGTTGCCTCTCGGTGAGGCTCTGTATGAGTCGGGGGACCGGTTGGATCACGTCTATTTCCCGACAACTTCCATTGTGTCCCTGCTCTACGTCATGGAAAATGGCGCATCCGCGGAGATCGCCGTGGTCGGTAACGAGGGGATCGTTGGCATCGCATTGTTCATGGGCGGGGAAACCATGCCGAATCGGGCCGTGGTGCAAAGTGAGGGCCATGCCTATCGGCTGAAGGGGCGCTTGCTCAAGCAAGAGTTCAACCGCGCCGGGGCGTTGCAGCATCTGTTGCTGCGCTACACCCTGGCGCTGCTTACCCAGATGGCACAGACCGCCGTATGCAATCGGCACCATTCCGTGGATCAGCAACTCTCTCGCTGGCTGCTGCTCAGCCTCGACCGCTTGCCCTCAAACGACGTGAGCATGACCCAGGAGCTGATCGCCAATATGCTGGGGGTACGGCGTGAGGGCGTGGCCGAGGCTGCCGGAAAACTGCAGAGCGCAGGGTTGATCCACTACCAAGGGGGCCGCATCACCGTGCTGGATCGACCCCGCCTGGAAGCTCGGGTGTGCGAATGCTACAACGTTGTGAGGGAAGAGTTCCACCGCCTGCTTCCCGACGTGACCGCGGTGTGACCCGGTCCGGACCTTGAGCCTCGATGATAGAATTGCGATCCGTCAGCAAGAACTTCGGCCAGATCAGGGCAGTAGACAGGATTTCTTTCGCGACCACGGAAGGGGAGATCTTCGGCCTCCTCGGCCCCAACGGGGCTGGGAAGTCTACAACGATCAAGATGATCATGAATATCCTCCACCCGGATTCAGGGTCCATCCTGTTTAATGGAAGTCCAATCAGGGAAGCGGACAAGGATCGCATCGGCTATCTCCCTGAGGAGCGCGGACTCTACCGCAAGGTGAAGATCAACGAAATGCTTCTCTATCTTGCAAGCCTCAAGAACGCGGACAGTTCTGCGGCGGAGAAGAGGCTCGACGAGTGGCTTGCCCGCTTCAACCTGGTGGAATGGAAGACCCGAACGCCCGAGAGCCTCTCGAAGGGCATGGCGCAGAAGGTGCAGTTTATCGCAGCCATTCTCCACGACCCCGAGTTTCTTTTCCTCGACGAGCCGTTCTCGGGCCTCGACCCGGTCAGCACTGATGTGCTGCGGGAGGCGGTCCTCGAGCTCGGGAGCAGGGGCAAAACTATCCTCTTCTCCACGCACAACATGGAGGTTGCGGAGAGGATCTGCTCGAGGCTCCTCATTATCGATCACGGTTGCGAGGTGATCTCGGGCTCTCTTTCCGACATCAAGTCGCGCTACGGTCACAACACGGTTGTGGTGGAGTTCGACGGCACGATCGACTTTGGGCCCCTGTCCGGGATGGTGCGCAATGTGTCGCGCTTTCCCCGCTGGGTGGAGATGGAGCTCGTCGAGGGTGCGAGCCACCGGACCCTGCTTCAAAGTCTTCTCAACCAGGTTTCCATTCGCAAGTTCGAGGTGGTCTCCCCCTCGCTGCACAAGATTTTCGTGGAATTGGTCGGCGGGGGGGAGAAGACAGATCTTGAAAGGGCGAGTCAATAGAATGGGCAAGCTCGCGAAAATCATCCGCATGGAGTTCCGGCTCACCGTCGCGAACAGGGTATTCATCATCCTCACCATTATAGGGCCGTTCCTCATCACGGCGATCGCGATCCTGCCCAGTCTCCTCTCGTCATCGGCTGGAGCCATGGGCAGCCCGGTCACAAAAATCGCACTACTCGGCGCCGATCCGCGCTTTGTCCAGGAGATCTCTCCCGCTTTCAAACAGTCAAGGATCGAGGTCAGCGCAGTGCAGGGATCTTCTGAATCGCTCGACTCCCAGGTTCAGGCCGGGGCCTTTGATGGATATCTTGTGCTGCCAGCTGATCTTTCCGATTTCGTGCGGCTGGAATACGTGTCGAAGACTGCCGCTGATTTCCGCGTGACAGGAGTGCTCCAGGCTGTGATCGGAAAGGCCATCGTGGCGCAGAGGCTTGTGAAGGCCGGAATCTCACCTTCGCGGGTCGGTTCCCTCACACAATCACCAGTTTTTGAGACACGGCAGCTCATGAAGAGCGGGGAAAAGAAGAACTCAGATTTCATCACGGTCCTCATGACCGGGCTCACGTTCGCCATGCTCCTCTACATGACGGTGGTCCTCTATGGGCAGGTTATTGCGAGGTCCGTGCTTACGGAAAAGACGAACAAGACAGTGGAAATCATGCTGTCTTCGGTGCGGACCATGGATCTTCTGTTCGGAAAAATCTTCGGCAAAGCGCTGGCGAGCCTTTTGCAGTACGGCATCTGGGTCACGATCAGCGCCACGGTTCTGAAGTTGATCGGTCCACGCCTCGGCATTGCCATCGGCGCCGGGCTTTCGATGAGCACGCTTGCATACCTCGTCCTGTTCTTCATTCTCTCATTCTTTCTGTACTGCTCGCTGTATGCCGCTCTGGGTGCGGCATCCGAGGACGAGCAGCACCTCGGCCAGCTCTCGTGGCCGGTAATCATCTTCCTCGTAATCCCCGTGGTGATGATCTCACCGACCATCACCATGCCGCAGGCGCCCGTAATCGTCGGGTTATCCTTTTTCCCGCTTACCGCACCCATCGTCATGTTCCTTCGAATCCTGGTGGGCGCCGCGCAATCGTGGGAAATTCTGGTATCTCTCGGGCTGATCATCGCCGCGACGGCAGCAGTGATCTGGCTCTCGGCCAGGATATTCCGTGTGGGCATCCTCATGACGGGAAAGCGCTTCACGTTCGGTGAAGTGCTGCGGCTTGCCCGTTCCCGGTAGAGTTGACCGGTCGCATCCGTATCACTCTGTGTGCTTCCGTACAGAAAGAGTCGTGGTTTCCGCATAGTATCGAGTTAAAGGAGGACTCTATGACTTTCGGTGAAAAAGCGCGGGGCGTTTTCAACAGAGGTGTGTCTGCTTCGAGAGACCTGACAAAAAAGGCACGGGGAAAGGCCAAGGAGCTCAGCGCCATGGGCGTGGTGAAGCTCGAGATCATGCAACTGGAGTCTCATGTGGAAAAGCTTATCGCAAAGCTCGGCAAAGAGGTCTACATGACTCTCGTGGACAAGAATCACGCTACGGTAAGCCGCGAAACTCCTTCGATCCGCCGCATTCTCAACGAGATAGAAGAACTTCGCACGCGAAAAGAACTCAAGGAAAAGGAGTACCGCGCGATCGGCGGAAGGGGAAAAAAGACTTTGGGGGCATCACGATGACCGTTTTATTGGTTATAGCAATTGTCCTGTTCGTTCTCTGGCTGCTGGGTTTCAGTACCCGGTTTATTGCAAGCGGGGCAATCCACGTCGTGCTCGTCATCGCACTCATCCTTTTTGTTTTCTGGTTGTTGCGTGTGGGCCTCAGAGCTTTTTAGCATCGACTCGCTGGAAATCAATATACCCGCGCTCGACATCCACGGCGGTCAGTCGTACGCGGATCCGGCTGCCGACATCCACGCCCCGTGACCCGCTTACTACCCTTCCATCCACAGGGACGGTGAGCAATCTAGCCCACGTGCCTTTGTCAGAAGACCCCGTGACAATTGCGTCGAACTGTTCCCCGATCCTCGATTGGAGGAGGAGGGCGGCCGCAGATTTGCCGACCTGCCGTTCGACCTTGTTGGCGGCATCCTCTTCTTCCGTGAGATGGCTGGCCAGCGCTTCCAGCTCGGCATAGCTGTACGGCGCCAACCGGCCTGCAATGGCGGACTTCAGCAGGCGCTGCGTGACCAGATCCGCGTAGCGGCGATTCGGGGCAGTGGAGTGCGAATAATCCTTTACCGCCAGACCAAAGTGACCTGGGGCAATGTCGCCGGGTCGTTCCGCCACGTATTCGCCTGCTCCCAGAAGCTTGATCACCGAGAGGGAGAGGTCGGGAAATTGCGGCGGATCGGCTGCTTTCTGCCTGACGAGGAATGTATTGAGCGCCGCTGAATCCGGATTGTCCGGCAGCCTGAAACTGCGTTCTCGGGCCAGCTCGACAATCCGGTCCCAGCGCTTGGGCGTACGCACGACACGGCGAATTGAAGGGAAGCTCCTTGCGGCGAGATAGCGGGCGGTTACCCCGTTGGCTGCAATCATGAAATCCTCGATGATCTCCTTCGCGCGGTTCTTTTGCTCTACTTCGAGAGCACGGATCTGGTCTCCATCAAAGACCGGCTTTGCCTCTATGGTTTCGAGGCTCAGCGCCCCATGGAGATGTCGCACATTCTTCAAGCGCTGGGCAGTTCGGTCCTGCAGGCGCAAATTCTCCGCCAGTCCACTGACTGCCGCAATCCCTTCTGGGACTTCGCCGGGCCTTTCCAACCAGGCGGCAACACTGTCGTAGGCGAGCTTTGCATGATTGCGCACGCGCGCACGGTAGATATCCGAGCCCTGCATTGAGCCGTCTGCGCCAATCACCATTTCAACGACAACGGCCAGGCGTTCCGCATGGAAGCCGAGGGAAGTCAGGTCGGTGGAGAGTCTTTCCGGCAGCATCGGGAAAATCCTGGCTGCTGTGTACACCGAAGTCGTGTTGTGGCGAGCGTGTTCGTCGATTGCTGAGCCGATTGTAACCAGCGCATCCACATCAGCTACGGCTACAAGAACTTTGACCTTGTCCCCGGGCATGGCCTCTGCGACAGTGAGCTGATCAAGGTCGCGGGAGTCATCGTTGTCAATGGAAGCCCACAGGAGGTCCGTAAGGTCAGGAATCGCCGAGGAAGCTCCGACTTGCTCCACGTTCGCGCCCGAGGGCGCCTGAATTGTCTCGAGTTCGGCAACCACGGCCGCCGAGAAGTCGGAGAGCAGACCACGTGCCGCCATCGCCCGCAGGGCAATGCTCTGAAGGATTGCGCGGTGTTGTTGGTCAACGGGGGTCGATGGTTGCACTGATATAACCTGGGCGCCTCACTTGGTTCCGCCGCGGATCCCTATCGAAAAGACCAATCAACATCGCCCGGAATACGTTTTGCGCGCGCTGAAAGAATATACGACGGAAAATGGAGCGAATCAAAGGAGTACCGCCGTTGAATCTATTTTTGTTGCTTCGCGCCTAGGATATATCCGGCAAACCCGGAAAAGACTGCGGCAAGACATGTTGGGAGGAGAGTCCAGGTGAGATTCGTTGCAGGTATTGCAAGGTTCACCAAAGCCGTAAAGATCACACCGATCACGAGCCCGATGATGCACGAGAGAATCGCCCGAAACAACGACGCAATTTTCATTTTTGCCTCCCATGCGAGACGTGGTAATGCGAGCTCGTCAACAGAATAACGCGTGTGCCTTGCTTGTCAATAGCAAGTTGCGAGTTGGCTGTTGTCGTGCACGCTGGGTGATGTCTTCCTTGGCGTCGATAGGGGGACTTGGTCTAAGAGATGCCAATCTCTATATCGGTGTTCTGAATTTGCTATCTTCTTGACGAAAGCAACAAACGGAGAATGCTTATTGAAATCGTCAGCAGCAACCCGCAAGACCCAAATGGAATCGTCACACGTGCAAAATATATCGACACAGGAAACATGGCCACACCTCTGTCAGTAAATTGTTGTTCGCGAATGCGGCTCATGATACGTTTAGGGTGGGCACGGTCACGACAGCGAAATCATGGCGTATCTAGCAGTTCGGTGAGGCCGGGAATGGCTCCCGCACATGCGGGGGCAAGGAGGAACCAATGGGAAAAGAAATCACACAAATCAAGTCGGATGATCCTTCCAACCCGTGGCCGTATTTGGTTGAATGTTATTGCCAAGAAAATCCTGAGCAGGAGATAACTGCCGCGAGGGCGGAACTGAAGATCTCCGACCAAGATCTAACCGTTGGAACTGAAGGCGGACCACAGGCGACCAGTTCAAGCGCCTACCACGGGTCAATCGTGGCGAAAAGGAGAGACGATCTTCAGCTGCTTTGCAAGTACCTGCTTTCGCACGGTTGGACGATTCGTGAAGATAATCATCCGTGGACAGCTCGTCGTCATTCTCCAAGCTGGGGGTCAAAACCTCCGAAATAAGCCTTGAGGTGACCGCCACACCCTCAAAGGCCGGCGCGGATGTGAATGCAAAAGAAGGAAAACGATGAACTTGCGCAGCTACAAGGTCAGAGCAAAGAGCGCCGTCTCCGACATGGCCCCGACCAAAGCGTTCTACGAGGAGAAGGGCTCTCTCATGGGCTTAACTCAGCACTTTGGAAAGGTCTGCCCAGCGCCTGGCGATTTCCTCCATGCCCGACTTGGGTTCAAAGCCCATACCCTTTGCTCTGCGGCGTGGTTCTCGGAGCATGCAGCCCCAGGGGTGGATAGCCGCCGGGATGCCCAAAGGGAAGGTCACGCAGAAGAGAAGTCCCTCTGTGTCTCCAAGTCTTTTGCAGATCGTACAGAACGGCAGTGACCTGAGTAAGTCTTCACTGACATTGCCGGCGTTTCTGCATCTCCCGCGCGAGAGTTGGGGTGTTTCCATGGGGCACTCTTTAGCCATAGAGAAGAAAGGTCATAGATTTCGAAGTATTTCTGTGCGGTAGCGCACGCACGGTAAACTACGGATCACTGCGCGGTCACGTCGGGGAGCAGGCGGCGGAACTCTTTTCTGACAACTTTGTAGCACTCACAAAACCGCGCTTCCAGGCCCGGTCGATCCAATACGGTGATACGGCCCCGCTTCGTCAGGATTGTGGTGATGCGGCTCGCGGTGCTGGCCGAGAAAGGCAGAGAGGTGCTTGAAGGCTGATTGTTCGAAGACGCGACGGATCGGCTGAGAGGAGAATCAAGGCAGCCATCAGTGTTTACGACCGTTTTTCGCAGGTCTCGCTAACATTTGCAGAGACAAGGTTTGCCCCATCCCAGATGTCCAAGCTTTCTCCCCACTTTCTATTGTGGTCGTCGCAGAGTGGGACGATATACCAGTTTCTGTCAGTTGTGCTGTCCTTCTGAACATGCCCGCCAACAGAATGAACTTTTGAGCAGCCATTGACAAAGCACCCGTGAGCAACCTGGTCGCTGAATTTTCCCCAGTGAGCAAGCCAGCTACCACAGCGGCATGTGTTCTGCGTTGTCCCATTCAGGTTTGTGACTTTCATGTCCCTGCTCCTTCATCTACGGGTTACCGCAGCCAAAGGCCGTTGTCAACAAGGAAATCTTCTCGCGTCGCAGAAAAACTCCATTTTCCCCTATACCGCACGGGGGAAGGTCGCTCCGGCAGGGGATATCTTGCGCGGGCCTCCAAGTCAATGGTCGCCCCGATCTCATGAAATAGCATTACCCATTTTACGAATAAACGCCTCTAAAATTATCTGTCAACCTAAGGGGCGGTCCGTGCCTGACAGAGCCGTCCTTGGGGCGTTATGCTGCCCTTTGGATGGCTTTCGATTGGGTCAATGTTCAGGCCATTATATAGCTCTGGCAGAGCCGCTTAGGCGAAGAAGAACTCGATGAAACCGAAAGTGGGTTTGTGGATTGACCATAGGAAAGCGATTGTCGTAGCTGTTCATTTGCCGGCACCTGTTGTGGTTCATAGGGACCCGTACGGCGGGAACTTAGAGAACGACAGGCCTGTTTTTCAATCGCAGATATTGCGGCGAAAGTTCGAAGGCACTTTGCAAAATAGGATTCAGCAATAGGAACCGAGGTGGAAGAACGAGGGCCTGAAAGCAGCGAAAGACTGCATGATGAGGGTCTCTGGGAAGACCTGCTGAAAAGGCTTCTTCATAGAGGCCCGTAGCTGTGTTTTCGGAGGGTACCCCATCCGAGATCGAGGCGCTGGCGCAATGCAGGGTCTGCGCGAAATCGGGGGAACTCCACACATGCCAATAGCCGTAACGCCGCTTCCTAAGAGAACATTGCTAAGACTATGGCCGCATACCGATTGCGAGCCAAGAAAAAACGCCAAGGACTAGTCGGTCGGTTAATCGCGAAGCGGGCGTCTGTGGCAGCAGAGCCTTGATTCATGGACTGCCTTGGCCTATCATTCCTACCTGCAGCGGGTCAGTTCGTCATTGTCAGAGTCCTCGGTTTGGTGGAGGTGATAGATGACGTCCCACGAAAGTCCAGCCACCGAAATTACAAGGGCGCAAGGGCATTTAGAGCAGGCTTTAGTAGCGCTGGAACGCCTACCAGCGACTGATTCACGGGCCATTGCCTTCGCAACGCACGCGCTCAACAATTATCTGATGGTAGCGTCCGCCAGTGTGCTGTTGATTCGACGCGCCCTGGGAGAAAACATCGACCCTGCAGTGGAAAAGTTGCTCTCAAACCTTGAGCATATTAGCCGTTTGATGACCTTCACCGTTGGCCGGTTGACTAGTACTGCCGTAAGTAAGGATATGCCTCTTCAGCCTTCAGAGGTTGCGCTGGCTCCATTGGTAGAAAGCATCTGCAGCTATCATCAACGCGCTGCTGGGCGCAAGAAAATCCAAGTACGATTTAGTCAAGCTGGAGATGTGCCTTCGCTATGGAGCGATCGCGTGGCTATCGCTGCGGTCCTGGAAAGCCTGTTGTCAAACGCAGTCAAATACACACCCGAAGGAAAACGAGTAAACGTAGAAATAGGTGGGGACAAGGGGAGCGTTTATTGCACTGTTCAGGATGAAGGGCCGGGAATAAGCGAAGTTGAGCAGCTGCAACTATTTAAGCCAGGCATACGGTTGAGTTCTGTCCCAACTGGAGGCGAATCCTCAAGCGGATATGGTCTCTCAGTGGCAAAGGCGTTAATCGATATACTAGGCGGGTCCATCTGGTGTGAAAGCTCGCCGGGGAATGGCACATGCTTTGGCTTTCGGGTCGGATCACTGAAACGAGAGGACCATGTCCCCGATCAGACGAAGTGACACCTGTACAAAGAGACCTTACACCGCTTCAACGCCAGGGAGTAGACGGGCGAACTCCTAGCTGAGAGCCGTTTCCTGTTGTCCGCCAGACGTCCTAGCAAACGGTCTGCGCTGCGTCTCGCAGACTTCCAGTTCTTTTAGGACACCTAAACTGCCATTGCTAAGACCCGAGCTGCGTGACGGATGCCCCAATGGACACCTCATGGACCTTAGCCAGCCTGTTCAGAGCCAGCGGGTGCAGCAGTCAGAGAGAGATGTCCAACTTCCTCCGATGGGTCCGCGACGCTTCAGGATTTTCCTGGCTTGGGGGTGACAGTTGATGAAAAGCTCGCCTCTCAACTCCCATCGGCTACCTGTCGCTGCTTCTGGACAGAGACGGGGCAGTTCATGACTGGTCGATAAGCAGCAGCAACGCAACAAACAAGAGAAGCGCCACCCTAGGGTGCTGGTGGGGGTCGACCATGGAATGATCAAACGCACCAAGGGCGCCGCTTCCTTCGATGAGATCGCGGTCACGAAAGCGAGAGCCCCTTCAGATACCGCAGACCTTCCCGCGCCCAGTCTTCCTGCAAGCGAATCGATTCTTCCAGGTTTGCACCAAACGGAGTCCACTGTTCGAGAATCACGCTGCCTGAAGGGTATGCCTTCAAGTATGCGCTCAGCTGCGCCGGGATATCCAGTCGCCCGCGGCCGGCAATGGCCCCGACGATCGAGAACCCCATGTTCGCGCTGCCCCGTACGGCCGCAAAATCCTTGACATGCAGACAACGCGCGTTGGGCATCAAGGTCTCGACCACCTCCCGCACTCCCTCACCTCTTCCCAGGGAATTGACGGTGTCAAGGCAGACTCCGATCCGTGCGCTCGAAAGACGTCGAACAAGCCTCGCAAGGTCGTGGCAGGAATACCGTTCGTGATTCTCTATGGCGAGCACCACATCCGCGCGCTCGAGAGCTGGAATCAGTCCCGCCAGATGCCGTCCTTCTTCGGCGAACCCCTTCGTGGGCTCACCCATGAGCGTTCGCAGCAGGTGAGAGTTGAGCTGTTGGGCAATTTCAACATAGCGATTCAGGTGATCTGGGTCGGTGCCAGTGGTTCCGACCTCGATCTCGATTCCATGACGTCTCGCGTGATCCGCGAGACTGCGTATCTGGTCAGAGGAGAGCTCGTGGAGAGCGGGCCTGTCGCAGATTTGTACGACCTGAACGCCCAGAGAAACCGCCTTGTCGATGAGGTCCTCTGAACTCAAACAGGGAATGCTTCGAGACGAGGATATCTCTTTTGAGGAGTAGGCACCACTGGCCCATCCGAATGTGTACGATCCAATCCCGAGTCGAAACATAGAATATGCACTCCAATCCAAGGCGTTCACTGACGACTTTGCAGCCCTACCGGAGAAGACGCCGCATTGATGCTTCCATGGAGCGAAGAATAAGAGCACAGGAGGCCGCGCCGGCGTCGAGAACCCCACGGGAGCGTTCGCCGAGACGGCTTGCCCGGCCGACTTTAGCGACAAGACCGCGGGTTGACTCCTTGCCTTGCTCCGCGGCTTCGCCCATTGTAAGAAGCGCCTCGTCAAAGGTTTTTCCCCCGACGAGAGCGGTCGCGAAGGCCTGGTTCGCTGGGGCAAGCGCGTCGAGCAAAGTCTTGTCTCCGACGTGTGCGCCGCCGAGCGCAACGACCCCGTCGATGGCCCGCTGAAGCATGGTCTGGAAAAGGGGGCCGTCAATCACCTCTTTGCCTTTCGCAGGTTTTGCCATTTCGCGGAAGAAGGTCCCGTACAAAGGCCCCATCGCCCCACCGATCTCGCCGAGGAGCAGCGTTCCAAGAGTCGTGAGGCCCGTGGCGAGATCGTAGCGCGCCCCTGCAAGACGCTCGGCACACATCGTGAAGCCCTTGCTCATGTTGATGCCGTGGTCGCCGTCACCAATGGCTCCGTCGATCTCGCTCAGAGCGGCGGCATTGTCGCGGATGCTGCGGACGAGGTCCTCAAGGACCGCTGGTCCTTCGGTGCTCGGGAAGCTCTCCATGCTCATCTCCCAAACTGGGCAAGTCCCATGCTGTCGACCTCCAGGTCGATGAGGTTTTTCAGCTCCTTGTCGACCTTCATCAACGTGACTGTTGCTCCCATCATCTCGAAGGAGGGTCGTTGATTATTCGCTGCATTGACTACGTATTCCGCGATACGCGCGACCTTCTGTAACGAGCTGCCTCCTTGAAACTCCGAGCGCAACCACGCGTTCCACCACGCTTTTTGCCAGCTCCAGGCCGATGACCCGTGCGCTCAACGACACATGACGTATGACATTTTATATCAGATCCTTTATGCTGTCAATCATGCCATTTCGGGGCCTACAGAACTGCCTTGAGAAAAGGTTTGACAAGCAATTTTTGGTGTGTTAGACTTCATACGTCTTACGTGTTATTAGTCTGAATCAGGAGGTGGAAAGGGTAAGCAGGAACAAAACAACATTCAGCGAATAAACTTTCGGGTGGAGCACGGCATGCACAGGGATGGCTCCTGAGAGGGTGAGCGCTCAGCGGGCCGCGTTGTCTCGAATCAATCCAGGAGGAGAACCAATGAACAGAAGGGGCATGGTTTTTGGAGTCACATGTTTGCTATTGTCGATTGCTCTGCTGGCGACAGCCGCAATGACGGTATCGGCACAGGGCATTTCGCTGCCAAAAGGCAATTGGGTCATTGCTTTGTCCAACTCGTACTATGGCAATACCTGGCGGAAGCAAATGGTCGAGTCCTTCACGAATGTAGCCGAGCAGGCGAAAAAGAGCGGCCTCATCAAGGACTACATTATTGTCAACGGCGATGGAACCCAGAATACGCAGATTGCGCAGATGAACAGCCTCGTCTTGAGGGGCGTGAATGCGATAGCCCTGAACGCCGCCTCTCCCACCGCCTTGAATGACGTCATTGCACAGGCTTCAAAAGCAGGCATCAAGGTGGTGTCATTCGATTCGATCGCCGACAGTCCTTTCTGCTACAAGATCAATTTCAATTTCAAGGATGAGGGCGTGCAAAGGGTGGACTACGTCGCCAAGCGATTCGGAAAGAAGGACATCAACGTCATCCAGATCCTGGGGGTCTCTGGTTCCGCACCCGCGATCGACATGTTCCAGGGGCAGGTCGATGAGCTGAAGAAGTATCCCAATATCCATGTCGTCGCCAAGGTCGAAGGGGAGGCTAGCGCTTCAACGACCCAGCAGAATCTTTCGAACGTCATCCCGAGCCTGCCGCAGATCGATGCCGTCCTGACCCAGGCAGGGAATGACGCCTACGGCGCCGTCCAGGCCTTCGAGGCATCAGGGCGACCCATGCCCCTGATCCTGGGCGACGACACGTCGGAGTTCATGCAGTGGTGGATCAAGATGAAGAAGGAGAAGGGCTACGAGACCTTCAGCATCGGATCTGCTCCCGGGATCGGGGCGGCGGCTTTCTGGGTGTCTCTGGCTATTCTTGACGGGGTGAAAGTCCCTCAGTTCATGATGCAGCCTGAGTCGCCGGTGACGCAGACCGATGTCGAGCAATACGCAAATCTCAAGCCCGGCATGGTAGTGTCTCCTGACTTCACATGGGACTACGTGCAGAGCCATCTGCTCAATCAGCAGTAAAAACAAGAGCGTGAGGTGGAGCCTCCCGTGGCTCGGACAGGGGGACTCCACCTCAGCTCCCAGAGGGAATCGATGGAGAGGCCGCATCAGGATCCGGTCAGTATGCCGGACAGCACCCCCGTGGTTCACGCCCGCCCTGAAAGAAGCGCGGCGGGGGGGAATCGCGAGCCTCTCATCGAAGCGCGGAACATCACAAAGCGTTACGGTCCGACCGTTGCGGCACGGGACGTCAATCTCAGGATCGACCGCGGTGAGCTCGTCGGGCTGGTTGGGGCCAACGGCGCGGGAAAGAGCGTGATGATGCGCATCCTTTCCGGTGTCACCCGCTCCGACAGCGGGTCCCTACTCATTGACGACCGGCTCGTGGCCCTGGAGCAGTTCTCTCCCGCAATCGCGAAGAAGCACGGCGTGCGGATCGTTTTCCAGGAGCTTTCGCTGTGCACAAACCTCAGAGTATACGAAAACTTCTACCTCGAGCACGCAGAGCTCTTCAGGAGCGCCTGGGGGTGGCGGAAAAAAGCCAGGCATCTTGCCCAGGCGGCAATCGACGAGATCTTCCCGGACAACCCGGTGGACGTGGGAATGCGTCTGGGGTCGCTTCCTATCGCGCAGCAACAAATGGTGGAAATCGCTCGAGCGGTGTCTGACAGGAATCTCAGGCTCCTGATCCTGGACGAGCCGACCTCGTCGCTTCCCCGGGAGCAAACTGATCAGCTGCTTCGCTACGTCGATGCCCGACGCACCCAGGGCGTTTCATTCGTCTTCATCTCCCACCGGCTCACCGAGGTTCTCTCGATTGCCGACCGCATCTACGTCATGCAGAACGGCGTCGTGAGGTGGGCCGGCCCGGCAACGGAGACGAATGAAGAGGACCTGGTCAACAAGATCATGGACCAGGGAGCTCAGTCCGCGCGGGACGACGATATTTCGGAGCATCCTGCCCTGGCCGCTCCGATTGAAAGCGGCGCAGACAGCGTCTGTCTCGAAGTCCATCGGTTGAACACGAAGGATCTGCACGACCTCAGCATCACGATGCGGGGCGGTGAGATTGTCGGCATTGCCGGTCTGGAAGGGAGCGGGCAGCGCGAGTTCCTGAGGTCCGTGTTCCGTCCAAAGCGAAGCGGCCAGAGCATCAGGCGCAGCGGGAGCGTGGCATACGTCACCGGAGATCGGAAAACAGAAGGTAATTTTCCCCTGTGGTCGGTTGCCAGAAACATGGTGATCGGCAAGCTTGCCGCAAACCACCTCTTCAGTCGAGTGAGGCAGAAGCTGCTCAACCCGGTGGTAGAAGAGTGGTACCAGCAGCTGAGCATCAAGGGAACAGGGATCCACGCGCCGATCGTCAGCCTGAGCGGCGGCAACCAGCAGAAGGTGCTGATCGCGCGGGCTCTGGTTTCGAAGGCGGACATCATCATCCTCGATGATCCGACGCGGGGCGTGGATATCGCGACCAAGCGTCTCCTTTACCGGATACTCGATGAAGCGGCCGGGAAGGGAAAGCTGGTAATCTGGTACAGCACGGAAGACGAAGAGTTTGCTCATTGCACGACGGTCGCTGTGATGCATGGCGGCTCGATCATCAAGACGCTCCCCAGAAGCGAGGCCACGAAGGCGAATATCATCAACGCTTCCTTCCAGAAGCACCTGGAAAACAAGAAGACAGGGCATATCGGCGGAAGGGGCAGCAGAGTCGATTTTACCGGCCTGGTCATTCCCCTTGCATCCATGGTTGCATTCTTCCTCGTTTGCGCTTCTTTCTCTCCGAATGTGCTGTCCTCTTTTGGAATCAACCTGCTGCTCACGGGCGCGATTCCATTGGTCTTTGCCACGTTGAGCCAGACGTTCATCATAGGGTTTTCTCACGTCGACGTGGGAATCGGCAACTACATTGGATTGGTCAATGTCCTCGGCGCAACGCTGCTCATGCGGACACCGGGGCTGGGTGCGCTGGCATTGGTCGCCAGTCTCGTCGTCTATGCTTCGATGGGGTTGTTGATCCATTTCCGACGATTGCCGTCGATCGTCGTGACCCTCGGCTTTTCCTTCGTCTGGCTCGGGCTCGCGTATACCATTCAGCTGCAGCCGGGGGGGAACGCCCCTGATTGGCTTGTCGCCGCGTACAATTTCGAGTTTCCGGTCCTCCCGAGGCCTGTGTACTTCATCGCGATTGCCGGAACGATCGCGCTGCTGCTCTACCGGTCCCGCTACGGGACGGTGCTGCGGGGCTTCGGGAACAATCCTCAGGCCATGAGGCGCAGCGGGTGGTCGGAGGCACGGGCAAGCGCGGTCAGCTACCTCATTGCCGGCGCATTCGGCCTTCTGGGCGGACTCTTCGTGACTGCCATCGCCCATGCGTCAGACGCGAACGCGGAATCCTCTGCCACCCTCCTCAGCGTCGCGGCGGTCGTCATTGGCGGCGGGTACCTGAGCGGGGGAATCGTGTCTCCCCTCGGAGCCGTGTTCGGGGCGATCACCCTTTCGCTGATTGCAACGCTGATCGGCTTCATCAACATAAGCTCGAGCTATGTTGCGGCCGTGCAGGGGGGGATTCTCCTGGTGGTTCTTGCTTTGAGACTCTTCAGGAAGGGGCACGAGGAATGACGGGCAGTCTGCGCGACCGCGTGAGCAGGGCCCAGTGGATATGGACCTTTGCAGGCTCACTGCTGCTCTGGGTTCTCATTGGGGTCCTTCGCTCCAACCTGAACCTGACCTCCCTCTGGAGCAACGCAATCTCGGCTTCTTTTCTGACGATCGCCGCCCTGGGACAGATGTTCGTGATCACGACGGGCACAGGGGCAATCGATCTCTCGATTCCTTCCGTCATAACACTGACGGCGTTCGTCGCAACGGGGACGATCAATGGCTCCAACGCTCATCTCCCTGAAGCGCTTGTCCTGGTTCTGCTCATCGGAGCGGTCGTCGGTGTGTGCAATGGAGTGTCGGTGGTCTATCTCAAGATTCCACCGATCATCGCGACGCTGGCAATCGGGAACATAGTCACAACCTGCTACCTGCTCTACAACGCGAATTTTACCGCCTTCAAGATCAGCCCGATACTGCTGGGTCTCACCCGGAATTATTTCCTTGGAGTCCCCCTGCTGATCTACTTCATGGCAGCAGTCTGCGGGCTTGCTGCATTTGTCCTGGGAGGCCTGACTTTCGGGCGCGCCCTGATTGCCGTGGGACAGAGCATGCGAGCCGCGTTCCTGGTGGGGGTGCGGACGAATCTCATTCTCATCACGACCTATGTGATGAGCGGGATTATCTCGGCGCTTGCGGGGGTGTTGATCTCGGCCCGCGTGGGAGGGGCCTTCCTGGACATGGGATCGCCCTATCTTCTCCAGACGATTGGCGCCGTCGTGTTGGGAGGCACGTTGATCCTTGGAGGCCGGGCCACCATCCTGGGGACGATTTTCGGGAGCCTCTTCCTGACTCTGGTAGTCACCACAATGGCCGTCGCAGGACTCTCCATCGGGCTTCAGAGGGTCTTCGAGGGGATCATCATCATCCTGGTCCTTTCGATGGCGAGCAGTCGCCGAGCGGAGGACTAGCATGGCGCGCGCCGGTCGAATAGTCGATCTGTCGCAGGAAATCTATCACCAGGCGCCGACCTTTCCGTGGGATCCGAAATGCGGGGTCATTGTTCACAACACCGTCGAGAGCATCGGATTTAACGTGACCCAGCTCTGTATGAGCGCGCACCAGGGGACTCATGTCGATGCGCCATATCATTTCCTGGACGACGGGCTGACGGTTGACAGGATTCCCGCCGAGGTGTTCGTGGGGGACGCCATCCTCATTGACGCTCGATACAAGAAGCCCAAAGAGCTTCTGACGCAGCAGGACCTCCAGGGGCGCGAGGCGGCGATCACGCGCGGGTCGCGAGTAGTGATCATGACAGGGTGGGATGAGGTTTTCCCGGACCGTCGTTACCTCATCGATTTCCCGAGCCTTTCGAAGGATCTGGCGGACTGGCTTGCATCGAAACGAATCGCGCTTCTGGGAGTGGATTTCCCTTCACTCAGCTTGCCTGACGGCCCGTATGTTCACCGGTCCCTGCTTGGCGCGGGCGTCGTCATCATCGAGGGGCTGTGCCATCTGAAAGAGATCCGGGCCGAGAAGTTCTACCTCATTGCTGCCCCCCTGAAAATCCGAGGCAGGGACGGCTCTCCTGTCCGTGCACTGGGTATTGTCGATGGCTAGCGCGTCGGCGGTCCGTTTGCGCAGCGCCGGCACTCAGGCAGCCGGGATCCGGGCGGAGAGGCTGCGTGCCGGTCCGGTCACTCTCTTGTATGAGAGCGGTTCAGTGCGCTACCTGAAGCATGAGGACGATGAGATCGTTCGTCGCATCTATTTCGCATTGCGCGATAGGAATTGGAATACGATCGAAGGCAGCATCTCAGAGGAGGAGATCAATGCCTCCGACGAGGACTTCCTGGTGTCTTTCGTCTCCACGCACGAGGCCGGGCCGATCCGGTTTGTTTGGAAAGGCGAGATACGGGGCGAGCGGGACGGACGGATCGTCTTTGCGATGGACGGCCTCGTCACAAACAGTTTTTATAGGAACCGAATCGGCCTCTGCGTCCTGCATCCAATGGAGATCGCCGGAAAGCCATGCATGGTCACACATGCTGATGGAACCACCGAGTCATCTGTCTTTCCGCTATTGATCTCGCCTCATCAGCCCTTTTTTGCGATACGCAGGCTTGACTACTCCGTTTCAGAATGCACATCCACAACTGTCGACTTCGAGGGAGAGGTCTTTGAAATGGAGGATCAGAGAAATTGGACGGATGCATCATTCAAGACCTACTCGACGCCCCTGGACCTGCCGTTTCCGATCGAGCTGGGTGCCGGCACGAAGATCAAACAATCAGTCATCGTGCGTCCCTCTTTCGCTCCAGGTGATCTGACCCGGTCCAGATCGCGACAAGTCGCCAAGAGTGGCGTCTCCATCCGCATCGAGAAGCAGCAGAGGTTCCGAGTCCCAGAGCTTGGCTTCGTATGGCGGTCATTTCCATCAAAGCATCCGGGCCTTGTCCTAGAGAGGATCCGCGCCCTGCGTCCCGACCATCTTCGCTGTGACGTGCATCCAGGCGCTGAGGCGGTGGACAGCATCTGTGCAACCCTCGCGAGCGCCCAGGAGCTGGGCGTGCCCCTGGAGATCGGGCTGTTCCTGGGGAAGGATGAGGAAAGGGACCTCAATCGTACGGAGGCGGCGCTGAAGAACACGCGGCCTTCGCTGAAGAGGGTTCTCGTGTTCAAGGAAGAACGTAAGAGCACTCCGTCCGCGTGCATCCGGTTGGCCAGACAAGTGTTGAAGTCGTTCTCTGCCAGCATCGAGATCTGCGGGGGGACCGATGCATTCTTCGCAGAGGTGAATCGCGAACGACCGGACATGTCTGTCGCCGACGGGATATCCTTTTCCATCAACCCTCAGGTTCACGTGTTCGACAACGCGTCTCTCGTGGAATCACTCGCCGCGCAACGCGCGACCATCGAGACTGCGAAGAGCTTCTCTGCCTCGAAGCCGATCCATGTGAGTCCGGTCACCTTCAGGATGCGCTGGAACCCGAACGCCATGGCACCAGAAGAAAACTCGATCGAAAGGGGAATTCCTCCGCAGGTCGATCCCCGTCAACTTTCCCTGTTCGGGGCGGCCTGGACCGCAGGCAGCATTCACTCTCTAGGGCTGGCCGGGGCGGCATCGGTCACCTATTTCGAGACGGTGGGCTGTCGCGGGCTTATGGAACAGGAGCAGCCTGTCCTTCCGTTCGATCTTTTTCCTTCGATTCCGCAGGCGGTCTTTCCCCTCTATTTTGTTTTTCTCGAGCTATCTCGACTTAAGGGGGGGCGCGCCGTTCAAACGCAGTCTGAGGAACCTCTTCTTGTCGACGCGCTTGCCGTGGAGAAGGACGGGCGCATCCTGATCGCCGTCTCGAATCATGCGGATCAGGAGGTCGCTGTTCTTCTCCCTGACGTGGCGGGGGACTCCGAGATCAGATATCTCGATATCAAGTCGTATGAAACATGCTCCACGAATCCTGAGAAGTATTTCGACACCATAACAAGAGGAACGAACGCCAACGGCAGACTCGAGCTCACCCTGTCTCCGAATGGAATGGCTTTCGTGACTTTCTAGACTTCGACGCAAGGAGAGACAGCTATGACCAGAATTGCACTGATGGGAGCCGGCGGAAAGATGGGCTTTCGGATTACAAAGAAGATCAAGGATCTGAGAGACTATTCCGTCCAATACGTTGAGACCGGAGCAGCGGCGATTGAGAGATTGAAAGGCATTGGAATCGAAGTGACTTCGCAAAACGGAGCGGTGAAGGATGCTGACGTGATCATCCTCGCCATCCCGGACGCCATCATTGGAAAGGTCAGCCGGGAGATCGTTCCGACCGTGAAGCCAGGCGCCATGATCCTCGGACTGGATCCGGCTGCAGCGTACGCGGAAGTAATGCCCGCTCGTGACGGGATTTCCTTTTTTGTGACGCACCCCTGTCACCCATCGGTTTTCGGAAGCGACCCTGATATCCGTGCGCTCAATGACTACTTTGGGGGAATTGCGACGATGGATATCGTGTGCGCTCTCTACCGGGGTCCGGATTCAGACTATGGAAAAGGGGAGGCCATTGCCAAAGTCATTTTCTCGCCGGTTCGAAAAAGCTACAAGATCACGATCGAGCAGATGGCCATCCTCGAGCCGGCGCTCGTCGAGACCTTTGCTTTGACCCTGGTGGGTGCGATGACAGAGGCGATTGACGAGGTGGCAAAGATGGGCGTTCCCGCTGAGGTCGCCAAGAGCTTCCTCTGGGGTCATGTTCGAACTGAGATGGCCGCCATGTTCGGGGTCGCCGATTTCACCGTGTCCGATGGCGCAAAGCAGGCTATGAATGAAGCGCGGGACATCATTTTTAGAAAGGACTGGAAGAAAATATTCGACGTGACGCGAATCAAGGAAACGGTCAAGAGAATAACGAGCACAATTGCTCACTAGAGCGAGACCGCTGTCTCGACGCGGAGGCGTTCACAGCCCCCGCGTCATTCTGGGGCCGGTACCGTGGACTTGCAATCATCTTAGAGGGACAGGCTCTCCCAGACTTTCAAGGACTGGAGGATGGCGTCTTTCGTTTTTTCCTGATCCCGTTCCTTGATCCCTTCGAGGACGGCTTTGTGAACTCTCGTGGAAATATCGCCGGCTTGGGGCATCAAGTGGGTCTTCTCGATTGAAACACTGAACAATTCGAGCGTGAAGCCATAGATCTTCTCGAGGAGGCTGTTTTTCGTCGAGCGGCCCATGACCTTGTGGAACGCCAGATCAAGCTGGGTTATGGCGTTTGTATCCTGGTCTCCCATTTTGATCAGCTCTTCCATCCGGGCGTTCAGCGATTCCATTTCCCGGATGTCGTCTGGCTGGGCGTTCTTCAGAATGGAGTCGACCATGCCGAGCTCCATCATGTAGCGCAGCTCGCGTAGCTCCTTTTGCTCGGTTTTGCTCAAGAGCAGCTGAAACAACAACTGATCGACCGCCGTCTTGGCCGATGATACAGAAATATAAGTGCCATCGCCGCGCTTGATTTCCAGGATTCCCAGGGCTACCAAGGCCTTCACTGCCTCGCGGATCGGGCCGCGACTCGTCCCAAAGACCCTGGATAGCTCTGTCTCATTGGGAAGCTTGTCGCCGGATTTCAGCTGGCCGTTCTTGACCATTTCCCTGATCTTGTGGATTACCGTGTCCACCGCAGAGGTTTTTTGAATCTCTGGCGCGGACTCAATGACCACAGGCGCCTTTTTTTCCTTAATTTCCATCATAATAACCCGGCTTCGCTCGAGAGTGAAGTTGCAGCATTACCAATTGTACAGGAATTATTATCGTACGTCAAACGTCATATGAGGGCTAGAATCGGGCAACTGAGAGAAAGCTATTCCTTGATCGAACCTGCTACGAGACCGGCGAAGAAAAGCCACGGGAATCGATGCGATCACCGCGGTTGCCATCACTTCGTTCCATTGCTGGCTGAAATTGCTGGCTGAAATCTCCTATGAACTTGAACAGCCCGAGCGTGATTGGTTCCTTGCCTGGTTTTGTGATCATGGTGAGCGCGCAGATTCCGGACCGCCAAGAATGATCTCCATTGTGGAGCCGTTTGATTCGTGCCGTGGGCACCATCGATGCGTAGAAGTATCTTTAAGTTAAGGGCGGTGCACTTGGTCTCCATTTTGTGGTTATCGAGGGAGGAGGGTGACGCATCAGACTTCCATGGAAGGAATGCTGGTTGAGCGAGCCCAGCCGGCCGCCGAATCGAAGCGAGAGGCGAGGCATAAGATCAGTGCGCGCCGGCGGCTGCCGGCAGGCTCATGCGGAACGTCGAGCCAGTTTCTAGAACGCTGTGTACGTCTATTTTGCCGCCGTATTCGGACACAGTGGCGTGACAAATAGCCAGGCTCAAGCCGATGCCTTTCAGCCGTGTCTGAGAGGATCCTGCACGAGCCCATTCACCTTTTGTGGTAAAAAAAGGACTGAATATCCGAGAAAGGTCCTCGGTCGCAATTCCACACCCGGTGTCGCCGACCTCCAGGAAGACTGATTCGGAATCGCTTCCCGTTCTGACGGTGAGATTTCGCACGGGAGCATCCACAAGCGCATCCAGCGCGTTCGTGAGCAGGCTCGAAACCACGAACCTAAGCCGGGCTTCGTCGGCCAGCACGGGAGCAGTCTCAGGCAGCTCGAGCTTTACCGAGACGTTTCCTTTCGCAATCCTCTCCTCAATATGCTGAAGAATCGAACGCACGAGATAGTCCAAGTGGACGCTATCCCCGCGGGTTGTTGAGGAGCCGGTAAGCACGAGGAGCCCATCGGTTATCTCGACAGCCCGCTGGATCGCTTTGTCAGCTTCCCTCACATAGGCGGCCAGGCGCCCTCGGAGATTGGGCTCCCGCAGGAGCAGATCGAGATAGCCCCTGATGACGGTATTGATGTTGTTGAACTGGTGGGCGATCCCTGCAGCAAGTGTGGCGAGGCTCTCCAGCTTCTGGGCTCTCAGAATTTGGGCCTGCATCGCTTTCTCCGCCGTAACGTCTCTGGCCACCGACGCCATTCCGATGACTCTTCCGTTCGCATCACGAATGCTGGAGAGCGTGAGCGATACGTTGATCAAAGCACCGTCTTTGCGTCTGCGAATCGTTTCGAAATGCTCAACGCGTTCCCCCCGGCTGAGACGCTCTCGGATGAAAGCAGCCTCGCCTTCAAGCGCGGGGGGAATCAAGAGCGATGTCGGCTGTCCCACGATCTCTTCGGCGGTGTACCCGTATATTCTCTCCGCTCCCTTGTTCCAGACCGTGATTTTTCGATCCCAGTCCAGTCCTACGATCGCGTCGTCGGAGGATTCAACAAGCGTGGCAAGTCGGAGGTTGCTTTCCTCGGCGCGTTTTCGTTCGGAAATGTCAACGTTGACCTCGGCGGCAAGCCACTCGCCATTCTCATCCTGGTAGGGGATGGTCATAACCTGGATCGGTCTGTTGCCTTCCCTGGGAAGAACCTCTTCCGTGATGACCGCGGTCTTCGTCCGGAACGCCCTGGGCAGGCCGCACCCAGGGCAAGAGTCTTTCGTGCCCGCGAAGTACTCATAACACTTCCTGCCCGTCGGGTCGCCGTACACCTTCTGCCATTCCGGGTCCACGTAGCGCAGGTTGTACTCGACATCGATGATGTCCAGGCCTGTCTTCGTCGCCCCGAGGATGAACTCGATCCGTTTCGTAAGCCGACGCACCTGAGCGTCCGCGAGTTTGCGATCAGTGATGTCGATGACGTTTACCAGCATGTATGGGTACGCGTCAGTCTCGGCGGGGAGATAGGACTTAGTGATCAGGGAGAGCTTCTTGCCGCGAAGGCTCTGGGCGGTGGATTCGGTCTCGATCTCCCGACGTCCCTCAACGAGTGCGATGATCATCTCACGAAAGGATTCCACGGCCTGTTCGTCCAAGGCGATCTTCAGAGGACCGAGCAATTGCTCCTTTCGTTCAGCCTCGTAGAGACGAAGGGTAGCCTTGTTTACGTCGATCACCTGAATGGAGCGAACCGCCTCACGCACGAATTCGGGGTGCTCGACCAGGTAGCTGCGTAGGTCCGTGATGCCTCGGGAGACTAGCCCATTCACCCTCGATCGTAAGCGTGAGATATCCTCTTCCCACAATGAAACCGTGGAATGCTCAAATATACTCTGATATCTCCGTTCACCCTGGAGGGAATAACTATTGTCCATATTCATCCTCGGTTGTTCCGATAGCGAACGAGCACCGCACCTCGTCAGCCTTTGCTATGCCGGTTCCGCGAGCGTCTCCAGCGACGTAGCCTCCTGCTCCTCGATATCACGCTCAATCCCGCCCGGCACTCCGATCGTGACGATGTCGCGGAGAAGTGCCTCTGAGCCTTGGATCAGGTTGTCCAGAATATGCTCTTCGTTCCCGGGCATGGCGGCACGCATCCTATTTCAGGAAATCGAGGATCTTGGCAATTTCAAAAGGTTTCTTGAGCAGCCCGATGGCGCCCGCAGACATCGCCCTCTGCATGACCAGGATACGCGCCGCCGGCCTGTTCGCAATAATCGCTTCGGTGATTTCCGCCCCGTTGCGGACGGGCATGCGGACGTCGGTGAGGATAAGGTCATACTCGTTCTGTATCGCTTTCTCCGTGCCTTGGACGGGATCCGGAGTGGTTTGCACGGAATATCCCATATCCTCGAAAATGGTCTTGATGGCGTCCAGGATCAACGTCTCGTCATCGATTACTAGAATGCTTTTGCCCACTTCTCTTTTCCTCCATGGGGTGCAATCTATCCGCCTGTCTTCCCCAACGCATCAATCCCATAACGACTCGGCAGTTCCATTCAGATTT